>UQXL01000005.1 GCA_900545135.1 uncultured Eubacteriales bacterium | reverse complement strand
AATCCCAAAATTCAGCTGAAGAGGTGAAGTATTCATTAAAGCAATTTGAAGACGGCCGGAGATTCGTGGAAGTGGATAAAGATACAACTTCCTTTGATGGGCTAACAACGCGCGAGCAGGGAGCATTAGCGACAAAGATTATTAAAGAAAAGTTTGCGGGAAAAGTGATAGGAATTGACAATCGTGTTTTCGTAAATGGCAGAAGTGCGGGAGAATATGGATTCCCAGTTAAAAAACTTGGTCGCGAGGAGCACGACGCTAAAATGAGAGCGTCTATAGAATTAGACAACATAGTTGATGCAGGCTTCAATTTCCGAAATGAGGCTGACGGGAAAGACGGACATATACACAATGATGTTATTGGCGGTTTTGATTATTTTGATGCAATTTTTAAAATCGGAAATAAATATTTCCAGGGAACTATAAACATTAAAAACGTTGAAAAAGGAAAGCTATTCAAAGATTTAACAAAAATAAAAGATGTTACTGAGGACATCAGTAGCTCATATGGGGAAACCCCGAAGTCTACATTCCTCAGAACATCTTCTACTAATAGTATATCCAACACCGAACAAAAAAGCAACATAAAATATTCAAATTCAGATGAAGAGGTCAAATATTCATTGGAGAATCTCTCCGACGGTACTGAATATGTAAGAGCCGAAAAAGGGACGTTCGTAAAAGATGACGGTACGAGAGCGAGCCAGAGAGAAGTATTCAATTCTTTAGTTGGAAAGACAATAAGGCTGCAAGATGGCGACGTATATATTCTTAAGAGATTACCTGATAAAGACATGTACAACGAACTGTTTAGAAGATATCCTAAAAATGTTGGAGGTATTGAGGATATTAAGGCACTTAATGAGAGTGTAAATTATAATCTCGAAGAATTGTTGACTAACTCCAAAATGCAAAATTCCAATATACCTGATAAGAATGAACGCCACAAAGAACAAGGGATAATCAATTTTGATACAAGGACTGTCAGCTTTTACGATGGAAGCAACGCATATAAGATTGATTTTTCAATAGGCGTCTTACAAAACGGAGAAAAGGTAGCATATGCTAAAAAGTTTTATGGAAAAGATGAAACTTTGACAGAAAAAATACAGGCCAACGAGATAGGCGTTCAACAATACGCCATTTCTCGCCAACCTGATGTTAATAATAGTATATCCAACACCGAGCAAAAAAGCAACATAAAATCCCAAAATTCAGCTGAAGAGGTGAAGTATTCATTAAAGCAATTTGAAGACGGCCGGAGATTCGTGGAAGTGGATCAGATGCAGGAGCGTTTTGAAGGACATAATATATCAGAGTTTCCTAGAATTGCAAAAGATATTATAAATGAAAAGTTCGTTGAAAAAGTAGTAGGAATTGATAATAAAATGTTTGTCAATGGGAAGGGAAGAGATGAGTATTCAAATCCTAGTAAATATATTAGTGGAGATATATATGAGGCAAAATTAAGAACTTCTGGCGAGATTGACAATCTTTTAGATGCGGGTGTTAATTTTAGAAATGAAGCTGATGGTAAAGATGGACATATTCATAAAAATATAACAGGTGGATTTGATTATTTTGATACACTATTTAAAATAGGAGATCGTTACTATGAAGCAGTTATAAATATTATGAACATAAAAAGGGGGAAGCTTTTCAAAGATGTAACAAAAATAAAAGATGTTACACAGGACATAATGAGCTCATACGGGAAGAACCCGAAGTCTCAATTCCTGCGAACATCTTCTACCAATAGTATATCCAACACCGAGCAAAAAAGCAACATAAAATATTCTTTGGCCGGCAAAAGAAGCCGCACTGCAGATTTAACGATGAAGCAGAAAGCCGCGCAGATGCTTGAAGAGGGCAAGAGTGCAGAAGAAATATGGTATAAAACAGGCTGGAAATATGGAAATGATCATGAATGGCGATATGAGATAGACGATAGCAAAGCCATAGTCAGAACTCGGGGAGATGCAGATTTACTAGACAATTCTGAATATAAGCGTACAAATGAACTATTTGAGAAGTTTTTAAGAGGAGAAATTACAGATAAAGAGAGAACTGAATATATCGAACTTTCCAAAAAATTTAACGATAAAAGCATATCAAAGTTGAAGCAAGTACTAAAGCATGACGATCTATATAAGGCATATCCGCAATTAGAAGACGTCAACCTGGAAATTATAGAAAATGAGGAGGGAGCGCCAAGGGGAAGCTTTAACCAGATTACAAACACTATTAAGATAAGAGAAGACATTTTTAGAGATGAAAAGCAGTTTAAAAAGACACTGCTGCATGAGATTCAGCACCGTATACAAGCTATTGAGGACTTTGAACGAGGAGGAAGTCCTGAAAAAGTTTTAAATGTAGTGAGAAATGAATTTGCAAAATATCTTGAGAATCTTATGCCGGAAGATGTTAAAAAGGCAGAGGAGCAAGACGCAAAAGAGGGCGGAGATAAGTATAGAAAAGCGCTGGTTGACGGTTTTATTAAAAAATACTATAATTTAAAGGAAATAGATGAAAAGGTTAAATTCCAATTTTATCAGAACCTGATGGGAGAAAGAGAAGCAAGAAGCGTAGCGGAAAGAGCGGAGTTAACCGAAGAAGAACGGAAAGGAGTCTATCCAAATTATGACGAGGGTGCTTTCAGAAGAGGAACAGGAGATGATGTTTTTCAAATTAAGCAAGAAAGAACGGGTAATGATAAGAAGACTGTCCAAGTTATACAAGATATTACCAAAGAAGTTGGTGAAAGAAATGATCAGGAAAACAAGCCACTATTACCAACGAAAAATAGACAAGATTCCAATGTTTTGGGAAGTTTGGTAGGGAGAGGAATAACAGATGAAAAAGTACCTTATAAAGGTGCTTTTTTAAATACCGCTGATTCGGAAAATTTAGATGTAAAGTTTTCTCTTAGAAACAAAAACATCACAGAGGAAACAGAAATACCATACGTAGTAAACAATCAATACATAACAGTGCAGAAGAACAACAAAATTGCATTAGCTGAGTTACAGGACAGAGTAAAGAATCTCCCAAGGGGAACATATGAGAATAAGGCGACAGGATATAAGGCGAACATAAACTCAAATACAATAAACAAAGCATTAAAGCCTACACATAAGAAATTTAATGAATATGGAACAAATTATGTAAATAACCTCAATGCGATATTGAATTTGCCAGAGTTATTTGAGAATGCAGTGTATGTGGATACTATAGAAAATCAAAAAAGTAAAAACGCAAACAAAGAGATAAAAGGATTTCATCATTTTGTTGCGCCTCTAAGAATGAAAGGAGAGGATTATAGAGCTCTTATTACCGCGAGAGAAAAGGAAAACTCGAACACGCTATATGTCCTCCGAGTTGAGGTTATGCCAACAGAAAAGAAGATGCCTCAAGTGGCAACTTCTTCGATTGGTTCCCAATTTACGGAGGCATCTTCTACTATAACTATACCTGACCTCATAAAAGATGTCAAGATATATAACTATGATACGCAGGAAAATCAGGAATATACGCCGGAAGATATACGCTTTTCTCTTAGAAACAAAAACATCACAGAGGACACAGAAATCCCGTACGTAGTAAACAACAGTTACATAACAGTACAGAAGAACAACAAAATTGCATTAGCTGAGTTACAGGACAGAGTAAAGAATCTCCCAAGGGGAACATATGAGAACAAGGCGACAGGATACAAGGCGGATATAAACAGTAAAACAATTGGAAAGATTTTAAAACCAAAGCCTAGTTTTAATCCGTGGGGAAAGAATTATACAGATAATTTAAATGCAGCAACACAATTGCCGGAGCTTTTTAAAAATGCTGTATATATAGACACGAAAGAAAATCAGAAGAGTAAAAATGCAAATAAGGAAATAAAAGGTTTTCATCATTTTGTAGCGCCTATTACCATGAACGGCAATAACTATAGAGTGATGATAACCGCGAGGGAAAAAGAAAATTCAAATATCTTATACATTGTAGATACTGAAATAATGCAAAATAAAGAAGAGGCCGCATTACCAAACAATATGAATGGTAATCTCTTGACGACCTCTTCTACCATAACTATACCTGACCTCATAAAAGATGTCAAGATATATAACTATGATACGCAAGAAAATCAGGAATATACGTCAGAAGATATACGCTTTTCTCTTAGAAACAAAAACATCACAGAGGACACAGAAATACCATACGTAGTAAACAATCAATACATAACAGTGCAGAAGAACAACAATATAGCATTAGCTGAGTTACAGGACAGAGTAAAGAATCTCCCAAGGGGAACATATGAGAATAAGGCGACAGGGTACAAGGCGGATATAAATCGTACAACAATAGGGAAGATATTAAACCCAACCAACAACAATGGACATGTAAAGTGGAGTAAAAAATATATAAATAATCTCAATGCCGCAACTCAATTGCCGGAGCTTTTTAAAAATGCTGTGTATGTAGACACGAAAGAAAACCAAAAAAGTAAAAATACAGGCAAAGAGATATTAGGATACCATCACTTTATTGCTCCTATTTACATGAATGGGGAAGAATACCGAGTCAGAATTGTAGCAAGAGAAAAAGAAAAATCAGACACACTGTATATCGTGGAAACTGAGATACTACCATTAAAAGACGGAGTCCGCATGGCAGCAGGTCAAATGCCTCCTACTTTGGGCGCAACTCCGTCTACTATCACTATACCCGACCTCATAAAAGATGTCAAGATATATAACTATGATACGCAGGAAAATCAGGAATATACGCCGGAAGATATACGCTTTTCTCTTAGAAACAAAAACATCACAGAGGACACAGAAATCCCGTACGTAGTAAACAACAGTTACATAACAGTACAGAAGAACAACAAAATTGCATTAGCTGAGTTACAGGACAGAGTAAAGAATCTCCCAAGGGGAACATATGAGAACAAGGCGACAGGATACAAGGCGGATATAAATCGCAGAACAATTGGAAAGATTCTGAATCCCACAAAAAGGTTTAATCCTTGGAGCAAAAGTCATAATTATATTGAGAACCTAAACGCAGCAGCATATTTACCTGAACTTTTTGAAAATGCCGTATATCTTGATACGCACGAGAATCAGAAAAAAAACAATGGAGAGGAATTTCATTATTTCGTCGCACCTATCTATATGAACAACAAGGCGCAGCGAGCATTGATAACGGCACGAAGTGGTGAAAAATACGATGTTTTATATGTAGTCAGAGTGGAAGTGATAGAAAATAAAGAAGACGCCCAAGCGGCTGAGCAAATGCTTTCCGCTTCCATTGGGTCGCCTTCTACTATTACTATACCTGACCTCATAAAAGATGTCAAGATATATAACTATGATACGCAGGAAAATCAGAAATATTCCCCGGAAGATATAAAGTATCATCTAAGCAAACGAGGCGAGGATATAGCTCCGGTAAAAGGCTGGGCAATCTACGGCAAAGATGTTCTTGTAAAAAACAGAAAGACGGGTGACGACATCGCTCCTGTCCGCGGGGATATATTGCCGGAGGCTGGAAGCAAAACGGAAAATGCAGCTACTGTCATGGAGGATATTGCGCCTGTCAGGAAAGATATAAAGCCGAAAACTACTGAAATGAGCGGAGACATTGCGCCGGTTAAGGCTACAGAAAAGATTACAGAATACGTAAACACGCAGCCGCGAGGAGAGGAAAAGCAGCGGCCGTTACTGCGTTCAGCTATTGGCAGCACCTCCAGAGAAATTAAACGATTATACGGCAGCAAATATGACCCGACGAAAGATATAGCTAGGTTATACAAGGGAATACATGAGGGAAAATACAATGAAGAAGAAATTGCAAGAATATCTACTGACATAGGTCAGCGAATCGTAGAAAATATAAAAAGTAAAAAAGTGCGTACAGACGAAGCAAATGAAGTTCTTGGACTGTTAAGACAAACAAAAGTTAAATTGGATTCTGAACAGAAGACAGAAGTTGAAGCAAAATATGGAAGTTATAATGAATATAGAAAAAATATGATGGGGAAGATCATTCTTTCAAAAGATGGAACAAGCCTTGAGGCCGTGTGGGAAGATTGGTCAGAACTTTATCCTGATATATTCGATATCGACATGGACCCTAAAGCAATGCCAGAAGAATTGGAAAATATCATGTCAAGTCTTCAGAGAAGTTATCAAATAGAAGATACTCCAGATGCGGAAGAAGTCGGAGCAGAAATCTATGACAGGTTTTTTAGCATACCGCAGAGAAAAAAGACTCGAGCAGAAGTACAAGATGAGCTTTTTGAGGGAATAAGGAAAGAATTTGAAAACAACGGATATGATATTGACGAGGTTTTCTCAAATGCAAAAAGTAAGACGACGTTTTCTTCTGTCGATAACACGCCACAAAGGTTTATAGAAAAGACTTTCGGATATAAAGCCGGTCAGATAATAAATGATTTGACTATAAACAAGGAAGCCGAAAATGAAAGTAAATGTGTAAGGTGGCTCAATACTATAACAGGTAAAAAAACCGGATTGCTTCCTCGCCTTAGCGAGAAATACAATATAAAACCCGGTTCCAAAGAGGACGCGGCGGTGCAGATGTATGCAGAGGGTTTCTACGTCAATAAGAAACAAGAATATGTTAGGTATGGTGATGAGGAACTGGCCAAAGACTTCCCAGACGAACAAACGCAGGAAAATATTAAAAAACTTGCAAGGGATCCAGAAGTGAGAGCGTTTTATGATAACACGCTCAGAATGATAAATGAAACGAGAAAACGAAACGCGTACCCGGAAATTCCTAAAAGAGAAAATTATTTTTTACATTTCCACGCGATGGAAGATACTTTTTCAAAGATAGGAATACCATTTAACATTAACGACATTAAATTGAAAGATTTACCGTCTGATTTAAATGGGATAACGGCAGGGTTAAGACCGGGACAGCCATATTTCGCCTCAGCCAATCGCAGAACAGGAATAAGAACAACATACGGCGCACTAAGGGGAATGGAAAGGTATGCTTTTGCAGCAGGCCGCCAGATCTACCATATTGACGACATACAGACGCTGAGGGCGATATGGAAGCATATAGCTGATACTTATGGGCAGGCAAAGGGACTTGAAAACCTTGATGAACTTGACAGGAAACAACAAGAAGAACAAATAAAGCGTGTATATGACGGGCACTTGTCCACCTTTGCAAGATTCATAAATGAACAGGCGAATATTCTCGCCGGCAAAACAGCGGCTCTAGACAGAGGATTTGAGTCAATTTTCGGGCGAAAAGGTCTTGCAGTGCTAAATTTCTTTGATAAACAAGCCGGAAGAAACGCGGTAGGATATAATATTTCATCTGCATTAACAAACCTCGTTGCCGGAGTGCAAGGAATTTCTAAAATGCCTAAGGCTGATGCAATAAAAGCCTTTGCTCAAACAGCGTCCAATAAATTAAATAACCTCAGAGGTGAAGATGATGGCTTCGCCGAGCAGAATGATTTCATAGTCAGAAGAAAAGGCTCGAGTTCATTTTATCGTACGCCTTGGCAAAAAGCCACTGATCGAGGCTATGTCATGATGCAGGCTGTAGACGATATTACAACGGAGTTTGTTGTTCGAGGAAAATATAATGAATATATACGCAGGGGCATGTCTGAAGCGGACGCGCATGAGCAAGCCGGAAAATGGGCAGCAAAGCTTTTGGGAGACAGGTCGCTGGGACAGATGCCGCAGCTATATAATTCAAAAGTAATGAATATTTTCGCAAAGTTTCAGCTTGAAGTAAGAAACCAGCTCGACAGCATGCTGTATGATACTGTAAAGGAAGCTGAAATTGATACAGAGAGCATTTCAAGTGCAAAGAAAAGAAATTCCATAAAAGCGGCTAAAATAACATCTACATTGGCTCAGCTGGCAGTATTCCAACATCTGTTCGGAAAAGCCTTTGAAGCTGTGACCGGATATAATCCCGCGTTTGACATTATATCTGTCTTGATGACGATGCTGGGAATTGGAGACGACGAAGACTCAGAAGACACATTTAAAGATAACTTGGAGCAAGCTTTCTTTGAACTTTTGGAAGATTTACCCTATACGAGTACATTGACGGGAGGACGTATTCCGATATCCTCTATGCTACCTGTAGAAGAACTCGTAACTGGAAAAGATTCGTATGGAAATGAAAAGTCGAGGCTAAAGACTCTTTTAGAAGCATCACCATATCTATTGCCCGCAGGGTATGGCCAGATTAAAAAAACGTACCAAGGCTTAAAGATGTTCGACGAAGACCTTCCGGTCAAAGGCTCATACACTAACAGCGGCAATTTAAGATACCCGGTAGAAGATACGGTAATGAACAGGATACAGGCAGGCCTCTTCGGGCAATACGCCAACAAAAATGCAAGAGAATACTTTGATGAAGAGCGTATACCTCTTAAAACAAAAGATATAGAAGAATACAAAGAATTGAATATACCTATCGGCGATTACTGGAAATATAAAGACGAGATCAAAAAAAGAGACACTAAGCCGGAAAAGGTCGATTACATAAGCAGCTTAGATTTGCCGGTAAGCAAGAAGAATCTTTTGGCGAATAATGTTTTAGACAGAAAAGAGAAAGTGGACCTTGACGGATATGAAGATTACGGAAGCTTTGAGGAATTTGATTTTGCAACTAAAAACCCGGGCGAATATTCAATATCGAAGACCGTCGGCGGCTATAGTTCTTACAAAAAGTATAGAGAAGAAATCAGTAGTTTCAAAGCTGACAGGGACAGCAATGGAAAGAGTATAAGCGGAACCAAGAAAGCAAAGATTGTGAATTACATAAATAGCTTAAATACAAGCTATGGCTCAAAGCTAATTTTATATAAGATGCAGTATCCATCAGACGACACATATAATTACGAAATTGTCGAATATTTAAACAGTCAGCAATATCTAAGCTATAACGATATCAAGGAAGCTTTGGAAGCAATGGAATTTACAGTCGACAGCGAGGGGAATGTGAGGTGGTAATGAGTTATGAATAGCAAGCGTGATATAAGCGGAGTGAGGACCGCTCAAGACCTCGAACGCAAATTAGGTCTAGCAGATATAAGAAAAGCGACGGAGCAGGCGCGGATAGGCGTAACAAAAACGAATCAGACTCTCAACGATTTCATAAATACATCGCTTGAGGAGTTTATGAAACTTCAAGATAAAATTGATGACAAGGCAGAAATCTGGTTCGGAAGCGGCATGCCTAGCCTTGCGAATTACCCGGCATCAGAATGGAATCCTGAAGACTATCAAAGCCATGTAGGCGACCTATATTATGACAGAGACACAGGGTATTCATACGGCTTCAGCGAAGACAACGGATATTATGGCTGGGTAAAGATACAGGACCAGGATTTATCCGTCGCACTGGCAATAGCAGAAGCAGCGCAGGATACAGCTGACGACAAGAGAAGAGTATTTATAAGCAAACCAAATCCCCCTTATGATGAGGGGGATTTGTGGTTTGACGAAAATTCTGAAATATATATCTGTCAGAATCCGAAGACGGAAACAGAGCAATATGAGGACGGCGATTTTGTCATAGCTACAAGCTATACAGAGAAAATCAACACAGTTGACGGAAAAGTAGTAGTGCTCCAAGGCGACGTTGCAAACATAACGGGACGGCTTACGGCAGCTGAGGCGGACATAGAAAAAATTGAGACAGAAGAGCTTACGGCTATTGAGGCGGATATAGGAGAGCTGCAGGCGGAAAACGTCTCAGTAAAAGAAAGACTTACTGCGGCAGAAGCTGATATTGGCATTGTAAGCGCAGATGTGGCAGACATATCTACGCTGATGTTTGGCAGTGCGACCGGAAGCGTTCTGCAGACAGAATTTGCGGACGCAGTCATAGCGCTTATATCTGACGCAACGATAGACAGTGCAAAGATTGTCTCTTTGGTAGCTGATAAAATCACCTCTGGGCAGCTTAACACTAATAAAGTAACCGTCTGCTCTGAGAGCGGCAGATTAAATATCACCGGGGATACGATTTTAATTAAAGATGCGGATAGAACCAGAGTTCAGATAGGGAAAGATGCAAATGACGATTATAACATCTATATTCTCGACGCGGACGGAAAGATCATGTTTGACGCAACAGGAATCCACAAAGACGCGATAAAAAGTCCGATAATTGTAGATGATATGGTCGCTGGCAATGCGAATATTTCAGCAGGAAAACTTGATATAGACTCGCTGTTTTCTGAAATAAACGAAAGCACCAACGTTATAAAAGCAACTCAGATCTCGATAGATGACGAGGGACAGAGGCTTAGCGTAGCTTTTAACACAATTACAACGGAAATATCAGAGCTGGAAGAAAGTATTTCTTCTCAAGGGACTCAGATAGGAGTCATACAAGGAGAAATCGAGAGCAAAATATGGCAGCAAGATATAGAAGAAGCAACAGAAGGCCTAGCAACCACGACAGAAATGAGCACTAAATACTCTCAGCTTGAACAGACAATAGATAGTTTTAAAACCGAAGTATCAAGCACATATTCTCAAAAAACAGAGACAATAGCAAACATTAAATTTATGTATGCAAAGACGGAAAGCCCTGAGGAAGCACCGACCGAGGGTTGGTCTGAGAGCTATCCGGCTTGGGAGGACGGCAAGTATATATGGCAAAAGGCCATAAGCACGAGCGGCTCTGGGACAGAAACCGTAATGGCGGTAACATGTCTTACTGGCGCAAAAGGAGAAACTGGATTAGGAATAAAAGAGAAAGAGATACAATATTACTTGTCGTCATCGGACACTGAATTGCTAGACGGAAGCTGGGCAACAGATATGCCATCATGGGAATCCGGCCTTTTTTTATGGACAAGGGAAGTTATCACGTGGTCAGATGATTCTATGACAGAGACGCCGGCAATACTGGCAAGCGCTATAAATTCAGCAAATAAAGTGGCAGATGAGGCTCAAAAAAATATTGAGCAAACGCAAAAGGAAATGGCCTCAAGCCTAGAGCAAACCGAAGAATATATATTATCGACAGTAACCGAAGGATATTTTTCAAAAGAACAGGCAGAAGATCTGATTGAGCAAATGTCTACTCAAATCGAGCAAAACGCCGGAGCCATAGAAATACGGTTTGAACAGTTGCAACAGCAGATAACAGAAACTGGAGAAACCATAGTAGAACAGAACCAGTTTATACGTCTTGAAAACGGTGAAATAATCATAGGGAAGTCAGACTCACCAATAGTCTCGGTGTATACAAATAATGCCCTTGAGTTCAGATATAATGGAGTAACTGTTGCACGTTTTACCAACGAAGTTTTGGAAGTGCGCAACATCGCGGTTGAGAATCAATTAAAGCTCCATGAAAACTGGGCATGGCGAAAAGGCGAAAAATACGGAAACGGATACAACCTTAATCTGGTTTATCTGGGATAGGAGGAAATATGGCGACATTTACGAAAAATTTCAGTTCCGGCTGGGCACAGCTTGTTCTTGAAGTAAGCGAGTCGGGAACGTCTGCCGCAACAAATGCCGGAAAGATTTCATGGTCACTAAAAGTGAAAATGCTTGTGGCATCTCCTTCATGGAGCAATGGAGGCGCAAGTATCAGCGTGACCATAGGAGGGACAAAGAGATATTCAGGAACGTCATTTGATGTCAGAGGAGTAAGCAAAGGAAGCTCAAAGACTATAGCTTCAGGCTCATTCACACAGACACATAGCGCGAACGGCTCGCTTTCCCTTTCATGCTCGGCATCGTTTAGCTCAGGGGTACAGCTTGGAAGCGCAAGTGTGAGCGGCACATTTACCGGCACGACTATACCAAGAGCAACGACACCTTCAGTGTCTCCAAGTACAGCTAGTTTAGGAAGCGCAGTAACGATAAGTACTCCGAGAGCGTCAAGCTCATTTACGCATAAACTGTATTACAAGATAGGCTCCGGTTCTTGGGTTCTCATTGCCTCCGGAGTGGGAACTTCATACTCATGGACAGTACCGAAAACGATAGCAAACAGCTTTACAGGAGGCAGTACTGGAAAAATAACAATAGCGGCTGACACGTACAATGGAAGCAGTATGATAGGAAGCAAGCAGGTTGGTTTAGATATCACAATTCCTACTACCTCAGAGTTCCAGCCTTCTGTGAGTGCACTTTCCGTATCTGAGGCCGTATCGAAAGTTACATCTGCCTTTGGAAGTAGATACGTTCAGGGCTTATCGAGACTCAATATTTCGGCATCTGCCTCCGGCGCTTATAGCTCGACCATAAAATCATACAGCACACCGGTAGACGGCGTTACATACAACTCGGCCAGCTTCACATCAAATGTGATAAATTCATCAGGAACGCTTTCTATAACAACGACGGTCAAGGATTCGAGGAATCGCTCTGCCAGCAAGACAGTAAGTATTTCGGTATTGCCATATAGCCCCCCCTACAATTACATCGCTGACATATCTTCAGTGTAACGCCGATGGCACAGCGAATCCACAAGGGACGTATACGAAAGTGACGATAGGCGGCAAGGTGGCCAGTGTAGATGGGCAGAACAGCAGAAGTCTGACGCTGAAATGGAAAAAATCAACGGCAGCGGCTTATCAGAGCAAAACCTTGACTACTTCCGACTGGACGTTTACAGTGAGTACGATTATAAACAATACAGTTGTGGACGAAACGTATGAGTTTGTGGCGGAACTGGCTGATAAAATAAACACGGCGGAAAAGGAAGTGACTACAGGAGTTATAGCGATGTCTTTTCTCGCAGGAGGGAAAGGAGTAAAACTATTTGGAGAGGCAGAGACAGAGGGATTTTATGTAGGCAATGTAGATTACACCATAACCGAAGAAGAATATGATGAACTCATTTCTCTCCTCGGGGGGAGCTAGACTTATTGACTGGATTTATCCAATAGGGTCGGTAATAACATCTATTAATTCAAAATATGACCCGAATAAATTTTTTAAGACGCAGACGTGGGTTAGATTTGCGGCAGGAAAAACATTGGTAGGATATAACTCTGCCGAGACAGAATTTAACACCATAGAGAAAACCGGCGGAGCGAAGACGCATACATTGACAACAACGCAAATACCATCACATAGCCACTCGGCGGTCAACGGTGACAGCACAATTCATTTTACGGAATTAGATATTGTCGATGGAAAAAGCGGTAAAATTTCAGTAGGAAGCGCTACATCGAATTGAAAAACTGTCTATGGAGCGAATGTCGAGAGTGGGTGGAGCTATCTGCATGACAGTTCAACTACTGCTACAACAGGTGGCGGCGGTGCACATAATAACCTCCAGCCGTACATAACTGTGTATTTTTGGAAGCGAACAAAATAGGAGGAAGATAAATGGGCAAGTCAATTGTAACCATTTTAAAAAAGATAATTAGTTCTAAAGCGAACCTAAAGGCAACAAATGATTTCGTGCATTCTGGAAATAAAATAACTATGGTTCCAAGCGCATATTCAGGTGATATTTGGCTGAACTATAGGACTGTAGGCGGGACGAATGGAAATATTTCCGTATATAACCTAGGCAATGGAGCTGGCGGGCTTGCGGGGTTGAATGTGGCAAATATATCTGCAAATATAATATCTCCTCGAGCTAACGATACTTATGATATAGGATCTATAAGTAACAGATTTAAATATGTTTATGCAAGGGGGTTCGCAGCTGAAAACGGCGACGGCTTATGGGTGCGCACAACAAGCGGGGCAGAAAATAAGACGATATATACAAGCGATAATGACGTATGTTTTTATGGTATAGGACATTTATATATGCGTGCTAACAATTTATCGACCAACAAAAGTCATATTATAGATTTATTCAGAGAGCAGTCTGACGGAATGAGAACAATACTTAGGCCGTTTGTAAATGGTACATGTTATTTGGGCTCAGCCGGATATCGTTGGAATACAGCGTTTTTTACGAATTCCATTACAGCTTCGGATTTGAAGGAAAAGGATGTAATCGAGGAGTTCGATTTTAAAGAGGAAGAATTTATCATGAATCTCAGACCTATAGCATATAAAAGAAACGGCGAATATGACGGTGGGAAGAGAATCCATTTAGGCTTTGGCGCTCAAGACGTAGCAAAAGTTATAAATGACCTAAATATTGGTGATATGGCTATGGTGCAGGCATCGGTTGTAGAAGAGGAACTTGTAGAAAGAGAAAATGAACAAGGCGAAGCTGAGACAGTAACGGAGCGAGTTGAAAAACCGTATCACGGAGAAGAAATCGACGATGAAAAATTGTCATGGGGACTGAATTATACGGAGATTATTCCGCTATTGGTCAAAATGATTCAAAAACAGCAGAAGACAATAGAGAAGCTCAGCGAAAGATTAGAGAAGCTGGAAGTATCGGTAGAATAAATTAAAGAAATGTGATATACTAAAATAGTCAAGAGGACGAGCGAAAGCGGTTGACCTTCCAAAATTCAAAAGGGATTTTGGATTTAAAGGAAGGTGGTAACATGGTGAGAATCACTATTTCTTTTAAGAAATTCAGAATAACCATTTACATAAAAAAATAACCGCCGCGGCTGCGAACCTTTAGGCGGCTATTTTAGCTACTGACGGTTAACCGTTTTTAGCGGTTTCCTCTTGACACCAATATATCATAGAAAAAAAATAAAATCAAGCCAATTATGACAATCCAAGCAGGGTTGTCATTTTTTATGAGAAAAAAGGAGGACAATTATGAAAAGAAACTGGAAAACATGGCTGAAAGCAGCCGCAGTGAGGGCAATCAAGACGATAGCGCAGTCTGCAGTCGCCATGATAGGAACGGCGGCAGTAATCTCGGAGGTAGACTGGAAGATGGTAGTATCAGCAGCAATGCTGGCAGGAGTGCTTTCCATATTGACATCAGTCGCCGGGTTGCCGGAAGTAACCATAGAAACAATAGAGGAGGAGTAGGAAATGCCAAAAGTATATTTATCACCATCTAATCACGGAGTAAATCAAAATAAATGCCTGAAAGCAGGCTGCTACGAAGATAAACACACAAGGCCTATAGCGGAAAGCTGCGCTAAATATCTCAAAGCTTCTGGGATAGAGGTGAAAATAGCAGCAGCTGATACAGGTGTAATGAACGGCGCAAGAAGCAGAGAAGCAAATAACTTCGGAGCTGATTTATATGTTCCAATACATACGAATGCAGCAGGCGCCTCAGCAAGATATCTCATGCTGATGTTCTGGGAAGACAACGCGGTATATCGCAAAATTTTCAATGCAGTGGCGCCATGCTTAGAGGAAATATATCCAGGCAAGCTGAAGACCCATTTTTCCGTCCGGCCTGAGCTCATCGAAGTAAAGAGCCCAAAAGCCAAGACGATGTACTGTGAACTCGGTTTCCACACCAATCAGAAAGACTGCGACGAATTTATTCACAATTCTGATATGGTTGGGAAAGCTCTGGCCAAAGGTATATGTGACTATTTTGGGATCGCGAATAAAGAAACAGCTGAGACTACAAATACACCGTCAAAACCAGCTGAAAAGCTAAAAAGAACGATTGTATCAGTATATGACGCGAATAAAGGTTTAACTGTTTCAGAAGCCGTAAAGGCAGGACAAGCAATCTCCAATATCATACTGGGAACGAATATCCCGGAGGACGGAGAATATGGTTCAAAGACCAAGGCGAACGGAGTCAAGATTTTGCAGTGGGCGATGAATAAGGATTACAATGCTGGACTTGTAATAGACGGAGAAGCTGGAAGCAAAACCAAGGCAGCCTTGGGACAGCATACTGTTCGTTACGGAGAAACTCAGTATATGGTGACAGCGCTCGAAGTGCTGCTCCTCATGAACGGGTACAATCCGCATGGAGTTGAGATGCCAGGTGAGTTAGGAAAGGCTTGCGAAAAAGCTGTAAGGAATTATCAGGCGGGAAATAGTCTTGCGGTTGACGGAATAGCAGGAAGAAATACATTTCTGAAACTTATATCATAGGGGAGGTGATTATATGATAGATCCAGCGGTCATTAGTCTGATTATCGCAGCGATGGGCGTCATGGTTTCAATTTATGTGGCAAATAAAAAAGTCAAAACCGAGGACATTGAAAGAGCCGTCGAAGAAACAAGACACAGCACGGAAGTCAATGTGAAGCTAGATATGATCGTAAAATCTACTGATTCTACGGCGAAAAAGCTTGACCGACTGCAAGAGGATATGGCTGATATGAAAAAACAAAATTCAGCAAACATCGAAAAGTTGAAAGACATAGAAAAGAGAGTGGACAAGCTTGAGGTTAACCTTGGCAAACTACACACTGAACACCGGGAACACATGCAGGCTATACGGGAAGCGAAAGAGAATATTTAGTTAATGGCGGGGCAAATAGCCCCGTCATTTTTAAAAACAAAATAGTATGAAGTTGACAATACGAGACAAATTGAGTATAATGCAACTATATAATAGTTGCATTGGCGGGAATGTTGTATAATGAGCAGACTGGATAAAGCTAAAGAAAGAATAAGGTCGAAACCTAAAGATTATACTTATAACGAAGCAAAAAGTTTACTAATGCAGTTGGGATTTAGGGAATATACTAAAAGGAAAACATCTGGCTCAAGAATAAAATTTTATAGAGAGCTAGACAATAAAATGATCTTATTGCACAAGCCACACCCTGGAAATATTATGTCAAGTGGTGCAGTTGAAGCTTTGGCTGATTTTCTGTTTGATTTAGGAGAGATATAGGAGATGAAAGGGAATAATATACTTGAGTACAAAGGATATCATACAAAAATAGAATTCAATGCTAATGACTGTGTTTTAAGGGGTAAAATAGAGGGAATAAATGACTTGGTGGATTTTGAGTGTGAAGATATTAAAGGTATAGAAAAAGAATTCCGTGCTGCTGTAGATGATTATTTAGAATTTTGTAAAGAAGTAGGAAAAAATCCTGAAAAGGAGTATAAAGGGACTTTTAATGTGCGTATAGATCCAGAATTACACAAGAAATTGGCTAATGAAGCAAGTAAAAGCGGAGATTCACTAAACTCATGTGTTGAAAAGGCGATAGAAATGTTTGTTTCAAATGGAAATGAAATGGGAGAATATTTAAGGAATAATCTTCCTGTGTTAATTGAGGGCATGAAAAATGAATCAACGTATAAATACGATAGAAAGCTAATAGATATGAATAACAATATTTTTTCATTTTTTAAAAATGACGAAGTTAAGATTGATAAGGAGATAATTAACTCATGATTAAGAATTTAGCGGACTATTTTGAAGAACAACAGGAGTTTTACCTAGACAAAATTTCATATAATAGAATTGAAATTGGCGTCCAGGCTCCAAAACACATGTTAAATTGTATTGATAGAATAGAAGCCAATGTTAATGAAGATATAGTAAAATTAACTGTTAGTCGAACCATAAAATTTGACCCAGAAGAGATATTTAAATTGACTGTAATATATGGAGCTATACTTAAATTTAAAAAAGAGAAAAAAGAAGACTATAAATGGAGAGAAATTGATTTAGCAAAAGAATTTAAAGAAAATGGAGGTTTCGTGCTAGAAAATCTAATAAGTAGAACCTCATTGTTGATTGCGGAGATAACCTCGTCTTTTGGCCAGCCGCCTGTAATATTACCTCCTGTAGTAGTTACTCCTAAAGAAAACTAAAAAATAATATTTGCAATTACATGAGCAATATAACAAAACAGGGTTCTGGAACCCTGTTTTTATTATATATAATTACATTTCCAACATATATGTACGCATTCTTCCGTACCGATATCGTTTAGAATTCCGGCCACCTGGCGGAAAGGCATCGACACTCGCTGGGACAGATAGCGCAGCGAAGCGCCGAGTTCACCATGGGGACCTCCGTATTGGCTTATAATAAACTTTGCAAGAGCCGGATTAGGATTTTTTATTTTAATAGGATATTCCAGTCGTCTTTCATACATCCACATGGGTTACGCCTCCAGTTCCCAAGGCCAAGGAGCCTGAATCCAGGTCCAGCCTTGCTCAGTATTAGTATCAAAAGCCGTAAGCGGGCCGTACATGAGTTCATATTCAGTCTGGAGCTGAGTGTATTGCCTCTGCACGTCTGCGAAATAGTCTAGTGCCATCTCATTCTGAGGATGCGAATCGAGAAAAAGATTGGCGTCTGTCAGGGCGAAGCCTGCCTGCTGTATCATATGCATCAATTCTTCTCTGCTCATCTGGCTGCACCTCCCTTGAACGGCAGATCAAGTTCCGGGAAAATTGTGCCCCTCTCCAGGCCTTTATCCAGTGGGTAAGTCGTATTCCACTGCTGCATCGGAACGTAACACATAGCCAGAGGAAGGTCTCCCAGATACATGTTGTCAAACGTTCCTCCCGGCATAGTGCCAGGCATATCTCCGCCGGGCATATCTCCCGAGCCGCCGCCTGGATTACTGCCGCCCGTATTGCCGCCGCCCGTATTGCCGCCACAGCCGCATCCGCAAGAATTTTCGGAATCTGTGTCGATTATTATAGGCATGCCGATATAAGGATCTCTAATCAAGATAATACTCCCTTCTTTTTTGTAATTATATTTTTATTCTATGAAAAAGAGTATTTCTGTGTGAAATTACCTTGAAAAAACATCAATATTTCTTTATTATAGATGTAGAAAATATTTTTAGCGGCATTTTAACGATAAGGTGATATATATTAGTTTGGGGAGGAGTCGGAAGGTGAAAGAAAGAATTAAAAAAATCAGAGAAAAAATAGGCCTTTCATCTCCGTACAACGATGACTTTGTAAAGAATCACCAGCTCAACTGCCTTGTTTTCATGGCTATATACATCTTGATCACGATCATAGCCCTGATATTCAGAGGAGCTGTTCAAAATCCCGATCTCAACATAACAATGTTCTACATTCTGGGAAGCTTTTTGGTTGCCAGATATACGTCCGGATATATTTTCGGATTTTTTTACGCCGTTTTGAGCGTGCTGACCGTAAACTTTTTGTTTACATATCCTTTCAACAACTTCAATCTCACGCTGGAAGGGTATCCGATCACGTTCGGCGCCATGCTGGGTGTTTCCATCGCAACGTCGGCGCTGACCACTAAAATGAAAAAGCAGGCGAAAATACTGGCAATGCAGGAAAAAGAGCTGGTCGAGGCTCAGAAAGAAAAGATGCGTGCCAATCTGCTACGTGCCGTTTCCCACGACATAAGGACTCCTCTGACGGGAATAATAGGTAACAGCAATTCTTATCTGGACATGGAAGAAGAACTCAGCGGCGAGGAAAAAAGAGCTATAGTTGAAAACATAGCGACAGATGCCAACTGGCTATTGAACATGGTAGAAAACCTTCTTATGGTAACTCGTATAAACAACGAGACTGCCAGAGTAAACAAAACGCTGGAGGATGTGGACGACGTGGTCTCATCGGCAATAGTAAAGTTTAAGAAGAGATTTCCTGAGACCCATGTCAAAGTCATGCTGCCGGATGAACCGGTGATGGTGATGATGGACGCAATGCTCGTGGAGCAGGTTCTCATAAACATACTTCAAAATGCGCAGATGCATGCAAAAAGTGTTAAGCCGCTTGAGGTGGCAGTCGTTGAAGATGAGGACAGCGTGCTGTTTTCAGTTAAAGATTATGGAATTGGAATCGAACAGAGCAGGATAGAAAGCATCTTTGACGGAGAGGGAGCCTACAAGAAAGAATCGGGGCCCGACGGAAGCAAAGGCATGGGCATAGGTCTTTCTATATGCAAGACGATAGTACTGGCTCACGGGGGAAAGATCGAAGCAAAGAATCACGGGGAAGGGAGCATGTTCATCTTTTCTCTGCCAAAAGAAACGGAGGAATAATTATAAATGGCGCAGAAAATATCAATCCTCATAATAGAGGATGAAAAGAGTATATGCGATTTTATCGCGAAAACTTTGACTTCCAATGACTACAAGACGATTACAGCGTCCACAGGCAAAGAGGGCTTGGCATTCATGACTTCATCGCTGCCGGATTTGGTGCTGCTCGATTTGGGATTGCCTGATATGGACGGTATAGATATAATAAAAGAGACGCGCAAGTGGTCCAGCGTGCCCATAATTGTAATATCCGCCAGAAATCAGGAAAATGAGAAAGTCGGAGCTTTAGATGTGGGAGCCGATGACTATATAACGAAGCCTTTCGGAACTTTTGAACTTCTGGCCAGGATAAGGACAGCCATAAGACACAGCAACAAGATATTGGACGACCATATAAACAACAACAGACCTTATTCAGCAGGAGGAATGGTGGTTGACTTTGATAAGCGCCGCGTGACCATCGATAACAGAGAAGTTCATCTTACGAGAGTGGAATACAAGATCGTCTCCATGCTGGCGAAAAATTCAGGCAAGGTCATTACTTATGATACGCTCATCAATGAAGTTTGGGGGCCATATGCCGACGACAACAACAGGATCCTGAGAGTCAATATGGCCAATATAAGGCGTAAGATAGAAGCGACTCCGGGAGAACCTAAGTATATCTTTACGGAACTGGGCGTCGGCTACAGAATGTTGGAGGATGAGAATTTAACATAGACGCGGTGTTTTGAAAAAACTTTTGGGGGAACATAATTTTTAATGGTATTCAGCAGTTTAGAATTTATATTTATATTTTTACCTGTATTTCTTGTAATATATTTTGTATTGCCTAAAATTTGGAGGAATTTTTGGATTTTTGTAGGAAGCGTAGGCTTCTATGCTTACGGAACGCTGGACAAGCCCCAGTATATTTTGCTTCTTCTCATGGCGGTGCTGGTGAATTTTCTGATGGGAAAGGCTATAGAGAGAAGCCGCGGCTCCGGCAAGCTTCCTTTGACCATAGGCATAGTGTACAATCTTGCATGGCTGTGCGTATTCAAATATTCAGATTTCATCTTTGAAAATATCAACATACTTTCAGAAAATTTCGGCGGCAGCGGAGAACTGCTCGAGCCCTGGAATCTGCTGCTTCCCGTGGGAATAAGCTTCTATACGTTCCAGAGTATTTCGTACCTCATGGACGTATACCGCAGGGAAATCCAGGCAGAAAGATCGTTCGCCAATTTCGGCGCTTATCTTACTATGTTCCCGCAGCTTATCGCAGGACCGATAGTAAAGTACAGAGAGATAAAAGAAGAGATGATCAGGCGTAAATCGTCTTTCGCCCAGTTTGACGAGGGACTGCGCATTTTTACTCTTGGCCTCGGTATGAAAGTTCTGCTGGCCAACAGGATAGGAAGCCTCTGGAGCGATATACAGGCCGTGGGATTTGAGAGCATTTCAACTCCCGTAGCTTGGATGGGCATTTTTGCCTTCAGTTTTCAGCTGTATTTTGATTTTTACGGCTATTCAATGATGGCCATAGGGCTTGGACGCATCATGGGATTTACCATACCGCAGAACTTCGATCATCCGTATCAGTCTCTTTCCATGACAGAGTTCTGGCGGCGCTGGCACATGACGCTGGGAAGCTGGTTCAGAGAATACGTGTATATCCCGCTTGGCGGCAACAGGCGTTCTGCCCCTAGAGTATATTTTAACCTCTTCGTAGTTTGGCTCCTGACAGGATTTTGGCATGGCGCCGGATGGAATTTCATACTTTGGGGCGTAGTGCTGTTCATAATAATAGCCATTGAAAAGGCAGGCTTAAAGAGATTTTTAGACAGGGTAAAAATCGCAGGGCATATATACATGATTTTTCTCATCCCGCTCACATGGATGATCTTTGCCATAACCGATATGGGAGCCTTGGGCATATATGCAGGACGGCTCATAGGGCTTAACATAGGCGGAGGCACTGTATTTGAGGGGGATTTCAGCAAATATCTGGATATGTACGGGATCCTGATGGCTGTGTGCGCCGTGCTTAGCGTATCGGGGCCTGCCAAGCTCTTTGAGAAGATAAGGGGAAACGTGCTGGGCGCGGTGATATTGTTCGCCATATTCTGGGGCTCGGTTTATCTGCTGTATATAGGATTGAACGACCCGTTTTTATACTTTAGATTTTAGGAGAATATATGAAGAATTTCTTTAAATACTTTTTTTCGATACTGTTGATGCTGTCATGCCTGGTCGTGTTTTCGATGCTGGCCTATAAGGTTTTGTTCTTGGATGATAAGACGCCAGCTTCTCCAGTGCCTGAGGACGGAATAGAAGCCAACGCACCGGACGATAAAGCGGAGGAACCGGGAGATAATAAAGAACCGGAGCAGCCCGAACAGCCGAAGGAACCGGAAAATAAGATACCTAGTCCTGAAGACGCTCAGTTTACCACAGCTGACGCCTCGTACTTCAGCGACGCGCTTTTTATCGGTGACTCAAGGACTATAGGACTTAAGGAATACGGACAGATTGAGGGAGCGGATTTTTTTGCCACCACCGGAATGAACGCATACAAAGTGCGTGACGAAAGCATAGAGGTCGCAGGAGTAGGAAGCGTCACGCTGGAGCAGCTGCTGGACAAGAAAGATTACGGCAAGATATATCTGATGCTCGGCATCAATGAGCTGGGATACAACATGGATCAGACCATAGGAAAATATAAGGAACTTGTGGAATGGCTGAAAGAGAAAAACCCTGACGGACTCCTGTTCATACAGGCCAATCTTCATGTGGCCGCTGCCCGTTCCGACAATGACAAAACTTTCAACAACGAACGCATAAACAAGTTGAATGAAGAAATTTCCAAATTTATAGACAACAAAAAGATTTTCTATATAGACGTGAACAAGATTTTCGACGATGAAAAGGGAAATCTGAAAGCCGAATATACCAGCGACAATACACATATATACGCCAAGTATTACATCGACTGGACCAACTGGATACTGACGCAGGCCATATTGCCTGAAGAAAATGACGCTTAAGAATGTTAAAACAGGAGGGAAATTATGAAAAAACTGCTCATAGTCGTGGACTATCAGAATGACTTTGTCTGCGGATCTCTGGGATTTGAGGGCGCTGAAAAGCTGGAAAAACCTATAGCGGATAAGATAAAGGAGTATCACGCTCTCGGCGAAAAGGGCCAGGTTATCTTTACCATGGACACCCATGACCGCCACTATATGGATACCCAGGAGGGAAAGCATCTTCCCATAGAACACTGCCTGGAAGGAGAAGACGGCTGGCAGTTATATGGGAGCATCAAAGACTTAAAATCATCCTCCGACTTGGTTTTCTCAAAGCCTACGTTCGGCTCATACGAGTTGTGCGAATACCTGCACAAGCATAAGGATGACTATGAAAGCATGGAATTTGTAGGCGTAGTAACAAATATCTGCGTCATATCCAACATCGCGCTGGCCAAAGCGGCCATACCTGACATACCTATCATGGTAGACGCTTCATGCGTGGGAAGCAACGACGATAAGCTGCAGCAGGCAGCCCTCGACGTTATGGAGTCGCTCCACGTGGAAGTTACGAGATAAAAGATAAAAACGATTATAAATAAAAGAAAAAAATAAAAGCAGGCGGCTTGCCGATCATGACAGCTTCCTGCTTTTGTGCGCGCTTAAGGCCTCTCTTAAGGACCAGGAAAGGGAAACACAGCTATTCCATATTGTTCAGTTCGTCGAAGAGCCCCTGCATCCTCTTGTCGAGCGTTGCGTTGATTTCTGCGCATGCCTTGAGCTCAAGGTCAACTATCGAAGAATGATACTTTTCGTTTTTGTATCTCAGCTGATGTTCGAGGCTGGCCCAGAAATCCATGGCTACGGTGCGCAGCTGGATTTCAACCGGCACTTCCTCGCGGCCGTCCAGAAGAAAGACCGGAACGGAGACAACCAGATGCAGACTTCTGTAACCGGTTTCTTTGGGATTGACTATGTAATCTTTTTTTTCTATCAGCCGCACATCGTTTTGACCCAGCAGCATGTCGGCCACTGTATATACGTCGTCGATAAAATTGCAGACCACGCGTATGCCGGCAATGTCATGGATGTTTTCCCTGGCCGACTTGATGCTCACTTCCTTGCCCAGCCTGTGCAGTTTTTCTTCGATGCTTTCTGTAGCCTTGAGCCTTCGCTCCATGTGATGGATAGGATTGTAGTCATGCCTTACGGCGAAATCTTCGCTTAAAATTTCAATTTTTATTCTGACTTCCTTGATGGCCGCCCTGTAGGCGTGCCTGAATTTCTCAAAATCCTGCTCCTGCGTAAGGTGAAGTTCCTTTGACACTAATATTTTTCCCCCTTAAATTTCCATGTTTACAATTCAATTATACAAGATTATAATTGAAAAAGAAAGGAATTTAGAATGAAAAAAATACAGCTCGGAAGTACAGAGCTGAAAGTGAGCCGCATAGGCATGGGCGTCATGCCCATAGGCCCCAATCAACTTTCATTGCCGCTTGACAAAGGCGCTGATATAGTAAAATATGCCCTGGAAAAGGGCATTGATTTTCTCGACACGGCGCAGTACTATCACACGTATCCGTACATAAGAGAAGCGCTAAAAAACGCAGCGGGAGGCGATCCGGTTATAAGCTCAAAGAGCCTGGCCCATGATTATGATGGCATGGCGGCGGCCATAGAAGAGGCTCGCAGGAGCATAGACAGAGATGTGATAGAGATTTTTCTGCTTCATGAGGTGAGGAGCGGCGGATTTTCTCAAAGACAGGGGGCCTGGGAAGCTTTGAATGACGCCAAAGCCAAGGGACTGGTAAAGGCCATAGGAATTTCGACCCACAATGTAGATGTGACGGAGCAGATTTCTGACGTCGATGAATGTGATGTCGTCTTTCCGCTGATAAATTATGCCGGTCTTGGTATAAGAAATGGCTCCGAGGCGGGAACTGCGGAGGAGATGCTTTCAGCTATAGAAAAGTGTAAGAGCAAGGGAAAGGGAATATATGCGATGAAGGCTTTCGGCGGCGGCAATCTGACCGTGACGTATCAGAAAGCCCTTGATTTCGTATGTTCAAAGCCTTGCATAGATTCCGTAATGATAGGCTTCGGCTCACGGTCTGACATAGACGATATAGTGAGCTATATGGACGGCGAGATGGCGTCTGAATATAATCCCGACGTTTCAAACAAGAGGATGCTGGTAGAGGAAAGCAACTGCGAGGGATGCGGTACGTGCATGACCATGTGCGAATCAGAGGCGCTGTTTTTCAATGAGAGAGGTCTGGCGGAAATCGACGGCAGCAAATGCCTGACATGCGGATACTGCGCACCCGTATGTCCGACCAGAGCGATAATTATGTACTAAAAGTATAAGAAATAAGAAAAACGTCAGGAACAAGGAAGAGGGTTTGAATAAGGCACGCAAAGAGTCCCACGCTCGGTGATAATCAGGTGCGGGGCTCTTCGCGCGGCAGGGAGACACTCCTATAAGCCGTAATACGAAGTCAGCAGCAGAGCCGTAGCCGGGATTACAGCAATTGAAATCAAGGTGGTGAGCGCGACTATTTCAGCCGCCAGCAGAGAATTTTTACCCTCGATGGCCGCGATGGCAGACGTGATGACAGCGGTAGGGAAAGCTCCGCCGAATATGATGGCAACCTTGACTCCTGTATCTACAGGAAGCCAGTTGACAGCCAGAAAAGTGAGGACAGGTACGGTAATCATCTTTATCACTGATGAAGCCAGCAGATGACGATTCTTGATTATTCTGGCCATGTTGCTGTCTGCCAGCTGTACTCCCACGAGCAGCATCGAGAGAGGAATCGTAATACTTCCTATAAGGTCCAGCGTGTCGAATGCCAGCGCTGGAAGATGGAGCCCCGCAAAAAGCATAACTACGCTGATGGCGGAGGCTATAGTCGAAGGATTGCACAGCGTCTTGAGAAAATATTTTATATTGAAGCTTCCTTTCCCCGAATTCATGTTCAGTATAAAAGGTCCGGCTGAATACAGGTATAGATTGAGCATGATATTATGAAGTATGACGAAGTAGAGGATGTCGCTTCCAAAGATAGCCTGCGTTATGGGGAATCCCATAAAACCGTTGTTTATGCTGGAAAAGGCCAGAATATAGACGCCCATATCCTCCTTGGGCGATACTTTGAGAATCTTCTTGCATACCAGATATCCCAATGCAAAAGTAAAGGCGAAAAACAGCGCCCCTAAGATGAAAGCTTCAGCGGTTGCCACACCCAGATCGGAGTTGAATTCCTTGGAGGTGATCGACGTTATGATCATGCAGGGCATGGTTATACTCATGAGCAGCGTGACAAAGTGCTTGTCCGCTTCTTTTTTTATTATGCCTGCTTTGCTCGCTGCAAATCCCGCCGCTATTGTTAAAAAAATAGATAAAATATTAGATAGTATCGTAGCCATGAGGTTATTATAGCACCGAAAAAAGGAAAAGTCACCATAAAAGTAGCAGGGTTATTGAGAGGTTGAAAAATTTCCCGACCTGTGTTTGAAAATGCCCCGCATAATCGAGTCTTTGCAAGCTTTCACAGCAGCTTTCAGCCGCGAGAAAATCATATGAAAAAATAAAATATTCCCTTGACTTTCTATAAGTTTAATATATAATCATATATGGCAAATCGGTTTAGTATTTCTAAACTTTATGTTTATTATAACGAAACGGAGCCGAAATCAGATGATGCCGGCGCCAAGAATCAGTAATATGGAAATAGGAAAAAAGATAAGAGAAATAAGAATACTCAATGGGCTGACCCAGGAGGAACTGGCTGACAGGAGCGAACTCTCAAAGGGTTTCATTTCCCAGCTGGAAAACGACCTTACATCGCCCTCTATATCGACGCTGGAGGACATACTGCAGTGCCTTGGCATGTCCATCAACGAGTTCTTTTCCATGGAAGAGACCAAAGCGCAGGTAGTATTCGGAGACGATGACTTCTTCGAGAAGATCGACGACCAGCTAAAAAACAAGACGGAATGGATAATTCCCAACGCCCAGAAAAACATCATGGAGCCGATAAGGCTTACCCTTGAAGAAGGCGGGGAGACTTATCCCGACAATCCACATGAGGGAGAAGAATTCGGCTACGTGCTCAGGGGCGAGATAACCATAGTCATAGGCAAAGAAAAACACAAGGCAAAAGCAGGAGAAGCTTTCTACTACACGCCTGAAAAGAAACATTACATCACTTCAAAGAAAGGAGCAGAAATTCTGTGGGTGAGCACTCCGCCGAGTTTCTAGGACGACAAGATGGCTTTAATTGAACTCATAGATATTTCCAAGTCATTTGACGGGGAACTGGTATTAGACGAATTTAATCTCAAAATAAAAGAAAACGAATTCATAACGCTCCTTGGACCATCGGGCTGCGGCAAGACAACGACTCTCAGGATACTGGGAGGCTTTGAAACGCCCGATACCGGAAGAGTGATGTTTCAGGGACAGGATATTACCAATCTGGAGCCCAACAAGAGACAGATAAATACGGTGTTTCAGAAATACGCTCTTTTTCCCCACATGTCCATCGCCGAGAACATAGCTTTTGGCCTCAAGATAAGCAAAAAGAGCAAGGACTATATCAACGACAAGATTAAATACGCATTGAAGCTGGTAAACCTGAGCGGCTATGAGAAGCGCTCGGTAGACTCCCTTTCCGGAGGCCAGCAGCAGCGTATCGCCATAGCCAGAGCCATCGTCAACGAGCCGAGAGTCCTGCTGCTGGACGAACCCCTTGGCGCCCTGGACCTCAAGCTGAGACAGGAGATGCAGTATGAGCTGATAAGGCTGAAGAACGAGCTGGGCATAACATTCCTCTACGTTACCCACGATCAGGAAGAGGCGCTGACCATGTCGGACAAGGTAGTCGTGATGAATCAGGGCTATATACAGCAGATGGGAACGCCGGAGGAAATCTATAACGAGCCGGAAAACGCCTTCGTGGCTGACTTCATCGGGGACAGCAACATCATAGACGGAATCATGATGGAAGACAGGATCGTCAAGATATGCGGCCGGATTTTCCCGTGCATAGACGAGGGATTCGGCAGAAAGACGCCTGTTGACGTCGTAATAAGGCCGGAAGACATCATAATAGGAAAGCCGGGAGAGGGTATTCTGGACGGAGTGGTGACCTCCAACGTATTCATCGGAGTTCACTATGAGATGTGCATAGAAGCCGGGGGCTTCGAGTGGCTGGCGCAGAACACCAAGAGCTATCCTGTGGGAGGTTCTGTGTCCATCAGCGTTACGCCGGAAAATATTCAGATAATGAACAAACCTCAGTCAGAGGATGAGGAGGCGATGGCACTGGATGAGTAAAAAGATTTTCAGCGGCCCTTTTCTCCTGTTTATTCTGTGCGGAACGCTGATTCCGCTGGGAGTCATAGCCTATTACGGAATAACGGACAGAAGCGGCAGCTTTACGCTTGACAACATACTGGCCATCGCTACGCCGGAGCACAGGGAAGCGCTCTTTCTGGCGCTGGGACTTGCGCTGGTGAGCACCGTGATATGCCTGATAATAGCCTTTCCGCTTGGACTGGTGCTCAAGGACAGCAAGCTGGGAAAGAAAGGCTTCATGGTGTTCATCTTCATACTGCCTATGTGGATGAATTTCCTGCTCAGAACCATGGCATGGCAGGTATTGCTTGAGAAAAACGGGATAATCAATCAGGTGCTGGATTTTATCGGACTTCCTCATCTTGATATAATAAACACGCCGGCGGCTGTGGTCTTGGGCATGGTTTACGACTATCTGCCCTTTATGATACTGCCTATATACAACGCCCTGGTAAAGATAGACAAGAATGTGATAGAAGCGGCATATGACCTGGGGGCCAGCGGAATGCAGGTGCTGACGAAGGTCATAGCGCCCCTTTCGCTTCCGGGCATAGTCAGCGGCATAACGATGGTATTTGTGCCGTCCCTTACGACTTTCGCCGTTTCCAACATGCTGGGCGGCGGCAAGGTGAACCTGATAGGAAATATAATCGAGCAGGAGTTTACCACCAGTTCCAACTGGAACCTGGGCGCAGGCCTTTCGCTGGTGATGATGATATTCATTGTCATAAGCATGGCTCTGATAGAAAAATTTGATAAGAACGGGGAGGGCAATGTACTATGAAAAAAGCTTTCAAAGGTATATATATCTTCCTCATCATGCTGTTTTTATATCTGCCCATATTCACCCTCATGGTGCTGTCTTTCAACGGCGGCAAGACCATGAACGCCTGGGTGGGATTTTCGCTGGAATGGTATGAAGAAATGTTCTCCAGCAGGCAGATCATGGAGGCTCTGGGCAACACGGTGACCATAGCTTTCTGGGCTTCGGTTATTGCGACCGTCGTGGGAGTGGCCGCCTGCATCGGCATCAATTCGATGAAAGAAAGGCATAAGACTATTCTCATGGGGATAAACAACATACCGCTGCTCAACGCCGATATAGTGACCGGTATTTCCCTGATGCTGTCGTTCCTGCTGTTTGGCATATCGCTGAATTACGGCACGGTGCTCTTTGCCCACATAACTTTCTGCATACCTTATGTGATACTTTCGGTGATGCCAAAGTTCAGGCAGCTGGAGAACCACACTTATGAGGCGGCTTTAGACCTCGGGGCTTCGCCTGTGTATGCCTTTTTCAAGGTGGTGCTGCCGGATATAATGCCGGGAATAATTTCGGGATTCCTGCTGTCTTTCACCATGTCGGTGGACGACTTCGTGATAACTCATTTCACCAGGGGAGCGGGGATAAATACGCTTTCAACACTGATATACAGCCAGGTAAGAGTGGGAATAAGGCCTACGCTTTACGCTTTGTCGACGCTGATATTCGTGGCTGTATTCGTTATATTGGTTATCGTCAATGTGATCAGCAACAAAAAAGAGGAAAGGAAAGACTTATGAAAAAAATTCTGACGACGGCGCTCATCGCCATAATGTGTTTCACCATGTTTGCCGGCTGCGGCAAGAAAGACGCTGAAGCGGATAATACTCTTTATGTCTATTGCTTCGGCGATTACTTCGACCCTGAGCTTCAGTATGAATTTGAAGAGCAGACCGGATATAAGGTAGTCGTGGACCTTTTCGACACCAATGAAGAAATGTATCCGGTAATCAAGAACAATTCCGCCGACTATGATGTGATATGTGCGTCGGATTACATGATAGAAAGGCTCAGGAGCGAAGACCTGCTGTCTGAAATAAATTTCGACAATATACCTAACGCGGAAAACATTGCTGACAATATCAAGCCTTTCATGGAAGAATTCGACCCGGGCATTAAATATTCAGCACCTCACACCTGGGGAACCTACGGCATCATGTACAACAAGACCATGGTGGACGATACTGTGGACTCATGGGAAATACTCTGGGACGAAAAGTATGCCGACAAGATAGTAATGCCCAATTCCATACGCGAGTGCTATATGATAGCGGCGAAAATGCTGGGATACTCGATGAATACCACTGACGAAAAAGAAGTTTCGGCCATGACGGATCTCCTCATAGAGCAGAAAGACCTGGTATACAGCTTCGCCAACGATAACGCCAGAGAGCTGATGATAGGCGACTCGGCAGCCATGGCTGTAATCACATCGGGCGAAGTCATCTATTCAAAGGAATATAATGAGAATCTGGAATTCGTCATTCCAAAAGAGGGCACTGAAGTCTGGACCGACTGCTGGGCCATCCCAAAGACCGCCAATAACGTGGAAGCAGCTGAAGCCTGGATAAACTTCATGCTGGACGGCGATACTGCCGAAACTAATTTTGAATACCTCACCTACGCCATTCCGAACAAAGAACTCGCCGACCTGGTGGACGAACCGGTGCTCGATCCATCTGAGGATATTCTGGCCAACTGCGAGACTCTGCGCAATCTGGGAGCAGACGGAGACGACATGTACAGCAAATACTGGAAGACTTATAAAGCCGATTAAGGTCAGCTGATAGGTTATCCAATAAAGGTCAGCAGAGCTGCTGGCCGGCGGAAAACCGCCCTGTGGTTTATTAACGATTTCTTACTTTTGGTGAAAAGTGTAGAAATTTTTAAAAAATTATGATAACATAACAAAGTATGCTAAAAAGCATACTTTGTTTTATCGTCAGGAGAAATGGAAAATGGAAGAGAAAAAGAGAAAGAAGAAGAGAGGAGACAGGAAAGACGGCGTATGGCTCAAAGACGTAGACGCCATGCACGCCTTCACTCCTTATTTATATCCCAACAGAGCAGACAACGAAGCATACATCAGTGAGAGAATAGATCTTGAGAATATCAACCGCTATCTGGAACAGAAAAACGCCGGAATTGCTGAAGATCCTTATAAATTGTTCCATGTGATTCTGGCTACCATCGTCAAGGCGATAACTTTAAGGCCGAAGATGAACAGGTTTATTAAGGGATACCGTACTTACCAAAGGAACGATCTGACTCTGGCCTTTGTCGTCAAAAAGAGGTTTGCCGACGAGGGCAAGGAAGCTTTGGCTTTTGTCAAATTCGACGAGGATACGACCATAGCTACGGTCAGAGACAAGGTTTATGCCGAGATAAACGAGTGCAGAAGCGATAAGCTTGACAATTCCACGGCAGGCATGGACACCCTTACGAAGATGCCGAGATTTCTGCTGCGCTTTGTGGTATGGATATTACATAAGCTTGACTTTTACGGCAAAATGCCGGATTTTCTCATCAAGACCGATCCCAACCATGCGACCTGCTTCATCAGCAATCTGGGCTCGATAGGTCTGAAATCGGGATATCATCACCTTTCCAACTGGGGAACAAATTCCATATTCGTGGTGATAGGAGAGAAAAAACTCACTTCTGTGTATAACGACGAAGAGGGCAGAACCGAGATGAAAGAGACTCTCGATTTAGGTCTGACTTTAGATGAGAGAATAGCCGACGGATATTATTATTCCAAAACCGTAAAGCTGGTAAAATATTTGTTGCAGAATCCGGAGCTCCTGGAGCTTCCGGCAGGGGAGGAAGTAGATTATGAATAAAGAAAACAACATGAACGTGAGAGCCCCTTGGATAAAGAGTTTGGGCTCCGTGCCGGCTCACCTGGAGTATTTCCAGGGGTCGATGTACGACAAGGTCGCCGAGATTTCGGAAAATTACCCCGACCTCATCGCTTATGCCTTCATGGGCGGAAAAACGAAATATAAGGACTTTATCTCAAAAGTGGACAAGTGCGCCAGAGCTCTTGCGGCCATAGGCGTAAAGCCGGGCGAAAGCGTAACTATATGCATGCCAAATGCGCCTCAGGCCGTGATCATGTTCTATGCCGTCAACAAGGTGGGAGCTATCGCCAACATGGTACATCCGCTTTCCAGCGAAAAGGAGATAGAGTTCTGCCTGAAAGAATCCGGCAGTGTAGTCTGCCTGACGCTGGATCAGTTCTACGAAAAATTCGAGCACATAAGACCCAACGTCTCTTTGAGAACGCTGATACTTACCAGCGTCAAGGACGTTCTGAGCCCGGTGAAGAGGAAAGGATATTATCTGGTCGAGGGCAGGAAGATCAAGAAAGTACCGACCAACGCTGAAATAATCTGGTGGGAAAAATTCCTGCTGGACGGCAGAAAGTACCACGGTTCTTTCCACCATGCCGGAAAATCTGAAGATCCGGCCGTTATCCTCTACAGCGGCGGAACTACGGGAACGATGAAAGGCATACTCCTTTCAAACCTCAACTTCAATGCCCTTTCACAGCAGATAATAGCGACCAACCCGATATACAAGCCTGGAGATAAGATGCTGGCAGTGATGCCTATCTTCCACGGATTCGGCCTGGGCGTATGTATTCATTCGATTCTTTCCAACGGAGGAAGAGTGCTTCTGATACCTAGGTTCAACCCTGAAAGCTACGCCAAGCTTCTCAGAAAGCATAAGCCTAACTTCATCGCCGGAGACTCACTTTCCATAGAGCTGAAGAAGAGATTCGACGCATTTTTGAAGAGCCACGGCGCGACCATCCCTGTAAGGGAGGGCTACGGCACCACCGAGTGCGTAACAGCCAGCTGTCTGACTCCTATCAACAAGGAGAAAGAGGGAAGCATCGGCTTGCCTTTCCCTGACACATTCTATAAGATAGTCAAGCCAGGCACTGAGGAAGAAGTCCCTTACGGCGAAGAGGGAGAAATATGCATAGCCGGACCTACGGTGATGCTGGAATATATCAACAATCCTGAGGAGACCGCCAACACTCTGAGACGTCACAAGGACGGCATGACATGGGTGCACACCGGCGACCTAGGCATGATGGACGAAGAAGGCTTCGTATATTTTCGCCAGAGGATCAAGAGAATGATCATCACCAGCGGCTACAACGTATATCCGTCCAGGATAGAAAACATACTGGACGCTCACGAACTGGTGCACATGAGCTGCGTGATCGGAGTTCCCGACCCTTATAAGATGCAGAAAGTCGTGGCTTTCGTAATGCTCAAGCCGGACGTTAAAGTTTCCCATGAGGAAGCGGAAAAAATACTTTTGGAATACTGCAGCAAGCATGTCGCCAAGTACGCAATGCCATCTTACATAGAGTTCAGAGACAACCTGCCTAAGACTCTCGTGGGAAAAGTGGCCTACAGAGTTCTCGAAGAGGAAGAATTGTCAAAGATGGCGTAAACAAAGTGAATTTAAAGAACGAGTCAATTTTGAGAGTTGGCTCGTTTTTTATTGAATTTATTTTGCCGTATAACCCACTTTTTGGTCGCATAACCCACTTCTTTACCGCATAACCCACTTTTTGGCTGCGGTACGGAGGTGCACGCTTTACATTGAATTTACGCAATAATAACAGCGGTGTGATATCGGCAGAACCACGCAGGATATATAATCAAAGAAAAAACATTAGACTTTAGGAGGAAAAATGAAGAAAAATCGCTATAAGAAATTGCTTGCAGCAGTGACGATGTCCGCGATAGTATTATCAGCAGTTCCAGTATATGCTGCGGCCCAGAATCTTGAAAGCTTTGAAAAAAACGCTTCCCTGACCTTGAAAAGAGAGAGCAGCGTTTCCATAGGCGACCCTAACGCTGACGGAGGCGTAGCTGAAATTGTGTCTTACAGCAGCCAAAAAGGCTATGCCTATGTTGTCAACGGTCAGGACGCCATACTGGACGTCAATAAAGTGTCGAACGGAAAGCTCACACCGTATAAAAGCATAGATGTAAAATCAGTGATTGCGGAAAAAGCTGCGGGATTTGAGTATGGAGACATGACCAGCGTAGCTGTGGACGATGAAAACGGCAGGATAGCCGTATCCGTTCAGGAAAAAGATTATACGAAGAACGGAATTGCCGTACTCATGAATTACGAGGGAGAATATATTACTCATTACAGTACAGGCGTGCAGCCGGATATGATAACGTTTGCCGAAAACGGAAGGTATGTGCTGACAGCTGATGAAGGCGAGCCCAGAGAAGGATACAGCGCCGGAACGACAGATCCTAAAGGAACGGTGACCATAATAGATACCTTAGCAGAGGCGGAGCCAAAGAGAGCAGGCTTCGATGATTTCAAAGCGGAAGAGCTAGCGGCGAAAGGTGTCATCATAGGCAAGGTAAACGGAACGATGAACGATCCGTCAGCAGATCTTGAACCTGAATATATTGCTTCATCAGGCGGAAAAGCTTACGTATCGCTTCAGGAAGCCAATGCCATCGCAGTGATAGACATAGCCTCCGCCAGTGTGGAAAGCGTAAACCCTCTCGGATTTAAAGACCTGTCGCTGGAGGAAAATGCTGTAGATCTCAAGGATGACGGAAAATACCATCCGAATACATATAAAGACGCGGTAGCTGCCTATATGCCTGACGCCATATCAGTATACACATCAGGGGGAAAAACATATCTGGTAACGGCCAACGAAGGTGATTCCAGGGAATGGAACGGATATAAGAATGAAGAAAAGGCTGATCTGACGTCTCTGGACGGAGCAGATACGGCTAAAAAGGTAAGAATTTTAAATGATGACCTCGTTGGAGGAACTCCGGCAGGCAAGGCATGTCTCTTTGGAGGAAGGTCTTTCAGCGTTATAGATGCGTCGACCATGGGGATCGTATATGACAGCGGCAACGATTTTGAAGAGCTGACTGCAAAATATCTGCCGTCATGGTTCAACTGCTCCAACGATGATACTGCAATGGACAGCAGAAGCCAGAAGAAAGGACCTGAACCGGAGAGCACAGCTTTAGGGCAGATAGGAGGCAAGACGTATGCCTTTATCGGTATTGAAAGAATAGGGGGAATAATGGCATATGATGTCACTAACCCTGATGCGCCTAAATTTGTGAACTATATCAATTCCAGAGATTTCAGCGCCGGCTTGAGCGGCGACAATTCTCCCGAAGGACTTGCCTTTATAGGGGCTGATGATTCAGATCTTGGGAAGCCGATTCTTCTGGCAGCATATGAAGTTTCCGGAACTTTGGCCTCCTATTCCATAGACGGAGTCAGTACAGAAAATTCCGGGTCTGACGGAAATGGCGACAGCAGCATAAATGACGACAGTGAAAATGACAACGGCGCAGATGACAACGGCACAGATGACGGCGGAGAGAGCAGCGATAACGCAAACGACGGCGATGAAACAGATGATCAGAACATTCAGTCTTCCTCTGACAAAGAGAATTATAACGATAATAAGGAAGTGCCGGAGACTGGAGACGTCAGAAGCGTGATGCTTTGGGTATCACTGGCCGGGGCATGCTTGACCATGATATCAGCAGCTTTGATTGTGAAAAGGCGCATAAGATGCAGGGAGCAAAATAAATGATACAATGAGGGACGGCACAAGCCGTCCCGCTTTGCTATATGATATGTATGTATTTGTTCCTTTCCTTTTCGATTTCAACTCTGTGGTGCGGAGTGTTTATTCCCGGAGTGCCGCCTGTGTGGAGGAAGATGACTTTCTCACCTTTTTTGATTTCTCCGTTTTTGACCATTTCCATCAGTCCGGCAAAGGCTTTGCCCGTATAGCAAGGGTCTAAAATGATCGCTTCCTTTTCGGCCATGTAATACATGGCTTCCCTGACTTCCCTGCAAGGGTTGTTGTAAGCGCCGCGGTCATATTTGACAGTCAGATCGAAGTCTGTCTTTTTCGCCTCGTATTTTAAGCCTAAGAAATCGCTGACGCGGCCATAGTAATCTGCCGCCATCGACAGTATATCGCTTTTAGGCGATATTGCGATGCCCGTCAGTGTGAGGGGAAGCTCTTCGTTGGCTATGGCCGCGAAAAGGCCCATATAAGTGCCCATGCTGCCGACGGCGTCTACTATCCTGGCGCCGCAAAGATTCATCTCTTCAGCCTGTCTGGCCGTTTCCAGAGCGCACTCATAATATCCCAGAGTGCCCAGCTCGTTGGAACCTCCTAAAGGGATGAAATATACTTTGTGCCCCTGGTTTTCATAATGGTGCGTGATCTCGCCTATAGCTTCGTCGTACAGTTCATCTTCGCTTTTTCCGGGCTCCGGATTTTTAATCCACACATCTGAACCCATTATGCCGTCAAGCAGGAGATTGGCAGAAAGCTCGCCGGGGTATTCACCTACACATATCACAGAGCCCTTGAGCCCGTACTTGTTGGCGACGGCGCAGGTGAGTCTGCCGTGGTTGGTCTGAACGCCGCCCACAGTCAAGAGGAGAGTAGCCCCCTTGTCCTTGGCGTCTCTCACGAAATATTCCAGCTTTCTCAGTTTGTTGCCGCCCATCGCCAGCGGAGTCAGATCGTCCCGCTTGATATAAAGGTCAATCCCCAGATCGCGGGAAACTGACGGGAGATACTCGATAGGCGTCGGAAGATGAAGAATGTTCTCTTTTTCATGTCCAAAAAGCATGTTAAATCCTCCTTGTCATTTAATATATTTTCATTTTACCACATTAGTGGTATAATTGCAGTGTCAAATTTAACAGCACGCTGAGATAGGAGGCTGAAATAGGAGGTTGAAACAATGGCATTCATAGATAAATTGGGTCAGATGGCCAACAAAGTAGGCGAAGTTGCCGGAGATACTTTTGATTACGGCAAGGCCAAGGGAAAAATAGTCCTGGAAAAAGGAAAAATAAAAGACGTCAAAGAAGCCATAGGAGATTATGTTTATAAGTCCATCAAGGAAAACGGCGAAGTGGATACAGGAAGACTCAAGGCTTTCTGCGCTGAGATAGACGAGCATGTGGCAGAGATAGAGAGGCTCAATGAAGAGGCCGGCAAAAGCAGCGACGATTTAAGCGAGACATTCGGAGGAAAGGAATAAACATGCTCGGAGTCATAGTCAATACGGCCACCGTGCTCATCGGGAGCTCGGTGGGTCTTGCTGCGAAAAAAGCCATACCTAAGGAATGGGCTGATTTCATTTTGAAAGGAATCGCCCTGTGCGTAATGTACATAGGAATCACAGGAAGCCTCGAGGGTGAAAATACTCTCATAATGATACTGGCCATGGCGACGGGAGCCGTAATAGGTACGGCTCTTGATCTGGACAGGCATTTGAACAATTTCGCGGAAAGGCTGGAGAACAGGTTCAAAAAAGAAGGGGAAAAGACTACCATAGCTGAGGGCTTTATAAGCGCCAGCCTGTTGTTCTGTGTAGGAGCAATGACCATAGTAGGCTCGCTGCAGGCAGGGCTTACAGGTGACAATCAAATGCTCTTTACGAAAGCTACCTTGGACGGCATAAGCTCCATAGTCTTTGCCGCTTCTTTGGGAATAGGCGTAGTTTTCTCCGCGGCTTTTGTGTTCATATTTCAGGGAGCCATAGTGCTGCTCGCACAGCTGGTTGAGCCGTTCCTTGAAACGGCTGTGATTTCTGAAATGACCTGCGTCGGCTCGCTGCTGATAATGGCCCTTTCTCTCAATATGCTGGGAGTTACCAGGCTGAAAGTAATGAATTATACTCCGGCTATATTTATGCCGATCCTGATATGTCCGCTGGCCGACTGGATAGGCGGTATAATGTAGAAACAATGAATCGCCAGCGCAGCAGGACGCTGGTATGCTGTAAAAGCGGTGAATAATATACAAGACACATGCAAAAGGTTTTGCTCGAAAAGCGCATAAAACGCATAAAAAAGACGCTTGCGGGAAAGCGCGTAAAGCTCATAAAAAGGACGTTTGCGAAAAGCTGATATTGCTTCGGCCAACGCCCTTTTTTGTTTTGATGTTATATATGCTGTCTTTTGCAGCCAGACTCTATACCTTTTTTTCAAATACGTTGCGGCATCTGCTGCAAGTTATCCTTATCCGGCCTCTCCCCTTGGGAGCCCGCAGAACCTGGCCGCAGCCCGGACATTTGAAATATCTGTAGTGCTTTCTGTCTCTTGCAAGATATGAACGGAAAGGCATGCTGACGTATGTGAGAAACCACTCGTTTTCAGCCCTGCGTTTCGTTATATTTCTTGAAAACGCTCGGAAGTACACGTATATAAAAATCAACAATACTAGGAAACTAAGTATTCGTCCGGGTATGAACAAATCGGCAATGATCAGCAGCAAGGCCAGCTTGCTCAGTCCCTGGCAGAAATTATCGAAACCGTTTCTGCCGATCATGAACTGCGCCATTTTATACCTGAAGTTGCCCATCTATCTTTCCCCTCCTTATCTGTTTATAGAATAATGTAATATCACAAAGGCGGGATGTCAATGGGGCTTTGAAATAAACCACGAAAACTTCACATTGAGCGGCGTGTAAGACCGTCCGGCTTGTTGTCCTCAGCCGGACGCCGCCGACATGTTCAGACGTGATTTTTAGTTCTTTAGACTCTGCATAGGAGCCGGGATTCTGCCGCCTCTGTCTATCATCTTCTGCGAAGACTGGCTGCGCAGACTCATTACGGGGCCTTTTCCCAGCAGGCCTCCGAAATCCAGTTCGGCGCCCTCGCCGAGACCTATGGCAGGGATCAGACGAACGGCAGTCGTCTTCGAGTTGACCATGCCGATAGCCGCCTCATCGGCTATTATGGCGGAAATTGTATAATCCTCAGTATTACCAGGCACTACTATCATGTCCAGGCCTACGGAACATACGGCCGTCATTGCTTCTAGCTTTTCCACCGACAGAGTTCCATTCTGGGCGGCTGCTATCATACCTGCATCCTCGGTGACAGGGATAAAGGCTCCCGACAGACCTCCAACGCTGGAGGAGGCCATAACGCCGCCTTTCTTCACCGCGTCGTTGAGCATGGCCAAAGCTGCAGTCGTACCGTGAGCTCCGCATTGCTCCAGTCCTATTTCCTCCAGGATATGGGCTACCGAGTCTCCGACGGCAGGGGTAGGGGCAAGGGAAAGGTCTATGATACCGAATGGAACTCCCAGCATCTTGGAAGCTTCAGAACCTACCAGCTGTCCCATTCTCGTGATCTTGAACGCAGTCTTTTTTATAAGCTCGGCTACTTCATTGAGGGAAGCGTCTTCAGGCAGCTTTGACAGGGCGCTGCGGACAACTCCCGGGCCTGAAACACCTACGTTTATCACGACGTCAGGTTCTCCGACTCCATGAAATGCTCCCGCCATGAAAGGATTGTCCTCAGGCGCGTTGCAGAAAACTACCAGCTTGGCAGCGCCTATGCACTGGCGGTCTTTCGTAAGCTCGGCAGCTTTCTTTACCGCCTTTCCCATCATCTTCACGGCGTCCATATTGATGCCGGCTTTTGTAGAGCCTATATTGACTGACGAACAAACAAATTCGGTTTTAGACAGAGCTTCCGGTATGGCCTTTATCAGCTCTTTGTCGCCGGCGCTGAAGCCTTTCTGCACAAGGGCGCTGAAACCGCCTATAAAATTTACTCCGACTTTACGGGCGGCCGCGTCGAGGGTCAAAGCGTATTTGACCGGGTCTCCGCCGCTGGCGGCTACCAGCATGGCTATCGGAGTTACGCTGATTCGTTTATTTACAATAGGAATTCCGTATTTCTTTTCAATGGTTTCGCCGACTTCAACCAGCCTTGCAGCTTTTGAAGTTATTTTGTCATAGACCTTTTGGCACGAGCGGTCTATGTCGCTGTCGGCGCAGTCCAGGAGGGAAATCCCCATGGTTATGGTACGTATATCTAAATTTTCATCTTGAATCATGGTTATGGTTTCCATGATGTCATTAAAGTTGAGCATATTTAAAACCTCACATTTCTTTTATTTCAGTTTTCGATTTTGCTCCGCGCAGCGATGTTATGCCGCGCAGCGATGTTATGCCGCGGAGCGGGTGCGCAGCGAAGCGATGTTATGCCGCGGAGCGGGTGCGCAGCGAAATCATACGGCGTGCATGTCCGCCCGGCATTGTGCTGAACGTTGGCGCGGCGGCATGCATATCAAATTCTGTGCATCGAATTGAATATGTCCTCATGCATAACGTGGATAACCATATCGGGAACTGAAGCTTTGAGACTTTCTTCGAGGCTGTCGAGCTGGCAGGAAAGGCTGCTTATATCTATTATCATTACCATGCAGAAATATCCCTCCAAAATGGATTGTGTCACTTCTAAAACATTGGCGTTCTTTTCCGCGCATGCGGCGGCTACTTTCGCCAGAATTCCAACCATATCTTTGCCGATAACTGTTACTACTGCTTTCATTTTATTTCTCCTTTTAGCTTTATATCATAGAGGCTGACCGCCGAATATTCTCCGTTTCTGAGCTTTAGACCAGCCTGAACGTCGGTGAGATAAACGAAGTCTGTATCAGAATATTTTTCTTTGAAATACCGTTTGTTTTCGCCCTTGTGTCCGAAGAGGGTGTTTCTGCATTTTTCGTTGCTTATGAGGGCGATGGTCTGTCTGCTGCGGCCGGGTGCGGTCTGCCCGCCGTGATCGGCGATGGCTTTCAGAACAGACTCTGAATCGCTGTTTGAGGATGTGAGCGCTGACGCCTCCGGCTCTTTGGATTTCTTCGGATCATCCGGCTCCCTGGACTCTTCTGGCTTCTTGGACCCTTTCGACTTTTCCGACGCCTTGAACCCTTTCGATTTCTCCGGCTCATCCGATTCCTCCGCTGGTTTCTTGGCCGATTTTCCTGAATTACGGAATAACAGATGATCTATCTGCGCTTCGAGCTGCTGCCGGGCCAAGAGTCCCTCCACAAGCTGCCTGAACGCCGGGTGAAAGGTGTCAGCCGTGTTGTTTTCGTCCGACATTATATCGCTGGACTTGAGACCGACGCGTATGACGTTGATCCCTGCGTCCGTCAGTATTTTGTACATTGCCGCGGTCCTTTCCACCATGTCCTTTTCTTCCGGCGGAGTATAGAGGCCTTTTTCCATGAGCTGATGGAGCCCTGTGTCCTTGATTACGACAGTGGGATAGAGCCGGGCGATCTCCGGCCGCAGCTTTACGGCTTCCCTTGCGGAAAACAAGTCGTACTCGGTGGTATCTTCCGGTAGTCCTATCATGAGCTGTATACCCAGGGTAAAACCGTATTCTTTTATCAGCGCGCAGCTTTCGTAGACGCAGGCTGCGTCGTGTCCTCTGTTGGAAGCTTTCAGCACAGGCTCGGCGAAGGACTGGACTCCCAGCTCTATGACGTCTACGCCGTAAGCTTTGAGGTTGTCCAAATTTTTTCTGTCTATGTAGTCGGGCCTGGTGGAAAGATGTATCTTTTGAATTACGCCGTCGTCCTTGTATCCCTTGGCTATGGAAAGATACTCTTTCTGCTCTTCAAGGGGGATTCCCGTGAATGAGCCTCCGAAAAATGAGAGCTCTATGGTCTCCATATCCATATCGGACAGGGTGGACATATATTGGGAAACTGTTTGGTGAATATCGGATGCGCTCACAGAATCGGCGTGGGCTGTAATCTTTCTCTGATTGCAGAAAATACAGTCGTTGGGACATCCTTTGTGAGGTATGAAAATTGGTATTATAGCGTGTTTTTTCATTATTCGCTTTCCTCGATTATAGAGCCTATATCCGTAAGGGGATATTGTCGGAAATATACCAGGCGCAGCCCGCGTTCCTGTATGAAAGATTTAATCTCTTCATAATCGCTGTGGGCTGCCAAATCGCCGTTGAATACGATTTCATCACCTATCCTGCCTGAAGCTCCGCCAAGAAATCCATATTTATAGCCGGGCAGGATTACTTGAGCCGGTTCGACGAGAAGCACGTCCACTCCGGCTTTCTTCGCGGCTTGTTCAATGCCTCTGTCAGACGTGATGATGGAACTTTCATCTACCGCCACGCAGCTGCATTTAGTGTAGCCTTGAGATACATGAACTTTTATCTGCTTGGTGCTTTCCGCCAGCTGCAATAATTCGGACTCAGTGATCTTCAGGTTGTGAATAAAAAATTTACCGGTGGAGCAAGCGCTGTAGATTGCATCACCGGGATATTCAGAAGACAGGAGTTCCGGATTTCCGTGAAAGGTCTTATCGCCGATACGGCACATGTAAATGTCGGGATGACATGATATGGGCGTATCGACATTGGGATGTCCGTTTATTACGCGCAGTGTGTGACCGCGATTTTGCAGGTATTCGCGCAGTGCGCCGCCGGCCAGCTTGCTTATGTATATTTTGCTCATGGATTTATTATACACGAAAGGCGGGGCAATTGACAGTGTTTTCTTCAAGTAAATGATGGGGCAAATCATCAAGTAAATCCTCAGGCGCGGATTTGTGGTATAATAAACGCAATGATTAGGATGTTCAGCTTCGCTGCAAGGAAGCGTTTATTGAACCACCGCTGTCGAACTTTCGTTGTGGTATAATGTCCGCAAAGGATTATAACGGCTGTGCCGCAAGGAAGCGGACATTGAAACGCCGTTTGACTGACTGGAGGGCGTTATAATGAACCCAACATCATATCGTCCGGCTTGATGTTGGCAAAAATTAAATAAACCGCTGAAATGACAACATTTCCAGAGAGGAATTGGCGAATTTAAGATTTTTATGATGTCGAATCCTGTCGATGTTGTACATTTTTAAGATTCGCAGTGATTTTAACAACATATTTTCAAAAAAATGTTGGCAGATTTTCACATATTATATAATCTGCCAACATCCTCTCAATTTAATAGCCGGTTCGACAAATTTCGACTCGCACAAACACCCAAAATGTTGTCAAAAATCAACCCAAACAAAAAAATGTACAACATTTCCCATAATATTACAAAACAAGCCGTGTATTGTTCGGCGTTGACGCAAGGTTGTGATGAATTTATCACAGGAAAATCGACAGTCAAAAAAGGAATGTTGTAAATTTTAGAAATATTTCTTATTAAATACAACATCAATTCGGATTTATGTTGTATAATTTGAGGAATCCAGGATTATTTACAACATTGCATATTTTATGGATCGCTATGTGCGTCATCGCACCATGGACCATAGGATGCTCACCATGCGATGCGCATCATAATATGATCCTAATAAGATGCTCGCCATATAGGGGCTAACACAGCGATGCGAGCGGGCGCAACGCATATAACCAATCGCTGCGAATCGCCGCAACACATATAACCAACCGCCATGAACGGCCGAAACGTATATAACGTATATTATAAATAACTGCGAGCAAGCGAGAGGGAATAATGGCTTGCCAAATCGCGGTGAAATGCAAATATTTCGGCTCACGGTGGAGTGCAGGCCGAAATGCGTAAATATTTATGCCGAAAACCAGGGGAGGCGGAGATGAATATTTGTCCGAAACCGCCTTTGTGAGCTGTTAACGTCACGTCGGAGGGATAGAATGAGAAAGCTTTTGCTATTACTTATTATTATATGCATGATGACAGGCTGCAGTCCTAAATCAGAGCATGATATTGCGTTTACAGATGGGAAAAGATATATGCTTTTTGATGAATATGATTGCGTGGCGGTATTTACTCGATATACAAATGACAGTCGAGAAACTGCCGTGCCAGCTGATTGCGTTACGGTAAAAGCATTTCAGAACGGAGTTGAATTATCGCCGCTTGTTCCAACGGGAGAAAAAATTGAGGGATATTCTCAATGCGATTCAAGTGTGCAGAGCGGCGTTACCGCAGACATAGTGTGGTTTTCCAGCTAAACGATGATTCCAGCGTATCAGTGGAATTATCGGGCTGCGAAGCGATCAAAATTTCATTAGAAGAGTAACGACGTATAAAATTTCATCGGCAGAGGAAAAGCATACAAAATTGCATTGTTTAAAGCCACCATAGGAGGGAAAAGCATGGCTTACATAGGAAACGATTGGGACGACATTTTAGCAGGAGAATTTGAAAAACCATATTTTCAAAAGCTGGAAGAATTTTTGAGGCAGGAAAGGGCTCAGCACACCGTTTATCCGCCGGAGGAAAGCGTCTTCAATGCGCTGAAATATTCGTCTTACGAAAAGACAAAGGTGGTGATTTTAGGGCAGGACCCTTATCATGAGCCAAACCAGGCGCATGGGCTTTGCTTTTCTGTAAATAAAGGCATAAAAATTCCTCCGTCGCTTGTAAACATATATAAAGAAATCCGCGACGATCTTGGCATAGCGCCTCCTGATCACGGATATCTGGCATACTGGGCCGGCCAGGGCGTGCTGCTCCTGAATACGGTTCTTACCGTGAGAAGAGGAGAGGCCAATTCCCACAAAGGTAAAGGCTGGGAAATCTTCACCGATAAAATAGTCGAAAGCCTTAACGAAAGAAAAACGCCGATGGCTTTCATATTGTGGGGAGCCAATGCAAAATCAAAGCAAGCATTGATAACCAATAAAGAACATATGATAATTTCCGGGGCGCATCCCAGCCCGCTGTCAGCTTTCAACGGCTTCTTCGGCGGAAAATATTTCAGTAAGGTCAACAGATTTCTTGAAATCACAGGGCAGGAACCGATAGACTGGAAGCTTGAATGACGACGGCAGCGCCGTCCAAACTGAAGCAAGACAAAAAATAAAAAAAGCTCTGCTGACCGCCGCTTTTCAGGCGGGTCCCAGCAGAGCACTTTATTTTTTATTCGCTCAGCCCTATTTCTATGATTTTGCTTATCACATCTTTATATTCGAGACCGACTCCTGCCATCATCTTAGGGAAGCGGCTTACCGAAGTGAACCCCGGTATGGTGTTGATTTCGTTGAAAACTATCCTGCCCTCAGGGGTGAGAAACATGTCGAGACGGGCGTAGCCTTTGCAGCCCAGTGCCCTGAAAAGAGCGCGTCCGACATCTTTAATCCTTTCTTCCGTCTCGGCGTCTATTCTGGCGGGAGTGTGTATCTTTGAATCCACGCCGGTATATTTCCTAGTAAAATCGAAGAAGCAGCCCGTAAACAATTCGATTTCATCCACTCTTCCGACGATGTCGCTTTCGCTGCCGTCGCCGATGATGGAGCAGCCCACTTCAAAGCCGTCTATCTTCTCTTCTATGATGACCTCGCTGTCATACTGGAGAGCGAGATTCACCGCGTCCATGATCTGTTCTTTGCTTTCGGCTACAGTTATTCCGTAAGATGAACCTGCATTGACGGGCTTGACGAAGAGCGGATATGTGAGATCTTTGATCTTTTCCATTACCATCTTTTCGTCAAAATGACCTGTAAGGCTGGCGGCCTTAGGAACTGCAATTCCTGCCTCTTCGGCTACCACATGAGCCCGGTACTTGTCCATGCACAGAGCGGAGGAAAGGACTCCGCAGCCCATCAGAGGGATTCCGGCGAGAGTTATGAGACCCTGAACGGTACCGTCTTCACCGTTTTTGCCGTGCAGCATAGGAAAAACTCCGTCAAGCCTGGTAAAAACAGGGCCGCTTGCGCCAAGCTCCATCATGCCGTGAACGCTTCTGTCAGGAACGATGTAGGCTGTTACGTTTTCTTTTTTGTCATCCTGCCATGAGTCGTCTGCAATTTTTTCTATATCTCCGTAATAACGGTACCAGTCGCCGTTTTCGGTTATACCGATAGGAATAGGTTCGTATTTGTCTTTATCCATGTATTTCAAAACGCTGTAGCTTGATTTCAGAGAAATTCCGTATTCGCTGGAATATCCTCCGAAGAGGACTGCAATTTTCTTCTTTTCCATTATCGCTCCTTTTGCTTTTCTTTAGTTATCTGAAAACGGCATGCTGTGCCGTCCATGATGTCTATGATATCTATGATGTCCATAATGTCCGCGGCGGAAATGCTGCGCCGCGCCGCCGTCCGGCCGTTGCAGTTGGCTGATTAGCGGCTTCTATTTGAGATTTTCAGGGTTCAGGCATTTAAGCTCGTCGATCACGAACAGACCGTCCTTGCGGATCAGCACATCATCAAAGTAAATTTCGCCGCCGCCGTATTCAGGCCGCTGAATCATGACAAGATCCCAGTGAACGGCTGAGTGGTTGCCGTTGTAAGCGTCCTCGTAGCATTTTCCCGGAGTCAGATGGAAGCTTCCGCATATCTTTTCATCAAACAGAGTATCTTTCATCGGAGTGAGAACGAAAGGATTTACGCCTATGGCGAACTCTCCGAAATAGCGCGCGCCCTCGTCCGTGTCGAGGAGGGAATTTATTCTGTCGGTGTCGTTGGCTGTAGCCTTGACGATTTTTCCGTTCTTTACCTCGAATTTGATGTTCTCAAAAGTGAAACCCTGCTCTTCGGAGAAAGTGTTGTAACTGATGGTTCCGTTCATCGAGTCTTTGACCGGAGCCGTATAAACCTCTCCGTCAGGGATGTTGCGCAGGCCGTCGCATTTGATGGCCGGTATATCCTTTATTGAGAAAGTGAGATCAGTTCCCGGGCCTGTCAGGCGAACCTTATCGGTTTTATTCATGAGTTCGACCAGAGGATCCATAGCCTGGCTCATCTTCTTGTAATCGAGGGTGCATACGTCGAAGAAAAAGTCCTCGAAGGCTTCCTGCGACTTGTTGGCCAATTGTGCCATGGAAGGGTTGGGGTATCTCAAGATGACCCACTTTGTCTTGTTTACCCTGTAGTCCAAAGTAGGGCTGGTCAGCTTGTAATACATGTTGAGTTTTTCAGACGGAACATCGGCCAGCTCGGCAGTGTTTTCACCGCCTCTTATGGCGATATAGGCGTCCATCCCTTTCATCTGATAAAGCTGATAATCGTTTAAAAATTCTATCTGATCTTCCTCCGCGTTTAGAAGAATCTCCCTAAGTATGGAGCTGTCCCTGTGATTGACGTAAGGCCTGGCGCCAAGCTGGTAAGCGTCTTTTATGAGCTGTCTTACCAGGGGACGGCAGCATTCGCCCTCGTAGTCGATAAGCACTCGTTCACCTTTCTTCAAATCGCATGAATAAGATGTGAGCACCTTTGAAAGCTTATTTATTCTTGAGTCCATCTCTTCCTCCTGTCGTTTATTGGAATTTTAGTGTTTTTTAGATTCGTTGAATTTCTTAAAAATATTATAACCCAGAAATCGGTAAATTAAAAGTAGCAGTTGATTTATGGCGTGAAAAATGTAAATTGCTTTGTATAATAATTTTATTATTTGACATAAATTATTTTATAATATATAATATGAATATATAATTACAAATTATAGAATATATTTTAAAAGAGGGAAAGTGTATTAAAATTAAAAGTAAGAAGCTTATATCATTGACTATTTGTGTGGTTATGTTAATTTTGTCTGTTGTGCCGGCATTTGCAGTGAGCGAAGGAGATTATTCAATCAGGAGATGACCTAAATATGAGTATAAAACAGTATATGGAAGTGATTTTGATAAAACCTTTTCCGGGTATCCAAGCGGCCAGCCGGAAGAAGGGTACAGCTTTCCTGTAGATGGAGGATCAGCTTATTTTGCTGACAATGGGGGACCGACGGTAACGTTGACAGCTTCTATAGGCGGTGCATACGGTAATGTTTCAATAAGTACAAATATTGGCAAGATGGCGACAGCAGGATTTGAGGTTAATATACCAAAATCCAAAAATTTCTATAAAGTAAAAGTACATAAAAAGGTGAGATTCAGGCCGTATGTAACTTATAGAAGAGCAAAAGGCTCTTCTGAAGATTGGAAGGTATATAACAAAGGTGCTGTTGCAAGAAAAACGATTAATATAATAGGAGAAGCAGAATTGGTTAAATAGTAAAGGAATATAGTCATGGAGCTTGTTAACAAATTGAAAAAGAAAAGTCCATATATTCTCACAGGATTAATTATAATATTATTCATGCTTAATGTAGTACAATACTGTGTTAATAGGAGTAATACAACTTTTCTCAGTTACATAGATGGGACTTATGGCCTTGAAAATGACGATAGGGGAAACTATCTTTCTTTTACAATAGAACCTTGCGAATTTTATTTATGGTCAAATGGCGAGCTTAAAGATTCTGGCGGTTATAATGAGATATGTGAAGGCACTTATGTTCTTTCAGGAGAGGATGAAAAATATTATGTTTATAAAAAAACAGATGCACATTTAGTGCTTATTTATGATAAATATGATATTGCTTATGGATATAAACGTATTAGCAAGACAGCTTATGTATCTTAGATAAGAAGCTGTAAGAATTGAGAAAATTGCAAAGGTATATAAAATGTTGGCGTATTTTTTGAGCTCTTAGTTATGCCAGCATTTTTTGTGTTTCATGTTTCAAAATACCGCCCAATAAGGGAAAAACAGCCTAATGCCGGCAAGCCTCTCATAGGCCAGGTTCCCCGAAAAAACTGGTGGATTTTAAATCATAAGAGGAAGGGCAGACAACGTTTTGTAAATTATATGACAGCAAAATCTTTTGTCTTATAAAGTAGCAGTTGATTTATGCCGTGAAAAATGTAAAATAATGATATACGAAATCTTAACGAACACGACGGTATATTTTCAATGAAGATAATTTTTGTAGTCAATCCCGAGGCAGGGAAAGGAAAGGGCCTTGACAAACTGAAAGAAGAGATAAGCAGAGTGTCAGAAGAAACAGGGATTTCCACAGGATTTTACCTTACGAAAAGCGTAGGAGATGCGGAAGCTTTCGCCAGAATGGCGGCTTCAGAAGTCGCTGAAAATGGTGAGGAAATCAGGTTTATAGCCTGCGGAGGAGACGGAACTTTAAACGAAGTTGTAAACGGAATAATAGGATTTGATAACGCGGCGGTAGGAATCATGCCCATAGGGACAGGCAATGATTTTGTCAGAAATTTTTCCGCGGCCGGAGATTTTATGAATATCGAAGCCCAGCTCAGAGGAGAAACGACCAAAGTAGACGCAATAAAGTACGAGGGCGTGCTGGCCGGTGAAATGCAGACGCGCTACTGCGTCAACATGTTCAACATAGGATTCGACTGCAACGTCGTGGATTTGACGGCCACGCTGAAAAATTATCCGTTTTTGAAAGGCTCGATGGCATACCTTGCGGCGGTATTATGTATCCTTGTAAAGAAGAAAGGCGCCAATCTGAGAGTAGAGGCAGACGGTGAGCTTATTCACGAAGGGCCTGTGCTTCTCACAGCTGTAGCCAACGGCTCCTACTGCGGAGGCGGTGTAAAGAGCTCGCCCCGCGCCTCGCTCAATGACGGGCTGCTGGATCTTAATATAATATATGACGTATCGAGACGCGAATTCGTGCGTAAGTTTCCTGCATATTCAAAAGGCACTCATCTGGAACTGGAGGATATAGATAAAATCCTGTTTTTCAAGCAATGCAGAAAAGTGACCATAACACCGCTTGCAGATAAGATGAGGCTCTGCACGGACGGAGAAATAACAGACGCCGGGAAAGTGACGATGGAGATAGTGCCTCAGGCAGTAAACATACTGATGCCGAAAATTTTATAGGTATATGCAATCCTATGCAGTGAGAATATTTGACAAATCAAACGATGAGCGGCTTGCCGAAGCCGACAGAAAGGATGGAAAATATGTTATTCATTGAATACCCTAAATGTACTACTTGTCAGAGAGCCAAGAAATGGCTGGACGAAAGAAATTTTGAATATGAAGACAGACATATAAAAGAACAGAATCCGACTTATGAAGAGTTGAAAGAATGGTATCATAGGAGCGGACTTCCTCTGAAAAAATTTTTCAACACCAGCGGTCTCCTGTATAAATCCATGGAATTGAAGGATAAGCTTCCTGCGATGAGCGAAGATGAACAGTTAAAGCTGCTGGCAACTGACGGTATGCTGGTAAAAAGGCCGCTTCTGATAACCGATGATAAGATATTGGTGGGATTCAAGCCTGCCGAATGGGAACAGCTTTAATTCAACTGCGAAGTTAAGAATCAGGAATATATAGGAAAAAGATGATTTAAAGAAAGATTTTCTGCGATGCCGTCCATTCGGCTACAGCGGAAAATCTTTTTTATTGAAAGTTTAATCTTGAAAGTATAATCGGTAACGCCTGAATTGTCAGCATTGCTTGCATTGTCAGTAACGCCGGCGTTGTCGGTATTGCCTGCATTGTCGAAAAAAGTCGTAAATTTGGAATGAAAATCACGGGAAGAATATGGTAAAATATGGGGGTCAGGAGGACTGGCGAAAGCGGCTGGCAACATTCAACCTCAAAAGGGGAGAAAGGGGCCCGTATGGTCAGAGTAACTGTTACATACTCCAAAGGGGTATTACGGATCACTGTGAGCATAAAGAAAGCCGCCCGAGCTGGGGACTAAGGCGGCAAACGCAAATTAGCCAGCCGTTTTCAACGGCTTCCTCTTGACTTAAATATATCATACTGAGCTTTGGATTTCAATAATAAAACAAATTAAAACCGCGAATTTCTTTTTTGAATTTCGCGGTTTTTTCTTAATTTTGGCGGTTTATTTATCGCGCGCGATGTCGCCGCAGCTAATATGCAGCACTGCAAACATGTGACGCTGCAAATATGTAACGCAGTAAACATGTGGCGCCGTGATTTTACAATCAGGCAGCCTTGCCATACTGCCTCAAATCACGCATATTCCTCAGATCATACAGGATATGCGTCCTAGGCGTGTCTGATTTTTTACAGAGTCAGAGACGGCGCGCTGTATGTGCGGCCAAGCATTTCGCTGTTGAGCATATAGAGGCCTTTGGCGTCATCGCCGAACAGCTCCATCTTGGTGATCATGTCGGAAGCTGTCTTTTCCTCTTCTCCCTGCTCTTTAACAAACCAGTCGAGCATCTGCATAGTCCTGAAATCCTGATCTTCATAAGCGGCGGCATAGATGGTGTTGATGAGAGAAGTAACATATTTTTCATGTTCAAGGCTCTTCTTGAGTGGATCCATTTTGTCATTGAGTTCACATTCAGGTTTGTCGATAGCCTTAAATTCTACCTTTATATCGTTGTTGTGCAGATATTCGTAGAACAGCATGGCGTGATCCCTTTCCTCCTGAGCCTGGATGCGGTACCAGTTTTCAAAGCCGTCAAGGCCTATGGAATCATAGTAATTGGCGAATTCCAGATAGAGGTAGGCTGAATAAAATTCCTTGTTTATCTGGTCGTTGAGTAATTCTGCTACTTTTTTGTTCATGAGTCTTTAGTCTCCTTTCTTCTTTAGGCAGTTTGATTTTGGCTGCTTGCCACTGCCGTTTAGGTATGATTTATTCCAGCGCCCCAGCTATGGGGACGTCGTTTTGACGAGTAATTTCTCCCGGCGCTGCTGGACAATGCCGAACAATGATGAACACCGTCGAATACCGCAGAATATCGCGGAGAAATGATGAACACTGTCAAGCAATCACGGCTTATCAAGTAATGGGATGTTTGGTTTGTAATATTATGGTAAATGTTGTACAATTTTTTGCTTTGGTTGATTTTTGACAACATCTGTGGTGTTTGGATGAGTCGAAATTTGTCGAATCAGCTATGGAACTGAGTAAATGTTGGCATATTTTTCATTACTTGAGAATTTGACAACATTTTTTTGAAAATGTGTTGGCAAAATCGCTGTAAATCTTAAAAATGTACAACATCGACAGGATTCGACGCAATAATACCTCTAAAATGAAGTGGTTCTTTCTTAAAATGTTGTCATTTCAACAGTATATTTATTTTTTGCCAACATTAAGTCATCGTTTCACTTGCAACTGATGCTCGGCAAAGGCGATACCACTGAGCATATTATGGTTGAGTATGTGGCGGCTGAATATGTCCCACCTGATGGCTCCTTTGATTTTGAAATGTTGTAATTTTTCCTGAATTTCTAAAATTATACAACATAAATCCGAATAAATGTTGTATTTTTCTTAAGTATTTTGAAAAATTACAACATTGCCTCATTTTGAGGTCTGATTTGCAGGTGATTTCGGCTGGAATGTTGTAGAATCTTTATAATTTTTAAAAATTCTACAACATTTCACTATGTCAGATAATCTATATACGTCGCAACTGTTGCAATCTACTGCGGACATTCTAACGCTCACCAGTTAGTCAAGCGGCGTTTCAATGGCCGCACCCCAGCGGCAACGCCGAACAATATGCTTTTAGGTTCATTCTAACGCCCACCAATCAGGCGAACGGCGTTTCAATGTCCGCGTCCTCTCGGCGCAGCCGCTATAATCTTCTGCGGACATTATACCACATTTTCACAAGTGGTAACGTTCATTTTCAAATTTTACCGGAATAACTTTGCGAACTGAGAAAACTGAAGAGCTTTGCCAATATTGAAAATACAGACGATTTTGTATAAAATAAAATATGAAGACGTGAACCAAACGATAAAACGGTACAATGGAGGGAGCTTGATGAAGTTTTATATTGTCGATTGTTTTGCAGAAGAAAAATATCAGGGGAACGAACTGCTGGTGGTTATTCCTGACCGGCCGGTAGACGATGACGAACAGCAGAAAATCGCCAGAGAGATAAATTTTTCTGAAACTGCTTTTATACTGTCCGGAAAGCAGGAGGACGGAGGCTATGACGTTCGGATTTGGACGCCCAATGGAGGAGAGGTTCCGTTTGCCGGACATCCTGTTTTAGGCACAGCGTTTATCATTGGAAATCTGATGGAGGAGGCTGGCTCTGATATAAAATTGAATTTGAAAATCGGTCAAATCAATGTCAGCCGTTCTTTTTGCGGCATGACTATGAATCAGAAACCACCGGTTTTCGGAGAAAGGTTAGATAAGTGTGAAATCGCCGAAGTTTACGGGCTTTGCGGTGAAGACATACGCAACGACTACCCTGTTCAGTGGGTGAGTACCGGTCTTGAAGCTGTCATCGTGCCTGTCAGAAACCGCGATGTCCTCAGAAAAATAAGAATGGATAAAGATAAATTTTGCAAATATACGGCTCGACACCCAGAATGTTACTGTAATCACCTTTTCTTTGCCGATTTGGGAAATGGAATATTTTCCGCACGCTGTATGATGGAAGATTTTGTTGAAGATCCGGCGACGGGCAGCGCCAACGGCGGACTCGCAGCATATCTCTTAGAACATAACTATTTTGGCTCCCAAGATATTCATTATGAAGTTTATCAGGGAGAGGACATGGGACGGCGTTCGACGCTGCATATTCACGCCGCAAAAGAAAATGAACAGTGGACGATTGAAGTGGGCGGTAACTGCCATGTTGTCGCAAGCGGAGAGTGGTCGTAAAACCGCAGGCAATATCCGAAAACGGCGGCAGTACTGGAGAAAACGTTGGAGACGGAGAGGTAAAACACGCAGACAACGACAGAACTCATGGCTCAAAAGTATTTTTTTCTGCCCGGCAGTTTTCGACATACTTTGCAGCGCCGCGCATGTATCATATATTTGCGAGGTGAGACATGGTAATTTACGGCGAGTATCTTTTCGTTGAAAACTTTATAGTCGGAGGATTGCTTCTCGCGTTGACCGGAAAACTTACGGGACGGATTCCATCCTGGAAACGTCTGCTTGCGGGAGCTGCCCTATGCGGCGCCAGCAGTTTCATTATTTTTTTGCCTCTCACAGGCGCCCTTTCAACGGCTATAAGGCTGGGCGCTGGAATAGTGACGTCGGCCGCAGCCTTTGGCAGGCACGAGTTGCTGAGAAAATCCGCCTTGCTGCTTATCCTGACCTTTTTATCGGGAGGGGCGGTGATGGCGCTGCTTCTCTGGCAGCAGGAACCGGCCATAACTCACCAGGGGATAATTTACATAGACGCAATTACATATTTCAAGCTTATATGCTTCGGAATACTGGCCTTCGGCCTTACATACTGGTTCGTCGCTTTGATTCGCAGAAAAAATAAGGACATAGCCATACGCGGAATGGTCAGCATGGTGATAGACGACAAGAATTATGATTTCAACGGTTACGTCGATTCAGGGAACAGCCTGAGAGAACCGGTCACAGGAAAGCCTGTGGTTCTGCTGGATAAGAAAGGCGCGGAGAAGCTGCCGTTCAAACCATCTGATCTTTGGGACAGATATGCGGTCATACCTTACAGGACCGTGGGCGTGGAATGCGGTTATCTCGAAAGCGTGAGAAGCGATAAAATAATATTTGATAAAAAAATTTCAGAGGGAGCCTTCATAGCCTTCTATGACGGGAATTTCGGGGATTTTGAGGCGTTGATAAACAAGGATTTTTTAGAAGGGGGATTATTAGAGGATGTATAAAGAGTTTGGATTTTTGCCTACTATACAGATAAGCACATGGCTGAGAAAATTAAAAGAGTTTGGTAGGAGAAAAGTCAGAACTCTTTTTTATATCGGCGGAAACGACGTATTGCCGGCTCCGCTGGAGCGGGAGGAAGAAAAGCGGCTTCTGCAGGAATACGCCGCGGGAAGTCAGGAAGCCAGGAGCATACTGATAGAGAGAAACCTCCGTCTCGTAGTCTATATAGCCAAAAAATTTGAAAATGCCGGAGTCAATGTAGAGGACCTGATTTCCATAGGAACCATAGGACTTATCAAGGCCGTCAACACTTTTAAAATGGAAAAGAACATAAAGCTGGCCACCTATGCGTCCAGATGCATTGAAAATGAAATACTCATGTATCTGAGGAGAACGTCAAAGCTCAAGAGTGAGGTGAGCCTCGACGAACCGCTTAACGTGGACTGGGACGGCAATGAACTGCTGCTTTCTGACATTCTGGGGACAGAGAGCGATCTTGTCTACCACAGGCTTGAAGACGAGGTCAACCGAAAGCTGCTTTACGGAGCGATGACTAAGCTGGAGCCGAGAGAAAAAGAATTGATGGAGATGAGATTCGGTTTGAGGAGCGGCAGGGAAATGACGCAGAAAGAAGTTGCCGACAAGCTGGGGATTTCGCAGTCGTACATTTCGAGGCTGGAAAAACGGATAATCACCAGACTTCAGCGCGAAATCAAGCGTCTTGGCTGACCGGATTTTCAACTCCGATCAAAGCGTCTCGGCTGATTTGACCAGCATCACAAAACGGTCCCATAATATAAAAAACAGAGACATACGCCATTTATTGGAACGCATAAGGCGAAGCCGCCTGGTACATAACTAAACTAAAATATTGTGGATAGGATTGGTGTTGTATTATGGCGAGCAAAGTCGAAATATGCGGTGTGGACACTGCTAAGCTTCCGCTCTACAAGGAAGCGGAAATGACAGAAATGTTAAAAAAGATAAAGGAGGGTGACGCGTCCGTCAGGGAAAAGTTCATCAACGGCAATCTGAGGCTGGTTCTCAGCGTGATACAGCGCTTTACCAGTAGGGGCGAAAACCCGGACGATTTGTTTCAGGTGGGGTGCATCGGTCTTATCAAAGCATTGGATAATTTTGACATGAGCCACGGAGTCAAGTTTTCAACTTATGCAGTACCGATGATCATAGGCGAAGTGCGCCGTTATCTGAGAGACAACAATTCTATCAGAGTTTCAAGATCTTTGAGAGATCTGGCGTATAAGGCTCTTCAGACCAAGGAGACTCTTTCCAGGGATCTGCAGAAAGAGCCGTCAGTCAGCGAGATTGCTCTGGCCATGGGAGTGAACCGAGAAGAAGTGGTCATGGCGCTTGAGTCCATACAGGAGCCGGTGTCACTGTTTGAACCTGTTTTCCACGACGACGGAGACGCCATATATGTGATGGATCAGGTTTCAGACACTAAAAATACCGATGCCAGATGGATAGAAAACATATCTCTTTCGGAGGCGATGGACAAGCTCAGTCCTAGGGAAAAGCACATTTTGACGATAAGGTTTTTCGAGGGAAAGACGCAGATGGAAGTAGCCAAAGAGATAGGAATATCTCAGGCGCAGGTCAGCAGGCTGGAGAAAAACGCACTTTCTACGATGAAAAGAGAGCTGATGTGAGGCAACATGGCATGCTGCCCCGATGGAATTAAAAAAACGATACGGCAGGCAGGAACGTACCGAAAACACAAAATTTTACGGCAGGCAGGGAAAGCTCCCTGCCTCTTTTATTATGCAAAAAAAATGTACGACGGCTTCTAAAAAATTTTTTTAAAACTTTTTTGCCTTTTTTGTCACTTTTTTTCCTCGTCGTTCGTCTATATATCAGAAAATAAATATGGCGGTATTTTTATGGTTTTCAGCAGTTTACAATTTTTACTTATCTTCATGCCTGTATTTTTCGGTATCTATTATGCAGCACCCTCAAAAATGAAAAACGCGGTCCTTTTCGCAGGAAGTATGTGCTTTTACTTTTCCGGCACCGTAAATAACCCGGAGCACTTCATACTGCTTTTGGCCAGCATTGCTGTGGATTTTTCCGCGGGAATTCTCATGAGCAAATTTGAAAATAGGAAAAAGATGATACTTACGGCTGGAATATTATTTCATCTGACCTCTATTTTCGTATATAAATATTCGGGATTCCTGCTGGGGGAAATAAGCAGTCATCTGGGAACAGCATCTCCTGCCTTTGACCCTGTAATGCCGATAGGCATTTCGTTTTATACTTTCCAAGGGATATCATACCTGGCGGACGTTTACAGAGGCAAAGTCAAGGCAGAAGAAAGCTTGCTCGGCTTCGGAGTTTACATCTCTATGTTCGAACAGCTGATTGCAGGACCGATAGTCACATACGACTGCGTTGCGGAGAAGCTTCATCACAGAGAAATCAAGAAAAACGCGGCGATTATGGGACTTGCCATTTTCATAATCGGCCTTGGTCTTAAAGTGCTTCTTGCCAATCCTGTCGGTAAACTCTGGACTGACGTCAAAGCGATAGGATTTGAAAGCATATCAACTCCCCTGGCATGGATGTCTCTGGCGGCCTTCTCATTTCAGATATACTTTGACTTTTTCGGTTATTCGCTGATGGCTGTGGGTCTGGGAAAAATGGTGGGATTTGATTTGCCGGAAAACTTCCGCCTCCCTTATGTGAGCCGGTCGATGACAGAGTTCTGGCGGAGATGGCATATCACTTTAGGTTCGTGGTTTCGCGAATATGTGTATATTCCTCTGGGAGGGAACAGGCTTGGCAGGATAGGCACTGTGAGAAATCTGCTCGCAGTGTGGCTGCTGACAGGGATATGGCATGGCGCCGGATATAATTTTATTTTGTGGGGCATGACGTTGTTTTTGATAATAGCGTCGGAAAAATATCTGACAGGAAGTTTTCTGGCCAGGAATTTCTTGGCGAGCCGGGTGTATATGATCATCCTCATACCGCTCACGTGGGCCGTGTTTGCGATAGAGGACATGGACAAGCTGGCAGTGTTCTTTTCAAGACTTTTTCCGTTCTTCGGGGACGGCGTTTGGTCTGTTTTCAGGTATGACTATCTGAAATATCTGAAGATGTACTGGCCATTTTTGATCATTTGCCTGGTGATGTCAGCGATACTGCCGCAGAATATTCTCAAACATGTCAGAAACAGGCTGCTGTTATGGACTATCCTTGCCGCCATATTAGCCGCATGCATTTACTGCATGTACAGGGGACTTGACGATCCGTTTCTGTATTTTAGATTTTAAGGGGTATTAAAAATGAAAAAATCAAACATTATCACACTTTTATCATTAGTCGTTTTACTTATCGCAGTAATCATCTTCATGGCTCTCAAGCCAGCGCTTATGGGCGGCGGAAGTCCGTCCGGCCAAGCAGGTAAACAGGATAGCAAGGTTGCCATCGATACAGGCGGCAATACGGACAGTGACAGCGATGGGGACAGCTCTGTGCGGGAAGCAGTGCAGCCGAAAAAGAAAATAATAGCCTCGGTGGACGATGCTTTGTTCATAGGGGATTCCAGGACGGTGGGCCTTTCGGAATATTCAGCTATGAATGAAGCGGATTTCTTCTCCAATGTAGGCATGAGCGTGTACAACATATATGATAAGACTGTTTCAGTGCCTAAAGTGGGAAAGGTTACCCTTGAACAGTTGTTAAACAATAAAAAATATGCTAAGATATACGTCATGCTTGGTATCAACGAAGTGGGCTATGATATCGGCAAAACCACAGAAAAATATAAAGAGCTGGTCGAATTTATAAAGGACAGGCAGCCAAAAGCCAAGGTCTTTATACAGGCCAATCTGCATGTCACGAAAGGCAGAAGTGACAGAGACAAGGTAGTCAACAACGATAATATCAACCAGCTGAACAAATCCATATCCTGTATAGCAGACAGTAAAGAAGTCTTTTATATGGACGTGAATCCGTTGTTTGACGACGGATACGGCAATCTGTCAAAAGATAAGTCTGACGACGATACGCATCTTTATGCGAAACACTATATAGAATGGGGCAAATGGATAAGAGAAAAGACGGGAGATATTTTAGGGGAGGAATAGCTTTGATTGGCAAGGAAGAGTTCTGCAGCCAGGTGAGACTCTGCGAGGAAGCGATGTACAGGCTGGCATATTCCATCATGCGAAATGAGGACGATGCGGCGGAAGTGGTCAGCGAGGCCATATTCAGGGCGTATAAAAATTTGAACAGTTTCAGAAACCTGGCGTCTTTCAAGACATGGATGCTGAAGATAGTACATAATACGGCTGTTGAAACGGTGAGGAAAAATTCCCGCAGTGTGCTGGCCGATGATTTTTCAGAAGAGTCTTTTGGGAAGCATGAAGAAGACACCGCATTGAAAATGACATTGAGAGAAGCAGTAGAAAGCTTGAAAAATCCGTACCGCACGGTAGTGGTGCTGTTTTATTACGAAAATCTTTCTGCGGCCCAAATAGCCAGAATAACAGATGCAAGCGGAGCGGCTGTCAAGCAGCAGCTGTCTAGGGCGAGGAAGATGCTGCTTGAATTACTGAAGGAGGATTTCGCAGGATGAGATTCAAAAATTCAGATAGTTTCGATGAATATTTAAAGAAAAGGGCAGAGGCGGAACAAATTGTAATACCATCGGCTGTCAGAGAAAAGATAGAGCTGGCTCTGGCGAAGCTTCCGGAAACGGAGAAAGACACAAAGCGTAAAGACGCGAAACTCCACGTCAGTCTGCCTCTGCGCCGGTTTGCCGCGGCGGCGGCATGTCTGGTATTTTTAACGCTGTTTCTGCTGCCTAATATAAGCGTCAATTACGCGGAGGCGATGGAAAAAATACCTGTCATCGGCAAGATTGTAAAAGTAGTAACCATAAGAAATTATTTTTACTCAGACGAAAATCATAAGATGGATATTAAAGTGCCTGAGATAAAAGAGGATGGCAGTGAAGCTTCGGTACACATCAATAAGGACGTGGACCAGATGACCTCTGAATTGATGGAACAGTTCTATAAAGATATAGAGATCGCAGGAGGCCATGGATCGCTCAGCGTTGAATACGAGACGGTCACAGACACTGAAAGCTGGTTCACTCTGAAATTGTCGGTGGAAGAAACGGTCGGCAGCAGCGGTAAATATTTCAGATATTATCATATTGACAAGAGAAGCGGAAGTATCGTCCAGCTGGGGGATATGTTTACCGGCGAAAGTTACCAGAAAATTCTCACCGAAGAGATAAAAAAGCAGATGAAAGAGAGGATGGAAGAAGATAAAACAGTAGTTTATTGGGCTGAAAAAGATGAGTTCGGCAAAGAATTTGTAAAAATCAGCGGAGATCGTAATTTCTACTGGAACAAAGACGGAAACCTGGTAATCGCTTTTGACAAATATGAAGTGGGACCCGGCTCTTCGGGCGAACCGGAGTTTGTCATAGAATGGGATTTGATAGAGAATATACTGAAGCCGGAATACAGCGCCATCGTTTCGTAGGAACTGTCCGGCCGACGCACTGCACTTGACGGACGTCTTGACTTTACTGCGGCCCGGCAGGCGGGAAATCTTGACCTCCTATGATAATGGCCTAAATTACACCGTCTTATTCCCGGTTTTTCCATTGAATTTTTTTTAAAAATATGCTTAAATAAAATCGTAAACCGAAGTTTGAAGAGGCATATTTTTAGCCTGAAAATAAAAATTCAACAGGAGGAAAGATGATATACACTAGAGAAATAGAGAATATGTGTCCTGTCAACAAAGGCGCCTATCACGGCCCTGCGCCTATTCCGCAGGAGGGAAAATGGGTTCAGGTAAAAGAAATAGCGGATATTTCAGGTCTTACCCACGGCGTGGGCTGGTGCGCGCCTCAGCAGGGAGCATGCAAGCTGACCCTCAACATAAAAGAGGGCATAATAGAAGAAGCGCTGATCGAAACTATAGGATGTTCGGGCATGACCCATTCCGCGGCCATGGCCGGTGAAATCCTGATCGGCAAGACGCTTCTCGAAGCGCTTAACACAGACCTAGTATGCGACGCGATAAATACGGCGATGAGAGAACTCTTCCTGCAGATAGTTTACGGACGCAGTCAGTCGGCCTTTTCCGAGGGAGGTCTTGCCATAGGGGCAGGTCTTGAGGATCTGGGAAAAGGAACGAGAAGCCAGGTGGGAACCATCTATTCCACTAAAGCCAAGGGACCGAGATATATGGAGCTGGCCGAAGGCTACATAGTCGAAGTCGGACTTGATGAAGAGGACAACATAATAGGATATAAATACGTGAACATAGGAAAGATGATGGACGGCATCAAAGCCGGAACAGACCCTATGGAGGCCATTGAAAAGGCCAGCGGAACTTACGGAAGATTTGACGAGGCGGTCAAGAAAATTGACCCCCGCAAGGAATAAGGAGGTACGGTCATGATAACGTTTGAAAATTACGACAGAAAAATTGAAAAAATTCAGGCCGTTCTCGCAAAATACGGCATCAGTGATCTGGAGGAAGCCGTCGTTTTATGCAAGGAAGCGGGCTTCGACCCTTATGAAATAGTAAAGGGCATACAGACTATATGCTTTGAAGACGCCTGCTGGGCTTACACCGCAGGAGCCGCCATAGCCATCAAGAAAAACTGCCGAAAGGCTGCCGACGCTGCCGAAGCCATCGGAGAGGGACTCCAGTCTTTCTGCCTTGAGGGTTCGGTTGCCGAGGACAGAAAAGTCGGCCTTGGTCACGGAAATCTGGCTGCAATGCTCCTCAGAGAAGAGACGGAATGTTTCGCTTTCCTTGCCGGACACGAATCTTTCGCCGCCGCCGAGGGAGCCATCGGAATAGCCAGATCGGCCAACAAGATACGAAAGAAACCGCTCCGCGTCATCCTCAACGGCCTGGGCAAGGACGCGGCTCAGATAATATCCAGGATCAACGGATTCACCTATGTGAGGACCCAGTTCGACTACGCGTCGGGCAAAGTCAGCATAACTGATGAAATACCTTACTCCAAGGGAGAACGCTCAAAAGTGCGCTGCTACGGAGCCGACGACGTCCGCGAGGGCGTGGCCATAATGCACATGGAAAAAGTGGATATCTCCATCACGGGAAATTCCACCAATCCTACGAGATTCCAGCATCCTGTCGCCGGAACCTACAAGAAGGAATGTATTGAGCAGGGCAAGAAATACTTCTCGGTAGCCTCAGGCGGCGGAACCGGCAGAACTCTTCACCCTGACAACATGGCCGCAGGCCCTGCGTCTTACGGTATGACGGATACCATGGGAAGAATGCACTCCGACGCTCAGTTCGCCGGCTCTTCATCAGTACCTGCCCATGTGGCGATGATGGGCTTTATCGGCGCAGGCAATAATCCTATGGTCGGCATGACCGTAGCCGTGGCCGTAGCTGTGGAAGAAGCAGCGAAAGCCGGGAAGTTTTAGAGCAGGATTCTAACAGGTATTTTGCTGTGGAGGTATGATATGCAGTACATAAGTCGCTACCAGTCTCCTCTAGGAGAAATTTTGCTGGCAGCAGATGAAATCGGATTAACAGGATTATGGTTTGAAGGCCAAAAATACTTTGCTCTTTATTTGGCGAAAGAGCATGAGGAAAGAGAAATTCCCGTGTTTGAGCAGGCCAAAAAATGGCTTGACATTTACTTTTCCGGAAGAGAGCCGGACTTCAAGGTGCCGCTCCACTTTACCGGTACAGATTTTCAAAACGAGGTGTGGGAAATCCTTTATTCCATTCCTTATGGACAAACTATGACTTATGGAGAAATTGCAAGACAGCTTGCCTCCAAAAGAGGGCTGAAGCGTATGTCTGCTCAGGCCGTGGGCGGAGCTGTTGCCCGCAATGAAATTTCCATCATTGTTCCATGTCACCGGGTGGTAGGAACAAACGGGAGTTTGACCGGATATGCCGGCGGTATTAACAAAAAAGTGGAGCTGCTCAGGCTGGAGGGAGCTTTGAAGCAGGAATATTTTATTCCCAAACACAGCACGGCTCCGTAAAAGGAAAAAGGTAAATTCAGACAAGGGCGTTTTTCGCGTGATTCAAGATTATGCGCGGAAAGCGCTTTTTTCACTTTATATACAGAAAGCAATGATTATTCTGCTCCTTATCGGTAATTATAATAGAAAATAAAAAAATTAAGCGAGGAGGCAGAGATGAAACTAAGGGAAAAAGATCTGAAAAAATTTGAATCATACTTGAAGTATGAAGAGAAAAGCAGAGCGACGTGTGAAAAATACATGCACGACGTCCGGTATTTTGCCAGATATGTAGGAAACCGTGAAATTACCAAGGGGGAAGCCATAAGCTATAAGGAAGACCTGAAAGAGAGATACGCGCCGTCAAGCGTCAATTCCATGCTGGTAGCTCTCAACTGCTTTTTTAAATTTATTGAAAAACAGGACTGCTGCGTCAAACTGATCAAGCTTCAGCGCCAGATATTCTGCAGCGAAGCCAAAGAACTCAGCATAGAAGAATACAAGAGGCTTATCCGTGCTGCAGATGATCAGGAAACAGCGCTCATGCTGCAGACGATATGCGGCACCGGCATAAGGGTCAGCGAACTGGAGTATATAAGCGTCGAAGCTGTCCGCAAGGGCAGGGCTACAGTGAACTGTAAGAGCAAGACCAGGGTGATATTCATACCTATCCACGTACAGGAAGTATTGCTCCCATATATAAAAAAGACCGGCATAAAATCCGGACCGGTTTTTGCAGGTAAGAGCGGAAAGCCCCTCGACAGGAGCTGCGTGTGGAGAAAGATGAAAAATCTCAGCGAAAAGGCGGCGGTCGATGCGGAAAAGGTTTTTCCCCATAATCTCAGGCATCTGTTTGCTAGAACTTTTTATTCCATGGACGGAGACATCGTTAGGCTGGCGGACATACTAGGGCACAGCAGTATCAACACCACGAGGATATATACCATGGAAACGGGACGTCATCACATAGACATGCTGGAAAAGGTACAGGACGTTCTTGCGACACAATAATAGTGCAACATAATGTAGATTATGTTGCAGATGGGAATACTGTTCAGTTATTAGAAATTATATCATAACCCTGAATAAAAATCTACATAAAAGAATCAAAGCACATCAGCAAAATATGATGTGTTTTTTTGTTTTCATTCAGTAATATCTCCGCCGCCTGCAACATAATCTACATTATGTTTGCGGAACCTGGACATACTGGCAGACACAAAATACAGCGGTAGAGAGGAGAATTAGAATGAGAAAGAAAAAATCATCACTGAGTATGAAAAGACGGATGATTCCCATTCTCATCGTTTTGATGATAACGTGTATGGTTTCGGTAGGAATCATATTCGCTTCATCAGGCCAAAGCGGAGGGAATGGGGCAAGGGGAGCGGCCATAGATAATATGGTTACCGACCCTTCGACGATGGACAGTTGGAAAACTGTGGCGGAAGACACTACCAAATATACAGGGCGCGTTTGGACGGACAAGACTGTGCTTTCACAGGACACCACCTTTGAACCGGCGGGAATAACTGTGGAAAAAGGCACGTCGGACTTTCTGGTAGCTCTTTCGGCGTTGTCTTCAACGTCCAATATAAAGACGACGACAGGCGGACAGCCGCTTGACATCGTCATGGTTCTCGACACTTCGGGAAGCATGGGCAACAATATGGGATATGTCTATGAAAAGACATATGACGCCGGTATAACAACGAACCGCGAGAGGAGATACGTATACGCAGACGGACAGTATCGCCGGCTTGATATAGGATATGACCGCTATGAGGGGATTTACTGGGAGCTTGACGGCCAGCGGGTAGAATTGAAAACCAGCGAAAATGACGATGATCCTGACCACCTGCAGATGTACACGAGAAGACAGCTGAGCAGGATAGAAGCGCTCAAGGAGGCGGTGAACAATTTCATAGACGCCACAGCTGCAGAGAATGAAAAGATATCCGCAGACGACGAAAAACACAGGATTTCCGTGGTGACTTATGCCAGCGGCAGCAATATACTGTCTGCTCTTACGGCATATGATGAAAGCAATAAAAACGATATCAAAGATAGGGTAGATGATTTAGATGCTTACGGTGCAACTTATGCGGACAGCGGCATGGAGGACGCCCAATCGGTGCTCAACGAAGCCAGAGACGGCGCTAAAAAAATCGTCATCTTCTTTACCGACGGCGAACCTAATCACGGAAACGGATTTGACGGCAGCGTAGCCGACAGCGCGATAGCGACGGCCAAAGAGATGAAAGAAGACGGCACTGTCATATATACCATAGGCGTGTTTGACGGCGCAGACCCTGACGGATCCCGCAATGTAAACAGATATATGAACGCCATGTCCAGCAATTATCCCAGCGCTGAGAGCTATACCAGTCTGGGCGAAAGAGTCAGCGAAGAGGCAGCCTATTACAAAGTGGCCGGCGACTCCGAGGAGCTGAACAATATTTTCATGGATATTTCAGAAGAAATCATAGAATCGGCCGGATACCCTACTGAGATAGAAAATCCAAGCGGCGATCCTACCAACCCACAGCGTGACGGATATATAACGTTTACAGACCAGCTGGGCGACTATATGCAGGTGGATGATTTCAAGAATATCGTATTCGCTGATAAAAAATTCAGCCTTCCTGCCGGCGGTAAAGTCACTTCGGGAGATACGGACACATACACCTTTGAGGGCACCGCGGGAAACAGCATTTACCCCGACGGCAATTTAAGCAGCATAATAATAACCGTCAAGCACGGAAATGATCTGAAGACAGGAGATCTGGTCACCGTCAAGATTCCTGCCGCAATGATACCTCTGAGAGATTTCAAAGTGGACAATGAGGACGAAAGCAACGTGGCGACAGAGGTAAACGAGACTTATCCGATAAGGCTGCTCTACGGAGTAGGCCTCAAGGACGGAACAGCAGAAAGCCTGAGCGACCCTGACAGCCAGCTTTCCCAATATATAAGGGAAAACTCAGCCGATGGCAAAGTCAGCTTTTACTCCAATGATTTCACCAAAGGTGCATATCAGGGAAAGACCACGGCTCAGTTCACTCCGGCAGAGAGCAACAGCTTCTACTATTTCACAGAAGACGCTTATCTGTACCTGGACGAAGAATGTACTATACCTGTGACCAATCTCCAGGGACATGAAAATTATTACTATCAGAGAGTATATTACGACGCTGAAGAAACGACAGCCCAGTATTATTCAGTCAATATGGCAGGGCAGGGACTGGAGCAGATGCTCGCCGCTGCAGAAACCGGAGAGAACGGACAATACTATATACCTTCCGGCACTCCGAGACTTACAGCAGTGACCAATCTTTATGCGCAGAAATCAAATAACGCGACCCAAACTGCCGCGGATACAGCCAACCCGGCATGGAACGACGTGAGCGTTGCAAACGCGGAAAAGATCACGGTATACCTGGGAAACAACGGACGCATGGACATAGAGCTTCCTGGAACTCTGAAAGTCTCCAAAACGTCCCAAGCGGCCGACGGATTCAATAAAGAAAACATTGAGGACAAAGAATTTGAATTTTTGCTCGACCTGAACGGAACAGCAGGCACATACACGGCCAAGATATTCGACAGCAAAGGAAGTCAGCAGGGAAGCGATCTGACCGTAAAAGACCAGGATACTTTCAAACTCAGGGACGGCCAGTCCATATCCATCTACGGACTGCCCGACGGAACTGAATACGAAGTTACGGAACAGAATCTGCCGGCAGGGTTTGAACAGACCTCTGCGGCCGGCTCTGCAGGTACCATCGCAGGGGGCATAGTATCCGAAGCTTCTTTTGTGAACACATACAAAGCCGTAATGCCGGACTCTGTGGATGCGGCAGAATTCTTTAAGGGAGCAAAGATCCTCGACGGCAGGGACTGGAAAGCCGGGGAGACTTTCAAGTTTGTCATAGATGCGCAAGGTGACGCTCCTGCAACAGAGAAAACAGAAGTGCAGCTCACCGCCCGGAATGACGGAAGCTATGCCGACGGACAGGAAGTTCCTTTCGATTTCGGAAAAGCAGACTTTACCAGGCCGGGAACTTACACATACATGATATATGAAGAAGAACCGGCGCAGAAGACTCCTGGTATCTCTTACTCACAGGCCCTCTATACTGTAATCGTAGAGGTTTCCGATGACGGCAGCGGAGTTCTGCAGGCGGAAGCTGCGATGACGCAGACAACGGGAGATGACGCTGCAGGCACAGGGACGACGGCAGAAACGGCGCTGTTCACCAACAAGTATTCGGCGGATTCAGTTTTCGCAGCGCCTGTGGGAACCAAGCTTTACACCGATCATTCAGGCACAAAACCGCTTTCAGAATGCAGCTTTGAATTCATGGTCACTCCTCTGACCGAGGGAGCCCCTGTACCGGCTGGCGTCAGTGCAGGAAGCTCTTTCACTGTCAGAAATGACGGAACTTCCATCTCCTACGGAAGAATGGAATTCACCGACCAGCACACGAAAACTCACTACGACTATCTGCTGACAGAAGTAATGCCGCAGGGAGCCTCTGCGGAAAACGACTACACTTATAACGGCATGAAATATGACGCCGGCAAATATATCGTCAGGTTCTCGCCTGAGATTGTGGAAGAAGAACCTGGTAAGCCGGAAGTTTCCGTAAAGGTGACTTATTACAACACTGATAACGGAAAGGACCCGACCACTGAACTGGCCGGCGCCAGAGTCACTTTCAGCAATGAATACGAACCTGAAGCAGCACAGCTTGCAGGCGGCGACGCGCTCCACGGAGAAAAGACTTTTACGGGACGCAGCATGATAGACGGAGAAACATTCATTTTCCAGCTTAAAGCCGGAAATGATGCCACAGCCCAGGCAATCGAGAAAGGCGATATCGTCATAGAAGGCTGGGACAAAGCGGCGGCCAAAGCTGAAACTTCCGTATCGGGAGCTGAAAACGGAGTCGCAGAAAGCTTTGCTTTCGGCAGCATGACTCTGTATAAACCAGGAGTATATGAGTTCAATATCACAGAAGAAACAGGAAACGTCGGCGGTATCACTTATGACAATCATACGGCCAAGGTGATAGTCACGGTCAGGGACAACGGACAGGGAGAGCTTGAAGCCTCAGCAGTTTATGACAACGGTCAGGCAGACGAGGCCGAGGATAAAGCCGTGTTCAGCAACACATATGAAGCTTCTCTCGACTACGGCTCCAGAGGCGGATTGATGGTTTCCAAGACATTGAACGGCAGAGATATGTCTTTGGGAGAATTCAGCTTCGCCATAGAAGCACAAAACGGAGCATATATCACCGACGCCGATAAAGGCTTTACAAGCGGCAGGGCCGAAGACGGCGAAAAAGCATCTGTAAGAAAGCTCTCCAGCCTTAAGTTCACCACCGAAGACATAGGCAAGACGTTCGTATACAGAGTATATGAAAGAGAGGGAAATGCGGACATAGGTATAACTTACGATAAGTCCCAGTATGAGGTCTCCATACTGGTGTCTGATCCGGACCTCAGCGGACAGCTGCAGGCTCAGACCACCGTCACGAGGATAAAAGACGCACAGGGAAATGACGACGACACGGTGATGGGAGTCTACGACAGCCGCACGTCGACCCCTGAAGTAAGCTTTGTGAACAATTACAAGGCAAAGGACGAGACGCTGAACACAGACGGCTTGTTCACGAAAATTCTCCTGGGAAGAGACTGGCTTAAGACTGATGAGTTCAACTTCACCATAAAAGCTGTAACAGACGGCGCGCCTATGCCTGAGCGGCAGTCTGTCAAGGTGACCAATACCGGAGACGGCGAGAGCGTTCAGTTCGGATTCGGAGATATAACGTTCAGCGAAGAAAAGGTATATATCTATGAGATAACGGAAGAGAAAGGAAACATTCCGGGAATAACTTATTCAAACAACAAGGCGACGCTGCAAGTCACGGTGGTGGATAACGGGGACGGAACATTTACTGCAACTCCGCTGATCACCAACAGGGAATTCACCAACAGATACAGTGCGTCCATAGATTACGGCGATGCCGGCGGTCTTTTGATCACGAAAGTATTGAACGGCAGGGATATGGAAGACGGAAAGTTTGAATTCACCGTAAAGGGAAAAGACCAGGCTTCGAGAGAAAAGCTTTCCTTAAGCGAAGACGGCATCAAAGCGGCAAGTCCTAAAGCTGCCGACGGCCAGACCGTTACAGTCCTCGATCTGGGACAGTATCTGGAACTTGACATTGAAGATGCGGGCAAGACTTATACTTACGAGATAGCAGAAACAGACGATAAGGAGGGCGGATACACTTATGACACTGCAGTCAGGACGGTGAGCATTTACACAGAGGATAAATCTGACGGCAGACTGCAGGTGACCACCACAGTTTCCTGCGACGGCGAAGAAGATAAGGTATACACTTATATCACAGGTCAGACGGGAGCTGAAAAAGCCGTCGTGGACTTTGAAAACAGGTATGGAGCCGAGACTGGAAAGGGTGGGGCAGCCATTCTTTCCGCCAAAAAAGTCCTCGAGGGAAGACCGCTCAAGGCAGGGGAATTCAGCTTTGAAGTAAAGACAAACAGCGCAAAGCCTGAGACGGTCATGAGCGGCAGCAATGACGAAGACGGAAACGTCGCTTTCGACAAAAAATTTGCATACACCACAGAATCACTGAAAAAAGCCGTAAAAGATGGATATGCGGTCAAGAGCGAGGCGGACGGAAAAGACGTATGGACATTGAGCTATATCGCTTCAGAAAAGACAGATAACTTTGCAGAAACAGGCCTTACAGGCGTTAAGACGTCATTCGCCTTTACTGTCACCGTTACAGATGACGGAAAGGGCGGGCTGACTGCGGAGGTAAATTATCCTGAAGATGACGGAATGACCTTCCGAAACATCTACTCGACCGGCGAAGACGTCACTGTGAATATCTCAGGAAACAAAGTTCTCAATGCAGAGCCGGGACTGAATCCTCCTGACATAAGTGGAAAGTTCAGCTTTAAGCTGACAGGTTCGGCAGGAGCTCCTATGCCGTCTTCCGACACGGCAGTAAACGACGGCAGCGGCAACATAGTCTTCGGTGACGTCAAATTCAGCCTCAGCATGCTGGACGGAGTGGAGCCTGACGCAGACGGTTCAAGGACGAAAGTGTTCACTTACGAAATTTCAGAGGCTGGAACCGTTTCCGGAATTGAAAACGGCAGCGGACGCCAGTTTGAAATCACGCTGAAAGATGACGGAAAAGGTCATCTGACCGCTGAGGCAGACAATGCTCAGGGTGCGCTCTTCACTTTTGTCAACACGTACAGTATAACGACGCCGTTCAAATCCAGCATCACGGACACGATTCAGATAACCAAGACGCTCAAAGGAGCCGACTTATCTGAATATGAGTTTGAGTTTGAACTGCTGGAGAACGGCAGGACTGTGGCAGCAGGGAAAAATGACAGCACAGGAAAGGTGACTTTCAGCGCCATAGAATATACAAAGCCGGGTACCCACAACTATGTGATTCGGGAAGTCAAGGGAGACGAAGCGGGAATAACCTATGACAATGCTCAGTTCCGCGTAGTCACAGAAGTGAAAGACAACGGAGACGGCACGCTGAGCGCAGTCCACAGGACAGAAGAAGCTTCTGTAGTCTTTGAAAATGAATATCATATCACTGAGGGTGCCTCCGTCGTGCTGAGCGCGTCGAAGATATTCAAAGGCGGAAATCTTGAGAAAGGTCAGTTTACATTTGTACTGAGAGATGAGAACGGCAGAGTCGTTTCCACCGCTGAAAACGATGAAAAAGGAACGGTCGTGTTCGATGAAATCTACTACAGCGAAGAGGGAACATATAACTATACTGTAAGCGAAGTCGACGACGATCAGAAAGACGTCGACTATGACGAGACAGTATACAACATTGCCGTACACGTAAAAGATGAGGATTCCGTCCTCAAGGCGACGGTTGAAAGCGATTCTCTGATATTTACCAACGTATTCTCGGCAGACAAGACGCCAGACAAAGATCCGGGAGACAAACCGGACGATTCCAATGCAGACGATTCCGGAGACGGCCAGGATGACAGCCCAGTCAAGACAGGAGATGAAAGCGGATTAGGAAGTCTCCTTGCAATGCTGGCAGCATCTGTGCTTGGCCTCATAGCAGCCATACGCGCAAAAGCTAAAACAGAAAAATAAATTTCTTTCCTAAACATGACAGAACCCCCGCGGCCGCGATTTATCGGAAGCGGGGGCTCTTGACTTGTGCTCCTTCCGCAAAATCGGTCTTTCCACCAACCTATCTTAAAAAGAACACTAAAACCACACAAATCATGAAAAAAACATATTCCCTATTCTAAAAAGATGGCCATGAATCTTGATTTTACAGCCATGTAATGCTATAATCGAGCAGTATCATAATTTTGTTTTCAAACACGGAGGAAGAAAATGAAGAAATTGATTTCCAGTTTATTAGTCATCGTGATGACGTTTTCCGTATTTGCGCTGGCAGGATGCAACAGCAAAGAAACAGCTGACGAAGAAAAAGCACTGACCGTGTGCGTAGTGGTGTCATCGGCCTTTGGCGACAAGTCTTTCAATGACTCGGCAAAGGAGGGAGCGGACAAGCTGGCAGAAGACTACGGTGTAAAGGTAAATACCATCGAATGTAATGAAGAAAATTATAAGCAGCACATGATGGACGCGGCCGAGACTTCGGACATAGTCGTTCCGGTGGGCTGGCAGTTCTATGAAATAGCGGAAGTAGCCAAGGAATATCCTGACACTAAATTTATATGGGTGGATAATCCGGTGGACGGAATAGAAGACCTTCCTAACGTGCTTTGCATTTTATACGCTCAGAACGAAGGCTCATTCCTGACAGGATACATCGCGGCTAAAATGTCCGAATCAGGAGTCGTAGGAGCAGTAGGCGGCGAGGATTCCACCACCATCAACGATTTCCTCGTCGGATATGAACAGGGAGCCAAGTATGCGGATCCTGAGATAAAAGTCGTTAAAAACTATGCCAACGATTATGAAGACCCGGCAAAAGGCAAAGAGTGCGCGCTGGCTCTTCACGATCAGGGAGCAGACGTGATATTCCAGGTTGCAGGCAACACGGGAAACGGCGTGTTTGCGGCAGCAAAGGAAGCTGGATTCTACGCGATAGGCGTGGATCAGGATCAGAAGATATCAGCTTCCGAATATGATGAACAGATCATATGTTCAATGAAAAAAGAAGTAGGAAATTCAGTCTACGATACTATCAAGGCTTTCATCGAAGATGAAAACTGGGAAGGTGCGAGAATTTGGACCGCAGATATGTCGAGCGGCTACATCTCCATCGCCTACGGTGATGAAAACTCGACTCAGCAGATAAGCGAAGAGCTCAAGGCTGAAGTAGAAGAAATTGCAGCAAGTATCGTTGCAGGCGAAATAAAAGTAGAAACTACCAGACAGTAGCGGCTGGCCTTTAAGTAAAGGCGATGTGCCTGATGTTTCGCTTATTAGGCGTAGCGCTGAACGCGCTGCGCCATTTTTATAAAACTCTTAAGCTGATAAAAAAGAGGTAACTACATTGCAGGAATCAACTGACAGGCATGATTTGAATCAGAATCCGGCGGATGCCAAAGTCCGCGCCGGCGAAACGATAATCAGATTTGAAAAAATATCCATGCAGTTTCCAGGTGTGCTGGCCAACGATCAGGTTTCCCTCGAAATAAAAAAGGGAGAGGTATTCGCCCTGGTAGGAGAAAACGGCGCCGGCAAGAGCACGCTGATGAACATTTTATACGGACTCAACGAGCCCACCGACGGCAGCGTCTATATCAAAGGCGAGAAGATGGAAAACTTCAAACCAATGGAAGCCATAAAGAGAGGCGTAGGAATGGTCCACCAGCATTTCATGCTGGTACCGTCCTTTACAGTGGCTCAGAACATAGTAATGAGCAAGGAACCGCGCAAGATGAAAATATTCTGCGACCTCAAAAAAGCTGACAGTGAGGTAAGAACTCTTTCCAGAGAATACGGACTGGCGGTGGATCCCAAAGCTGTTGTGGGTGAGATAAGCGTCGGACTGCAGCAGAGGGTAGAGATACTCAAGACTCTCTACAGAGGAGCAGATATCCTAATACTTGACGAGCCGACGGCTGTCCTTACACCACAGGAGACTGAAGAACTCTTCGGCGTGATAAGAAAAATCGTCAGAGAAAAGGATATGACCATAATCATCATAACTCATAAGCTTTATGAAGTGATGGCCATTTCAGACAGAGTAGGAGTGATGCGCCACGGCAGGCTGGTGGGCGTGGAAAAAACTAAAGACGTAGATGAAAGGACTCTCGCCTCAATGATGGTAGGAAGAGAAGTCCTTTTTGAAAATATAGAAAAGAAAGGCGTTCCGCAGGACGTGATGATAGAGGCGAAAGACCTCTACGTGGCCGATAACCGCGGCCTGATGGCGGTAAACGGAGTTTCTCTTCAAGTTAGAGCGGGAGAAATCCTCGGCATAGCTTCCATAGAGGGCAACGGCCAGAGCGAGCTGATAGAAGCTCTTACCGGTATGAGAAAAGTGGAGTCCGGCAGCTTTAAAATCCAGGGAAGAGAGGCTTCCGGCAAAGACCCGGGAGCCATAAGAAAGATGGGACTGGCCCATATCCCGGAGGACAGGATAGCCACCGGAGCCGCGATGCCGTCCACCATAACGGAAAACCTCATCATAGGAAAAGAACGAAAGGAAGAATTCGCCGCCAGGGGAATACATCTAAAACGTTCGACCATAGAAAGATATGCAAAAGAACTGTTTGAAAAGTTTGACCTCAGAGGCGCCGGCACGGAGACGAAAGTAGGCTCACTATCAGGCGGAAACATGCAGAAAGTAGTAGTGGCCAGGGAATTTTCCCTCGATACGCCTGTGCTGGTGATCGCCCAGCCGACGAGAGGCGTGGACGTAGGAGCCATAGAATTTATCCACAGACAGATCATAGAAAAGAGAAATCAGGGTTGCGCCATACTTCTTGCCAGCGCGGACCTGGACGAAGTATTCCGCCTCAGCGACAGGATAATAACTATGTACGAGGGCAGGATCACCGGAGAATTCAAAGCCGGCGAGATAGACAAAAAAGACATAGGCTATTATATGACCGGCAGCAGGGGGCAAGATGCCGCGGAGGCAGCTGAAGCTGCAGACAAAGAGGGAGGTACAGAGAATGAATAAGATTTCATCGTCCCTGAAGAAAAACAGGGCCTATCTCCTTTCACTGGCTCTCAGCATATTGGCAGCCCTGATCATCGGAGGAATTCTGATGGCCGTGACAGGCTACAATCCGGCTGAAGCCTACACGGCAATGATAAAAGGAGTTTTCGGCTCAGCAAGAGTATTCGGCAACACGCTGGCAAAGATGATAACTCTCTGCCTTACAGGCCTTGCCATGGCCGTATGCGCCAAGGCCGGACTGTTCAACGTGGGAGGAGAAGGTCAGCTGTATTTCGGAGGTCTGGCGGCCACGGTGACGGGAGTATGCCTCCACGGCGTATCGCCGCTCATAGCAGTGCCCCTCGCATTTATTTCAGCAGCCGCTGTGGGAGGAATTTATGCTCTCATCCCTGCGCTGCTCAAGGTAAAGCTCAACGTAAGCGAGGTAATAACAACGATAATGCTCAATTCTGTAGCGATATACGTGTGTACATATCTCGTAAACAGCAACGGACCGCTGGCGACAGACGACAAAGGAGTCCTCGGCGGAAGCGAGGCCGTTCCCGAAGCATTCATGTTTTCCAAGCTGATACCGGCTTCAAACCTGAGTACTGCCTTGCTTTACAGCGCGGCCATAGCTCTTCTCTGCTGGTATGTCATGCAGAAGACCAGCATAGGCCTGGAAATGAAAGTAACGGGGGAAAACGAAAGATTCTCCTTCTTTGCCGGACTGCCCAAGGACAGACTGATGATCTGGTCAATGGTGGCCTCAGGCGCGATATGCGGCCTGGTGGGAATGTTTGAGGTGTACGGCTATCAGGCGAGATTTCAGGGTACTATAAGCAACGAATTTTATTACGACGGCATGCTGGTAGCCATGATAATGAACTATAATCCGGTGGGAATCATAATAATGAGCTTCTTCTTCGCCGTCATAGATATAGGTGCCAACGCGATGGAACTTTCCACGGGAGTGGCCGGAGAAATATCGGATATAATCTTCGCCATAATAATTTTCCTGATGGCAGCGCAGAGAGGCATACTCAGCATGCTGACCCTCAGGATGACGCAGAAAAAGGCCAGAAAGCGGATAAGAAAGGAGGCTGCCTAGATGGAACATTTGATGGACGTGTTTAACATAGGTCTCCTCCAGAATACGCTGAGAACAGCTACGCCGGTGATTTTGGCGGCTATGGGCGGCTTGCTGACAGAACAGGCCGGCATAATGAATATAGGAATGGACGGCATGATACTTATCGGAGCTTTCGTGGCCGTAGCGTTCAGCTTCACGATGAGCAGCGCGGCCATGGGCGTTATCGCCGCAGTTCTGGTCGGCATCGCCATCGGCCTTTTCTTCGCCCTCTTTGTCGTAAAGCTGCGGAGCGACGAGTTCATAATAGGAATGGCCCTCAATACTTTCGCAGGAGGACTGACTGTATACCTTCTGAGAGCGATCTTCGGAGTGAGAGGAACTTTTTCCGACGCGGGCATTGAAGCTCTGCCGGTAGTACATATAGATTTTTTGGATAACATACCTGTACTCGGTCCGCTGCTTAACGATAATTCCATATTCGTCTATCTGACCTGGGTATTGGTATTTCTCACATGGCTCTTTCTCTACAGGACGCCTTACGGCTTCTGGATGAGAGCTGCGGGAGAACATCCGGAGTCCCTTGAGACTGCCGGAATAAATCCTCAGAAGATGAAATTTTTAGCCAGCATACTCTGCGGAGTTTTCTGCGGCTTTGCAGGAGCGCATCTTTCGCTGGGATATCTTACCATGTTCACGGAGGGAATGAGCAGCAGCAGAGGTTTCATCGCCTTTGCCTGCGTCATCTTCGGCATGGCCAATCCGCCGAAAGTATTTCTGGCGGCTCTGCTCTTCGGTTTCCTCGACGCTCTCGGGCTGAGACTGCAGAGCGTAGGAGTACCGTCGGACCTTACAGCGACAGTTCCTTATATAGCTACGGTGCTGATGCTGGTATACGTGGTAGTCAGCTCAGACAGGAGAAAAAGGAAGAGGGCGGAAAAACAGCTTAAATTTGGCGGCGACGCTTAAAATAATAGGGGGATAATTATGAAAAAAATCTTATCATTCAGTTTGACGGCCGTGATGGCCATGGGTATGGCTTTCATCATGACCGGTTGCGGCGGAGGGGAGCCTTATGAAAAGTATGACTTGACGGAATATATAACTCTTCCTGATTACAATTCATACGAAGTAACGGAACCGGAGGTGGTGATCAGCGACGAGGACGTCGAGGAGGGCATACAGGCCAAGCTCGATGCGGCGGCGACCACTGAAGATGTAACTGAGGGCACAGTCCAGGAGGGTGACAAGGTCAAAATATCGTTCGAGGGAACCCTCGCCGACGGAAGCACCGTGGACGGCATGAGTTCAGATTCATACAGCCTCACACTGGGCTCGGGAAACATGATAGACGGTTTTGAAGAGGGTCTTTACGGAGCAGCTATCGGAAAAGAAGTCACCCTCGATCTGCAGTTCCCTGACCCGTATTCCAACAACGAGGAACTGTCAGGCAAGGACGTTACTTTTAAAGTTACCGTCCTGAGCAAGGAGGTAAAAACCGTTCCAGAACTCAATGAAGATTTTGTCAAAGAGAACAGCGACTGCGAAACTATAGAAGAATACAGAAAGATGGTAGCAGAAGAGCTGGAACAGCAGGAATACGAAAGCCAGCTCAGCACCATCAAGGAAGAACTTTACATGAAGCTGGTCGACGAGACGGAAGTCAAGAAATATCCTGAAAAAGAGGTCGACGAATATTTCAAGGAGCTGGACGAGTATTACCGCTACGGAGCTGAAAGCACAGGCTACGAGTGGGAGGACTTTCTGGAAGCTCAGAGCATGACGCAGGACGAGTACGAGGACCAGATACAGCTCTATGCAGAGGAATACGTAAAGCAGGAGATGGTGATATACCTGTTTGCCCAGAAAGAGGGCATTGAGATAAGCGACGAGGAATATGAGGAATTCCTGGCGGACAACCTTAAATCGGCCGGTTTTGAAAGTGAAGATGACTTCAAGGATTACACCGGTATGACTCTCGACGAATACGCAGAACAGGCCAGACTGAAGAGGAACATGCTGCTGACCAAAGAACTGGATATGCTCTACGACCGCCTGCTGGACGGCGACGCTGCCTCCAGCGACGATGCCGATGACGGCTCCGCTGATGACTCGGCTGGCAGCGATTCAGCTGACAGCGCGGACGGCGGCTCCGCTGATGCTGCTGGCGACAACTAATACCAAACTTCAGACGCTTCCGCCGCCGGTTCATCTTAGAGCGGCTACGGCTCGGAATATGAATACGAAAAGAATCCTGAAAGCTTTCAGGATTCTTTTTAATGTGCGGGCATGTGGATCTGAAGATGGAACATAAAAATGCAATAACTTGTAAAAAGTCTTGCCAAGTATGATATGGATATGGTAATATGTAACATAGTTAGTCGATTTATATAAAAGCGTATGCAGCGATTCGCAGCATACTGCTGATGCGAACTATGCTCTCTGGAGAGAACCGAAAGGTCGCCGAAGGTTTAAGCGGCAGGGATTAAGCAGCCCGGCCGTGATATCTCAGGCAAAGAGGACAGAGCCTATAGCCGATAGTATTTATTCAAAATAGCTTATGTCATCTCTCTGGAAGCCAGGATAAAAATCCGGGCTTTTTATTTTGCAAAACACTGCTCTGCACATGATGCAGGAGCGGGGAAAGAGGGAATAAAAAATGGAGAAATTCAATGAAATCTTAACTCAGATCAACGATGTGGCATGGGGCGTGCCGATGCTTTGCCTTATCATGGGCACAGGCATACTGCTCACTGTAAGGATGGGGGGTCTCCAGTTCAGAAAACTGGGGCTGGCGCTCAGACTCATGGTGAAGAATGAGGAAGAAGGCGAAGGAGAGGTTTCCAGCTTCGGAGCTCTCTGCACCGCTCTGGCAGCCACCATAGGTACAGGAAACATAGTCGGCGTAGCCGGAGCCATGGTGGCAGGCGGTCCCGGCGCACTGTTCTGGATGTTCGTCGCGGCGTGCCTCGGCATGGCGACGAAATACGCAGAGGGACTTCTGGCCGTTAAATACAGAACTATAGACGACAAGGGCGTAGCCCTCGGAGGACCGTTTCTGTACATAGAAAAGGGCATGGGTCCAAGATGGCGCTGGCTGGCCAAGCTGTTTGCCGTATTCGGCATAGGAGCAGGCCTTCTGGGAATCGGAACGATGACCCAGGTCAACGGAATAGCTGCCGCTGTTCAGAACTATTTCGATCCGGAAAAAGCCAACATAGCTTTTTCCATAGGAGATACAAGTTACACATGGTCGACAGTTATAGCGGCAATAGTCGTTACGGTGGCCGTAGCTCTCGTAGTAATAGGAGGAATTCAAAGAATAGCAGGCGTAACTACGATAATAGTTCCGTTTATGGCCATCTTATATGTGGGAGTATGCGTGGCGATACTGGTGAGCAACGCTTCGAGGATACCGGACGCTTTTGTTTCGATATTCCGCAGCGCGTTCGGCTTTGACGCAGTAGCCGGAGGTGCGATGGGCGCTTTGTTCATAGCGATGCAGAAAGGCGTGGCCAGAGGAGTGTTCTCAAATGAGGCGGGTCTCGGCTCAGCGCCTATAGCAGCGGCAGCCGCCAAGACGAAGGAACCTGTCAGACAGGGATTGATAACGATGACGGGTACTTTTATAGACACGATAATAGTCTGCATGATGACGGGACTTACCATACTGGTAACCGATTCTCTCGGTATGGCAGCTGAAAAGGATCTAGAGGGTGCGGAGATAACAGCCAACGCTTTCGGAGAAGGTCTGCCGTGGAGTCAGAGCGCAGGCTCGTTCGTACTGATGCTCTGCCTTGCGTTCTTTGCCTTTACGACAATCCTGGGTTGGGATTACTATTCGGAAAGATGTCTGGCATATCTGACGAAAGGAAATATGACGGCGCAGAAAACTTTCAAATGGCTGTATGTGCTGGCAGTCCTTGCGGGACCTTTCCTCACCGTTTCTGCCGTGTGGACCATAGCAGAAATAATGAACGGATTTATGGCCATACCTAACCTTATAGGACTTTTGGCCTTAAGCGGAGTAGTAGCCGCCGAGACTAAATCCTTCTTCAGGAGACTGAAAGAAAATCCTTCTCTGATAAAATAAGGATTTCATTTCATATATCAAAAAAGTAAAACCGCCCTGAGCCAGCTTGCTTTCACCAGCCGCCGGGGCGGATTTGCTTTGCCGGCGATGATTGTCTGCGATAAACGGTCTTGTTTTATTCATATTTGTACCTGCAGGTGAATATACTTTGTTTAAAGGGGGGTACGAAAGATGATAAGTACAGACAAGCTGAAGAATAAAGAAGTCATAAACATCGGAGACGGCAAGAGTCTGGGGTTTGTATACGATATAGAAGTTGATTTGGACAAGGGTGTGATAGACGGCATCGTCATACCGTCGGGAAAAGGCTTTCTGGGTTTCTTTTCCAAGAAAGAGGGCGATACTGTGATAAAATGGGATAAAGTGAGAACGGTGGGCGACGACGTGATTTTGGTAGACCTGGGGCCTTTCTAGAAAACTCAAGCCGTTCCGGAGGCTCGGGCCTTTCTAGGCTTGCAAGATTTCGCCGTTGTGTAGTATAATAATTAGCAGAAATTTCAAGTAAAGTTTTGCTGCGGCAGGACCAAACAGTCTTTTCCGCGGACGGCAGGAGGTAATTTTTATGAAATGCCCATTTTGCGACAACGACGATACTAAAGTAATAGACTCAAGACCTACGGAAGACGGACATGCCATCAGAAGAAGACGAGGCTGCGATAAGTGCGGACGGAGATTTACCACTTACGAAAAAGTCGAAGAGATCATAATGATGGTGGTGAAAAAAGACGGACGGCGGGAGGCCTTTGACAGGAGCAAGGTTCTGAACGGAATCATCAAGGCCTGTGAGAAAAGACCCGTATCTATGTCCGACATGGAAGCGATGACAGACGAGATAGAAAAAGCTTTGAGCAATTCCATGGAAAAGGAAGTGGAAAGCTATTATATAGGCGAGCTGATAATGAATCAGCTGAAAAATGTGGACGAGGTGGCCTACGTCAGATTTGCTTCGGTCTACAGACAATTCACCGACGTAAATACATTTATAAAAGAAATTGAAAAACTCATAGGGCCGAGAAAATCTTCCAGGCCTTCGCTGAGGGAAAAGAAATAGGAAAGAGACAGGAATGGAAAAAATATTTCAGATAGCGGTCGACGGACCGAGCGGAGCGGGAAAATCCACCGTAGCCAAAGCAGTAGCCAAAAAGCTTAACATAGAGTATATAGACACGGGGGCCATGTACAGGGCTTTCGGCCTTAAGCTCCTTGAGATGAACGTGGATTTCGGAGATGAAGAGGCGGTAAGAGATGCTTTGGCGCAGACAGAAGTGGATATCAAAGACGGAGAGATAATTCTCGACGGACGGGTTGTCAGTCATCTGATAAGAACTCCAGAGGTTTCCATGGCCGCGTCGAAATGCTCAGCCTATCCTTTCGTGAGGGAAAAGATGGTCAAAGCCCAGCAGAAGATGGGCGAAAGCAGAAGCGTCATCATGGACGGCAGAGATATATGCGCCGTGGTTTTCCCGCAAGCCGAGTACAAGTATTTCATCACAGCTTCCGACGAGGAAAGGGCGTCGAGGCGCTATAAGGAACTGATCGAAAAGGGCGAAAAAACCACTTACGAAGAGACTTTAAAGGCTGTAAGAGAACGTGACCATAACGACATGACCAGAGCCGCAAGCCCGCTCTGCAAAGCGGAAGACGCAGAAGAAATAGACACGAGCGGCATGTCCATAGAACAGGTGCGTGATTATATCTGCAGCAAAGTCCGCGAAAAATAAATTCTGCACAAGGAATAACCGAGACCTCCGGTGGGAAAAATAAAGCCGGAGGTTTTCTGATGGAGAGACTTAACAGCATAAGGATAAAAACCGTTTTGGTCATGTTTGCCGCCGCAATGGCATTATTGGCGGCCAGAGTATGGTATATACAAGTAAACTGTCATGAGCAATTTGCCCAGGCTGCTGTTTCCCAGTATGAAATAGCAATAGAAGGGCTTGACACAAGAGGAATGATCCTGGACAGAAATCTCAAGCCGCTGACTGGAGGAACCGAGCAGTATTATTACATCATAAGCAAGAAAAATAAAGACGCGGAGCTTGAAAAGATCATGGAGGAGCTGGAAAGCCAGCAGATGGCCAAAAGCTCATCGGCATATTACGTGTACAGAACGGAAAAATATAACGAGGAGACCAACGATTTTCTGAAAGAAGAATACGGTGCATATGTTTTTCAAAGCCAGTCCAGATATTCCGACGACCAGATGGCGTGCCACCTGATCGGATATCTGAACAATGACGAAAACCGGGGCGTTTCCGGACTTGAGCTGATGTGTCAGGACGAGCTGGCCGATGACGGCAATGTGCTTACTGTCTGGGCTGACGGTGCAGGAAACATATTGAGAGGAATCGCTCCCTCAGTGACTTGCGCCCAGTCTGTCATGGCAGATACCACCGCAGCCAAAGCTATGAAAGCCAAATCAGTGGTTACGACTATAGACAGGCGGCTGCAACATGTGTGTGAAAAGGCGCTGGAGGGCGCCGGCGAAGGCGGAGCCGCCATAGTTCTTAATTCTGACACGGGAGAGATCCTCACCTGGGCTTCTTATCCGGATTTCAACCCTAACGACATAGCTTCCTATCTGGGCGGAGACGGGGATTGCCTGATAGACAAAGTCAGCCAGGGAACTTATGCGCCCGGATCTGTGTTTAAGATCGTGACGGCTATAGCTGCGCTTGAAAGTGGAGTCTGCGACGAAACACAGGTCTTTAACTGCGACGGACAGATAACTGTGGAAGGAGTGACTCTCAAATGCACGGCAGCTGAAGAAGAGGGACACGGAGAGCTTGACATGAATCAGGCTATGGCTTGTTCCTGCAACTGCTATTTTGCTCAGCTGGGTCAGCTTGCAGGCTGCGGAGAAATAGTAAAGACAGCCGCAAAGCTGGGGCTTGGAAGCCAGGTTCTCAAAGACTATCCTCAGGAAGCTTCAGGCAATATTCCTGACGAAGATGAGGTTGGCCCTTGGGATACGACTAACATTTCCATCGGACAGGGAGCTATCCTCACTACGCCGCTGCAGATAGCCAGGATGACCGCCATCGTCGCCTGCGGAGGAAGAGACGTGGAGCCGGTGCTCGAAACAGGACAGGCAGGCAGTCCCGGCAGACGGATAATATCGGAAGAAACAGCTGAAAAACTGGATTCCATGATGCAGGACGTGATGACAAGCGGTACGGGAGCCGGCAGCTGGCAGGTGCCCGTCCGGGGCAAGACGGGAACAGCTGAAGCCGTTTTTGAGGGTCGCGATGTGAAGAATTGCTGGTTTACCGGATATTTTGACGTCGGGGGAGAAACTTATGTAGTGACGGTAGTGGCCGAGAGAGGCGATTCCGGTTCGATAACGGCGCTGCCGGTATTCAAGGCTGTGGTTGACTTTCTTTCAAAAAATCCTTAAGCTTTTCCAAAGCCTTTTTTTCTATCCTCGAAACGTAGGAACGGCTTATGCCCAAAGCCTTGGCTATTTCTCTCTGGGGCAGAGGTTCTTTGCCGGCCAGACCGTAGCGCCACATTACGACGGTGCGTTCACGCTCGGTGAGAGCGTCTTTGATAGCGTCGTAAAGCTGACCGACCTGTATCTTTATACTGATAGCATCTATTATTTCGTCTGGATCCGTACCTAAAATATCGTTGAGACTTATTTCATTGCCGTCCTTGTCTACGCCTATAGGGAGGCTGAGGGATATTTCCTGCTTTACCCGTTTGGAGGCTCTTATGCTCATCAGGATTTCGTTCTCTATGCACTTTGCCGCGTAAGTAGCCAGCCTGGTGGACTTCTTGCCGGAGTAGGTGTTGACCGCTTTTATAAGTCCGATAGTTCCTATTGAAATTAGATCGTCCTGATTATTTCCGGGCCCGACGTATTTTTTTGCTATGTGTGCCACCAGCCTGAGATTTCTTTCTATAAGGACCGCCCGGGCGTTGTCGTCGTTTTTTTCCAGCAGTTTCACGTAGTATTGCTCTTCTTTTTCTGAAAGTGGATTTGGAAAAGAACTGCTCATTTATGTAAACCCCCTCTATAGATTAAAACTATATGCACTCTGAAGATGTCCGGTGCCTGGCAACATCAAAAAGTGCCAGTACCTATTTGCAAGGAGCAAAGCTTTGACCCGATAAGACCAAAGCTTTGATTCTGCGAGAGCGAAGTTTTGACCCGAGGGGGGCGGTTTTAAATATTATCTTCCTTTTTCAAATGACAGGCAGTCAGTGCACTGCTCCATGCTTGGATTAGCTTCGTGAGTTCCCACCGTAATGGCGTCCAGTGAACACAGATTTTCTGTTTTTTCATGGAACTTGCACTGATCAACCGTACATCTGATGGTCTGGTTATTTTTGCAGCTCATAGATTTCAGCCCTCCTTGATTATTGATTTTACATGAATATTATGACCGAAACTTCAAAAATTATTACCTAAGCATCACTTGTACTTGTTTACAAAAAATGATATAATTTCAGATAATAATATGCATTTTGAATTGAGTTTTGGGCAGAAGATTTTCTTCATGTTTCGAGAGGAGAAAAATATGAAGATTAAATATTTGCCTGAAGAAGAGAGACCTGTGGAAAAAAGCTTGTCCATGGGGATAGAAAGTCTGTCCAACGGAGAACTTCTGGCTCTGCTTATAAATTCAGGGACCAGAGACAAATCGGCGATGGCGCTGGCGGAAGAGGTTTTGGCCAAAGACAGAAGCGGCATAAGCTATCTGAGAGAGACTTCTGCGCAGGAACTGATGTCCATCAAGGGGATAGGCAGTTCAAAAGCGGCGAGAATAATGGCAGCGGTCGAACTTGGCCGAAGAATAGCCGCCAAGCCCGTCAAAAAAGGAGCCAGGATAGAAAGCGACGAAGACGTAGCGAAGTTTTTTATGGAAGAGCTTCGTTACAAGAAAAAGGAATTTTTCAAGGCGCTGCTTCTTGATTCCAAGGGCAAAGTTATTTCGTCGGAAACCGTTTCCGTAGGCGAACTGACCAGCACTCTCGTACATCCTAGAGAGGTGTTCAGCCAAGCTGTGAAAAAGAGCGCCGCCGCTGTGATTTTTGTTCACAATCATCCCAGCGGGGATCCTTCGCCGAGCAGCGAGGACATAGCTACCACCGAGCGGCTGGTGGCATGCGGCAATATTCTGGGCATAAAAGTTTTGGACCATATCGTAATAGGAGACGGACGATACATAAGCATCAAATCAACAGGAAAAATTTAAGAAAAGTATTAGAAGGGGAGTTAAAAGAATGTTTAGTTTTTTCAGACCAAAAGATATCGGCATTGACCTTGGAACTGCGAATACACTTATATACGAGAAAGACAGCGGCATAATCCTCAACGAGCCGTCGGTGATAGCTGCGGACGCTGATTCGCCAAAGATTCTGGCAGTTGGAATCGAAGCTAAAGCTATGCTCGGAAAAGCTCCGAGAAATATCAACGTTGTGAGACCTCTCCAGGACGGAGTCATTTCTGACTTTGACAAGACCGCAGACATGCTCAAGACATTCCTCGAAAGGGCCATCAAGACCAATAAGATAAGAAACTTCAGAGTAGCTGTAGGCGTTCCTACAGGCGTTACGGAAGTTGAACGCCGCGCTGTGGAAGAAGTGGTGAGAAGTATGGGCGCCAGCGAAGTTTACATCATGGACGAGCCTATGGCTGCGGCGATAGGTTCAGGATTGCCGGTGGACGGAACTACAGGCTGTATGATCGCCGATATAGGAGGAGGAACGACGGATGTAGCCATCATAGCTCTGGGAGGCATAGTTTCCAGCACTTCAATACGCCATGCAGGAGATAAGTTCAACGAGGCCATAGTTCAGTACATGAGAAAGCGCCATGCCTTGCTCATCGGTGAGAAGACAGCCGAGGAGCTGAAGATAAATATAGGCTGTGCCTGCATGGATGAAGATGAGTTCGGCAATGAAATAATCAAGACGATGAACGCCAGAGGAAGAGACATAATTTCAGGCCTGCCTAAGACGCTGGAGGTCACCAACAAGGATATGATGATCGCCCTGCAGGAAGCCATGGATATGATCGTCGACGCCGTTAAAAATACTATCGAAAAAGCTCCGCCTGAAATCGCCGCGGATATCGCTGAAAACGGCATGATGCTTTCCGGCGGCGGAGCCAACATATATAATCTCGATAAACTGATAAAGAAAAAGACGGACATGGACGTAGCCATATCCGAAAATTCCTTTGAGGCAGTAGCCGTGGGAACCGGAAAAGCCCTGGAGGATATAGAAAAACTCAAGGTTTACACGAGAAAGTCCAAGAGAAGAGGATAGAAGATTTATGAGGTGGATTAGGGAACACAAGCTGATGGCCGGACTGCTGGCGCTGCTTTTGGCGCTGGTGATTGTTTTCGTGGTATCGATAGCTTTCGGAGGCGGCAATAACGCACTGACAGGCGCGATCAACAAGGGCGCTTCAGGCGTATCAGGATTCTTATCGTCTCTGGGCAATGGCATCAGAAGTCAAGTAGTAGGCCTGTTCTCACACGGGGAAATGCAGGACAGGATAGACGAGCTTGAAGAAGAAAACGACCAGCTAAAGAGAGAACTGGCCGCTGCGAGACTGGAGGAAAGCCAGCTGGAGCAGCTGCAGGAACTTTCCGAATTGCTCAATTACGATTATATTAAACAGGGCTACGAGGTAGTTACTGCAGATGTGACTCTCAAAGACAGCTCAAACTGGACCAATGTTTTTACTATTGACAGAGGAACTGAAGCAGGCATTACTGAGGGAAAAGTAGTGATAGACGGGTCGGGTCTTATCGGAAAGGTTTCAGACGCCGGCGAGGGCTGGGCCAAAGTCGTGTCCATAATAGACAGCGGCAATAAAGTCAGCTTTAAACTTTCAAGAGACGGCAAGCAGCTGGGAATAGTAACCGGAAACTCTCAGGGGTATATAAGCGGCTACATGCTGGACGAAGACTCCACCGTGGCGGAGGGAGATATACTGCTCACGTCGGGCATGGGAACTTATCCCGAGGGAATTGAAATAGGCAGCGTAAGAAGCGTTACCAGCAACAGCAATACGCTCATCAAGGAAATCACGGTAGAACCGTCCGTAGATCTCAACAGTTTGAGGAAGGTATCGGTGATTTTGTAATGAGATACTGGAAAGCGGGAATAATTTTTATCATAGCATTTCTGATACAGCCTTCTCTTTTGAATATGATCAGCATAGGTGGATATACGCCCAATCTTCTGCTCTGCCTGGTGGTCATATTTTCGTTTATCTACGAGGAAGAAATGTACGGAATAGTGTACGGAGCTGTTTTCGGCGTGCTGTATGATATATGCTACAGCGACGTCATAGGCCCGGCGCCCATAGCTCTGACTCTGGTGGCTATATGCATAATGCTGGCCAGAGAATATGTCAATATTGAAAACATATTCAACATGTGGATAGTTTCCATACTGTCCTTTGTTGCTTATTATCTTATAAATTGGGGACTTCACAGAATTGCCGGCAACCCTATCGGCCTGATGTATGTATTCGGTAAAGTGCCTTGGATAATACTATATTCAATGGTTGTAATAACTATCATATATTTGGTGCTCATTAGGAAAGCCGTCAGACATCATAAGGACAGGTATTTTAGATGAACAATAAACTTCTTAATTCAAGATTTTATCAGATTTTAATACTGACTATAGTTCTTATACTCATATTGTGCATAAGGCTTTTTGTGCTTACAGTGCCGCAGCACGAAGAGTGGAGCGCTCAGGCTGAAAGCCAGAACACAAAAGAGATAACCACCACTGCGCCCCGCGGAGAGATACTGGACAGATACGGCAGAGTCATAGCGACAAACAAGCAGATATTCACCGTCTCATTCAACGTCAGCGGCCTGTCCACCGAGGAAATAAACGATGCGGCCTACGGTATAGTAAAGATACTTGAAGAGAACGGAGACGAATACGTAGACAATTTTCCGATTCTCATATCAGAGGGGGAAGACGGAACTGAATTCAGATACTCTTACGACGATGAAAAAGCCGAGTGGCTTGAGTCAAAGGGCTTTCCGTCTGATTTCACTGCGGAAGAAGCCTTTAACGCCCTGAGAAACATGTATGAGATAGATCCTGATCTGGACAGATATGAAGCGATGAGCCAGCTGCAAGAAACTTACGGCGTATATCCGCCTATATACGTGAGAAACTTGCAATTTTCCTACGACGGAGACAAGGCTTCTTTCCTGGAAAAGTATGGACTCGATCAAGACCTGACGGCGGAAGAAGCTTTCGATAAATTACGTAAAACCTACAAAATAGATGAGGAACTTTCCGCTGCGGAAGTAAGAAAAATATTCAGAATACGTGAAGAGATCAAAACTACAGGTTACAATAAATATCAGTCCAGTACCATAGCAGAAGACGTGAGCAACGATACGGTAGTCTACATCGAAGAGCTTTCCGAGAAACTGCCGGGAGTTGAGATAGGCTCCCAATCTGTGAGATATTATCCCAACGGTTCAACGCTGGCTCATGTCATCGGATATATGGGAAGTATTTCAGACAGCCAGTATGAGGAATATGTGACCCAAAAAGGGTATAACGCCACCGACCTGATTGGAAAAGACGGCATCGAGGCTTCCATGGAGTCATATCTCAAAGGAACCGACGGCATAAGATCCGTCAGAGTGGATAGCGGCGGCAATTATATAGAAACTCTGAGCGAAACAGAACCTGTGGCAGGCAAAAACGTGTATCTGACCGTAGATCTGGAGCTTCAGAAAGTCGCGGAAACAGCCCTTAAGGAGGGTATAGAAAAGACCAGCACAGGGGGAATTTTTAATGGTAAATATGGCAACAGCCGAATGACTAAGTATTCCAACTGCGCTTCAGGAGCTGCCGTGGCCATAGATGTGGAGACAGGCGATGTGCTGGCAATGGCCAGTTATCCTGATTACGACCCTAACATCTTCGCCGAGGGAATATCGACGGAAGATTGGGAATCGGTTCAGAGCACCAATCCGAGAGATTATATGGCTCCTACGCCGCTCTACAATATAGCGACGAAGTCAGCCATACAGCCGGGTTCTATTTTTAAACCGGTCACCGCTGTAGCCGCTCTCAAATGTGGACTTGATCCTGATATGCAGATATATGACGGCAGATATATACAGGTGGGAGGCAGAAAATGGGGCTGCAGCGTTTATAACTCTTATGGAGGAAGTCATGGCAGTCAGACTATGATAACCGGCATCCAGAATTCCTGCAACTATTATTTCTATTGCGTAGCCACGGGAATAAACTGGAATACCGGAGCTTCCTTGGGATATGATGAAGAGATCACCATTGAGAAGATAATGGAGGTTGCCAAAGAATTCGGCCTCGGAGAACCTACGGGTATCGAGCTGGCTGAGGGTACCACATCTTTGGCGTCGGCCGAAAAGAAGATGCAGAGTATGAAGAATTCGCTGTGGTCGGCGCTCTATAATTCCGCCCATCAGTATTGGCCTGAATCAGTTATAGAAGACGATGAAAAACTCAGAGAAGAGATAGATATCATAGTGGCTTGGACTGAGGAAAACCCTTCGCGCGGGGAAATAATAGAGCGAATAGAAGAGCAGACCAGCGTTATGGAGGATAAGGTCGAAAGCCTGACTGACCTGTGCAAGTATTCCTACTTCAATCAGGCTCAGTGGACCGTAGGAGACGAATTCAACATTTCCATCGGACAAGGCGACAACGCATATACGCCGCTGCAGATAGCCAATTATGTGGCTACGCTGGGAAACGACGGCAAGAGAAATCAGGTAAGCATAGTCAAAGGAATTGAAGGCGAAGGGGAAAATGAAAAGGAAGAGCCTTATCAGATAGATGTGGATTCTGAAGATCTGGATAAAGTGCTCGAAGGAATGAGAAGAGTAACCACCAACGGTACACTGGCAGGATATTTTGGCAGTTTGGGTTATTCTGTAGCCGGTAAAACAGGAACTGCCGAGAGATCAGGATATATAAATCCAGCTGACGAGGTGGAATATGTCAAATCCAATCTCAGCAGAATAACTTCCAAAGTCACATGGGACGAAGTCGAAGAGACCATGGAAAAACTGATGAAAGAAGATCGTGAGAAATATCCTACGGAAAACGACGCCGTGGACGCGGCCCTGATAGAGGCCAGCGGCAAAACCGTTACCCAGTCTCAGATAGATCAGTATAAAGACACTTACGACCATTTCGCATGGACGGTTACGCTGGCTCCGGCAGACGACCCTAAGATTGCGGTAGTAGTTCTGCTGGTTCAAGGAGGTACGTCGGCCAATGCTGCTCCGGTGGCAAGAGAGATAATAGGCTCTTATCTCGATAATTCAGAAAATTATGAAGAAGCAGATTTGACGTCTAAAATACAGTAAAGAAGCAGGAGGAAAAGCCATGGGCAAGGCAATCGTAATCGCGTCGGGAAAGGGAGGCACAGGTAAAACTATGTTTGCCGCCAATCTGGGAGCAACCCTCGCCCGACAGGGACACAAGGTGGTCCTCATCGATTTGGATACAGGTCTGAGAAATCTTGACCTGTATTTAGGCCTTGAAAATAACATAGTGTACGACGTGAACGACGTGCTCACAGGCGTGTGCCGGATCAAACAGGCTCTCGTAAAAGACAAGAGCTTTCCCGGTTTATTTTTCATGGCCGCTTCCCCCCAGAAGCCAAACGGAGAGATCACACCCCTGCATATCAAAGTTCTCTGCAACAAGCTGAAAGAAAAATTCGATTATATCATAATAGATTCTCCGGCAGGAATAGACGACGGCATGGTGGTCGCCTCAGGCGGAGTGGATATTGGAGTGATCGTTGTCAATCCGGAATACGCTTCTTTGAGAAACGCAGAAATAGTCAAACGCACACTTGAAGAACAGGGAGTCTCAAACATCGCCTACGTGGTAAATAAGATAAACCTGGAATTGATAGAATCAGGACGTGCTCCGTCCTTTGAAGAAGTGACCAAGAGCATAAGAGAAAAAATTGTCGGCATCATAAAAGAGGATGAGAACATACACATCTCCACCAACCTCGGTATTCCGATAGTGGTAATGGCGGAGACTTATATAGCCAAAAGCTTTGAGGCCATGGCTGACAGAATCAAGAAGATGGTATAAAAGCAATGTAAGCTATGAGAGTGTAAATTTGACCCTGCGGATGATTATCGTCTGCAGGGCTTTTTATATGATTAAATGGTCTTAATATGGTTCGTTCGTATGATTTTATGGGGTTGTGTGTTGAGCGTGCCGAGTGATGTCGCGGGATGATTTGCCAGATGCGCGTTCCGAGAGATGTGCTGCGAGAGGCGCCGTGAGAGGTATTGCGAGAGGCGCAGCGAGAGAAAAAATTGTAAGATTATGTAAAATGCTGTACAATTTTTTAATTTTATTGATTTTTGCCAACATTTCTTGCTTTTAGGCATGTCAGAATTTGTAGAATAGCCGGTGTATGAGAGCAAATGTTGTCATATTTTATGATATCTGAAAATTTGCCAGCATTTTTTGAAAAGTATGTTGGCAAAACTTCGCAAAATTTCAAAAATGTACAACATCGGCAAATTTCGGCACATGTGGAGCGTTATTGTCATGATTTATGTGGTTGGTGTGACTGCTTTGCGGCAAGTATTGCGAGAGTGCAGTAATATGAAGCTGCGGCGTGCGCTGTGAAAAGCGCCGGGGGAAAGGCCGATGGGAAGAGACTGTGTAGATACCCGTTTTTCTATGGCTTGAAATAAAAAAGAAGTAAATTGTTGCATCCTTTGATTTCCTGTGATATATTTAACCTGTAAATACAACGTCGGGGGGGGGTACCGGACCCCCAAAAAACCCTCCGTGGGAGAAGCGAAAACATCTCGGAGGGTTTCTGTTAAATATAAACTTTCAAGAATCTCCTTCGAGAAACAGAAGGAGGTTTTTTAGTTGAAGAAGAAAAAATGGTTAACGATTCTGTTGACGGCTGTAATGGTTTTTACGCTCATTCCGACAGCTGCATTTGCAGTAGGAGAAGATGCAACAGTTTCAACAGGAGAAGAATTATCAGCAGCCTTTGAAAAAGGCGGCACCATTATCTTGGGCAATGACATTACCTATAAAGATACCCTCGTGCTGAAAGCTGATACTGTATTGGATCTGAACGGCCATACTCTTACGCACGAGTTCGTAAGGGGAGAAAGCAAGTATGTTTATGCAATCTATACCGATGAGCAATATTTGTATGATTTTACTCTGAGGGATAGCAGCCAGGATGGAACAGGAAAGATTATCAGCAATCAATATGCCATTTACGGCTCTTATGATGAATTAAGCATTGAAGGCGGAACGATTTCCGGGCAATATACCACAGAGCCGAATTGTTCAAAGTTTACGATGAGCGGCGGCGTAGTAGATGATATGCGTTTAAGAGTTAATGGAAACGCCGAACTGTCAGGCGGTACAAGTCATAAATTGAAAATAACAGTAAACGCAGTCGACGGACAGGCAGACAGCGGTAAGCTTCTTGTTCATGGAAATTTTGCTTCCGAAGGGTCAGCAGTACTTTCTGCTGAAAATGGCGTTACTCTGAGCGGAAACGCGAAATTCAACGATGGAATTACAATTAAATCTGCCGCTGTAATAGAGGATAATGTATCCATTGTTGTGTCCAATGAAGATGGATATTACAGCCGGAAGATTAACTTTGGCGGCAGCGGCAATGTTACGATTAACGGCGGATATTTTGAGGCTGCGGACCGTCACTTCCTCTATTGCGATGGGGGCAACGGAAGAACGAAGCAGTTTGTCATTAACGGCGGCACATTTTATCTGAAGAGTTCGGAAAACTGGACTTATGGATTGTTCTATAACTGTACGCCTGTCATTAACGGCGGCGTATTCAAAACGGATGGCGACGAAATAAAATTTGGAAACTCTTGGAATGCTGCTGAAATAAAGTTTAACGGAGGATATTTTGAAAAACCGTTAGGCAAGAGTAACGAGGGTGATAATCACATTCCGAACTTTCAATATCCATCAAACTATTCTTTCAGTTCAGACACATTGGGGAGCTTAACGGGAGACACTGGAGAATACCAGGATTATTACTGGATCACGAAATCAACCGACGTTACCTATAATGTAAATAACGATGCTTCAGGCAGCATTGATACGCAAACCTATAAAGGCAAGGCCTATACGACTTATGCAAGCGGAAGCATGACAACAAATCCAAGCAGCGATACATATACTCTTTACAATTCTGCCGCGCCATATCGCGCTGGTTATCAGTACAGCGGCTGGTCAGAAAATGACAATACACAATCCGGAACGCAGATTATCAGCGGGCTTTCAGCGAGTCCGACCGTATATGCTGCCTGGAAATCAGGAGAACCTGCTTATTCCATTCAATATGACCTGAATGGCGGCACAGGCAATATTCCTGCAGATATAGAGAATAAATCAGTAAATGATACTGTAACAGTGGCGGACGGAGAAGGATTGAGCTATGCTAACTATACCTTTGCCGGCTGGAGCCTTGATCCTGAGGCAAAATATGATGATGCTGAAGTGATCGCGGAAAATGGAAGCTTAGCTGTTTCTGAGGCGGTGAGCAGTGCGCAGGCATCTGTAGACGCAGCTGGCAATTACTCCTACTTTATCACGCTGTACGCGGTATGGAAGCCTAAAACGACCATTACCTTTGAAAACCAGATCGTAGGCTATACCGGAAAGCCGATTGCCTATGATGTGACCAAGAATAGCGGTAATGTGAAAGACAATTTTACAGTAACATATTACAGCGATGATCAGTACAAGGAACAGATCACCGATGCACCTGAAGAGGGATTCACTGAGCCGGGTTACTATTATGTAATTGTAGCGCGTCCGGAAGACGAGACATATGCGGAAGTTTATGCGAAAACAATGCTGCGTGTCGAACCTTTGGGCAGTTTATTAGTGAGCGCTTTTAGATATGATGAAATGTATGACGGCAATCCACATAGCGTAGATATCAGTATTTACGGGGGACCGGAAGATAAATCGCAGGTGACTGTCAAGTATGCATATAGCGACGGTTATGTCGCTGATCCTGAATATACATTAGATGAACCGCCAACGTGGACGGATGTAGTCAGCAATATGAGGGTTTATATTCAAGTATCAGCGCCTGGATATGAAACAAAGACCTCTTGGAATACGGTAACTATAACAAAAGCGGATAAAGTTCAAATCGTTATGGATGATGATACCGTAGATTATGACGGCAATCCTCACTCACTTGATTCTGTAGTCCAAAGCATAGAAGTAATTTCGACAGGCAGCAGACCTGGAACTTATTACACCGATATCAATGGAGCTACTCCTACACTGACTTACTATACCGATGCGCAATATCAAAATGCCATTGAAGGAGAGCCGGTAGACGCAGGTGTTTACTATGTAAAGGCTGTGCTGGAAGAAACTACGAACTATGCAGGTGCAGAGGTTGCCGCAGTGCTCACAATTGAGAAAACAGAAAATCAGCTGGCGTTTGAAAATACGGCGGAAACAAAGCATATCAGTGATGATAAGTTTATTCCAAAATTGAATGGTTCAACAGATAAAGCAAGCTTTAACAGCAGCAATACAGCGGTCGCGACAGTTGATGAAAGTACAGGTGAAATTACCATAGTTGGTTCTGGTACAACAGACATTACGGTGTCTGTCCCTGAAAGCAATAACTATGAAGCAGCAACAGCTGTTTATACACTTACAGTAACGCCTCATGAATATGGCGAGGAATGGATAACGGAAAAACCAGCGACTTGCGGTGAAGCAGGCAGTAAACATAAACTTTGTACGCTCTGTAATGCTAAAGGAGAGATCACGGAAATTCCGGCATTAGACCATAATGCGGTCAGGGTAGAGCCTAAGCAAGCAACTTGCAAGGAAAACGGAAATATTGAATACTGGCATTGTGATGTTTGCGACGGATATTTCAGTGACGAGTCCTTATCGAAGGAAATCACAAAAGATCAGACCATTGTTAAAGCAGCAGGTCACCATATCGTTATCAAAAATGCGAAAGAAGCTACTTGTACAGAAGAAGGTTACACTGGAGATAAAGTATGCAAAGTGTGCGGCGAAGTAACTGAAAAAGGTACTGTGGTTGCCCAAATTGCCCATAGCTATAAGGACGGAAAATGCTCTGTATGCGGAGCGGCTGATCCAGGCATCAAACCAACAGACACAAATAAGGATGATACTGATTCTCCGAAAACTGGTGAAAGCAGCAATATGGCATTGTGGATTTTCCTGCTGTTCGTGACAGGGACAGGTTTATTTGGAACAGCTGCATATAGCAGAAAGAAAAAAGCAAGATAGTTAAGATAACAATCGAAGTTAATAGTTAAAAAATCTGACCGAAAGTTAAATTTCGGTCAGATTTTATTTTATCATAATATACGTTTTCTTTTAAATCGTATGATTCAAAACAGATACGTCTGGCCAAACCAACTAGAACCTTATCGCCTTGCTGTTGATTCCCACATTGAGTATTACACCAACCGAAATCATGCTGGCGATTACAGAAGTACCGCCACCCGATAAGAAAGGCAGAGTGATGCCGGTAACAGGCATAAGACCCATGGTCATGGCTATGTTCTCAAATATCTGGAATAAAAACATGGCAGTGCACCCCACTACGATTAAAGCTCCATAAAGGTCTATGGCATCGCGTATTATAGAAGTAAACCTGTAGAGCAGGCATCCGTACAGGAGTATGATAAAAGCTCCGCCCAGAAAACCCAACTCTTCAACTACGACGGAAAATATAAAGTCCGACTGCTGTACAGGAATGAAATCTAAGCTTTTCTGCGTTCCGTTGAATAACCCTTTTCCCAAGAAACCTCCTGAACCTATGGCGATTTTGGACTGCCATACCTGATAATTTCCGGGGAGATTGATGTTATTGGGATGCAGGAAAGCTTCAATACGGTCTTTCTGGTATCCGTCAAGCAGGTTATATACTATAGGAATGAGGGCGATGACAGAAATTATGGATTTGAGCAGAATCTTGTAGTCTATACCGGCGAAGAATACCATGAAAGCCCATGCTGCCATGTACACCAGCGCGCTTCCAAGGTCCTCCTTGAGCACAAGGGCGATTATAGGGAGAGCATATATGCCCGCTTTCATTACACCTCTGAATTTTTTCAGCTCTTCTCTATGTCTTGAAAGATAGCTGGCCATCAGTATTATGAAAAGTATCTTTACAAACTCCGACGGCTGAACTGTGGTCACTCCCAGATTTATCCAGGCTCTCGAACCGTAGCGCTCTTCTCCCAATCCGGGGATATATACCAGCAGGAGTATGAGAATAGAAGCGATATATAAATATTTATCCAAGCCTAAAAAGACAGAATAGTCAAAATGAAGGACAACGAGCAGGCATACAAAGCCTAATGTATAGGAGATAGCCTGCACGATCAGGACTCTGTCGAAAACGAATCCATTGTCGTAGACAGTGCTTTCAAGCATCACCAAACTTATGCAGCCCAAAACCCCTATAATTATCAATATAAACTTATCTGCCGCCTTGAGCGGTTCAAAGAAAGCTTTCATAAATTATCTCCTTTTCCTAATATTGTATTATAACCGCATTCGGTGAAGATATCAAGGAGACATGTAAAAACTGCGCGTTCACATCCATCATAAATCTACAGGCAGCAAGACTCTCGTGTGAAAAAATTGAAATGCCGCTCGTACGAAAAATTGAAAAGCCGCTGGCGCGAAAAACCTTATTTACAATTGAACAGTTTTCATATATAATGAATCTGTATGAGTGTATAAAGACTTAATATATATGAAAATTGAATAGGAAAAGGAGGTGTTGTAATGGCTCCAATCGTTGTAGAGATTATTATCGCTGTTGTTGCGCTGGCAGCAGGGGCGTTGATCGGATATATTTACAGAAAAAATGTCGGCGAAAAAGCTATAGGAAGTGCTGAGCAAAAAGCAAAAAACTTGATACTTGACGCTGAGAATAAGTCCGAAACGATGAGAAAAGAAGCGATCCTCGAAGCTAAGGAAGAAGCCCACAGGCTGAGAAGCGAAGCTGAGAGAGACGCCAGAGAGAGAAGAGCAGAAATACAACGTTCTGAACGCAGACTCATACAAAAAGAAGAGTCTATGGACAGAAAACTTGAAAACATTGAGAAAAAAGAAGAAAGCATAACGCAAAAAGAACAGGCGATCATCAACAAGCAGAAAGATTTAGACAAAGTAATTTCTAAACAGCTTGAAGAGCTTGAAAGAATTTCAGGCTATACGATCGAAGAAGCGAAAGCCATACTGCTTTCAAACATCGAAAAAGAAGTCCGCCGCGACGCTTCAGTCATGATAAAGGACATAGAGTCCAAAGCCAAGGAAGAAGCGGACAAGAAGGCAAAATATATCATAACAGGCGCTATTCAGCGCTGCGCAGCGGACCATGTGGCGGAGAGCACCGTTTCCGTCGTGGCTCTGCCTAACGACGAGATGAAAGGCAGGATAATCGGCCGCGAGGGAAGAAATATACGCGCTATAGAAACGCTTACGGGAGTGGACCTGATCATAGACGACACGCCTGAAGCAGTAATACTGTCGGGCTTTGACCCGGTGAGACGTGAAGTCGCCAGAATAGCTCTGGAAAAACTCATAGTCGACGGAAGAATACATCCGGCGAGAATTGAGGAGATGGTAGAAAAAGCCCAGAGAGAAGTTAACGCGATAATCAAGGAGGAAGGCGAACAAGCCACATTTGAAGTCGGCATACACAATCTCCATCCTGAACTCATAAAACTTCTCGGAAGACTTAAATACAGAACATCCTACGGCCAAAACGTTCTCAAACACTCCGTGGAAGTAGCCCATCTCGCGGGACTCATGGCAGGAGAACTGGGACTGGATATCAAGCTGGCCAAGAGAGCCGGACTGCTTCACGATATAGGCAAAGCTTTAGACCATGAAGTTGAGGGGACTCACGTAGATATAGGCATAGATGTACTTAGAAAATACAAGGAATCAGAAGCCGTAATCAACGGAATGGCAGCTCACCACGGCGACTATGAGCCTAAGAGTATGGAAGCCGTGCTGATAGCGGCGGCAGACGCGCTTTCAGCGGCGAGACCTGGGGCGAGAAGAGAAACCTTGGACGCGTACATCAAGAGACTGGAAAAACTTGAGGAAATTGCGAATACAACTCCGGGAGTGGAAAAATCCTTTGCTATTCAGGCCGGCCGTGAGATAAGAATCATCGCTAAACCTGATGACGTCAACGATGAAGAAATTGTATTCCTGGCAAGAGAAATATCCAAGAAGATCGAGTCTGAACTTGAATATCCGGGACAGATAAAAGTAAACGTCGTTAGAGAAACAAGAGCAGTGGATTACGCAAAATAAGACATTTGCAATGGAGCTCCTTTTTAAAAAGGAGTTCCTTTTTTAAGAAAATAAAACTGAATTGTAAGAGGAGGCTTATGAGGTGGGAAACAAACTGACGGCAAATACCCTTGACAAACAGGACAAAAAGTTTTTTTACGCGCAGCTGCTTTCTATTACGATCCCCGTGATGCTTCAGCAGCTGGTGGCTGTGGGTCTTAATCTGGTGGATACCATAATGGTAGGAAAGCTTTCGGAAAACGCCCTAGCTGCCGTCGGCGCGGCCAATCAGATATATTTCATATACAGCGTAGCCATTTTTGGAGTCTTCAGCGGAGCGGCCGTATATGCCGTCCAGTACTGGGGAATAAAAGACGTAGTCAACTTCAGGAAAGTCATGGGCATAGACTACATAATGTGTTTTGCTCTTACCGTGCCTGCCATAGCGGCCGCCAGACTCTTCGGGCCGCAGCTGGTGAGCTTGTTCACAGACGATGCCGAAGTCATAGATCTGGCTGTGCAGTATCTTGACATAGCCTGCATTTCGTACATATTCAGCGGACTTTCCTTTGTAATCACGTATAATTCCAGGTCGGTAGCCATACTCAAGGTTCCCACCGCGATAAGCATGTCGGCTGTGCTGATGAACGTATTTCTCAATTTTTGCCTCATATACGGCAAACTGGGCTTCCCGGAACTGGGAGTGAGAGGTGCGGCCATTGCGACGCTGACAGCCAGGATCTGCGAATGCGCCGCCATGATGTCCTACATTTATATCTTTTCCAAGGAACATCCGCTCAAGGCTAAGATTTCCGAAATGATACATATAGAGAAGGCCATGTTCGTCAAAGTCATGAAAACCGCTTCTCCGGTAATCGCCAACGAGGGCCTCTGGGCCATTTCAACAGCCATCGTTTTCGCCATCTACGGGCAGATAAGCGCGGCGGCTCTGGCCATAGTGCAGATAGCCAATACGGTGACGGAGGTATTCCAAACGCTGTACGCCGGAATGAGCAACGCGTCGTCGGTAATAATAGGAAGAACGCTGGGAAGAGGCGACAAAGACATGGCATATAAATACGCCATGAAAATGATGAAACTGATAGTTATTTTCAATATATTTACCATGCTGCTTCTCATAGCCGCGATATGGCCGATCGCCGGAATATACGGCTTCGGACCTGAAACCACCGACATGCTGATAAAATCTCTGCTGGTATTCGCCGCTGCCCAACTGCCGAAGATGCTTGTATACGTGCTCATATGCGGCATAATAAGGGCAGGCGGAGATACGGTATGGTGCCTGATCGTGGAATTTATTTTCAACTTCTGCGCGCAGGTGAGTCTGGCTTTTCTGGCGGTCAATATTTTGGGGCTGCCGCTTTACCTGGCGATAGCGGTGGTGATGACTTCAGAAATCGTCAAATCCGTGGTCTGCATCAGGAGAGTGCTCAGCAAGAAGTGGATGAACGTATTTACAGGAAGATAAAAGGAAAAATCATGTTTGTTTATTTGGATAACAGCGCCACGACAAGGCCTTATGACAGCGTCATAGACCTCATGTCGCGGATACAGAGAGAAAACTATGCCAATCCGTCATCCCTGCATACGGCAGGCATAGAGGCGGAAAAACTTCTGAAGGAAGCCAGAAAATCCTTTGCCAAAGCCATAGGAGCAGGCATGGATGAGGTTTACTTCACTTCCGGCGGAACGGAGTCGGACAATACAGCGTTGCAGGGAGCGTGCCTCAGCAGAAAGCGTAGCGGAAACAAGATAATAACCACCGCCGTCGAGCATCCCGCCGTGTTGGAACCGGCAGCCAGGCTCAAGGCCATGGGATTTGAAGTGGAATATATCGGGGTGGACGACAAATGCCGCCTCGATCTGAAACAGCTGAAAAACGCTCTGAGTGAAGACGTCATACTGATTTCCGTCATGGCGGTCAACAACGAGACAGGGACGATAATGCCAATAGAAGAGATCGGCAGGATCAAAGATGAATTCAATCGCAATCACGGAACGGACATACTCTTTCACACTGACGCCGTTCAGGCTCTCGGCAAGATACCGCTGGACATGAACGGAACTTTCAGAGCAGTCGACATGATGTCGGTAAGTTCGCATAAAATACATGGACCTAAAGGCATAGGCGGACTTTACGTGCGGAAAGGACTCAATATCGTACCTTTCATGCTGGGAGGGGGTCAGGAGCGGGGCATGCGCTCAGGCACGGAAAACGTGGAGGGCATATGCGGCTTCGGCGAGGCTCTGCGCGTCGCCGTGGACAATTTCAGCGAGAGGATGGAGAAGATATCTCTGGCCAGAAAAACTCTGCTGGAAGCTATCAAAGACGGAATTGATGATATAATGATCAACAGCCCTGACGGTGACGATAAAAAAATGGAGGGTGACAATGAGAAAAGCTGCCCTTCGGTGCTGAGTATTTCTTTCCTCGGGACACGCGGAGAAGTTCTGCTGCACACTCTTGAGCAGGACAATGTGTTTGTATCCACAGGGTCAGCCTGTTCTTCCCACAAGAAAGGTCAGAGCCATGTGCTTTCTGCCATGGGCCTTTCGCCGAAAGAAATCGAGGGGACTATAAGATTCAGCTTCAGCGAATTCAATACTGCGGAAGAGATGGAGTACGCCGCCGACAAGGTGATCAAAGCCGTGAAGCGGTTCAGAAAGCTGGGCAGCTTCAGGTAGAAAGCTTTAGATAAAAAGAAAATTTAAGCGGTCAGAAGACTTCAAACAGAAGGAGCAAATCATGAACGAACAGAATATACTCATCGTAAGATGCGGCGAAGTGGCCCTTAAAGGGATGAACAAGCCGTACTTCGAGAGGATGCTGGCAGACAGGATAAGAGCCAACCTGAAAGGATATAAAGGCGTCGACGTCAGGCGCCACGAGGGTCTTATCTTCATAAGAGCAGATAAAAGCCTCGACATAGACGGAATAATAAAAGAAACGGCCAAGGTTTTCGGCGTGGCCTCCATAAGCAAGGCAGTGGAGTCTGAGTCAGAGCTCAACGCCATAGGCGAGGCAGCCGTAAGCTATATGATGGACTTGATAGAGAAGCGAGGCGTAAAGAGCTTTAAAGTCGAGGCCAAGAGGGCGGACAAGAATTTTCCTGTCAAATCGCCTGAAATCGGCAGAATAATAGGCGCGAAAGTCCTTATCGGCTGCAAAGTGCTGAAAGTGGACGTACATCAGCCCGATGTATATCTGCATGTAGACGTGCGCCATGACAGGACTTATATATACGAGGGAAAAGTAGCCGGCTTCGGTGGACTTCCCCTGGGCACCAACGGAAAAGGAATGGTCCTCCTGTCGGGAGGAATAGACAGCCCTGTCGCCGCCTGGCTGATGGCAAAGAGAGGAATGCTGATAGAAGCGGTACATTTCCACTCCTATCCATATACCAGCCCAAGAGCCCAGGAAAAGGTGGAAGATCTGGCCAGAATACTGGCTTCCTACTGCGGCCGCTTCAAGATGCATGCGGTCAACCTGCTGCCTATCCAGGAAAAAATCGTCGAGAATTGCCCTGAGGAAGAAACCACAATCCTCGTCCGCCGTTTCATGATGAAGATTGCCGAAAAAATCGCCGCGGAAAACGGCTGTATGATGCTCATAACGGGAGAAAATCTGGGACAGGTGGCCAGCCAGACGGCAGAATCCCTCGTCGTCACCGACGCTTCGGTTTCCATGCCTGTAATGAGGCCGCTGATCGCCATGGACAAAGTCGACATAATGGAGAAAGCCAAGGAAATAGGAACATACGAAACTTCCATCCAGCCTTATGAAGACTGCTGCACCGTATTTCTGCCTAAACATCCTGCCACCAAGCCAAGGCTCGAAAGAATCCTGGCCTCGGAAAGCAGGCTGGATTGTGAAACGCTGATAGACGATGCGATAAAGGCCAGGGAAATAATAGAGATAAAAGTCGAATGATTTTAAAAATGAAAGCTGAATGATTTTCATATAAAATTAGAATAATTTTGCGGATTCCTGTTGACAAAGCGTAGAAAAGAGAGTAATATATATTCGAGAATAGGAATCATTCCTAAAAATAAATAAAAGAGAGAAGGTGGCGCATTGACTAAACAGAAAAAGCTTGTGTTATCCATAGCCGGAGATTCAAATGCACACCTGACCGCCGAAGAAATCTTTCTTCTGGCGAAAAAGGATATGCCCGCCATCGCCTTGGGCACAGTCTACAGGAATTTGAATTCTTTGGTTGAAGAAGGCGCTCTCAGACGCATCAGCGTCTCAGGAAAGCCCGACAGATTCGACCACGTCAGGGATATTCACGAGCACCTGATATGTCAGAAATGCGGCAAACTTAGGGACGTCAAGCTTGACAAGGTCCGCGAGGATATAAAAGCTGCAACAGGCGAAGATATTTTATCTGTCAGTCTCAACGCTTACTATATATGCGAGGATTGCAGACAGGCAGACAGGATAGAAAAGTAAATTGCAGAATTATGGAGGGAAAACAGATGAAAGAGTTAAAAGGAACTAAGACAGAAGCTAACTTAATGACAGCGTTTGCAGGAGAATCACAGGCAAGAAACAAGTATACATACTTTGCCAGCGTTGCTAAGAAAGAGGGATATGAGCAGATTGCTGCTATCTTCCAGAAGACAGCTGACAACGAAAAGGAACACGCTAAACTGTGGTTCAAGGCTCTCGGCGAATTAGGCGATACAGCTCAGAACCTGCTGGCAGCAGCAGAAGGCGAAAACTATGAATGGACTGACATGTACGCTCAGTTTGCAAAGGAAGCTAAGGAAGAGGGCTTCGACACTCTGGCAGCTCAGTTCGCAATGGTAGCTGAAATCGAAAAGCATCACGAAGAGAGATACAGAGCTCTGCTGAACAACGTTGAAATGCAGAAAGTATTTGAAAAAGCAGACGAGACTATGTGGGAATGCAGAAACTGCGGTCACTTGGTAATGGGCAAGAAGGCTCCTCAGGTATGCCCTGTATGCGCTCATCCTCAGAGCTTCTTTGAAGTAAGAAAAGAAAACTACTAATAAGATTGATTGTTATTAAAAAGAGACGTTCCGAGGAAGAGGGTACTTTTCAGTACCCTCGCTTAAGGAACGTCTCTTTTCATGTCGGGCATCATTAAAGGAACATTGTCATATACAGAGGCAGGTGGAGGATACCATCTTTTTCCATTACATCTTTTGTATAGAGGATATAGGATGTTCCTATTTTAGACGAAAATTTTTTTCTGAACTTGTCGAGAGAAGAGTGTGAACGATAATTCCCCGATTTCACTTCGACGGGTGAAATTTTTTTGCTTTCAGTGATCAGAAAATCAATTTCCATGTGATTTTCCCTGTTTATACTGTCGCTGCGGGAATAAAAATAAAGCTTATGTCCGTTGCGGCGCAGCATTTGAGCTACGATATTTTCCATAATCATTCCCTCGTTGATATCAAGTTTATCAAATAATACCGCTCTATAGAATTCGTTGTCTGTAAATGGCGTGTCCATAAAAGCATGTGTTACAAGCAACCCTGTATCTGCCATATAACATTTTTGCGAGGAATGATCTGCGCTGAGGGCCAGTCCTACACTAGGGTCAGTTGCATTGAAACAAGCATTCACTACCATTGCTTCATTTAACCAAATAAATGAATCCTCATAGGTACGAAAGCGTGCATTTTTATCGATAGATGCCAAGATATACTTTTTTTCTTTTTTTGAAAGCTGTCCGGGAATACCATCGAACACAGCGTAAACTTTTTCTTCATATCCTGCGGCAAATTTAGAAACATCGTCACGATACAGGCGAAGTATACGCCGTTTGGCTTCATCGGAGGCCTGAAAATTTTTACCGTCTTGGTACGCGAGAATAGATTGAGGCATGCCGCCTACGAGAACATATTGCCGAAAATCATTCATGACTTTTCGATGGAGCGCCTGACCGAGAGGTATTCTGCTTTCAAAACATTTGTGAATCAGGGGAACAGTGGCATTATCACCCATCGCCCAGAGAAATTCCTCAAAATCCATTGGAAACATCTCGATGTGCTCTTCCTCAGACGGGATAATGATATTCTCCGTATTCTTTTTTAAACGGATGAGCGAGCCTGTTTCAAGAAAATCATAGCGTCCGTCCGAAACGAAATATTTGACAAGCTGCCTTGCTCTCGGAAACTGCTGTACTTCGTCAAATATAATTAAGGATTCCCGAGGATACAGTATCGTAGAGTAGAAAGCGGAAAGCTTGGCGAAAAAAAGATCAAGATCAGAGCTTTCATGAATAAACAAATCCAATATGTCCTGCGGTGCATTACCGAAATCGATCATGATATAGCTCTTGTATTCTTTTTTTGCGAACTGCTCGGCAAGGTAACTTTTTCCGACACGGCGGGCGCCGTCGATTAGCAGTGCGGTCTGACCGTTACTTTCGGTTTTCCATTTAAGTAATTCATCATAAATTTTTCGCTTCAGCATCTGTAAAAACCTCCTTCTAAGTGAAGCTTCTCCCGATTTGTTTTTATTATACTTTTGGAAATACGAAAAAGCAAGTAATATAACTTGAATATATCACGAAAAAGCAAGTAATATGAGGAGTAATTATCACGAAAAAGCAAGTAATTGCTGCCGCAAGATTCCGTTCTGAAAGTTTTTTTCAAGCTGAGCAAGTTTTTTACGGCCGGCACTTTACTGACCGGCCCTTTTATTGTAAACTGATAATTAGATTTTAAATGCAGACAGTCAGGAGGAATACTTACCGATGAAATACGAAAGCACGAGAGGAAGCAGGGAGTTCAAGAGCAGTACGGCGGCCATCATAAGGGGTATCGCCGAGGACAGGGGACTTTATGTTCCGGCTGCGATACCGCCGCTTCCCCTTAAGATAGATGAGATGAAAGGCATGACTTATCAGCAGATAGCTTACCATGTGATAGGAGCATATTTCGACGAATACACATCCGAGGAACTGCAAAGCTGCATCGACGGAGCCTATGACAGCAAGTTTGAGGCTGAGGAAATCGTCCCTGTAGTAAAGGCGGGAAAGGCCTGGTTCTTAGAACTCTATCACGGAAAGACGGCGGCATTCAAGGATATGGCCCTTTCGATCCTGCCGTATTTTATGACCACGGCCTGCAGGAAAGAGGGCGAGTCGGATAAAATATGCATATTGACCGCCACCTCTGGAGATACAGGCAAGGCGGCTCTCGAGGGATTCGCCGGCGTACCGGGGACTGAGATCATCGTGTTTTACCCTAAGGACGGCGTAAGTCAGGTGCAGGAAAGACAGATGGTTTCCCAGGAGGGAGTTAATACCCACGTTTTCGCCATCGAAGGAAACTTTGACGACGCCCAGACGGGAGTCAAGAAAATATTCGCCGATGAAGATTTCGGCACACAGCTAAAAGCAAAGGGCATAAAGCTTTCCTCCGCCAACTCGATAAACATAGGAAGACTGGTACCGCAAGTAGCTTACTACGTCTACAGCTACGTCAAACTCGTCGAGTCGGGCGTTCTGGAGGTGGGACGGCCGATGAACGTGGTGGTTCCGACGGGCAATTTCGGAAATATTCTTGCCGCCTATATGGCCGGGGAAATGGGCGTAAATATAGGAAAGCTGATATGCGCCTCCAACGAAAACAATGTTTTGACTGATTTCCTGAGAACGGGAACCTACGACGCCCGCAGAGCTTTCCATCTGACAAACTCTCCGTCCATGGATATACTCGTTTCCAGCAATCTGGAAAGGCTGCTCTATCTGCTTTCCGGCAGGAATGGCGGCGCCGTATCCCAGTGGATGAAGAAACTTGATGAGGAAAAATCGTATGACGTCACGCCGGAAGTCAGGGAAAAGCTCGGCAGGTTCTACGGGGGATTCTGTACTGAAGAGGAAACTCTCGACACGATCGGCAAGATGTGGAATGAAAATAAATATTTGATGGACACTCACACAGCCGTGGCATATAAAGTTTACGAAGACTATGTGGCAGAGACAGGGGACGAGACTCCGGCCGTCATAGCTTCCACCGCCAGCGCCTATAAATTTGCCGAAAGCGCGGCCAAGGCTTTAGGTCTCGACGAAAACAAAGTCAGAGTTCTTGCAGGAACCTCGGCAGACGTTACGGGCTTCGACTACATGAAAGCTCTGGAAAAAGAGACCGGCGTAAAGATTCCGGCAGGCCTCAGAGGACTTGAAGAAAAGCCTGTTTTGCATAAAAACGTGTGCTCGGCTGAAGCAATGGCAGAGGCCGTTATGGACGCGCTGAAATAGCCGGCAGCATGAATAAAATAAAGCCCTGCGCATCCCTTCCTTCTATCAAGGGGATGAGCAGGGCTTTTGCGTTCGCTTGTACTGTCAAATGTACTATTAAATAGTGAGAGGGATTTTTCTCTTATACATCAGCTGCCAGACTGTCTTTTTTCATATATCCGGCATAAAGCGTCAGAGCGAGAACGAGAGACATGGCCTCTGAAACAGCCATCGACAGCCATACTCCCGTCTCTCCCAGCAGAAAAGTCATTGCAAACAGCGATATGACTACGAATACCAAGCCTCTCGCTATAGATATGGCCATGGCGTTTCTTGGAATTTCCAGTGCTGTAAAATATCCGGATATCACTACGACGATACCAAGAGGCAGGAATGAGAAGGAGAACATCTTGAAATCCTCTACCCCATGGAGAAAAAGCTCCTGCTCTTCAGCCGGGTCTATGAACATCGCCACTATCGGATCGGGGTAAATGACTCCGATGGCGAAAGCCAGGACTGAGAAGAACGCGGCTGTCATCAGGCTGAGCTTGAAGATATATTTTTGCGTATGCTCTTCCCCTTTGCCGAAATAGTAACTGACGAGAGGCTGCATACCTTGATTCAGGCCGACCATCGTCATCAGTATCAGCTGTGAAACATATGAAATTACCGTATAGACCACTACTCCGTCTTCGCCTGAAATTCTGAGGAGCACGTTGTTGAAGAGAAAGATCACCGCCGCCATGGAAAGCTCCGTCACGCAGTCCGAAACACCCAGCTTGGCAGTCTCTATCGAGTCCCGCAGATTCCACCTTATCTTTACGAACTTGAAACCGGATTTCCGCGAGAAAAAATGATGCGCGAACAACAAAAGAGAAACCAGCTGTGAAGCTCCTGTAGCCCATGCAGCGCCGGCTATTCCCCAGCCGAAATGGAAGATAAACACATAGTCAAGGCCTATGTTGCAGACAGCTCCCAGAAGTGGAATGAATATGGCTTTCTGCGGATAGCCGTCTGCTTTGACCATCACCTCGAGGGCGTAGCCGGTCATATAGCAGATTTCAAATAAAAGCAGGATTCCGAGATAGTCCTTTACATATTCTATCGTGACGTCGGTGGCGCCCAGAAGATAAGCCAGCTTTTCGAGGTTCAAGAGGGCTGCTGTTGAAACTATGATAGAAAGCACAAATACGGTCAGTATGCTTTCGGTGAATATCCTGTCGGCTTCTTTGTATCTTCCCTGTCCTTTGCAGACTGAAGCCCTCGTGCTGGCTCCTATGCCGAAGAGTATGCTCAAGCCGAAGGAAAGGTTGATGAACGGCATGGCGATATTTACCGCTGCCAGAGCGTCGGGGCCGACGCCCTGGGCGACGAACATCCCGTCGACCATAGTATAAATCGTAAAAACCCACATTGCCGCAACCGATGAGAGCACATATTTAAGCAGGGAAGCTCTTACTTCACTCTTATTGATTCTTATCGGATTTACGTCTGTCATGTTAAAACCTACTTTCTGTATATCTTATTTATATAGAAAGTATAAACCTTGGCATAATACCAAGGTAAAGAGGGTTTTTGAAATTTTTTGAATTTAATTTTGAAAATGGTTTTTGGCGGTAGAAAACTGAATGAATTGTAAAAAGATGTAAAATGTTGGCATATTTTTTGATATCTTAGTTTTTTGCCAACATTTTTTGTATTTTTAAAATCTGAATGAAGCTGGTGGCGTGTCGAAATTTGTCGATGTTGTACATTTCTATGGTTCCAGACGATTTTGCCAACATTTTTTTAAAAAAATGTTGGCAAAATTCCTTTAAATCCATAAAAAGTACAACATTGGCGTATTTTTGAGTTCTCAGCAAGCCACTTGGAGAGCCGTATTAGAAGAAAACGTTGGCAAAATTTGAGGCACAAGCGGAAAATGACAACATTTGGGAAATCCTTGCTTTTTCGCGAAGTCAATAGCTTGGATATTACATCAGATCATATTTCTTCAACTTGTTGTACAGCGTCTGCCTGGAAACTTTCAGCTCTGCGGCAGTTTTACTTATGTTGTACCGGCTGCGTCTGATAGTCCGGCCGATGATTTCCTTTTCCAGAGCGTCCAGCTGTGATTCGAGGGATTGGCCTGGCATAATATATGATGCAATCTCGGTTCCACTGCTTTCACTTTGCTGATACGGCGGTGCGGCGCTTTCGTGTTGCCGGTGCTGCCGGGACTCGGTGCTTTCGTTTTTCTGCTGCGGTAGTCCCGACGAGGCTGCGTTCTGGTTATGTGCGGAGGACCAGTTAGAAGAAGTAATGCTCTGGTCATGCACTGAGGACCAGTCAGAAGAAGTAATGCTCTGGTTACGGGTCGGCTGGCCGGCAGCCGCGGGTTGATTCCGGCGGGCAGCATGGTCAGTGGATGAGACGTCGGAATGGCGTTTGCTGAACATATAGCGCGGCAGGTCGTGGATGGTCACCATACCTTTTGTCTTGACAGTGCAGACGTATTCGATGACGTTTTTCAGTTCGCGGACATTGCCCTCCCAAGGATATGTTCTCATGAATTCTGCAGCTTCAGAGTCGATTCCCTCGATGAGATGGTTCAGCCGCGCGTTGTATATCCTTATATAATGATCGCATACAAGAGGAATATCGCCTGTTCGCTCGCGCAATGGCATTATTGAATAGCTGGCCACGTTCAGACGGTAGAACAAGTCCTTTCTGAACGTGTTGTTTTCCACCATGGCAGCGAGATTTTCATTGGTAGAGGCGATTATCCTCACGTCTACATCGCGTTCCACCGTGTCGCCGACTCTCCGTATGGATTTGTTTTCGATCACTCTGAGGAGCTTGGCCTGCAAGTCGGGCGAGAGGGAATTTATCTCGTCAAAATACAGTGTTCCTCCGTCGGCCACTTCAAAGAGTCCGGCTCTGTCTATGGCGCCGGTGAAGCTGCCTTTTACGGAGCCGAACAGCGTGCTTTCCATCAAATTGTCGGGAATGGCGGCACAGTTTTGGATTATGAAAGGCTTTCTCTTTCTCGGACTGTTGTTGTGAATGGTGTGGGCTATCAGCTCTTTTCCGGTTCCCGTTTCACCGTAGATCAGAACACCGGAATCGCTGGAGGCGAGCCTCCTTAGAACTTCAAAGGAAGCTAAAAATTTCTTGTCCTGGGTTATTATGTCCTCAAAGTTGTATCTGGCTGAAAAGTTGCCTCTCCTTTTCTGGACATTTTCACTGTTGAGCTCGACTGACATTACCATACAGCCTATGACGCCTGTTTCATTGATCAGCGGGTAGGCCGAGTTGAGGGCTTTCTTCTGGACGCCGTTGACTTCAAAGGACTGGAGCTCGTTGACAATGACGCTTTTTTGGTCTATCGCCTTGAAAACCGTGAAATCTTCCCTCTTAAAGAAAGGGTACAGATCGTAAATCGATCGTCCGACAGCGTTTTCATAGCGTATCATGTTGATTTGATCGTTGAAATCCTCGTAATACAGCACTTTTCCGTTGATGTCGATTATCAGGATACTGTCGGTGTTGTTGAATAATTCTCTAAAAACCTTATCTTCTTTTTTCATCTTCATACCCTTTTATATTCCGAGTCTATTGAGTAAGTTTTTATACGTTTTCCTTTATGATAACATATAATTGTCAAATAACAAGACAATTTGCAATATATTTTTACAAATTATCAAAAAAATAAACAGTGATGAGCGGAGATGAAAATGGCGGGGGGGGGGGGGCCGGTATGGGGAAAAACCATGAATTTGCGGGGGTTTTAAAGGAAAACAGCCCGTGGGCCCATTGGTGGGTTTTTTATT
>UQXL01000004.1 GCA_900545135.1 uncultured Eubacteriales bacterium | reverse complement strand
ACGCGCCTGCGAAATGCCCGAAGTGCGGTGGAAATCATTTCGTGCAGGACGAGGACGTACTGGACACATGGTTTTCGTCCGCCCTCTGGCCTTTCTCGACGCTGGGCTGGCCTGAGGAAACCGAGGACCTCAAATATTTCTATCCGACAGACGTTCTCGTAACGGGCTACGACATTATTTTCTTCTGGGTAGTAAGAATGGTGTTCTCCGGACTTGAAGCCATGGGCGAAGCGCCTTTCCACCACGTATATGTCCACGGTCTGGTGAGAGACGCGGAGGGCCGCAAGATGAGCAAATCCCTGGGTAACGGAATCGATCCGCTTGAGATAATAGACCAGTACGGAGCCGACGCTTTGAGATTCATGCTGACCACGGGAATCACCCCGGGAAACGACATGCGCTTCAAGGAGGACAGGCTGGAATCCTGCAGAAACTTCGCCAACAAGCTGTGGAACGCTTCTCGTTTTGTGATCATGAATCTGCAGGACGAGGATGGCAATTTCAAGGAAATGGCAAAATGCTGTAAGGACTGCTGCGGAAAAGCCTGCGGAGATACGGAGGATTTCAGCAGCATAGCATTGAGAGACGAGGACAAGTGGATGATTTCCAAGGTCAACGAAGCTGTTTCCTACGTCACGGCAGCCATGGAAAAATACGACCTGGCGCTGGCGGGCCAGAGGGTTTACGACCTTATCTGGAATGAATACTGCGACTGGTACATCGAGCTGGTCAAGCCGAGACTCTGGAGTGACGATGAGGAGGACAAGAAAGTAGTCAGATTCACCCTCGTGATGTGCCTGAAGAACATGCTCAAGATGCTTCATCCGTTCATGCCTTTCATCACAGAGGAAATTTGGAGCTATCTGCCTCACGGCGAAGAGGAGAACGGAAATCCGGACAATTATCTGATAAAAGCCAGCTGGCCTAAAGCGAGCGAAAAACGCGCCTTCCCTGAGGCTGAGAAAATCCTCGAGACTTCTATGGAAATCATAAGGGCTATAAGGAATATACGCGCCGAGGCGGAAGCCGCGCCGGGCAAGAAGCTGAGAGCAGTGATCCTGGCTGAGGGAGAAGCCGCTGATATAGTAAAAGCCGGTGAAAGCTATATAAAGAATCTGGCTAATATCACGGAGGTTACCTTTACTGACAACAAGGCGGAGCTGCCGGAAGAAGTCATGTCAGCCGTAACGGCTCTGGCCGAAATCTATATTCCTCTCGAGGATCTGGTGGATTACAGCGCTGAGTATGAGAGACTTTCCAAAGAAAAGAAGCGTCTCGAGGGCGAAGTCAAGAGAGTTGAAGGCAAGCTTTCAAACCAGGGCTTCGTAAGCAAGGCTCCGGAGAAAGTCGTAAACGAAGAGAAAGAGAAAATGGCCAAGTATAAGGACATGCTGGAAAAGGTTTCAGCGCGTCTTGAGATGGTAGCCGCCAAGGCGGGCAAATAGCCGCCGGCCGGCTCAATGGCTCCCGGCTGTGTTTCATAGTTAACCGCCGGATTTCGCGGCCCAAAAGAAAACTAAGGAAAAAATATGATTGAAAACAGTAAAAAAGCAATAGAAAAAATACATGAATTTGAGCGTTTCGGCAGCATACTGGGACTGGAGAGAATGAACGATCTCCTGAAACTTCTGGGCAACCCCCATGAAGACCTGAAAGTGATCCATGTCGCCGGAACCAACGGAAAAGGCTCGGTATGCAGATATATTTACAGTGTGCTCAGAGCCGCGGGATATAAGACAGGAATATATATTTCACCGTTCATAGAAATATTCAACGAAAGAATAGAACTGGACGGAGAATATATTAGCGACGAAGACCTGGCCTTGTATACTGACAGAGTTTTGCAGGCTGCCAAAGCCATGACAGATGCAGGAAAGCAGTCGCCCACGGAATTTGAAGTCGTTACAGCCATAGCCTTTCTCTATTTCAAAGAAAAAGACTGCGACTATGTCGTACTTGAAGTGGGACTGGGAGGAAGCGGAGACTCGACCAATGTCTGCAAATCGCCGCTGATGACTGTAATAACATCCATCTCTATGGACCACATGGACAGGCTGGGAAATACCATAGAAGAAATAGCAGCTGAAAAAGCGGGCATAATAAAAGACGGATGCCCCGTCGTGACCAGTGCGAAAGATATAAGAGCACTCCGCGTCATAGAGAAAACAGCGGCGGAGCATGGCAGCATGATATTTGAAACAGCTGGACTTCCGCTGAACATAAAGGAAGAGACCTCAGCAGGCTGTAAATTAGACGTGGATATACAGGGAGTGCTGTTTGAAGACCTTGAAATTTCAATGACGGGACGTCACCAGGTGGAAAACGCCGCTGCGGCCTTGGCCGCGATCAGCATAATGGAGGAGCGCGGCGATGTAAAAGTCAGCAGGGAAGCGATATACGCCGGATTCAAAGAGGCCAGACAGCCGGGACGGTTCGAGATATTTGATCTTACCTGCGGACGTGAGTCCCTGACGACGATCGTCATCGACGGAGCTCACAACGAAGACGGCGCGCGGGTCATGGCGGAGACGGCCCTGGACTTGTTCAAGGACAAAAAAATACTGATGGTTGCCGGCGTTTTGCAGGACAAGGAAATAAGGAAAATGGCAGATCAATTTGTCAGGGTGACCGGTAAATTTATCGCCACGGAGCCGGACAATCCGCGAAAACTAAAGGCAGATAAACTTGCAGAGTTTCTCAGAGCCAGAGGCGCTGACTGCGATGTGGCAGAGGATTATCATGATGCCTTTGAAATGGCCTTAAAAAGAAAAGATGATTTCGACGTTATAATTTTTGCCGGCTCACTGTACTTGATCGGCAGGATAAGGAGTATACTTAAAGATGTCTAAGTTTGAAGTGCAGTCTGAAGACTGCGAGTTTGAGATTCAGGTTACGGACCAATACGAAAGACTGGTAAAATTCTTCGTTGAAAATCAATTGGAATTTGACGGAGACGAAGAGGTGGATACCGATATACTCAAGTGCTGGAAAGTGACAGATACGGCGGCAGACACTCTGATCGGCGGCTGCGTTCTGGCGCTCAGAGAAGAGAGGTATATCATAGACGGTATCGCGGTAGAAAGGGATTTCAGAAAATTCGGCATAGGCAAGCTGATGATGGACGAGGCTGTCCGCGAGGTAAAGAGAAGAGGCGGCGACGCGCTTTATCTGGTGGCCAGAGCGCCGGGTTTTTTCAGAAAACTGGGTTTTGACGCCGTGGCTCCCGAAAATGCCCCTCTTTTCTTTGAATGTGCCCAATGCCCTCAGTATCAGAAAACATGTCATCCTGAAATAATGAAGCTGGAGATTATTTGATGAACTACGAAAAACTGCTTCAGGCTATTCTTGACGTAGCTGAAGAAATGCTGGTATGCGGCGCGGAAGTGGCGCGGGTTGAAGACAGCATAGAGAGAATGTGTACGGCTTACGGCTGCACCAGAGTAAATTCTTTCATCATAACGTCCAACATACAAGTGACTTTTGAAGACCCAGACGGCAGCATAGTGACCCAGATAAGGAGAATAGTGAGAAACGACGTAAATTTCGACAGGCTGGATTACCTCAACGATCTGTCGAGATATATATGCCGTGAGAGACCTCCCCTCAAAGAACTGGTCAGAAGATACGACCAGGTGATGGGGCGGAAAGCTCTGCCCGCGTGGATAAAATACACGGGAGCCGTGATGATAGCCGCCGGTTTCACTGTGTTTTTCGGCGGAAATCTGCACGACGCTTTTTCAGCGGCAATCCTGGGACTGCTCATAACCGGGCTGATGGCTTTTCTCGGAAAAATCGAGGAAAACCAGCTGGCCAAGGTATTCATGATTTCCGTAGCCGCCGGATTTGCCGCTCTCATATTGGTAAAGCTGGGCTTGGGCGACAATGAGGACAAGATAATGATAGGCGGCATAATGCTGCTGATCCCGGGCATAGCTATGACCAATTCGCTGAGAGATATGCTTACAGGGGATATAGCGACAGGCCTTTTGAGGCTGGTAAATTCGCTGCTTCTTGCGGCTTCCATTGCCTGCGGTTTCGCTTTGCCTCTGATTTTGACGGGAGGAAGCGGAATATGATAGTGCAGGTAATTTCAGCCCTCATAGGCTCCATAGGCTTCGCCGTTTTTTTCAATATGAAAAGAAAACAGATAATTCTGGCCGGCGCCGGCGGTGCGGCTACGTGGATAGTCTATCTGCTTTGTCAGCAGCAGATAGAAGGATATTTCGTACCGTATTTCATCGCCTCGATATTCGTCGCCGTGTACGCTGAAATTATGGCCAGAATGAACAGAGCTCCGGCCACCATATTCTTGACGGCAGCCGCAGTTCCGCTGATACCTGGAGGAAGCCTGTATTACACGATGGCCGGGCTGGTCAACGGAGATCAGGCTCTTTTCGCAGAAAGCGGCGCTTCGGCCGTAACCATAGCGCTGGCTATTTCACTTGGTTTTGTAGTGGTAGCCATAATAACTAAATATATTACAGGAATAACTTCCCGAAGAAAATAATAGACTGTACCAATGCGAGTTTCTTTGGGAGGGAATCTATGAAAAACACAGCTGACAATATTTACGAAACCAATAAGATCATGATAGCGGGTCAGATAGAAAGCCCGCTTAAATTCAGTCATAAGACTTACGGAGAGGCCTTCTACACTTTCCAGCTGGGTGTAGAGAGAAGAAGCGGTTATGTCGATGAAATAAACGTGATGATTTCCGAAAGACTTATATACGAAACTCCTCTTAAAACAGGAGATTTCGTTGAGATAACAGGCCAGGTGAGAACTTACAATGAGACGGTTGACGGAAGAAACAAGCTCAACGTCGTGGTCTTTGCCAGAGAGATTCTCGCCAACGAAGACGTGGTTTACTATGAAAATTATGTATTCCTCGAAGGCTTTCTCTGCAAGCCGCCGATAAAGAGAACTTCGCCTCTCGGACGGGATATATGCGATCTGATGATAGCAGTCAACAGAATGTATAATAAATCCGACTACATACCTTGCATCGCATGGGGCAGAAACGCCAACTATGCCGAGACTTTAGGCGTGGGAACAAGGATTTATATAGAAGGCAGGATACAGAGCAGAGAGTATAAGAAAAAGCTGGAGGACGGAACGTCAGAAATCAGAAAAGCTTTTGAAGTGTCGGTCTTAAAGCTCGAGGAGGATATGGAAGAAAGCTGGGCTGAAGAAGAGGACGATGGACTGCTGGAGTAAAGTTTGAATTTGTACCTGTTTTGTGATAAGATACTCTCAGTGCAAAAAACTAATTAAATAAACGGAGGATAAAGATGTTCGATATCAAGGGAAACGATAACAGCACATATAACATAGAGAACATAGAGTTCATCAAGAAAGCTTCGCCGACCGTGGGAGGCTTTATAGAAAAGGAGTACAACAGGCAGAAAAACAACGTGGAACTCATCGCTTCGGAAAATTATTGTTCCGAGGCGATCCTGGCCGCGTGCGGAAGCTGTCTGAGCTGGAAATATGCGGAAGGGTATCCTGATGTCCGTACTTCAGGAAACACAGGCCGCTATTACGGCGGAACTGAGTTCGTCGATCAGCTGGAGGAATACGCCTGCGATGCCTGGAGAAAAGTATTCGATACCGACTATCATGTCAACGTCCAGCCTCACAGCGGCTCACAGGCCAATTTTGCGGCTTTCAAGGCCGTGCTGAATCCGGGAGATACCATACTTTCCATGTCCCTCGACAACGGCGGACATCTGACCCACGGTTCGGCCGTAAATTTCAGCGGAAAGCTCTATAACATAGTATTTTACGATGTGGACGACAGAGGCTACATTGACATGGAAGACGTGAGGAAAAAGGCCTCGGAGCATAAACCTAAGCTCATCCTTGCCGGAGCGTCCGCCTATTCCAGAATCATAGATTTCGCCGCTTTCGCTGAAATCGCCAGGGAAAACGAAGCATATTTTATGGTCGATATGGCCCACATAGCAGGCCTTGTCGCCGGAGGCGCACATCCGTCGCCGTTCGGACACGCTGATATAATCACCACTACCACCCACAAGACGCTGAGAGGACCGAGAGGCGGACTTGTTTTTGCCAGAAAAGAACTGGCAAAAAAAGTGGACAGCGCCGTATTCCCTTACGCCCAGGGCGGTCCGCTGGAGCATGTGATAGCAGGAAAAGCCGTCTGCGCCGAGGAAGCGATGCAACCGGAATACAAGGAATATATCAGCCAAGTGGTAAAAAATTGCAAAGCCCTTTCAGACAGATTCATAGAGCTGGGCTACAAAGTGGTCACCGGAGGAACGGACAACCATCTGATACTGCTTGACCTGTCGGACGAGCCTTTCAGCGGCAGGATACTGCAGGAAAGATGCGATGAAGCAGGAATCACTCTCAACAAGAACTGCGTTCCTTGCGAAAAGCGCACTCCTAAGGAAACCTCCGGCGTAAGAATAGGAACAGCTCCGATGACGACGAGAGGTTACAAGGAAGAGGATTTCATAAAAGTAGTAGACAGAATAGACCAGCTTATCAAAACTCTGAGAGAAGAATACAAATAGTTTCAGAAGATAAAAGCAGGGAAATATGTTGTGGATTATTATTTTTGCGGCGCTGCTTGCAGCGGCTGCCGCGATGTCTTATTTGACTTACCGCGAGGTCTTCAGGGCAAAAAGAAAAAAGCAGGAGGCCTGCCTCAGCGTTACAAAGTATTCTGATGAGGAAAATGCCGTGATAAAGAGGCTGATAGAAGAATTCAGGGAAATTCCGGCGGAAGATGTGTATATTCGTTCATTTGACGGCCTTTTGCTGCATGGAATGTATTATCACGTTGCAGACAACGCGCCTCTGGACATTCAGCTCCACGGATACAACGGCAACGCCTTTCGTGACTTCTGCGGAGGCAATAAGGTCAGCAGGGAAGCCGGACGAAATTCTCTCGTAGTAGAGCAGAGAGCCCATGGCCTAAGTCAGGGAGAAACCATAACTTTTGGAATAAGGGAAAGGAGAGACTGCCTGTCGTGGGTCGAGTACGCGATTGGGCGCTTCGGCAAGGACGTCAAGATAACTCTCGCCGGAGTTTCGATGGGCGCGGCTACTGTGCTGATGGCCATTTCCCTCGGACTGCCTGAAAATGTCAAAGCTATAATAGCGGACTGCGGATATTCGTCGCCAAAGGCCATCATCAGGAAAGTGGCGCGCGACCAGGGCTTTGTGCCATGGCTCGTATATCCCTTTATCTGGCTGGGAGGCCGCATATTCGGAGGCTTCAATCTTACAGAAGCCAGCGCGGTGAGCTCAGTGGCGGAAAGCAAGATCCCGGTGCTGATAATCCACGGCGAAGCTGACAACTTCGTGCCTTGTTACATGGCGCGAGAGATTTATGATGCCTGCAGGTCGGAAAAAGAACTTCTCACCGTACCGGGCGCAGGCCACGGACTCAGTTATCTGATCGACAGTCAGCTGTATGAAGAGACTGTAAACGATTTTCTGCGCCGGTTTTTGTAGGAAGCTTATGGTCTGAGGCGTAGAATTTAATGCGTATAATTTGAGGCTTAGAGTTAATCCGGCCGTTTCCGACTGCCTAGCCGCTTTCCGGTTGCCTGGCTACTTTCCGATTGCCTGGCCGCTTTCCGGCGGACGGAGAGAGCTTCGCCGAAGGGAACTTGCCATCAATTGAATTTTATCAAAAAAATTAAAGAGAGCGGTTTCCTATGGAATCGTAGCAAACACTGCTTGTTCCAATCTTAAACCACTCTCTTTTTTCGTTTATTCCGTAACTTCGATTACCTGTACCGGACAGCTTTCCGCGGCCTCTTTGGCTTTTCCTATGCTGGATTCCGACGGCTCCTTTGCAACGCGGGCCAGACCGTCGTCAGCCATTTCAAACACCTCGGGACATATTTCCGTGCACATTCCGCAGCCGATGCATCCGTCACGGTCAATTTTCGCTTTCATCATTTTACCTCCCTTAACAATACCTTCAGCACACAGGAGGAAACATGTTTACCTTTGTACACTGAAGGCAGCGCTAGGACTTATTGTTTCCATATTTCGTAATTTTAAAACAAATTGCTTGCAATGTCTTAAGCCTTTGTTTGTAAAATTTTGATAGCCGAGCACGCCTGACCTGAAGTCTAAGTCATGCTTCAAAGGACTTTTGCGGCAGCCCATGACTGACCACGGACCATGCTGCAGTTTAAAGAATTTTGATTGCGGACCATGCTTCGATGAGCCTTTCCAGGCTCCATGCGGCGTTGGCCGGCGAAGTGGAAGGAAGAGCTACCGCATCTATGTTTATGACGGGCTTGGTGTATTTATCGTAATATTTCTTTGCCGTCTGTCCGTTGACAAAGATCTTTTCTATATGCGACTGACTGATGATAGGAGCCAAGTCATTGGCCGATACATTTTTTATCGAGTTGTCGGAGCTGCCTTCTATATCGCATGAAGCTATGACGTCCCAGAGGGCGATGTTGTTTGAAAGGAGAAACTCTTTCTTTTCTTCTATGGTCTGGGGAACGGGGCAGCCTATAACGGCCGAGGTCACTTTCCAGAAGCGGTTTTGCGGATGACCGTAAAAAAATTTTTGTTCTCTGGATTTGACCGAGGGAAAAGAACCTAAAATCAAAACTCTTGAGTTTTCATCGAACAATGGCGGAAACGGATGCTGAATCATTAAATATTCCTCCTTATGAGAATGTCTATTTATGAAATATGGTATATCTGATACGTCGCAAACTTCTGCCCTTTCGCCAGCGCACGCAGTGCAAGGTGTAAGGCTCAGCATGTGAAACAGGTGCGGACGCGTAATTTTCGTCCATGAATCAAAATTTGCTTGGGTCGCATGACTGCCAATCCATGGACTGAACCGCACGCCTGCCAGTATTGTTCAAAACGCAAAATTGTCAATTTGCCTGCAACATTGAAATAACGCCGGCCAGTTCGCGCTGATATATTTCTGTTTAAGTGGGTTCATGCTGCAATGTTGTAAAATTTGCAGATTTTATGAAATTATACAACATTACTGTTATTTTGAAGCTAACGATGGAATGAAAAAAGCCTTATGTTGTATGATTTCTCACTTTCTCAAAATTTTACAACATCGATCAGAAAGTATGTTGTATTTTTTTTGAATTTTCTGAGATTTTACAACATTGCCCTGTTTTCATGGTGATTGAAGCTTGGAAGATGTCCATAATGTTGTAAAATATTATGATTTTGAAAATTTCTACAACATTAAGCATCATAGCCGCCAAACTTCGTTGGATTTCAGCTAAACAACGGCGCCGGATATATTTTTGAGAGGTATGATTTTTTGAGGGGTTTATAAAAAACGGATATAAAAAAATAGTAATTTTGGACATAGAGGGGCTTTACAAAAAATATCTGGCTGCTAAGGAATAAAAAGAAATAAAATGAAGAACGGCAGCCATTCTGCAATACCGGTAGCTGAAAGCGTCGCATCAGCTGTTCATTCTCTGACTTTTATCTGCAGCTGAGTTATATATTCGTTTTCATCACCTGTGTCATGATTGTCTATGATGTAAAGCTCTATGGCGTGTCCTTCAAGCTCTATTTTCTCCTTTTCGGCATAGAGAATTAGTTCTTTCCACGCGAGAGGAATCTTGGCATAGCTGCCTTTAACGGTCATGTATATATAATTTCCCGCAGGAAGCAGGGCGTCGAATTCTTCATTTTCATCGACGATATAAAAAGCCGAGTCAAATATGCCATATCTGCCTGTGGCTAAATAATCCAGCGGTATAGTCGCGCCTATATCGCCGTTTCCTATGATGTAAAGCTGATCCTCGTATTCAGACTGCAGCTTTTTTATGACAAAGTCCAAGTCGTCGTCTCTGATGGCGTTTTCGCTTAGCTTGAGAATATGACGTTCCTGGATTTGGCGGATTTCTACAGTATCATAGGCAATGTCAGCTTCCGCATGGTAGTCGATTTCTTCGATCCTTTCGAGAAGCTGAGTTTTGAGGAGATTGAGATCGGCGACTTTTTTATCTATAGCGCTGACAGCGTTTTCAAACAGGTCTCTTGTCTTTTGCAGATTGAAATCTTTCAGATGTCTCTTTATTTCATCTACGGAAAACCCTATCGAGCGAAGCTCCCTCAATATGTTGAGCGTTCGTATATCGCTGATGCTGTACATCCTGTAGCCGTTCTGATCTCTCTTTGGCTTTAAAATGCCCACTTCCTCGTAATAGCGCAGGGAGTCTGTCCCGATGTTATACAGCTTTGAAATCTCACCGATCTTGTAGTATTCTTTCATGAGCCCTCCGTAAAACAAAGTGTTTACTTTAATATAATATCACAATTGAATATTTTTCAACGAAATTATCTTGCATTTATAAAATCATTATAGTATAATAGCACTTGCAGTCAAGCATAACTGACATAATAATTTTATATGGGGCATTAGCGCAGCTGGGAGCGCGTTTGACTGGCAGTCAAGAGGTCAGGGGTTCGATCCCCCTATGCTCCACCACAACAAATAAATCCGAACCTTTTGCCGGTTGGCGATGGGTTCGGATTTATTGTTTATCTATTATAGTTTGCTTTTAAAAGGTGAGGACATCCATCTATTTGGTGGTGTGCTCACCTTTTTCTATTATCCCATATACATTGATTTTATTCGCTGTTTCGACTATAATAAACTTAACTTATATATTATAGTGGCTTTTATTAGGAGGACTACAATGAAATATCTGTCTATCAAAGAAACTGCACTTCGCTGGGGGATTTCTGAACGACGGATTCAAGTACTATGTAAAGCGGGGCGTATACCCGGCACCATCACGATTGGTCGCACGTGGGGAATTCCAGAGGAAGCGATCAAACCGGCGGATGCACGGATTAAGAGCGGGCGGTATGTTCAAAAGTCTGTGGAAGATAAGAATTGATATGCTTCCAATTGTTTGAGGCTGCTTTTGTTTTGAAATTTTCTGATTATTGGAGGTATATTGATGGCACGGACAGCAAAACCGAAAAAAGAAATATCTATGGAAGAAGCGCTTTGGAAAAGTGCGGACAAGCTGCGTGGCTCAGTAGAGCCTGCGGAGTATAAGCATGTTGTTCTAAGCCTGTTTTTCCTGAAATTCGCCGGTGATAAATTTGACGCTTAGAGGAAAATGATTGCAAAGCAGTACGGCGAAAAATTTGTGGATACGGTGGCGTTCTACACGAAGGACAATGTATTCTTTCTGCCGCCGGAAAGCCGCTGATCTTATATTATGAAAAACGCCAAGCAGGACGACATCGCCCTGAAAATCGACACGGCGCTATACACCATTGAAAAATCAAATCCGGCGCTGAAGGGCGCTCTGCCGGACAACTATTATTCCCGCTTGCAGCTCGACACAGCAAAGCTGGCTTCTCTGTTGGACGAGATTAACCGCATCAATACCGACGACAAAGAGAATGACATCATCGGGCGCATTTATGAGTATTTTCTCAGCAAATTTGCGCTTGCCGAAGGAAAAGGTAAAGGCGAATTCTATACACCGAAATGCATCGTCAATTTGATTGCCGAAATGCTGGAGCCTTACGATGGGATTTTATACGATCCCTGTTGCGGTTCCGGCGGTATGTTTGTGCAGTCCATGAAGTTTGTGGAAGCACACCACGGGAACAAAAAGCAGGTTTCCATCTACGGGCAGGAATATACAAATACCACCTATAAACTATGTAAGATGAACCTTGCTATCCGTGGCATTTCCGCAAATCTTGGCGAGACGGCGGCGAATACCTTTACCAACGACCAGCACAAGGATTTGAAAGCCGATTACATTATGGCAAATCCGCCCTTCAATCAAAAAGCATGGAGAGCGGAAAACGAATTGATCGACGATCCCCGTTGGGACGGCTATGAAGTGCGGCCTATCAGCAATGCAAATTACGGCTGGATTTTGAATATCGTTTCCAAGCTTTCGCAAAACGGCGCCGCCGGCTTTCTGCTTGCAAACGGCGCTTTGTCTGATGACGGAACAGAACTGAAAATCAGGCAGCAACTGATTGAAAACAATCTGGTGGAAGCCATCATCATTCTGCCGAGGAACCTGTTCTATACAACCGACATCAGCGTTACGCTTTGGATACTGAACAAAAATAAAAAAGCCCGTGTTGTAGAACAGAACGGGCAGCTCAAACGCTATCGTGACAGAGAGCGGGAAATTCTCTTTATGGATTTGCGGCAGATGGGCAGCCCTTACGAGAAAAAATATATTGAGCTGACGGAGGAAGATCGGGCGAAGGTCACTTCGGTTTATCACAACTGGCAGCAGGAGGGCTATGAGGAAACCTACGAAAACATTCCGGAGTTCTGCTATTCCGCTTCTTTTGAGGAAGTCGCAGAAAAAGGTTTTACCCTTGTGCCCAGACGGTACATAGAGTTTGTCAACTGTGATGAGAATATCGACTTTGATACGAAGATGAAAACACTTCAGGCTGAGCTGAAAGAACTGATTGTGCAGGAAGAACAGTCGAAAGCGAATTTGCTGGCAGTGTTTAAGGAGTTGGGGTATGAGATCGAACTATAAGAAACTTGGACAGTATATCCGACAAGTTGATGTTCGTAATACGGAAGGCAAAGAGGAAAACCTTTTAGGTGTTTCTGTTCAGAAACAATTCATCCCTTCTATTGCGAATACTGTTGGTACAGATTTTACCAAGTACAAGGTCGTAAAAAAAGGACAGTTTACATACATTCCAGATACTTCCCGCAGAGGCGATAAGATAGGAATTGCCTTGTTGGAAGATTATGACGAGGGTTTAGTAAGCAATGTTTACACAGTTTTTGAGGCCATTGATGAAAAGCAACTTATGCCTGAATATCTCATGCTATGGTTTAGCAGACCGGAGTTTAACAGGTACGCCCGTTTCAAATCTCATGGAAGCGTCCGAGAAGTTATGGATTGGGATGAAATGTGCAAGGTAGAGCTTCCTGTTCCTTCTACCGAAAAGCAGAGAAGTATAGTCAAAGCCTACAAGGCAATCACCGACAGAATCGCTTTGAAGAAACGGATAAATGATAATTTAGCGGCTACAGCTCAAGCAATCTACAGAAAAACATTTGTAGATGATATAGATGCTGTGAATCTTCCAGAAAACTGGCACTTTTCTGCTCTTGGTGATGTTGCCAACCTAAGTGCTGGCGGTGATAGACCAACCGTATTTAGTGACTTTCAAACAGAAAACTGCCCAGTTCCGATTTTTTCAAACGGCATCGAGGACGAAGGTCTCTACGGTTTCACAGATAAGGCAAAAATTTGTGAAGAAAGCGTTACTGTATCTGCTCGTGGAACTGTCGGATATGTCTTTTTGAGAGAGGAACCCTATGTCCCCATTGTTCGCTTAATTTCGGTTGTACCTAACCAAGTCTATGTAACTGCGAAATATCTGTATTTTGCACTGAGTTCAATCGACCTGCACAGTACAGGAACCTCTCAACAGCAAATTACCGTACCGGATTTCAAAAAAAGGCAGATACTTGTTCCATGTAATTCTGCAATTGCAGATTTCATGTCGAAAGTTGAACCATTATTTGTTTCAATTAAGCAGAACAAAGAGGAAATCAAAACACTGTCTGCTTTGCAAGACAATTTTTTGGCGATATTAAGCCGCTAAATTATCATTTACTGGCAAAGAAAATCTTATAGGAAGGAGTTCGCCTGAAAAATGCAGAATACGGTTAAAGAGCACTATGTCCCGCAGTTCTATTTGAGAAATTTTGCAGATGAAAACGGTTTACTTCACATATATGATTTCAAGCTGGATAAGTATTTCGCGCAAAGTCCAAAGAATGTTTGCTATGAGAATAATCTGTATGAGACAAAATGGGAAAATGCAAACCCAAAGCTTGGTGAGTTTGTGCTACCCAACCACATTGAAAAACTTTTTTGCGAATATGAAGGCGAATTTTCTAAAGTTCTAACCACAATATTACACATTTGCTGTCCATCACAAAACCCGAATGCGCTCATATTGCAAGGAAACGAGCGGAATATGTTTTTTCGATTTATAGTCAATATGATCGTGCGTAACCCTGAAAATATGGAAGCGCTTGCCTTAAATAAATTAGAACAGGACGATATTGATAATGATGAGGTAAAACAAATCCGCACCATGTTAGATGATATGGAATTTGGCGGAGCGGATTCTATTTGCCTTGCCGCAAAGAAGAAAGCTATGTTAACTGATGAATTTGAAAATAGTTTCACGCAGGCATGCCTTGAAGCATTAAAAAGGCTGAACTATACATTTTTCTATGCCCGAACAAATTTGTTTATAACAAGCAATATTCCTGCTTGTGTAGGTGATGATCCGACAATTATTGAAGATGATAAAACTAGTATATATCTTGCCCTATCTCCAAAGGTTGCTGTGTTATTTGGAAATTATAAAAACTCTAGCAATTTCAAAAATCGAATGGTTTGTATTGAAGAAAAACAAGTTGAAAATTTCAATCGTATACTTGTAAAACATAATGATAATAAACGGATTTTAATAGGAAATTCTGATGCTACAATCAAAAAATATATTGAAGCAGTGAGGAGTGACCACAATGGCAAACTTTAATGAATACGCTTTAGAACTGCTACTGATAAAACCGATTATCAATTTTGAGATTTGAAATTATGATATGACTGGGGTGATAATATGGATCAGGCACAACAGGAAATCAATTCTGTAGATATGAATTTGCTGGATGAATATTGTAGCAGATTGGCAGATGAAAAAATCTGTATTACAGATAACTATGAGTTTGCAAAAATGATTGATTCTGTGATAGAAGGCAATGCGTATTTAAGTAGGGCTCCGATTGAAAAACGTATCATAAAATCAGGAGATCAAAAATATTTTTGCTATTACCCGCTAACATCTAATCAGAAAATTGATTTTGTGTATGATTTGACAGGTTTTTTAAAAGTAATTTTAGATGAGAACAATGATATAAAAGTCAAACAATTATATCGGGGACATGGCAACTGGATGTTTGATATGATACCAGGGATATATAGAAAGCAGAATCGGAATATTTTACAATGCGAATCTCGATTTATCCATGAAATGATTGCTTCATACCCCAATTTTTTCAGTGATTGTAAAACGGCACTTGATTATTTAGTTGTATTGCAGCATTATTCATTTCCCACTAGACTATTAGATTTTACAGAAAATCCTCTTGTTGCATTATATATGGCGTGTGCAACTGAGAAAAGTGATTTTGCAGATGTTATGAGAATCAATGTGGAACCAACTGATTTTAAATATTATGACAGCGATTCCATTTCATTGCTTGCAAATATGGCTTTCGCAGATGATGGACTTGATGTCAGTGATTATTCCTTTATGGATTATTATCATTCCTATGAAGGAGACGAAGTGGATAAAGCGTATAAGGAACATTACAATTCTTTGCTACAACAATTTAATGATAGAGATGATATCACAAGATTTTTACACCTGGTACGCGGTGAAAAACCTTATTTCAAGGCGAAAATAAAACCGGAACATTTTGACAACGCTGTTTTATGGGTGAAAGCAAAGCAAGATTTTCAAAGAATTATAAACCAAAGCGGAGTTTTTGCTGTTTTTGGTATTAATCGAAGCAAGCAGAACATGATAGATTTTTCATACTCCAAATATAATATGTATCATATTTTAATCCCGCCGGAGTCTAAAGAAAAGATTTTGCATGAATTAGATAAAATACATATCAATCAAGCAACTTTGTACTGTGATATGGATCGAATCGCATCCTTTCATGTTGAAAAATTCCGAAATGCAGCTAAGGAAGGAGATTAGTAATATGTTTAACGAACGCGCATTAGAACTTTCCATTATGGAACTGTTCAAGGGCGAAGGATATACATACCTCGCAGGAGAGCAGATCCATCGGGAACGCACGGAAGTCCTGCTTGCCGATGACCTGCGGCAGTATTTATATAACCGCTACGCCAAGGATGGTATCACTCCCAGCGAAGTGGACGGTATCCTTTTGCGGCTTCGAAACATCTCTGGCACGGTATACGAAGCGAACAAGGCGGTACATAAGTTGCTGTGCGATGGTTTTATTCTCAACCGTGAGGACAGGACGCAGAAGGATATACATATTGAGCTGATTGATTATGACAACCCTGAAAATAACATCTTCAAAGCGGTCAACCAGTTTGAAATCGAGGGCGTGGATGGTCAGCTTCGTATTCCCGACGGCATTGTATTTATCAATGGTATTCCTGTGGTAGTTCTGGAATTCAAGAGTGTCGTCAAGGAAAACACAACGATTATGGACGCTTACACGCAGCTTGCCGTCCGCTACCGCAGAGATATTCCGGAACTGCTCAAATACAACGCCTTTGTGGTCATCAGCGACGGTGTGAACAACAAATACGGCTCTCTTTTTAGTCCCTATGACTATTTCTATGCCTGGAGGAAAGTTGAGTCTGATGATAAGGAGTTGGACGGAATCAACTCCCTTGTCACCATGATGAAGGGGCTGTTTCGCAAAGACCGGCTGCTTTCGGTTATCAAGGATTTTATTTATTTCCCCGACAGCTCGGATAAAGAACTGAAAATCGTCTGCCGTTATCCACAGTTTTTTGCCGCTACCAAGCTGTTTGAGAATATCAAGCTACATATGCGTCCTGACGGTGATGGAAAGGGAGGCACCTATTTCGGCGCCACCGGCTGCGGCAAGAGCTATACCATGCTGTTTTTGACTCGTATGCTGATGAAAAGTAAACTTTTTCACAGCCCGACCATTTTAATTATCACTGACCGTACCGATTTAGACGACCAGCTTTCCCGCCAATTTGTCAATTCCAAAAAATATATTGGCGATGAAACGGTAGTCAGCATTGAATCTCGTGAAAAGCTGCGGGAAGAATTACAGGGGCGGGAAAGCGGCGGCGTGTATTTAACGACCATCCAGAAATTCACGGAGGACTTGCAGCTTCTTACCGATAGAACCAATGTCATTTGTATTTCTGATGAGGCGCACCGAAGCCAGATCAATCTTGACCAAAAGGTCAAAGTGACCGAAGCGGGTGTGGAGCGTAAATATGGCTTTGCCAAGTATCTGCACGATTCCCTGCCAAACGCAACCTATGTAGGCTTTACCGGAACACCGGTGGACGGGACGATTGAAGTATTCGGTCCTGTGGTAGATTCCTACACCATGACCGAATCGGTGCGTGACGGTATTACCGTCAATCTTGTTTACGACGGGCGTGCGGCACGGGTTATGCTGGATAATGAAAAGGTCAAACAAATCGAAGATTATTATGCCAAATGTGAACGGGAGGGAGCAAACGAACACCAAATTGAGGAAAGCCAGAAAGCCGTTGCCAAAATGGAGGCGATCATCGGCGATCCAAACAGGCTACATGCAGTTGCTAAGGATTTTATTCACCATTACGAAACCCGTGTGGCAGAGGGTGCTACGGTTGCAGGCAAAGCGTTGTTCGTCTGTATGAATCGCAATATCGCTTATGATTTTTACAAAATTATTATAGAGATGCGTCCCGAATGGGCGGAAAAGAAAATCTGCGAAGATGAAACAGCGCTTACCGATAAAGAGAAAAAGGAACTGAAGCCCATCGAGAAAATCAAGCTCGTGATGACTCGCAACAAAGATGATGAGCCCGCTCTTTATGAAATGCTTGGAACAAAGGATGACCGCAAGGAATTTGACCGGCAGTTCAAAAATCCGAAATCCAATTTCAAAATCGCTATCGTTGTCGATATGTGGCTGACCGGATTTGATGTTCCGGAGCTGGATACCATCTATATAGATAAACCGATTCAGCAGCATACTCTGATTCAGACGATCTCCCGTGTAAACCGTATCTGCGAAGGAAAAGACAAGGGCTTGATTGTAGACTATATCGGCATCAAAAAGAATATGAACCTTGCTCTAAAGAAATACACAAACTTTGAATGTGATGAGTTTGAAGGTGTAGAGCAGGCGGTTACCATTGTCAAAGACCAATTGGAAGTGCTGGCGCAGATGTTCCACGGTTTTAACAGCAAAAATTTCTTTGAAGGTTCTCCGACGGAGCAGCTTATCTGCCTCAATCGGGCGGTCGAATATGTGCAGCTGTCGGAGGAACTGGAAACTCGTTTTATGGCGGCGGTTAAGCGGATGAAGCAGGCTTTCAATCTTTGCAGCTCCAGCGAAAAGATTTCGGACGAGGAAACAGATTATATCCATTTTTATTGCGCTGTCCGCTCTATCCTTTTCAAGCTGACAAAGGGAGACGCCCCGGATATTTCACAGATGAATGCTCGTGTGCGTGAAATGCTGGAGGGCGCTATTCGGTCGGACGGTATTGAAGAGTTGTTTGAAACCGGAAAACATATCTCTGTTGACATTTTCAGCGATAAGTACATGGGTAAGATAAATGCTATCCAATTGCCGAATACCAAAATTAAAATTCTGCAAAGGCTACTCTCACAGGCAATCGACGAATTCAAGAAAGTCAACAAAATCATGGGTGTCGAATTTGCAGACAGATTAAAGCGGGTGGTTGACGAATACAATAACCGCCGCAGGGATGAATCCTATGCAAACGAGGTGCTTGATGATATTGCCGCAAAGCTTGCCGATCTGCTTGCAGAGCTGAAAACAGAAAAGGACTCCTTCAAAAAATTAGGGATAGATTACGAGGAAAAAGCTTTTTATGATATTCTGAAAGCTGTTGCAAAGAAATACGAATTCGACAATGAATATCCGGATGAAAAAATGCTTGAGCTTTCAAAGAAAATCAAAGTTATTGTTGATGACAAGTCCCGCTATACCGATTGGTCAACCCGTGACGACATCAAAGCAAATTTGCAGGTCGATTTGATTCTGCTGTTGGACGAATACGGCTATCCGCCGGTAACGCTGGATGATGTTTATAAAGAAGTGCTGGAACAGGCGGAAAACTTCAAGAAGTATTCTTGAGGTTAAAAATGCAACGAAATAATCGGGTAGGTTTGGCTATCCACCCGGCTATCCAACCATCCAGATTCAATACGTTTAAAAGGAACAGGCTATCCACATGGATAGCCTGCCTTTTACTCACCACAGATTTCCTGAATAATAGGCTCTTGCCCAATCATCCAGTTTACAAATTGCACCGTAGATAATTTCCCATTCTGAATCTGCTTTTTACATTCCACGGCTTCCTTTCGGAACTGCTGGAGAGCAGTTTTCGCCCTTTGGATCTGTTCCTGCGGGCCGTGGTTCTTTTCCAGCTTCTTGATGCGGTTGTACCAAAACATATACTCTCGCTTGTAGGCCTGCTCGTATTCCTTCTCTTTGGATTTGCTGTCGAAACTCTTTTTTGCCGCCTTTTTACTGGCCTTGCGGCACCGTTCACTGCACAGGTTACTGCGGGCATCCAGAGCAAAGAATACCCGTCCGCATTGGCTGCAGGTGCGCATAACCATGCCGGCGTCCAGAATCCGCTGGCGGTAATAAATAAGAGCCGGTCGCAGGGGACCGCTCACTACCGCACATTCAAAGGGGACTTCTCCATAGGGATACCAAATTTCCAGCTTGGCGTCTTCCCGATGGTTCCATACAGGAACAACCGGCTTTTCCCGTTTCCAATTTGCCATCTCCGGCGAGTATTCCCCAAAGGGCAGGATCAGCAGTTGCGCATAATCCCGCAGGGCAGTTTCTGCTTTGTGTTTATCTTTTCCTCGGCAGCAACGCAGGTACATCTCCCAAATCTGGATGGCCGCATACAGGGCGGCAGCATTTCCTACCGCCAGCCGGGAAAGAATGGCGGCTGCTTCCTGCTCCCCGGCGGTGCGCTCCGCTGCTTTCCGCGCCGACAGTGCCCCTAAAAGGGGCCACACAGCCTCCGTCCAGCCGTCGACGGAGGTTTTTCCGAACTCGCACCAAAACGCTCCCAAAGGGCGAGTTTGGGCCAGATACAAAGGCTTGTCCAGCCCCCGCAGAGCCGCCTCAACCTCATATTCCGTTCCCAGCCACAACTGTTCCTTGAGCTGTTTTGTATCGACTCTCAATGCTAAAACCACTCGCTGAGTCAAAGGTTCTTTATGTTCAAAGCGATATTCTTCCATTCGTTCGTCCTTTCTTATGGGAATTATAATTTTACAAGTTATGATTTCTTATATCATACCGCAAAAGCCTTGAAATGGCAAGTTTCCCGTGTTAGACTGTGGCATACAATCTCCCCTGCTTGGAGGGGGACTACAGGGGGTGGCAAGCCACCCCAAGTCTCTTACCAGCTGGGAAAGAAAAAGAGAACTACAGAAAAGGAGGGGTGTCAGCCAATCGAGTCGTTTTAGAAAACAAGACAGAACCAATACCGCAGTCAGCGGTTGAAAGTCTTGCCCGCACATTGCTTCCCCAGATGCAGGCATTTTTTGAGAGTGAACAGGGCAAACAGGCACTGAAGGAATGGCATGAAGAAAGGGAGCGGCACAGTTGAAAGCTCCCGCCTGGCTGGGAGAGTTTTTCTTTCCCAGCCGGTACTTTTTTGATAGATTTGAGGCTGGAATTTGTACAGGTTGGTGATAGCTTTCCGGCAGCAGTTGTGATAGTGTGTTGTGCTGGGAAAACGGTTTTCCCAGTCGGTGACTGGTTTTGCAAGCATAGCGTTTGGATATCCACCAAACGCACCTTGGGAGAACCCAAACCCCTTAAAACAGACAAACGGAGGTGATGTGGATGAAGGCGGTGATTTACGCCAGATACAGCAGCGACAATCAGCGGGAAGAAAGCATTGAGGGGCAGCTGCGAGAATGCAAGGAGTATGCGGAGAAAAACGGGATCATGATTCTACGCAGCTACATTGACCGGGCACTTTCCGCCAAGACAGACAACCGCCCGGAATTTCAGAACATGGTGCAGGACAGCGCAAAAGGGCTGTTTGATACTGTGCTGGTTTGGAAGCTGGATCGGTTTGCCCGCAACCGTTACGACAGCGCCCACTACAAGGCGGTACTCCGGCGAAACGGCGTCAAGGTGGTATCTGCCACGGAGAATATCTCTGATGGGCCGGAGGGCATTATTCTGGAATCCATGCTGGAAGGGATGGCGGAATATTATTCGGCGGAGCTGGCGCAGAAAATTAATCGGGGGCTTACCGAGAATGCGCTAAAGGGGAAAAACAACGGCGGCGGGATTCCGCTTGGTTATCAGCTGACCGAGGACCAGCATCTCAGAATTGACCCATTGACCGCCCCGGTTGTGCGGGAGATTTACCAGAGATATGCAGAGGGCGAAACGGTTCGCAGCATTATCACTTCTCTGAATGAACGGCATATCCTGACGCAAAAACAGAAGCCATTCCGTCCTAACAGCCTTCACAGCGTGTTGTGTAACCGGAAATACATCGGGGAATATCGGTACAAAGACATCATCATACCAGATGGTGTACCGAGTATTATTCCCAAGGATTTGTTCGAAAGGGTGCAGATGAGGGTGGAAAAGAACAAGCGGACTCCGGCAAGGACAAAAGCTGAGGAAGAATATCTGCTGACCACCAAGCTGTTTTGCGGTCACTGTGGGCGTATGATGATTGGCGAGAGCGGTAAATCCCATACGGGTGCTATCCATCGCTATTACAAATGCAGCGGTGCCAAGAGAAAGCTGGGCTGCCACAAGAAAGCGGTGAAGAAAGACTGGATCGAACGCATCGCTGTGCAGTATACCATACAGCAGGTCTTTCAGGATGAACTGATTGCCCAAATTGCGGACAAGCTGGTAGAACTGCAAAACACAGAGGACAATACTCTCCCACTGCTGCGCAAACAGCTTGCAGATACCAACCGCGGGATTGAAAATATGCTCAATGCAATTCAGCAGGGAATCCTGACCAACAGCACCAAAGAGCGGCTGGAGGAACTGGAAAAGCTGCAGGAAGAATTAAAAACCAGCATTTTACAGGCGGAATTGGAAAGGCCAAAATACAGCCGGGAGGACATCATCGAGTGGATCAGCCGGTTCAAATATGGAGATCCAAACAACAAGGAGTACCAGCGGCAGATCATCGATATTTTTCTCAACTCGATTTATGTCTTTGATGACAAACTGGTTTTCACCTACAATTACAAAAACGGAACACAGACGGTGACGCTGGCGGACCTTTCTGCGGCTTTTGGTTCGGATTTGAAGTCCTGCACTCCACCAAAGATAACAATCAGGACAAACAGTCCTGATTGTTTTTTTTTTATGATATTTTTTGAAGAGAAGTAGAAAAAAGTCTGTGCCGCAGTGAATCGATCTTATGTTTTATGGCCTTGCACTTTTACACCATTGTTACACCATTATATTTTACGGCTTAATTGCCTTCATAGTATTGCCGGCATTGAAGAAGTGTTTTTATGAAATAAGTTTGACGGTTGTTCTTTCCCCCAAAATGAAAAAGAGTTCTTTCCCCAAAATGAAAAAGAATTCTTTAGGTCAAATGAAAAAGAATTCTTTAGGTCAAATGAAAAAGAACTGCTCTTTGCTTTTTTCATAATATAATGTAAAATAGGAATGGAAAATAAAATATTTAATGCAAAATATTTACAATATATTTATAATAGTGTATGGAACGCATATTTGACATATGACAGACATATTAAACGTACTGTGTTGTGCCTTTGCTATTTCGATGGAAAATCGTGGGCTTTGACGCGTGGAAAAATCGGGAGTCTAGCTCTAAGCTTTGACGCGAGGAAAAATCAGGAGCTTTGAAATTTGAAAATCAGGAGCTTTGACATGAAAACAAAATGGAAAAGAGCGGTCATAATGGCAGGGAGCGTAGCTCTGGGCTCGCAGATATCCGTCTCGGTGCTGGCCGACGGATTCATCATCGCCCTCGCGGTAGTCGTGCTGGGAGTCATGATGTACGACTATAACATGCTTAACCCTATATCCGCAGGCTGCCTTGTGGCTCTGGTATCGCCCGTTTTCAGAGGAGTGGTGCTGGTGCTCAGGAGCGACCTTGAGCCGCTTTGGGACAGGATAGCATGGGCGTTTGACTGGATTTATCCGGAGATGGGATTCTACGCGACATACGGAGTGTGCTTTTTCCTCTTCTATAAAATAGTCAGGAGCGCCAGAAACGTGAGAAATTACTTCCTGTGCCTGGTTATATGCGATTTCTGCTCCAATATGGCGGAGATGTTTCTGCGTTACGACGGCCATCTTGCCTCTGAAAGAGACATGGCGGGTCTTGCCATGGTAGCGCTGGCAAGGTCTGCTATAATCTGCGGACTGCTCCTTTGCCTGGAGCTTTACAGAAATCTTCTCAGCAAAGAAGAGCATGAGGAGCGGTATAAAAAACTGATGATAATGGTTTCAGTGTTCCAGAGCGAAATCTATTTTATGAAAAAGAACATGGTGGAAATAGAAGACATAATGAAAAAAGCCTTTCAACTTTACAGGATCCTTGACGAGAAAGAATATCCGGATTATATGAGAGAGCTTTCCCTTGACATAGCCAAAGACGTACACGAGATAAAAAAAGACTATATAAGAGTCATCAAGGGACTCCAGGAAAATTTTCTCGCCGACATGGACGTCCACAGCATGAACATAAAGGACATTGTCAACATTCTTGAGACCGATATAAAAGAGAGGATATTTGAAAAAAAGGCGAACGTACATTTTGTCGCCGAGGTGAGAGCTAATTTCGCAGTAGAAGACCATTTCAGTCTTATGTCCATAATGCGCAATCTGGCCATGAACAGCCTTGACGCGGTGGAGGAGCAGTACAGAGAGGGGCTCATACGGCTCATAGTAAAAGAAAACGCCGACAGCCGCTGCTATGAGATAGAGCTTGAGGATAACGGCGGGGGCATAAGAGAAGACGATATAGATTACATATTCGACGCGGGGTATTCGACCAAGTTCGACGATGCAAAAGGAAACATCAGCAGAGGCGTAGGGCTCACTCTCGTCAGAGACCTGGTAAGAGATAAGTTCAACGGAGACATAACCGTTGAATCCGACGAGGGCGCGGGAACCAAATTCAAAATCATCATACCGGAGAAAAGTGTGGAAAAGGAGGCATTATGAAGTTCTACATAGTTGACGACGTCAGAAGCATAATCAAGGTATTGGAGCGTATAATCGAAGACAAGAGCCTCGGAGAGGTGACCGGCTTTTCAACGGACGCTGTGACGGCGACGGCCGAAATAATCGCCACAAAGCCGGATATCGTCATAGTCGACCTTTTGATGCCCGTCAAGGATGGCATCAGCATAGTCAGGGAAGTCAAGGAAATATGTCCCGACATCGGTTTCATAATGATTTCCCAGGTTTCAAACAAGGAGATAGTCTCCGAAGCCTACAACGCCGGGATAGAATTTTTCATCAATAAGCCTATCAATATCATAGAGGTAGAAAACGTGGTGAGCCGCGTTATAAAGCAGATGGAGGCTGAAAAGACCATGGAGGGCCTGCGCAGCATACTGGGCGTTTCAGGCTCAAAAATCGAAGAGGGGGGGGGTATTGCAGGAGCAGAACCGCGGCAATGCTGACGTCAAGGCGATAAAATATCTCCTCGGAGTGCTCGGAATGTTAGGAGAGCGGGGAACCGCCGACATCATCGAAATTTGCACTCTCTGCATAGAGTACGATACAAAAGACCTCGACGAGATTCTGAAGAATTTTTGCGATGAAAAGGGGGAATCAGAAAAAGTAGTTAAACAGAGAATACGCAGAGCCGCTAAAAAAGGCCTACGAAACATGGCACATATGGGTATCGACGATCCGTACAGCGAGGTCTATCAGAACTATGCTCAGCTGGTATTCGACTTTGAGAACCTGAGACGCGAAATGGATTTTCTCAGAGAGAGCGGAGAAGAAGGAAAGGTCAACCTTTATCGCTTTATAGAGGGTATTATGATTTATGCCGAAAGCAGGTGAATATAAAAAATTTCATAAATAAATTTAAAAAGGCACGAATTTTTTCGTGCCTTTTTGAAGCAAAATGAAGCGGGACATTATAATACAGGTAATCGTAGTTATTGTTTTCATAATTTGAAGTAGGTAAGGAGGAAATTATGAAAAAGAAGAGATTAGCTGTATTATTGAGCGCAGTCATGGTACTGAGCATTGCTCTTTCCGGGTGCGGAGGAGAAAAAGAAAGCAGCAGTGACGACAGCGATGTTATCAAGATTGGATGGATAGGAGCGCTTACAGGTGATTCCGCCCCATGGGGGACATGCGAATCTCAGGCTCTTCAGATGTACATCGATCAGAAAAATGAAGAGGGAGGTGTGCTTGGCGGAAAGAAGCTTGAACTGGTTAAATATGATACCAAGGGCGACGCCAATGAGTCTGTAAATGCAGTCAAGAGGCTTATTGCGCAGGATAAGGTTTGTGCCATTTTAGGACCTAATTCCTCTGCTCCCGCTATAGCCATCAAGGGAGCTCTTAACGACGGAAAAGTTCCTGATATAGCTACCGTAGCGACGAACGTTGAGATTACCGTAAACAAAGACGGCAGCCTTAATCCTTACAATTTCCGTGTTTGCTTTACTGACCCTTATCAAGGATCTGTAGCTGCAGGCTATGCGGCTGATGAGCTGGGCGCCAAGAAAGCGGCTGTACTTTATGACGTGGCAAGCGACTATTCTCAGGGATTCACCGAGTTCTTTGTAGAAACCTTTGAGGCAAAGGGCGGAACGATAGTAGCTCAGGAAGGCTGCAAGAGCGGAGATACCGATTTCAGAGCACAGCTCACTAAGATAAAAGAAGCTGACCCTGACGTTATACTTCTTCCTCTTGCTACATATAAGGACGTAGCTCTTTCGGCTAATCAGGCAAGAGATTTGGGAATCGACGCAGTACTCTTCGGCGGAGACACCTGGCCTTCCGACACTCTCTTTGAAATGGCAGGACCTGCGCTTGAAGGCTCTTTCGTAGTCAATCATTTTGACTACAATGACCCTGCGGCGGCCGAAATCACAAAGATGTATATGGACGAATACGGCAAAGCACCTGAGATCAATGCATACATGGTGCATGACGCGTTTGAACTTTTAGTTGCAGCCATAGAGAAAGCTGGAAGCGCTGACTCTCAGGCTATAACCGACGCTCTTACGGAAGTTGAAATCGACGGAGTTACGGGACATATTGCGTTAGGCGCTGATACCCACAATCCTGAAGGAAAAGAAGCTGCCATGCAGCAGATTGTCAAGAGCGATACTGCAGAAGATGGATATGAGTATAAGTTTATAATGAAATATTCGCCTAGTAAATAAGATATATATTTTCAGAGCTGAAAAGGGGCAGTGAAAAATCTGCCCCTTTATAAGCAGGTTATAGAAAGGGGGCGTAAGTTTTGAGCTTTTTTCTGCAACAGCTTATAAACGGACTCTCTATCGGAAGCATATATGCTCTGATGGCAGTTGGATATTCGTTGGTTTACAGTATACTTAATTTCTCAAACTTTGCTCATGGCGGAGTTATCATGCTGGGTGCTTACTTCGGTCTTTATGCGGTAAACCTCTTCGGGATGCCTTTCCTTGGATCTCTTATTGTGGCCGCAGTACTGGCTGGCTTCGTAGCGGTAACTCTGGAAAAAGTCGCTTACAGCCCGTTGCGCAGAAGAAACGCGCCGCCGCTGTATTTCATCATTTCAGCTATGGGAGCTTCCATATTCCTAGAGAATCTGGTAGTAGTCACCATAGGTCCTACATTTAAAACTTATCCTGAGCTTATAGACAAAACGCCGATAAGCCTTGGCAGCATTTCAATAAGCAAGCTTGATCTGCTGATGTTCGCAGTAGCGGCAGCCAGCCTGATTATACTGGTATTCATTATAGAAAAGACTAAGGTGGGTCTTGCTATTAGGGCGTGTTCATACAGCGCAAGGGGCAGCAGCCTGATGGGAGTCAATGTAAACAGAATCATATTTGTAATATTTCTGCTGGGCGGTGTTCTCGCAGGTATTGCAGGCATGCTCTTCGGAATGAAATATACCGTATATCCGCAGATTGGTATTATTACTAACAAATCGTTTATAGCGGCTGTCTTTGGAGGCCTTGGAAGCCTTCCGGGAGCTGTAATAGGCTCTCTGCTGCTCGGGATAATTGAAACCTTCGGCGTAGCGTATATATCGTCTTCATACAGAGATCTTATAGCGTTTGTGCTTTTGATAATAGTGCTAGTGTTCAAGCCAAGCGGAATAATGGGCAAGATTACTGAGGACAAGGCATAGGAGGTGAGCATATGTTTGAATGGTATTATATTGAAGGCATACTCATACTCGTAGGCGTAAATCTCATGGTAGTCCTCGGACTTTCATTGCTTACGGGATTTACAGGACTGTTTTCTTTCGGACATGCGGGATTCATGCTCATAGGAGCCTATGTTTCGGCTGTCTGTTCTATGAATTTCGGAATGCCTCTCGTGATATCCATGATAGCAGGAGCTGTTGCGGCCATGTTGGTGGCTGCAGTCATAGGTTATTTCACACTGGGGCTTAAAGGAGACTATTTCTGCATTGCTACGCTGGGATTCGGCGAATCAATGAGACTAATTTTCGACAATATAGATTACTTTGGGGGAGCGCGGGGACTTTCCGGCATACCTATGGAAACGAATCTTACAGTAGTAATAATAATATGCGCCATGGCGGTAGTCGTCATGACTCTTCTGATAAAATCAAGGCATGGACGCAGCATGATAGCCATAAGAGAAGAGGAGTTGGCATCTCAGGCGATAGGCATAAACGTATTCAGGTACAAGATGATATCGTTCGCCATATCCGCGGCATTTGCGGCGATAGGAGGGGCTCTTTATGCTCATTATCTCGGCTATCTGCAGCCGCTGATGTTCCAGCTTACCAAGTCCACGGAGCTTACGATAATGGTTATATTCGGAGGACTGGGAAGCATAGGCGGAAGCGTCGTCGGAGCCTTTGTGCTCACCTTTATACCTGAACTGTTCAGAGCGTTTGCATCGTGGCGGCTTGTCGTATACGGCGCAGTCGTCATACTAATAATGGCAACCAGACCTCAAGGTCTTATGGGCGGATATGAGTTCTCAGATTTATTCAGATGGATAAAGAAACTCATCACCGGCAAAAAGCCTGAAACTCAGTCGCTTATCGGGGAGGAAGGTGACCATTCATGACAGACGTATTGAAACTGGAGCATGTGACTAAAAGATTCGGCGGACTGACTGCAGTAGGAGACGTATCTTTCACCATCGAAGAGGGAGAAATCTTCGGACTGATAGGACCTAACGGCGCCGGAAAAACGACTATATTCAATCTGATAACCGGCGTATATACGCTGACTGAGGGAGAAATAAGCTTTTACGGTGAAAAGCTCGCAGTGAAAGATCCTTACGGCGACGGTTTCCTTGACGGACTTAAGAGAAGATTTATGTTCAAGGCGCTGAAGCCTTATCAGATTGCACAAAAGGGTATAACCAGAACATTTCAGAATATCAGACTTTTCAAAAAGCTGACCGCCTTTGAAAATGTTTACACCGCCTGTCACCGCAGTGCGGACTATACCATACTGGACGCTGTGCTTCTCAGGTTTCTGCCTAAGTATAAAAAGCAGGAAAAAGAACTTAAGATGAAGACCGAAAGGCTCCTTAAGCTTATGGGACTTTGGGAAGTCAGAGACATGGTATCGGCGAATCTTCCCTATGGTATGCAGAGAAAACTGGAAATTGCAAGAGCGCTTGCTCTTGATCCGAAGCTTTTGCTGCTGGATGAGCCTGCCGCCGGTATGAACCCGGAAGAAACCATAGCTCTGATGGATCTGATCAGGGATATAAGAGATAAATTCAACTTATCCGTGCTGGTCATAGAACATCACATGGATCTCATCATGGGTCTGTGCGATAAGGTGTATGTCCTTAACTTCGGAAAATTCCTGGCAGAGGGAACTGCCGAAGAGGTGCAGAACGATCCTGCCGTAGTCGAAGCTTACCTTGGAACTGCGGAAGAAATGAAAGAGCTGGGAGGTGTGAAGGATGCTTAAAGTAAAAGATCTCAACGTATTCTACGGCGGAATTCATGCTCTCAAGGGCGTCGGTCTGGAAGTAAACGACGGAGAGATAGTTACCATAATCGGTTCCAATGGAGCAGGAAAATCTTCACTGTTGAATTCCATAAGCGGAATGGTAAAGTATACCGGAAATATCGAATTGTCCGGCAAGAATCTGCCAAGGCAGCCGCATAAAGTGGTCAAGTCGGGCATCTGCCAGGTGCCGGAGGGACGCGTGGTATTTGCAAATCTTACAGTTCATGAGAATCTTAAGATGGGGGCTTACCTCAGAAATGATATCAAGGGCATAAAGGATGACTTCGACAGAGTATACAATCTGTTTCCCAGGCTGAAAGAAAGGGAAAAACAGATAGCGGGAACCCTCTCAGGCGGCGAACAGCAGATGCTGGTAATGGGAAGAGGACTCATGTCATCGCCTGAACTTATAATGCTTGATGAACCATCCCTAGGGCTTGCTCCGATGCTTATAAATACGATATTCGATATCATCAAGGAAATAAAAGCTATGGGAAAGACTATACTTCTTGTAGAGCAAAATGCTTTTAAGGCTCTTTCCGTAGCAGACAGAGCGTATGTACTTGAACAGGGCAGTATTACTGCCAGCGGTCTTGCCTCGGATTTGATAAAGGACAATGCAATTCAGGAGGCTTACCTGGGAAAGAAAAAGTAAAGACATAATTTTAAGACGGGATTGTTTTCATAACATCTTCTTTAAATAATAGGAACGGAAGCAAAGCATGAATATTGCTGCTTCCGTTCTTTATTTTTAACAAACTCTTTGCGATACTTTTTGTGCCTTGAAACTAAATATTATGACAAAACTTTGTCGGCGGAAACATTTGAAAAAACAGCGTTTCAGCCGTAAAAGGCTTGTTATCAGCCAGCTTAGAGGCTTTCTTCCCGTTTATAAGTATTGAAAATTACTTATTGACAAATCTTTACCGGGGGGGGGTATAGTGGTCATATAATAGTATATCTAGCTGACTGAAAAGGAAGCGACTATTCGCCTGGGGAACAGGCGGGAAGGAGAATGTTATGAAAAAGAAATTATTGACCCTGCTGCTGAGCGTTGTCATGGTTACTGCTCTGGCAGCCTGCGGCGGAGGCGGAGGAAGCGACAGCGGAAACAATGAAGACAGAACGCTGGTCATGAGACTCGGACAGTCCTTGTCTTCACTGGACTGGGAAAACTCCACCCTCACCTATGACATGTACGTATGGCATCAGATGTATGAAGGTCTGTACGGAATGGATGAAGCCGGAGAGGGCTATTATGAGGAACTGGCTGACGGAGTAACTATCAGCGACGACGGTCTTGTTTACACAATACCGCTCCGCGAAGGAGTAACTTTCCAGAACGGAGAACCGCTTACCGCGAACGATGTAGTGTTCAGCTATGAGCGCGCAATGAAGAACAGCCGTTTCAACTACCTGACTTCACCGATCGAAGAGGTAAAGGCTATCGATGAAAACACTGTTGAATTTACATTGAATCAGCCGTACTCTGCTATCGACCACACTTTCTTTTCCATTAAGATTACCAATGAAAAAGAAGTGACTGAGCAGGGTGATGATTTCGGAACCATTCCGCACAAAGCCGGAACCGGTCCGTATTATGTAACCGAATACAATGTAGCCAGCGGTGTCAAGATGGACGCCTATGAGGACTACTGGCGCGGAGCTCCTGCAATCAAGCACGTTGAGTTCAAGGTAATCGCAGACGAAGCTGCAGCCGTAATCGCTTATGAAAACGGAGATATAGATTATCTGGCAGAAGTCAATCTGTCTGACTGGGACGCTGTTTCCAGCAAAGAGGGCGGTCAGTCCACAATGCTCAAGGGCAACGACATCACTTGGCTGGGCATCAACTACCTGTCACACACTGCCAACGACGCACTGATGAATGAAAAAGTACGTCAGGCAATATTCTACGCCATCGATAAAGATGCCATCAATACAGCTGTATTCGACGGCAAGGGAACTGTTACAAACGAGTACATGCCGCACGATTACGTGCCTACTCAGCCTTCAGAGGGATTCATGACCTATGAATATGATCCTGACAAGGCAAAAGCATTGCTGGAAGAAGCAGGCTACGGAGACGGCCTTGATTTGGGCAACATCCTGACTTATGGCGGCGCTGACTCTCCTAAGGGCAAAGCAGCAGTAGTTATTCAGGATAACCTTGCTCAGGTAGGAATCACTGTAGGCGTGGATATGCGTGAGTATGCAGCTGCAGAAGCGGATATGTACGGACAGAATTATGACATCGTTATATTCGGAGATTCAAACAACTACGACTTTAACAATATTCGTCAGCAGGTTCACAGCGAATCTACAGGTATGTACCTTGTTAAATTCAAAGACGATCGCTCCCCGTTCAACTGGCAGCGTATGGAAGAATTGATCGACCTGGGCGTTTCCACAACGGATATAGACGAACGTCTTACATACTACACTGAACTTTGGGATATGGTCATGAAAACAGCCACCATAGATCCTCTGGTTCACAAGCCTGTAGGAATCGTATGGTCCGGTGACCTGGATATCGGAGAACCTGTTCCAAACTTCTATAAAATCAGAACCTTTAGCTGGAAATAGTTTTGCTAAATCCTCTGTAAATTTCAAAATAGGGAGGAAGAAATGTAAATGTATCGTTATGTAATCAAACGTCTCTTGTTTCTGATACCGACGATATTGGGCGTCATCCTGATCATATTTCTGGTTATGAACCTGACGCCCAGTACGCCGGGCAGAATCATGCTGGGCCCGTCAGCCACTGAGGCTGACGTGGAACAGCTGAATCACGAGTTGGGATATGATCAGCCGATATTGCAAAGATATGTGGATTATGTCAAAGACGTATTCATAGATCAAGATTTCGGCACATCCTACTATACAAAACAACCTGTTTTCGATGAAATCTGGCCTCGCTACATCACGACGATCAAGCTGGCCTTCATCGGAATTGTCCTATCAACGCTCATAGGGGTGCCGCTGGGAATAATAGCGGCGGTAAAACAATATTCCCTGTGGGACAACATACCGTCAGTCATATCATTCTTTCTGGCGGCGGTGCCGAGCTTCGTGCTGGGTATGGTACTGCTATTCATATTCTGTCTGAAGCTTAATTTGCTTCCTACGTATGACGACGGAACTATATGGAGCCTTATTATGCCGGCTATTACCATAGCCATACCGCCTGCGGCGCAGAACTTCCGATTTACCAAATCCTCAATGCTGGAAGAGATTCGTCAGGACTATGTGCGCACGGCGCGCGCAAAGGGCGCCAGCGAGAGGACGGTAATCTGGAAGCATGCTCTTGAAAACGCTTTACTGCCGGTAGTTACCAATATCGGACTCAACCTTGGCGTACTCATCGCGGGAGCTGTAGTAGCAGAAAAGCTGTTCTCCATTCAGGGCATAGGAAGTCTCATCGTAGACAGGATAAGCTATAAAGACGAGCCTACGATAATTGCGGGAACGATCCTCATCGCTATCGTATTCACCGTAGTTATGCTGCTGGTAGATATAGCTTACGCGTACATAGATCCGCGTATCAAGGCTAAATACGAAAGGTTAAAAGGGTGATGTCATGGAAGTAAACTTGAATAACCCTACGACCGTAGAAGTATATAAAAAGCAGAGTCAGTTCAAAGAAATCTGTAGACGTTTTGTCAAGAGCAAGAGCGCTCTGATAGGCTTGATACTGTTTGTTGCCGTAACTGTTCTGCTGCTCTGCGCAGACTTGATCGTTCCGTACGACATGGCTACAAAGCAGGATGTAGCATTGAAAAACGCGCTGCCTTCAGCTGAGCACTGGTTCGGCTGCGATTCTTACGGAAGAGATATTTTCGCCCGTGTACTTCACGGAGGAAAAATTTCCTTAGGTATCGCGCTTTTAGGAACTGTATCGTCCTGCGTAGTCGGATGCCTTTTGGGAGCCGTTGCCGGATATTACGGAAAATGGGTCGACAGCCTGATCATGCGTGCTTTGGACATATTCATGTCCGTGCCTGATCTGCTGTTTACCATGGCGGTAGTTTACGCCCTGGGCGCCAATTTTACCAATCTGGTCATCGCGCTGACACTGGCGTTCTTTACCAACTATGTAAGACTTGTCCGATCAGAGGTACTCAATTTAGCCGAGTCGGATTATGTAGAGGCCTCTCGTGCAGGCGGCGCGAGCGGCTTTAGAATAATACTGCATCACATCATACCAAACTCAATGGGCATCATCATCGTCAACACGACGCTGAACGTTGCCAAGATCGTCATCTACGAATCTACATTGAGCTTCCTGGGACTGGGTATGCAGCCGCCTTCGCCGGAATGGGGACAGATGCTCTCCGAGGCGCGCGAATTCATGCGTGCGGCTCCGCATCTTTTGATATTCCCTGCGGCAGCTATAGTTATCACTGCCTGTGCTATCAATCTGATGGGCGACGGGCTTAGGGATGCGCTGGATCCACATCTGAAATCGTAGGGAGGTCGGAATGGCAGAAAAAATATTGGAAATAAAAGATCTCCGTGTAAACTACCAGACGGACCTTGAAACGGTGGAAGCCGTAAACGGTATAGATCTGGAAATCGAGAAAAGCGGGACCCTCGGACTGGTTGGAGAAACCGGCGCGGGCAAGACTACGACAGCGCTTTCCATCATGCGGTTGCTTCCTGCGACAACAGGCCGGATCCTCGGCGGTGAAATCCTGTTTGAGGGAGAAAACCTGCTGGAGACAGAAGAAGAAAAGATGAGGAAAATCCGCGGCGATAAGATCGCCATGGTTTTCCAGGATCCTATGACTTCGCTGAACCCTGTGCAGACTGTAGGCGAGCAGATCGCCGAGGGCATAAAGCTTCACAATGAAGACATGTCCAAGGAGGATGTTGAAAAGAGAGTAGAAGAGATTCTCAGCCTGGTAGGCATCGTTCCTAAGCGTAAATTCGATTATCCTCATCAGTTTTCAGGCGGAATGAAACAGAGGGTAGTCATAGCCATCGCCCTTTCCTGCGAACCTGATCTGCTGATCGCCGACGAGCCGACTACGGCTCTCGACGTGACAATTCAGGCGCAGGTGCTGGCCATGATCCGTGATCTCCGCGACAGGCTGGGCACGTCCATGCTGATGATTACCCATGACCTGGGTATTGTGGCGCAGATATGCGATCACGTGGCGGTAATGTACGCCGGAAAGATCATCGAGTTCGGCACGATTGAGGATATTTTCAAGGGTGACAAGCATCATCCGTATACTACGGGACTTTTCGGCTCCATTCCTGATCTCAAATCGAGAAAATCCAGACTGACGCCGATCCCGGGACTGATGCCTGACCCTACCAAGCTGCCTGAGGGTTGCTACTTCGCACCTCGGTGCAGCCATTGCACAGAGCTTTGCAAGACTAAACAGCCAGAGGTCTTTATCGAGGGAACTCATAAAATCGCATGCCACCTCTTCGACCCTAAGTACAAAGAGGAAATGGCAAAGCTGGCTGCGAAACCGCCGGCAGAAGAAAAAAGCAGCTCGGGCAGCGGCGCAGGCATTTCTTCAGACAACGGCTCGGGCGACGCCTCAGACAGCGGCGCCAAAGCAGGGAAGGAGGAATAAAGTATGAAGGAAGAAAATAAAAATGTTCTGCTTCGTACAGAAGGTTTAGAAAAGATCTTTTCCCTGAAAGGCGGGGCGAAGCTTCACGCTGTAGACGGCGTAGACCTGGAAATTATGGAAGGCGAGACACTTGGCGTCGTAGGTGAGTCAGGCTGCGGCAAGAGTACGCTTGGACGCAGTATCCTGCGGCTCATAGAGCCTACGGGAGGAAAGATTTTCTTTCAGGGAAATGACATCACCAAAGCAAAAGGTCATGCTATGCGCAATCTGAGGAAGAATATGCAGATAATCTTCCAGGATCCGTATTCAAGTATAGACCCGAGACAGTCGGTCATCGAGGCCATTGCCGAGTATATGTTCATCCAGAAGACCTACCGCACACGCAAAGAGACTTTCAACCGGGCGGCAGAGCTGATGGACCTTGTGGGACTGGCGAGAAGATATGCCAATTCTTATCCTCACGAGCTGGACGGCGGCCGCCGCCAGCGTATCGGCATTGCCCGTGCGCTTTCTCTGAATCCGAAATTCATCGTCTGCGATGAACCGGTTTCAGCCCTTGACGTATCCATTCAGGCGCAGATTCTCAATCTGCTTATGGATCTGCAGGAATCACTGGGTCTGACGTATATGTTCGTTACCCACGACCTCAGCGTAGTAAAGCACATTTCCAACAATATCATGGTAATGTATCTGGGAAAGAGCGTGGAATACGCCAATTCCGACGAATTGTTTGAAAACCCGCTGCACCCGTATACCAAAGCACTGCTGGCCGCGATCCCGGAACCTTCTCTGGAGGCCAGAGGAAAGGAAATACAGCTGATACGCGGAGAGGTAAGCAGCCCGATCAATGTAAAACCAGGCTGCAGATTCGCAAAGCGCTGCGAATACTGCGACAAGAGGTGCGAGGAGGAAACTCCTCCGTTCGTGGAAGTAAAGCCGGGACACAAGGTGGCCTGCTTCAAGGTTGGCGAAAACGGAAAAATCCTTTATTAAAACTGAAAAGCTTTAAGCGAAAACTTAGAATCCTTTATAAAAAACGGAGGCAAGGAAATATGGGATATCTCACTGAAGGCATGGAACCTAAGAGGGCGCTGCAGTTCTTTGAAGAGATCTGCAAAATACCCCACGGTTCCGGCAATGAAAGCGCGCTTGCGCGGTATATCGTCCATATTGCCGAAGAAAGAGGATTGGAGACAGAAACGGACCGACACGGCAATGTGCTGGTCCGTCTTGCTTCCAGCCCAGGCGCTGAAAAAGCGCCTTACTTTCTGATGCAGGCTCACATGGATATGGTATGTGAAAAGGAAGAGTGGTGCGATCTTGACATGGAGAACGAGCCGGTGAGACTGCGCCGTGACGGAAATATTCTGTACGCGGAGGGGTCTACCCTCGGCGCGGACAACGCGGTAGGACTGTGCAATATGCTGGCCGTCATGACCGACGATGAGCTGCAGCGGCCGCCGATGGAATTGCTGTTTACAGTCAGGGAAGAAACTGGTCTTGAAGGAATACGCCTCTTTGATATGAGCAAGCTGAAATCCCGCAGGATGATGACTATGGACTGCGGCGATCCCGATGTGCTAATCTTAGGCAGCGCAGGGATGATTTCTTTTGACATTAAGATGGAGCTGCATGAAGAATCTTTCAGAGCCGGGGAAGTGAGCCGCGTATTTCAGATCAGCGGTCTGCACGGCGGACACACAGGACTTGAGATAGGAAGCGGCTATGCCAACGGCTTATCAATCTTGACAGAAATATTGGCGGAACTTGAGCAGAAATTTGATGTCAGACTATGCGATCTTGAAGTCAGCGGAGGCGCAGGAAGCATCCCGGACGGAGGCAGAGCAGTCATAGCAGTGCCGGAAAACACCGACAGCGATATAAAAGCCTGTATAACCCATGCGATGGATGATATTTGCAATGAGTTTTCCGCCACGGAAGGGAATATCACATGGAACTATGATGCGCCGGAGTCTCACCCGGAAGATAAAGCAGAAAAAGCGCTGAGCCCAGACTGTACCGAAAAACTTTTGGATTTTCTCCTCTTTACCCCTGTAGGCGCTCTGAAGCGTCATCATTTGAATCCGAAGCAGGTGCTGGGCTCAGCGCTGATTAAATGCGCGCAGCTGAAAGACGGCGTATTCACCGGAAGCTATGTGATCCGTTCCAATACAGACTATTACAAATATATGATGGCTCGTAGGTTCTCACGCCTCTGCGCCAGATACGGCGTGACGCTGGAAAAGACGGGAGACGACCCGGCGTGGCCGGAAAAGCCTCTTTCATCTTTGACCAGAATCTGCCTTGAGACTTATGAAAACCGCTTTGGCTTTAAGCCGTCCTGCGAGCTGGTACACGGAGGTGAGGAAGCGTCCATCGTCTCTTACCGCATTCCGGAGATGGAAATAGTCGGCATAGCTCCGTATTCCAGAGGCGCGCATACGCCGAAAGAACGACTTCATTTGGATACTATGCTGCCGATATGGCAGTTTCTGATTGATCTGCTGTGCCGTCTCAGCGAGGAATAGAAGAACAAAGCGCGATAGGTGATTGACCGCGGTGATGATAGCGGCTGTGCGCTGGACGTGCTCTGAGCATGTCGAATCCTGTCGATACAGCTGCGAAGTGTTTTCCTCGTCGTGTCGAATCTTGTCGATGTTGTACATTTTTTAGATTTAGAAAGGTTTTGCCAACATTTTTTAAAAGAAATGTTGGCAAATTTTCATAAATAAAGAAATATGGCAACATTTAACTCTCTGAACAGCTTATTCGACGCAATTCGACATGATTAAAATCAAAAAATGTTGGCAGAAAGCAGACAAAACAAGAAAATGTACAATATTTACCAAAATATAACATTTTTGCACCCTCAAAAAAACTCATAAACCTAATGAACCTCAAAAACCTCATAAGCCCTATGACTCCAACAAGGCCCAGCCTCAGCGCCGCGTAAGAGGAAAAAATCGCGTCAGATGACAAATCCACTGAATATAAATATTTCACATTTTCTTAAATTTGTTTTATACTGTAAGCATGTCAGAAAATATAGGCAACAGGAGGAATATATATGAATTTTTCAGATGTGATAAAAGAACGCTATTCATGCAAAAAGTTCAGCGAACGTCAGGTGGAAGAAGAAAAACTGCAAAAGATATTGCAGGCAGGACGGCTGGCTCCGACGGCTAAGAATCTTCAGGAACAGAGGATTTACGTAATTCGGTCGGCAGAGGGGCTTGCAAAGGTCGATAAACTGACTCCATGCAGATACGGAGCTTCTACAGTGCTGGCGGTGGCTTTCGATAAGAATAACGTGTTTGTTTATCCCGGCGGAAAGCGTGATTCAGGCATAGAAGATGCAACAATCGTGGCGACTCATCTGATGCTCGCTGCCAAGGCCGAGGGAGTAGACAGCTGCTGGATAAACTTCTTTGACCCTGAGGAAGCAGCCAAGGAATTGGGCCTGCCTGAAAACGAAGAAATGCTCATGTTTTTAGACCTGGGTTATCCGGCAGACGGAGCTGGGCCTCTTGCGCCGCATGGTCAGCGCAAAGACCTGAAAGAGACAGTGTCATATCTGTAATATAGTGGAGGATAGGATAAAAACAGAGGTTGGAGGACGGCATGAAAAACAGAGGCTGGATTACATTTCAGATAATTCAATTTATAATTTTTCTCTGCGTCAGCGTGTTCCTGTTTATCAGGACGACGGACGGTCACGGTGCGGGGCAGACCATGGAGGCGAGGCTGATAAGCTTTGCTGTATGGCTTGCTTTTTACGCGGCTGTAATGGCGATAGAGTGGGGCGTATGGTTTGCGTCACGCAGGAAAGGCAGGTAGAAAAGGCGGGAGGAAGTGAGATGGTGAATCATGGAACAAAGAAATTTTGAACTGGAATATAGAGCAGGCGATAATGAACTTAAAGCAGAGGAATTTATAGCCTTTGCAAATAAAGTATGGCCTGGGGATTACGATCTTGAAAAGACGGAAGAAGCTATTTCAAAGACGCTGAACATAACTGCCCGCCATAACAATATGCTTATAGGAGCACTGCGAATCCTTACAGACGGATATTTTTTCGGTACGATTACCGAGCTGCTGGTTCTGCCGGAATATCAGAGACAGAGAATCGGAAGCAGACTTCTTGCGCTCGCAAAAGACAGCGCCCAGACCATATTGTATTTCGGAGCTCAGCCCGGAAAAGAACCTTTCTATGAGAAGAACGGCTGCAAGAAAGGCATGCAGTCTTATGTCATTGAGCACGGTGAATGAGCTCCGCCAGTACGACAGTTCAACTAAGATTTCAATTTTTAATGATTTTCGAGACTGACATATGCGGAGAACTTCTCCGCTTTTTTCTTTGGGCAGAGGCCGACATACAGAATTTCACTACAGAATTTTTTCACGCGGGCGGTGATAATTGACGACAATTTCTTCACGCGGGTGGTGACATATATATTGGCTTTTTCAGCTTTTTATGGTAATATAAACTATGTATGGGTGTGCCTATGCGAGAGGAGGACTTTGTATGAAAATTATTCTTGACGGAATGGGCGGAGACAACGCGCCTTACGCTGTAGTAGAAGGCGCAGTTTTAGCATCAAAGGAAATAGAACATCAGATACTTATCATCGGAAAAGAAGAGCTGATAAACGAAGAGCTTAAGAAATACAGCTACGACGGAGAAAAAATCAAAGTCGTACACGCTGAAGAAGTTATTTCCAACGACGACGCGCCGGTGAGAGCCGTCAGATCAAAGAAAAATTCATCCATCGTGATGGGCATAAACATGGTCAAAAGAGGCGAGGGAGATATCTTCATTTCAGCGGGAAGCACGGGAGCTCTACTTGCCGGAGGACTTTTTATCCTCGGCAGGATACAGGGAATAGACAGGCCTGCTCTGGCCAGCATATACCCGATACTGGGCGGCGTGCCTTCGTTGCTGGTGGACGCAGGAGCCAATTCCGACTGCAAGCCGAACAATCTGCTTGAATTCGGAATAATGGGCAATATATATATGGAAAAAGTCATCGGGAGAGAAAACCCGAAAGTCGGACTTGTCAATATAGGGGCGGAAGCTTCCAATGGCTCCACTCTGACCAAGGCGGCATACGAACTGCTGGAGCAGAGCAAGATGAACTTCATCGGCAACGTTGAGGCCAGAGAAGTGCCGGAAGGAGCCTGCGACGTGATAGTCACCGACGGATTTACAGGCAACGTGCTCCTCAAGCTGACGGAGGGAATGGCTCTCAACATACTTAAGCTGCTGAAGAAAAAGTTTACGGAGGGCACCAAAGCGAAGCTGGGAGCGGCTCTGCTGATAGACAAGATAAGAGACATCAAGCAGGATTTTGATTATTCGGAATACGGCGGAGCGCCTATACTGGGCGTGCGCGGCCCTATAGTCAAGATGCACGGCTCTTCCAATGCCAATGCAGTCAAGAATACCATAATCAAGGGAATTCCTTATGCAGAAGAAAAGGTCGTGGATATAATACAGAATTCCGTACTTGAGATAGAGGAGATTACTCTCAGTGAACACGATAGATTTTAGTGAGTTTGAAGAGAAAATAGGATACAGCTTTAAAGACAAGGAAATCATAAAGCGAGCCTTGACCCACAGCTCATACAATAAGGAGAAGAATACAAAGCACCAGGACAACGAGCGGCTTGAATTTCTGGGAGACGCCTTTCTCGACGCCATAATAGGAGAAGAACTTTTCCGCAGAATACCGGACGGCTTGGAAGGTAAGCTGACCAAGACCAGGGCTTTGGTCGTCTGCGAAAAGTCGCTGGCCGGTGTGGCGTCAGGTTATGACCTAGGCAATTATCTTTATATGGGTCACGGCGAAGAAATTGCCGGAGGCAGACATAAGAACTCAATACTGGCCGACGGCATGGAAGCCGTGATAGGAGCCATGTATCTGGACGGCGGCTATAAAAAGGTCAAAGATTTCGTGCTGAAGTCCTTTGAAAAAATTCTGACAGATGCCGAGCGCGGTAAGCTCTTTTCCGATTATAAGTCCGAACTGCAGGAACTCATGCAGAAGAGGGACAAGCGTGCGGCGATATACTATGAGACGGAGAAAGAAGAGGGACCGGCTCACGACAAGACATTTTTTGTGCATCTTTCCTGTGACGGTCAGATTTTGGGCAGAGGACAGGGAAAGAGCAAAAAAGAAGCGGAGCAGAACGCAGCCAAAGCAGCTGTGGCCGCTTTGAAGAGGAGAGAAACGACAGATGTACTTTAAAAGACTGGAAATGCACGGGTTCAAATCTTTTGCCGAACCGTCAGTCATAGAATTTCATGAAGGAGTGACCTGCATCGTAGGCCCCAACGGCAGCGGCAAGAGCAATATAAGCGACGCCATACGCTGGGTTTTGGGCGAGCAGAGCCCTAAGATGCTAAGAGGCGGCAAGATGGAAGAAGTCATTTTTTCCGGGACCGCCAGCAGAAAGTCAAGGGGCATGGCCGAGGTAACTCTTGTGATAGACAATTCCGAGGGAATACTTCCCATTGACTATAACGAAGTCGCGATAACAAGACGCATGTACCGCTCGGGAGAGAGCGAATATCTGATAAACAACAACCAGTGCCGTCTCAGAGATATAAGAGAGCTGATCATGGACACCGGCATCGGCGTAGAGGGATATTCAATCATAGGCCAGGGAAAGATCTCTGAGATAGTCAGCAGCAAGCCTGAGAGCAGGAGAGAAATCTTTGAAGAAGCCGCCGGGGTAGTGCTTTACAAGAGCAAAAAGGCCGAGTCTGAGAGAAAGCTTTCTTCGGCGACGGCCAACCTGGACAGAGTGAATGATATAATAGGCGAGATAGAGGACCGAATAGACGGACTGAGAGAAGACAGCGTCAAGGCCGAAGAATATCTCAGGCTGAGAGACCGCTTCAGGGAGCTGGAGATAAACATAACTCTGAGAAACATCGAGAAACTCGAAGAATCCAACAACGCGGTCAGAGAAGACATGACCAGGCTGGCAGAGACGATAGAAGAACTTTCCGCGAGAAAGAGAGAGCTTGACCAGAAGATAGAAAAGAGCAGAGCGGAAAATGAAAATCTTGAGCAGCTTGCAAGCCAGGCCAGAGACAAACTGCTCGCGTCGGTAGAAGAGATAAATAAGCTGACCAATAAGAGCCAGCTGGACGCTGAGCGGCTGAATTCCATAGACAGGGATCTGGCCAGAGTAGGCGAAGAAATTTCCCTCCTCAGCGAAAAAGAAGAGAGGGAGAAAAACAACGCAGGCCAGCTTGAGGCTCAGAAAAAGGAAATGGAAAATAGCCTCAAAGTGACAGAGGAAAAGCTGAACATTTCCATAGGCAAATATGAAAAAGCGTCGGCCGCCTATGCCGGGCTGCTGGAAGAGATAGACGACAGCAAGAACAAGATGTATTCTCTGTATAACGACAGCGCCGCCAAGGCCTCCGAAGCCAAGAGCATGGAAAGCTACAAGGAATCGTTGAGGCAGAGACGGCAGCAGATCACCGAAGAAAGAAAACAGCTGAAAGAAAACGAAGAGTCATCGCTGGCATCTTTGGCGCGTCACAGAGAGGAAAAACACGTTCTCGAAGATAAGCTTTCAGAGGCAGGAAAAGAGATCCGCAGCCTAAAGGAGAAGGCCGCTTTCCTTGAAGAGGAAAACAGGGAGCTGTCTAAAAAATCCAGCCACCTGCAGATACAGATAAGCCAGTTTGAGGGCCGCAGAAAGACCATCGAAGAGATGGAGGCCAATTACGAGGGATACAACGGGGCTGTAAGATTCATCATGAAGAGCGGTCTTAAAGGCATAGAGGGCGTTGCCGCCGATCTGATGAAAGTTCCGGCGGGGCTTGAGGTCGCCGTTGAAACTGCCTTGGGCGCGGCGCTGCAGAACGTGGTAGTGATGCGCGATGAGGATGCGAAAGCCGCCGTAAAAGCCCTTAAGGAAAGCAGGGCGGGCAGGCTGACTTTCCTGCCTGTTGAGTCGGTCAGAGGAAGCAGAGCTTCCCTGCCGCCGGCAGTAGCTTCAGTTGCAGGCTGCAGAGGCATAGCGGCGGAGCTCATCAGCTATGACAGCAAATACGGAGGAATCTTCAGATATCTGTTGGGCAGAACAGCCATAGTGGACACCATGCAGGACGCCATAGATTTTTCAAAGAAAACAGGCTCAGGTGTGAGATTCGTTACGCTAGAGGGAGAAGTGGTGAACGCCAGCGGAGCTATCACCGGCGGAAAGTATAAGAACGCCACTGCCAATCTGCTGGAGAGAAAAGGCGAGATAGAAAAACTGGCCTCAAGAGTGGCTTCCCTTGAGAAAGAACTTAAGAGCAACATGGAAGCAGCAGAGCAGAACCGATCTGATTCTGCGCACTTGAGAGAGACTCTCAGCCGGGCTGAAGAACGATTCAGGCAGCTGCAGCTTGAAGCTGTCAATCTGGATTCAAAGATACAGACTGCCGAGACTCTTGCCGGAGACATTGCCGCCAGCAATACAAGGCAGGAGCAGCAGCTGGCTTCCATAGATTCCGATTACGCCAGCGCCGAGAAGATGGCCTCTGAGCTTGCACAGGAAGCTGAAAGATGCCGCCGCGAGGGCGAAGAGCTGCAGGAGAGGATTTCCTCGCTGATGGAAGAGCAGGAGAAAGCCAAGGCCAAAGTCGACCAGGCCTCCGACGCGATAACAGCCGTCAGGATAGAGAAAAACAGCTGGGACAGCAGCATAGAAAATCTTCAGAATATGTATGACCGGGTGAGAGAAACTGCCGACGATTTCAAATTCCAGATCGAAGCCAAGCAGGAAGAGATAAAAAATCTCGGTGAAGAAAAAAACCGTATTTTATTTGGCTCAGACGGCGTGGAAGAGACGGTCAGAGCCAAGACGGCGGAAAAGGACGAACTGGAGGAATACATAACAAAGGTTTCCCAGGAGAGAACGGAACTTTCCAAGAACCTGGAAGAGATGACAGCAGAGCAGGTCTCGGCCTTTGAAAAGCTCAATTCCTATCAGGATCAGAAATACAGGGAAGAGATAAAGCTTGCCAAGAATGAGACTCAGCTTGATACGTTCAAGGAGAAGCTCTGGGAAGACTTTGAAATTTCCTACCTGCAGGCGATAGAATTCAAAAAAGCCGACTTTGCGATGTCCTCGGCCCAGAAAGAAAGCCGCGAAATAAGAAACCGGCTGAAAGAGCTGGGAGACGTGAACGTGGGAGCCATAGAAGAATACGCTCAGGTCAGTGAAAGATACCAGTTCCTGACCGCTCAGCGCAGCGACATCACCGAAGCCATGGACCAGCTCAAGGCGATAATCGACGATATGGAAAAGACCATCAAGTCAAAGTTCAAAGAAAACTTTGACAAGGTAGTCGTGAACTTTGAAGAAATCTTCAAATCTCTGTTCGGCGGCGGACACGCCGAGCTGAGGCTGGACAACGAGGAAAATCCGCTGGAGGCAGGAATAGAGATAATAGCCCAGCCGCCTGGCAAGAAGCTACAGAACATCAATCTGATGTCCGGCGGTGAAAAGACCATGACGGCCATAGCTCTCATGTTCGCCGTGCTCAAGACTACGCCTACACCGTTCTGCATACTGGACGAGGTGGAGGCGGCTCTCGACGACATGAACATAGAGAGATTCGCCAAATATCTGAAAAATTTCAACGATATACAGTTTGCCATAGTCACTCACCAGAAAGCGACCATGGAACATGCGGACGTGCTGTACGGCGTGACCATGCCTGAGCAGGGTATTTCCAAAGTCCTTTCCCTGAGGCTGGGTGATGATTTTGAGTTGTAACGGCCATAAATTTTGAAAGGGGAAAACAGATGTCATTGTTCTCTGAAAAAAAGTCTTTCTTCGGAAGACTTTCGGAAAAGATAAGCGACGCTATCATGCTGAGAGCCAGCGTCGACGAAGATTTGATGGACGAGCTTGAGGAAATACTCATAACCTCGGACATCGGAATGGATACCACCATGACCATCATGGAAGAACTGCGAAAGAACATAAAAAATAATAATATAACAGAGCCAGCCAGGGTGACCGGCGCTCTCAAGGAGATAATGACCGGCCTTGTGGACAAAGGCGAGAGACAGAAGTTGAGCCAGGAAAAGCCGCTGGTTGTTCTGGTCATAGGAATCAACGGCGGAGGAAAAACCACTACCATAGGAAAGCTGGCGTATAAGTGCAGGAAAGAGGGCAGAACAGTAATGCTGGCGGCAGCCGATACCTTCAGAGCGGCGGCAGCCGAGCAGCTTGTCATATGGGGACAGAGAAACAACGTCAACGTGATCAAACACAAAGAGGGGGCAGATCCGTCGGCCGTAGTTTACGACGCAATACAATCAGCGAAAGCCAAAGGCATAGATGTGCTGATATGTGATACAGCGGGAAGACTTCAAAACAAAAAGAACCTGATGGACGAGCTGGAAAAGATGAACCGCGTGATAGACAGGGAATTTCCGGAGGCTGCGAGGGAGACCTTGTTGGTGCTTGACGCTACCACAGGAAAAAACGCCGTTTCTCAAGCTCAGGAATTCGGCAACGTCACCGATATAACGGGAATCGTCCTGACCAAGCTTGACGGAACAGCAAAGGGCGGAATAGCCGTCACGGTGGCCGACCAGTTCGACATGCCGATAAAATTCATAGGCGTGGGAGAGGGAATAGAAGATTTAAAAGAATTCGTTCCCGAGGAATTCATAGGAGGAATTTTCGATGAGTAAACCTATAGTCGCCATCGTAGGCAGACCAAACGTAGGTAAATCCACTTTCTTCAATAAAATAGTGGGCAGACGTGTTTCCATAGTGGAGGACACTCCCGGAGTGACGAGAGACAGGATATACGCTGAAGCCGAGTGGAATTCAGTTCACTTCGCGCTGATAGATACAGGAGGAATAGAGCCGGCCAGCCAGGATATAATCCTTTCGCAGATGAGAGAACAGGCTCAGGTGGCCATGGATATGGCGGACGTTATCCTGTTCATCACCGACGGCAAGGAGGGTTTGACGACGGCCGACAGGGAAGTGGCCATGATGCTGATGAGGACAGGAAAAAGAGTCATCCTGGTGGTCAACAAGATAGATGCGCCTCACAAGCTGCCCGATGATTTTTATGACTTTTATGAGCTGGGGCTGGGCGAACCGATACCGATTTCCGCGGTCAACATGCTCAACTTCGGAGATGTGCTGGACGAGATAGTCGCAAGCTTTCCGGAGGGCGCTGGTGAGGAGGACGAAGAGACTATCAAGATAGCCGTCATAGGCAAGCCAAACGTGGGAAAATCTTCGCTGGTAAACTGTCTTTTGGGCGAAAAAAGAGTTATCGTTTCTCCTATAGCCGGAACGACGAGGGATTCCATAGACACGCCTTTTGAAAAGGACGGGGAAAAATATATCCTCATCGACACGGCAGGAATAAGGAGAAAGAACAAGGTAAACGAGGACATAGAAAGATACAGCGTCATCAGAGCCGTAGCCGCCATCGAAAGGTGCGATGTGTGTCTGCTGATGATAGACGCGGCAGAGGGACTGACAGAGCAGGACAAGAAGATAGCAGGCGTTGCTCACGAGGCCGGAAAAGGAGTAGTGATCGCAGTCAACAAGTGGGATCTCATAGTCAAAGAGACCAACACCATGAGAGACTTTAAGCGCGGCATAGAAGCCGATCTTCAGTTCATGTCCTACGCGCCTATAATCTTCATTTCCGTGGCGGAAAAACAGCGGATAGATCAAGTCATAGACATGGCTAAATACGTGGCTGAAATCAGAGCGATGAGAGTTCCTACAGGCCAGCTCAACAGTCTGATAATGGACGCGGTGATGATGAAGCAGCCTCCGTCAGACAAGGGCCGCCGCCTCAAGATATATTATGCGGCTCAGGTGGGAGTAAAACCGCCGCTTTTCAGTTTCCAGATAAACAAGAGAGAGCTCATGCATTTCTCATATGCCAGGTATCTGGAGAATAAGATAAGAGAAAGCTTTGGCTTTGAGGGAACATCGCTGAAATTCGTTTTCCGCGAAAAGGGCGAAAAAGGAGAATAGATATGGTCGTCATAGAGTTTGTCATATGGGTCACCCTTGCATATTTCATAGGAAATATATCACCGTCGATACTGCTGGGCAAGGCGCTTGGAATAGACATCAAGAAAGAAGGCAGCGGCAACGCCGGAACCACCAACGCACTGCGTGTGCTGGGAAAGAAAGCCGCAGTCATAACTCTCATCATAGATATAGGAAAAGGCGTGCTGGCCGTCTGGCTGGGACTTCGCTTCGGCAACGAAACCATAGGCATGTTCTGCGCTCTGGCGGTATTCTGCGGCCATATATGGCCCTGCGTGTACAGCTTCAAGGGCGGCAAGGGCGTGGCGACTGCTTTCGGTGCGCTGCTGGCTGTCAACTGGGTGATGGCTGTCATTACGTTGCTGATAGTGGCCATCGGGCTTGCAGTGTCTCGCAGGATGTCGGTGGGGTCGCTGCTGGGAGCCGTTTCCTTTCCCATAACCTGCTGGTTTTTGGAAAGAGATTTCCTTTATATAGGTATGGTGATGGCTCTGATCGTGATAATAAAGCACAGAGCCAATATAGCGAGGCTTATCAAGGGCGAAGAGCCGAAGATGTTTTAAAGGCAATGGCTTGACGGCCGTGATTTTGCGGAAATGCTTTAGCCGGCAAAATTACGGCATGAAAGGTGGATATATAGATATATGAATAAAAAAATTACTGTTATAGGAGCGGGCAGCTTTGGAACTGCCCTGGCGATACTGCTTGCAGGAAAAGGGTTTGACGTTTCCCTCTGGGGAAGAAAGAAAAGCCAGATAGCCCTGATGGATGATACGAGAGAAAATCCCCATTATCTGCCCGGAGTGAAACTGCCGGAAAATTTAAAGCTTACGGCTGATTTGGAAAAATGCCTTGACGGCGCGGAAACCATAGTCTTTTCCGTACCGGCGCAGAGCTTTCGTTCTGTTCTTGAGGCAGCCGAGCCTTTTATCGCGCCGGACGCAGCAGCCGTCAATGTGGCTAAAGGCATAGAAAAGGGCACGCTTATGAGGCTTTCGGAGATCGCCGCTCAAGTCGCGCCGGATATGAAATATGCAGCCCTTTCAGGCCCGTCTCACGCCGAAGAGGTGGCCAGGCAGCTGCCGACGACGGTTACCGTGGCTTCAAAGCAGGAGGGACTTGCGGAAGAAGTCCAGGAAATTTTCAATACTGACCGTTTCAGAGTCTATACCAACGACGACATCACAGGCGTGGAACTTGGCGGGGCGCTGAAGAACATAATAGCTCTAGGAGCCGGGATTTCCGATGGAATGGGCTTCGGAGACAACGCCAAGGCGGCCATAATGACCAGGGGAATAACGGAAATGTGCAGGCTCGGTCTTGCGCTTGGAGCTGACATAAATACTTTTTCCGGCCTTGCCGGTATAGGAGACCTCATCGTGACATGCACCAGCATGCATTCGAGAAACCGCCGCTGCGGTATTCTGATGGGAAAAGGAGAGGATCCGAAGCAGGCAGCAGGAGAAATCGGCATGGTGGTAGAGGGCATTTCCACGGCGGAGGCGGCTCACCAGCTGGCAGACAGGCTCAATGTCGAAATGCCGATAACGGATTGCATATATAAGATGATACAGGGAGAAATAGATGCCCTCGAAGCAGTGAACATGCTGATGGGCAGAAAGACGAAAAACGAAATGCATATTTAAGCATTGGAATGGAGACAGTTTTGACGGAAAAAAAGACTTTTCATATCACGACTTTCGGCTGTCAGATGAACGAGCACGATTCGGAAATAATGGCCGGCCTGCTCCTGGAAAAGGGATATGAGCAGGCAAAGGACAGAAGCAGCGCCGATATAGTGATATTCAATACATGCAGCATAAGGGAAAACGCCGACAAGCGGTTCTTCGGCACTCTTGGACAGCTGAAGCGCAGAAAGGCCGAGGAAAAGGAATCTTTCACGGTATGCGTATGCGGCTGTATGATGCAGCAGCAGCACATAATAGACAAGCTCAAGGTCAAATATCCCTGGGTGGACGTGGTCTACGGAACTCACAATCTGCACAAGCTGCCTGAGCTTTTGGACAACCTTTACAGGGAAAAGAAAAAGCAGATGGAAGTCTGGGAGGACGGGAAAGGCGTGGTCGAAGACCTGCCTGCCGAGAGACTTTTCAGACATAAGAGTTTCGTGAACATAATGTACGGCTGCAATAATTTCTGCAGTTACTGCATAGTCCCTTACACCAGAGGCAGGGAACGAAGCCGCCGGCCTGAGGACATCGTAAGAGAGATATGTGCTTTAGCGGCTGACGGTGTGAAGGAAGTGACGCTGCTTGGGCAGAACGTCAATTCATATAAAGGCTGCAGCTCAGGTGGCAAAACTGCCGATTTTACTGACTTGATATACATGCTGGCGGAGATAGAGGGTCTTGAGCGCATAAGGTTCATGACCAGTCATCCGAAGGACCTCTCAGACAAGCTGATAGACGCTTTTAAAAACTGCGAAAAGCTTTGCAAATACATACATCTTCCTGTTCAGGCAGGCTCTGACAAGGTCCTGAGAGAAATGAACAGAAAGTATACGCGGGAATCCTACCTGGAAATCGTCAGGAAGCTGAGAGACGCCGTGCCTGAGATAACCATTTCCACGGACATCATAGTGGGCTTTCCGGGGGAAACGGAATCCGAGTTTGAAGAAACTCTCCAGCTGGCCAGTCAGGTGGGATATGACTCGGCGTTTACTTTTCTCTATTCCGTAAGGCAGGGAACTCCTGCTGCAAAGAGGGAGGACCAGGTTCCGGAGGATATCAAGCATGAGAGATTTAACCGTCTGGTGGATATAATAAATCAGTCGTCTGCCGAAAAGAACAAAGCGTACATAGGAAAGACTCTGGATGTTTTGGTGGACGGCCCGAGCAGAAGCAGAAGCGATATATACGAGGGAAGAACGGACGGTTTCAAGCTGGTCAATTTCAAGGGGTATGAAGGAATAGAAGGCCAAATAGCGGCTGTGAAAATTACGGGGGCAAATACGTTCAGCCTGACAGGCGAGCTGGCAGAAGAGCGGCCGGAGAAAAAGCCGGCAGGCAGAACGGCGGATTCTCGATAATCGAGGGAAAGGACTAAAGATGAATATTTTCTCAGTCATCAGCCTTTTAGGCGGTCTGGCGATGTTCCTTTACGGAATGGAAGTCATGGGAGACGGACTCAAGAATGCTTCCGGTCCGGCTCTGAAAAGCGCGATGAGCAAAGCGACTCAGAATGTGGTGTTCGGAGTGATAACCGGAACTCTTGTAACTGCGGTGATACAGAGTTCGACCGCCACAATAGTGCTGGCTGTAGGTCTGATTTCAGCCGGCATACTCAATTTAAGACAAGCGGTGGGCATAGTCATGGGAGCCAATATAGGCACTACGGTGACAGCTCAGATAATACGCCTCATGGACATCGACTCATCGGGCAATATAATACTTGAGTTTTTCAAGCCGTCGACGCTGGCGCCTCTTTCCATGTTCGTGGGAATTCTCCTGATAATGTTCATCAAGCGCCCCAACAGCAAGACTAAAGGCGAGATTTTCATGGGCTTTGGCGTGCTGTTTTCCGGCATCATGAGCATGACGGCGGCCGTTTCGCCCCTTTCCGAATCGCCTCAGTTTGCGGAGATAATGGCCAAATTCAGCAATCAGCCCATACTGGCCATACTGGTGGGGCTTGTTCTCACCGTCATAGTGCAGAGCTCCTCTGCAATGGTGGGCATGCTGCAGGCTTTGTCAGTGACTGGCACCCTTACATTCAAACTGGTCTACCCTATGATAATGGGCATAAACCTTGGTACCTGCGTGGTGACTCTGTTCATATGCTCCATAGGCTCTTCCAAGGACGCAAAGAGAACAGGCATAGTGCATATATTGTTTAACACCATAGGAACCATACTGTTCATGATCGTGATGGAAGCTATAAGAGGCTTAGGCGGTTTCCCTGAACTCTGGGGCAGCACGGTAAACAGCGGTTCCATAGCCAATTTCCAGACACTGTTCAATTTGGTTACAGCAATTGCACTGATTCCTTTCGCAGACAAGCTGGTGAACGCTTCACTGAAGATCATCAAGGTGAACAAGGAAGAGGAAGAAGACAGGGCAGACCTGCCGGTTCCGGACGAAAAACTCTACGGAGTCCCTGAACTTGCCATCTCCGAGGCCAACAAAGCCATATCCAATATGGGTTACGCGGCGGTCAAGAACCTCAAGAGAAGCTGCAAGCTGCTGGAAAAGTATGACGAAGAAAGAGCCGTCGTGATAAATGAAAATGAAGATAAGATAGACCTTTTTACCGATACTATGGACAATTACCTGGTGAACCTTTCAAAGAACGTGGAAACGGACGCTGATAACCAGAGGATCAACGCATTTATGCAGACTTCTACAAATTTCGAGAGGATCGGCGACCATGCCATCAACGTGCTGGAAGCTTCTCAGGCCATTTCTGCCGGCAAAATATATTTCTCGGAAACAGCTAAGGAAGAGCTTGCCCTGATAGAAGAAGCAGTATTTGAGATTGCCGACATAACTATGGAGTCTTTCAAAACTCTCGACGTTGACGAAGCGCGCAGGATAGAGCCTTTGGAGGAAGTCATAGACGATATGGTGCTGACCCTGAAGAACAGGCACGTGGAAAGATTGAAAAAAGGCGGCTGCACTACGGCGGCAGGCATCGTCTTCATGGACATCATAACGAACCTCGAGAGAGTCGCCGACCAGTGCTCCAACGTGGCCCTGCTGATACTCAGCGAAAAAGACCGTGGAATACTGGGAAATCATCATGCATATCTGAGAGAGCTCCATCAGGGCGGAGATATAGAATACGATTCCGAGCTTGAGCGGAGGAAACAGCAGTATCTGGCCAGGCTGTAGGGACTTTTAAGAAAGAATGAGGCATGAACCAGGCGCGCTTGTGACAGTCCGGCGCGTTAAACCCGCGCTTGTGAAAGCCCGACGCGTTAAACCCACGCGCATGACGACTTTTTCTGCAGGAGAAATTATATGAAAAGAGAGAACATCTAATGCTCAAATATAAACTTGAAGTGAACGATGAAGCGCGCAAAACTATAATAGATTTGGCTATGGAGACTAAGGAAAGCACCCGCAGACGAAAAAAAGTTTTTATTTATTTTATCGTATTCGGGCTGCTCTTCATCGCCATAGGCGCAGCAAAATTATTTTTGGATATGTCAGACGGAGTCGTCGAAGTTTCAGACATCGTGCTGATGCTGGCGGGAATCTTGTTCATAGTGATGTCGTTCAGAGCAAAGCCTATTCAGAAAAAGCAGCTTGAGAAAATGCAAAAACGCCTTGACAGCTCTCTTACCAGCGGAATGAGGGAATACATCATCGACGAGGACGGAATACAGTTGATTTCTGAAATGAGCTCGGGAAAGCTGTATTGGAATGCTTTCAGCGAATACGGCTTTAAGGGAAATTACGTCTACGCGAGAAAAAAGGATGAGTCGGTCTTGCTCATCAATAAAGACGATCTGTCCAAAGAAGAGCTCGACGAGCTGATGAGACTGCTTTCAAATATAGAGAGGCAGATGAATAACTGAGGAAAGTGAAAACACTGAGAACACTGGGGGACGGCCGCATGCTGTGCTCAGTGTTTTTTTGTGCATGCCAGACTTGCTCGGGAGTCGGGCATCTGGCTGAGCGTATTGCCTGTAATAGACTGATTTTCGCCAACGTTTGTATCCTTCGACGCATTTCCGGCACACTTTGTTGATGCAGTAACCACCTCGTGTCGCACAGGCTTTCATAGAACCAAGGGAGGTTTCCCAGTAAACAGCAGAGAAATTTTGCTGAAACTCTGCATAATCGCTTTTCAGACTAATATATTTTGTATAGCAGTAAAAATATGCGGAGGGGATTATATGATAAATACAGATATCTATCGGGATATTGGAACCAGAGCGGGAGGCGACATCTATATAGGCGTTGTCGGACCGGTGAGGACAGGCAAGTCAAGCTTTATAAAAAGATTTATGGATATCCTCGTATTTCCCAATATGGCCAATCCATACGAAAAAACCAGGATAATGGACGAATTGCCGCAGAGCGGAGAGGGAAAGACCATAACTACGACAGAGCCAAAATTTATTCCTCCGGAAGCAGTTCAGATCAATACGAAGAGCGGAGCGAGCTTTAACGTAAGGCTGGTCGACTGCGTAGGATATATGGTGCCCGGAGTGCTGGGAGATAAAGAAGACGGGAAAGAAAGGATGGTAAACACGCCATGGTCGGATGAACAGCTGCCCTTCAGTCAGGCGGCTGAGATAGGAACGGAAAAAGTAATCACGGAACATTCCGTCATCGGAGTCGTAGTGACCACCGACGGCAGCTTCGGCGAGCTTCCGAGAAGTAATTTTGCCGAGGCGGAGGAAAAGACTGTAGCTCAGCTTAAAGCTCTGCACAAGCCGTTTGTGATAGTGCTCAATTCAGCTACGCCGCAGAGCCCCAAAAGCCGCGAAACAGCCAGACAGATGGAGGAGCATTATGGCATACCTGTTTTGCTCATGAACTGTCAGCGTATGACTGAAGAAAACTTCGAGGATATGTTTGACAAACTGATAAATCAGTTTCCTGCCTGCGAAATCCAGTTTAAGCTGCCGGGTTATCTGGACGCTATTTCCGACGACCACTGGATAAAAGCCACTATTATAGACAGAGTTAAAGAATGGATGGGAGAATTCGAGACCATAGGACAGGTGGTCGAGAGCTGCTCGATGATTGCCGACGGAAAGATCATCAAAGACGTGAAAGTAGTGCGTGCCGATATGTCCTGCGGCCTCGTAGTTTTGGAACCACGTCTGGACGCGGCACTTTATTACAAAGTGATAGAAGAGCTGATGAACGCCACCGTGGAAAACGACAGGGAGCTTTTCATTCTTCTCAAAGAATATTCAAAGGCGAAAGCTGCCTATGACAATATAAAGGGCGCTCTTGAGCAAGTCGACACTTCCGATTACGGCATCGTCGCGCCTAAGCTTTCCGAGATGATTTTAGAAAAGCCTGAGGTCTTCAAGCAAGGAAATAAATATGGCGTGAGGATGAAAGCCAAAGCACCGTGCCTGCATATAATAAAGACTGATATTTCAACAGAAGTGTCTCCTGTGGTGGGAACTGAAAGCCAGTCGGAGGATTTAGCCCGCTCACTGAGAGAGCAGTTTGAAAGCGGCGGAGAAGATATATGGGAAACCAATCTTTTCGGCAAGTCCCTGAGAGAAATGGTCACGGAGCAGATGGAGAGCAAGGTGAACGACGTTCCCGACTCGCTGAGGGGAAAAGTCCAGAGATCGCTGCAGAAGATAAGCGACGAGGGAAAAGATTATTTTATATGCATAATACTCTAGAAGAAACAGCAAATAAAACAAAATAAACAAAAATTACATAAAATATCAGCCGGAAGAATTGCATTTTCTAAAAAGGCGTATAATACTATCTATGGAAAAGAAAAACTATACGCCTGAACAGAAAAGTACGCTGTTCGTTTCCATCACGACAGCTTTCATAACGACTTTCATGGGAAGCGCTCTCAACTTGTCGGTGCCCGATATTGAAAAAGATTTCGGCGTAAGTGCCGCAGCGGTAGGATGGGTTGTCACAGCCTACATGCTGACCTGCGCGGCACTGGCCGTACCTTTCGGGAAGATAGCCGACAGAAGCCAGAGAAAACGGATCCTGTGGATAGGCATCCTCATATTTTGGCTGTGTTCGGTGGCTGGAATGTTTTCCGCTAAAATGTGGATGCTCCTGCTCGCAAGGCTGGGACAAGGCATAGGCGCTTCGATGATTTTCAGCACAAACATAGCCATTCTTGTAGGCGCTTTTGACAAGGAACTCAGGGGGAAAGTGCTGGGATATTCCACAAGCTCGACCTATGCAGGGCTTTCAGCCGGACCGGTGCTGGGAGGCTTTCTGAACCATAATTTCGGCTGGAAATCTATTTTTATTGCAGCAGCCATCGTTTCGGCGGTGGCGTTTTATGGCGCGTTTAGAAAGCTTCCCGCCGAAAACCGCACCAAGGACAAGTCCCACATGGACTGGAGAGGCGTATTCCTCTATATTACCGCCATCGTCGGCCTCATGTACGGATTTTCAACGCTCACGGCCTCTGACGCCGGGCCGTTCATACTGGCGGCCGGAGCAATTCTCATGTTTCTTTTCATAAGAACGGAGCTTAAACAGGAAAATCCGGTGATAGAGGTCAGGATGTTCGGACAAAATCTCTCTTATGCTTTCTCAAATCTGGCTGCGCTGCTCAATTACGGCGCGACTTACGCCATAAGCTATTTGATTTCCATATACCTGCAGACGGTAATGGACTATAATTCCCAGACGGCGGGATTGATTCTGATTGCCTCGCCCCTGGTTATGGCCGTGCTGTCTCCTGTCGCCGGACGGCTTTCGGACAAACATTCCCCTTATATAATGTCGTCTGCCGGGATGGGCTTCTGCGCCGCGGCGCTGGCTTTGTTTTCATTTCTGCCGCAGGAAAGCAGTATATTCAGGATAATAGGCACTCTTTCTCTTTCGGGAATCGGCTTCGCCTTGTTTACGTCTCCCAACACCAACGCCGTCATGGCTTCAGTGGAAAAAGAAGACTATGGAATTGCTTCTTCAATTCTGGCCACCATGCGCTCCATCGGGCACACTGCAAGCATGGCTGTAGTTACTCTTGTAATGGGGGCATACTTGGGAAACACGGCTTTGGACAAGGCGGACACAGCTGTTTTAATGGATACTATTCATACTTGTTTTTATGTATTTACGGCTCTGTGCATTGCAGGAATTTTTATAGCGCTGAAGAGAAAAACGTGATATAATGTCCGCAGAGGATTGTATCGGCTTCGCCGAGAGGAAGCGGCCATTGAAACGCCTTTTGGCAGACTGGCTGGCGTTATAATGAACCCATGATTATATAATTCGGCTGCGCCGAGAGGTAGGGTTCATTGAAACGCTGCTTAACCGACTGTATAGCGTTATAATGTCCGCAGAGGATTGTATCGGCTTCGCCGAGAGGAAGCGGCCATTGAAACGCCTTTGGGCAGACTGGAGGGCGTTAGAATAATTCTGGCACAAAAGCCCTGCTCATCTGTTCCGCAGGCTGTTCCTCTTCTCAGGCTGCTCCTTGCGAAATCGCAAGACTTTCGCTGCAGAATATAAGGCGAGAGGGTAACGGCTGGCAGGAAATAGAACTGAGAAACTTAGCTGCCGACATGAAATGTTGCATAATTTTTTGTTTTTTTAAAATTATGCAACATTATCAGCATATAGAGATATGAAAACACAGGGAAATTGATTCAATGTTGTAATTTTCATAATTATTGATTAAAAATGCAACATATTTGCTCATTTATGTTGTAGAATTTCAGATATTCACAGAATTCTGCAACATTCATAAAATTAACGGTAATTTAATTTGATTTAAGATGAGGAATGTTGTAGAATACGACTAATTTTTAAAAATTCTGCAACATTGGGTCTTCCAAAATCAAATCGCACCGGGAAAACAAATCATGCCGACAGGATGGAGGAAAACGAAATCGCGCCGGGATGACAAATCGCCAGGAGAAACCGATAGGGCAAATCTGAGATTGCATGCAGGCCGATTGGTAAAACCCGATGCTGCATACAGACTGTCTGAAATGATTTCAGCAAAGCAGAAAATTTCACCATACACTGCATCAACGCACTCAGCGTGCCTTGAGGGTATTACAGAATTTGAGATTAGGACTAAAGAAAGAGGATTATGGAAAGTATTTGGAATTTTATCGTAGGAATATTCAGTTCACCTATTACTCTATATGTTATAAACGCGTTACTCATCATAACAGTTATTTTTAACGAAAGAAAGACGTCCTCCGCCATTTTCGCCTGGATAATGGTGATGGCCTTTATACCTGTATTGGGGTTCGTGCTCTATCTTGTTCTTAATCAGAATATTTCCCGAAGAAAGATAAACAGGATGACTGAGACCGAAGAGAGAGTCACCAGCAACGCACTGAGAAAACAGATAGCCAACATGGATGAGAAGACTTACGACTTTGGATCGGAAAGCGCACAAAAATGGCAGCACCTGATAAAACTCAATCAAGTTTACGGCAAAGCATACTATACTCAGGACAACGAGATACGACTTATCACTGACGGCAACGAGCTGATGGAGGAGCTGATAAAAGATATCAGGAAAGCCAGGGAAAGCGTAAACGTAGAGTTCTTCATAATAAAGAGGGACAAGGTAGGAAGAAGATTTATAGAAGTTCTCACTGAAAAAGCCAGAGAAGGCGTGGAAGTGCGGCTTTTGATGGACGCTTTGGGAAGCCGGTACATAACCAAAGGAGTGTTAAAGGACTACTTGAGAGCCGGCGGAAAAGTCGGATATTTCTTTAAACCTAAATTCATTTTCCTCGGTCTCAAACTCAACTACAGAAACCACAGAAAGATAACAGTAATAGACGGTAAAGTAGCGTATACCGGAGGGTATAACATCGCCAAGGAATATGTGGGGAAAAAGCGCAAGTTTGGATATTGGAGAGACACGCATGTAAGAATAGAAGGCGGAAGCGTATATGATTTAAACTCCAGGTTTATCATGGACTGGAGATTTACCACCAAGGAAAAGATAGAAGCCGTTCCATCGGCGGCTCTAAGCACGGAAAAGGCCGGCCGCAAAGGTGTGCAGATCGTTTCCTGCGGACCGGAAGATCCTAAGGAAGAAGTCAAGAGAGGCTTTATGAGGATGATCACATACGCCGAGAAAAACGTGTATGTGCAGACGCCTTATTTCGTTCCTGACCAGAGCATACTTGAATCGCTTAAAATGGCCTCTCAGTCAGGCGTAGATGTCAGAGTAATGATACCTTGCATGCCTGACCATCCTTTCGTTTACTGGGCAACCTATTATTATATAGGTGAGCTTCTGCGCTCGGGAGCGCGCGTATGGATATATGACAACGGATTTCTTCACGCCAAGACGCTGGTGGTGGACGGAGAAGTGTCCAGCATGGGCTCTACCAATTTCGACAATAGAAGTTTTAAACTGAATTTTGAGACCAACGCATTTGTGTTCGACGAAGATTTCGCAGCTCAGATGGAAGATACCTTTGAAATGGATATGCAAAAAAGCCATGAGCTGACGCTGTCTGAATACAATAAAAGAAATATAATTATAAGGCTGAAAGAAGTCGTTTCAAGACTACTTACAGATGTACTTTAGGAGGAAGATGATATGGAAAGCAGATTGCAGTATTATATGAGAGTTATCAGAGGGGCTAGTTTTGAGAAATTTTCCAAAGTATTAAATAACGCTCATGAACGCTCAGGAAAGAGCAAAATTGCTATATTTTTTGATATGATAAACTGTACTCTTCGCTATGGCTCAGGCTATAACGATTATGTCATATTCGAATTTTGGAATCTTAACCACAAACAGAGAGACACGTATATGACTAGAATGAGAAGCAAGAAATTCATCATGTTTATGAATGATCATGATTATGCGCACTATTTTGATAATAAGAATGAATTCAATGAACGATTCAAAGAATATATAGGAAGAGAGTGCCTTGACCTTGAAACTGCCTCCGATGAAGATATAAAGAATTTTTTCAGCACAAGAAAAAAAATATTTGCAAAAATGAAAGATCTTAGCTGCGGAATCGGCTGCGAATCTCTGGAAACTGAAAAATTTGATAGTTTTGAAGATTTCGTAAAATATGTGAGGGATAAGGGATTCGCCACAATTGAGGATGTAATAGAAAATCATCCTGATATAGATAAGATATATCCTTTTTCAGTAAATACCATGAGAATGATAACGATGATAGACGGAAAAGGCGTTCCGCATTGCGTTTATGCAGTGTTCAAAATGGGAATTAACGGAAGAGTTGTGGATAATTATGGACTCCACGGACCTGTAGACGTAGAAACCGGCGAATTCCTTTATCCTGCTCATTCAGGAGATACGACGGCAGGAATACACTATACTGAACATCCATACAGCCATACTCCTCTTATAGGATATAAAGTCCCGTTTATGAAAGAAGCGGTGGAAATGGTAAAAAAGGCGGCTCTGGAAATTCCCCAGATGAGGTATGTAGGCTGGGATGTCGCTATTACTCCGAAAGGCCCTGCTATAATAGAAGGCAATAACTATTGCGCCCATGATTTCTGGCAGCTTCCTGGACAGACTCCGGGAGGAATAGGTATAATGCCAAAGATTAAAGAAATCATACCAGAATTCAAATGTTAATCTTTTAATACACTGAATAATAATGCATCTGATGCTCTGTGCATATGCACGTTACGGCGGATGACTTATTGATATGAGTGAAATATAAAATCGAATACGGATATTGAGAATAATGAACAAAATAAGATTTTTTATCGCGCTGTGGGCGGCCAAGCTGTCGGTCATAGCGCTGAGAATAACAAGACATAACGGAACTAATTTCCCGGGGGTGGTGGCAATCAAGCTGTGCCCCGATTTCCTTAAGATAATAAAAAAGCCGAAGGCCATAATCGGCGTGACAGGAACCAACGGCAAGACCACTGTCTGCAATCTGGCCATAGATATGTTCAAGGCAGACGGCAGGCGTGTGCTTAACAACAGTCTCGGCTCCAACATAAATACAGGCATAGCCACAGCCCTCATCATGGGCGCAGGAATTTTCGGAAAAGCCAAGTACGACACGGCGCTGCTGGAGATGGACGAGCGTTCTGCACCGCTGCTTTTTCCTGCCCTGAAACCTGAGCTTCTGCTGATAAACAACCTGACGAGAGATTCGATCATGAGAAACGGACATCCGGAGTTTATAGCCCGTATTCTGACGGAGGAAATGCCGCCGGAAACCAGGCTCATAATCAACGGCGACGATCTCATCGCCTGCGGCATAGCGCCGGAAAACGAGAGGAAGTATTTCGGCATAGAAAGCCTCGATACAGACGTCAAGGAATGTGTCAATCTCATCAACGACCTACGGGTATGTCCTGAGTGCAGCAGCATTTTGAAATATGAACATCTCAGATACCATCATATAGGAAAAGCATATTGTCCGGACTGCGGCTTCAAGTCGCCTGAATGTGATTACAAGGGAAAAAACGCTGACCTGGAGAATATGACCATAGAAGTGGAAGACGGCGGAGAGACGGCGAAATACAGGCTTTTAAACGACAGCGTATTCAATATATATAACGTGGTAGCCGTCGTTTCGCTGTTCAGGGAGCTGGGCTACAGCCGCGAGAGAATAAAGGAACTCCTTGAGCAGATAGAGATTGTCAAGAGCAGGTTCGACGTCAAAGAAGCCGGCGGACATCGCATCGTAAAGCAGATGGCCAAAGACAAGAACGCCCTCGGCGCTTCAAGAGCCTTTGATTACGTGGCTGGAAGACCTGGAGACAAAGAGCTCATACTTATGATGAACAGCCTCGGAGACAGCAAGCACTGGTCAGAAAACGTCTGCTGGCTATACGATGCGGACTTTGAATTTCTCAACAGGGAAAACATTAAGAATATAGTGGTCACCGGCCCGAGAGCCAAGGACTATTACTTGAGGCTCAAGATGGCAGGAATAGGCGACGACAGAATATCTTTCGTCGAGAGGGAGCTGGATTCGCCGAAAGCCCTCAAACTTGAAAGCGGCACAGACATATATATCTTTTACGGCACAGATTCCATAACGCTGTGCAACAACGTAGCTAAAAACGTTGAAAAGGCCATAGAGGAAAGAGGTGAGACGGCATGAAGATAGAAGTTCTTTTCCCGGAAATCTGCAACCTGTACGGTGATCTGGCCAACGTCACCTATCTGAGCCGCTGCATTCCTGAAGCAGAAATAGTCAACACCAGCCTCAAGGACGAGCCTCTGTTTGCAAAGGAAAAACCGGACCTCATATATATGGGAACTACGACTGAAAAGGGCCAGATGCTGGCCATAGAGGCTCTCTCAAAATACAGTGACGTTATCCGGGAGCGCATCGGCCAGGGAACAGCATTTTTGGTGACTGGCAATGCGGGAGAAATTTTCGCCAGGGAGATAATCGAAGAAGATAAAAAAGTATGCGACGGTCTTGGAATACTGGATTTTTCCGCCAGAAGAAAGGCGAGAAAGAGATTTAATTCTCTCTATCTGGGAAGCTTTTTGCCTGACGGCGGCGGAGCTGCCAGAGACGAAGCTGCCGGAGACTCGGCTGCCGGTAGCGGAAACGACGCCGAAGAGCAACCATGCGAGACGATAAAAATCGTCGGCTTTAAGAGCGTATTCGGCTACGGCTACGGAAACATTTCCGATAAATACTTATTTATGACTGAGAGGGGAGTGGGACTGAACCCCGAGACGAAAGAAGAGGGAATAAGGATAAACAACTTTTTCTGTACTTACGTAATCGGGCCGTTCCTCGTTTTAAACCCTCTGTTTACCAAGTGGTTTCTGAAAAATGTTCTGGAAGTAAGCGAACCAAAGCTGGCCTATGAGGAAGCCGCGATGGACGCTTATCAGACCAGGCTCAGGGAATACTCCGATCCTGATACGGGATTTACCTATTGATTTCGGTTTGCCGCTGGCCCGTCTCTGACGGTCATAGGCGTGAGTCATCGCACCTGCAACGAGCTGATGACCGCAGAGGCCGCTGTCTGCCGGAGCATTGCCAATCATAGGACTAATGAAAAACAAAAGAGCGGCTGCTTGTGAACCGACATTCAAAAGTTAGAGCATAAATCTAACGGTTGGAGGTCGGTCCATTTTGTGACAGTCACTCTTTTTTGATTTCCAAGACTTATGTCATATTTCTGGAACACAAACTATTTCGCAGAGATTCAAATTGCTTTGCGAAATAAAATTGTTTCGCAGAAATGCAAATTGTCTGCGAAATAAAATTATTCCGCAGGGATACAGAGCTCGGTTCCTATCAGCATATTGTAAGGGTCGATGCTCGGATTTGCCCTCATAAGATTATCCAGTTTTATGCCGTGCTTTTTAGCTATTAAGTACAGGGTATCGCCGGGAGCTACGGTGTGAGTAGTGCTGCATCTTTCCGGAGTCTGCGGCGGCTGAGGAAGCTGATCTTCAGTGCCGGGAATGCATAGGCGACGTCCTATCTGGAGATTGTACGGATTGTCGATACCGTTGACTCTCATAAGTAAGCTGACGGGCAGATCGTATTTTTCTGCTATGGAATGGAGCGTATCTCCTTCGTTTACCGTATAAACGTCAATGCAAACTAGAGATGTATTCATAAAAAACCACCTTTCAGTCAGGCAAGTAAGCCCTTTTTCTTACAATATATTATTTAAACCAAGGTGAAAATGTGCTAAAATAAATTTAATATTTTACAAAAGGGGAAAGAGATGAAAGAAAATTTCAGAAGAATGTTCAGAAATGTAAATCCTGCCATACTGATAATAATATGCGTGCTTTTGATAAACAACATGCTATCATCGACGAGAGACATAGGGCAGTGGCTGATAGATCAGCTGATGATGCTCCCTGGAATCATCATAGGACTGACCTTTCACGAAGCGGCACACGGATTCGTGTCCTACTGGCTGGGAGACCCTACGCCTAAGCTTCAGGGAAGGCTTTCCCTTAATCCTTTGAAGCATATAGACCCCATAGGATTTCTCGCTCTGTTTTTTGCCGGCTTCGGCTGGGGCGAGCCTGTACAGATAAATCCGTCCTATTATAAGCACAGAAGAGTGGATGAGATCATGGTTTCACTGGCTGGAGTCGTCACCAATTTTATCATAGCAGCTCTCTCCGCAGGAGCGATAAGGCTTTTGGTAAGGTCCGGCGGAGGTTATATCTACAGCGGAAGCTTTACGGAAATACTGTTCTGGATACTCTACTACATGATGAGCATAAATCTGGTGCTGATGGTCTTCAATCTGCTGCCTGTGCCGCCGCTGGACGGCTTCGGTATAGTGACGCAGATTTTCAGGCTGGACAGATACAGCTGGTATTATACCGTCTATAACAACGGATTTTACATATTGATGCTGCTCATCATATTAAATGTGACGGGCAAAATCCTCACGCCGATCGTGGGTTTCTTCATAGAACTGCTTCTTTAAGATAGGTCTATTGCCGCAAGACAGAGCTATTGCTGCAGAGCGGCCGAGATAGCAGTAAGCAGGGAACTTGAGTGAGCTCAGAAACTGTGAGACAAGCCGGGGAGGAAAAAGATATGAAGCTATATGAACTGGTGAACTTTTATCACGTCGGAACAGATTTGTCCTGCGCGGAAGCGATGTATAACGCGTGCAACGAATACTACAAACTGAATTTGCCGGAAGAAGCTAGAAAGATGTTTTCTGTCATGGGGCTTGGCATGCAGAGCGAACAGTCCTGCTGCGGAGCATTTACAGTTGCCGCAGGCATGATAGGGCTGATGACGGCAAAGGAGGGGCAAAACGATGTGGATAATATGGATGGGTATAGGATGATATGCGATTTGACTGAATCTTTCATGAGCGATTTTAGCACGCTTCATTGCTGCGAACTGCAGCGGCTGCAGATACCGGGATTTGAAAATCCGTGTCATCTGATAGTGGAGGAGATGGCCAAAAAGCTGGAAGCAATACTGCCAGGAAGCGGCCGTAACTGATTGGGAGAATTGCAAGAAATGAATTAGAAAATATTTTAAGAGCCGTTAAAAATAACGGCTTTTTTAATGATTAAAGACAATAATAATGGGTAAGTAATAATTGTAAAATTATTAGCACTCTTTTGAGACGAGTGCTAAAAAATGCTTTACATTTGTTTTCCGCAGGTGTAAAATAAAAATGTAAACATCGAGAAAGACTAAAAAGGGGTGATATCATGAACATAGAAAAATATACACAGAATGCGCAGTCAGCTATAGTTGAATGTCAGAACATAGCTATTTCTGAGGGACATCAGATGCTGGAAGGGGAACATCTGCATCTGGCGCTGCTGATGCAGAAAGACGGTTTGATTCCTAAGCTGCTGCAATACAGCAACATAGACGTAACTTCGGTCATCGCGGATTTGCAGGAAGAGCTGGAAAAACTGCCTAAAGTATCGGGAGCTGCCGACAACATGTATTCATCGAGAAGACTTTCGCAGATACTGATGAATTCCGAAAAGATAGCCGAGCAGTTTAAGGACGAGTACGTCAGCGTAGAACACATGTATCTGGCTTTGCTGGAGGAAAAGAATACGCCGAGCAGCAGGATTTTCGCCAAGTTCGGCATAACCAAGGATAAATTTCTTGAAGCCCTTTCAAAAGTAAGGGGAAACCAGAGAGTCACCAGCCAGAATCCAGAGGATAACTACGACGCCCTAACTAAATACGGCAGAGATCTGGTACAGATGGCAAGAGACGGCAAGCTCGACCCTGTAATAGGAAGAGATGCGGAGATCAGACATGCCATACAGATACTTTCCAGGAGAACCAAGAACAATCCTGTCCTCATCGGAGAGCCTGGCGTAGGCAAGACGGCAGTCGTAGAGGGGCTGGCCCAGAGAATCTTAAACGGCGATGTTCCTGAGGGTCTTAAAGACAAGACCATCTTCGCCCTCGACATGGGAGCATTGATCGCAGGAGCCAAGTTCAGGGGAGAATTCGAGGAAAGGCTGAAGGCCGTACTCAACGAAGTGGAAAAATCAGAGGGCAGAATAATCCTGTTCATAGACGAGATACACAATATCGTGGGAGCCGGCAGAACGGAAGGCTCCATGGACGCAGGCAACCTGCTCAAGCCTAAGCTGGCAAGGGGCGAGCTGCACTGCATAGGCGCGACTACGCTGGACGAGTACAGAAAGTACATCGAAAAAGACGCGGCGCTGGAGAGAAGATTCCAGAAAGTCCTTGTCGATCAGCCGACGGTAGAGGATACCATTTCCATACTGAGAGGACTCAAGGAGAGATTTGAGATACACCACGGCGTAAGGATCACCGACGGAGCGCTCATCGCCTGCGCAACGCTTTCCGACAGGTATATAAGCGACAGATTCCTGCCGGACAAGGCCATAGACCTGATGGACGAAGCTGCCGCCAGAATAAGGACGGAGATCGACAGCATGCCAGCCGAGCTGGATGAGATCTCAAGAAAGATAATGCAGCTGGAAATTGAAAAACAAGCTCTCGGCAAAGAAACGGACAAAGGCTCCAAGGCAAGGCTGGAAGCTCTCGAAAAAGAACTGGCATCTCTGAAAGAAGAGGACGCTCTGATGAGAGCAAAATGGGAGACTGAGAAAAAGACTATTTCCGAGGCAAAAGCGACGAAACAGCAGATAGAAGAAGTGCGCCACCAGATGGAAGAGGCGGAAAGAAATTACGATCTGGAGAAGCTTGCGCAGCTCAAATACGGCACGCTGCCGGAGCTGGAGAAAAAGCTGGAGGAAGAAAAGTCTGCTGCCGCCAAAGCCGATGAAGAAAGACTTCTCAAGGAAGAAGTCACGGAAGAAGAAATCGCCGAGGTCATTTCCGGCTGGACAGGGATCCCTGTAAGCAAGCTGGTGGAAAGCGAAAGAGAAAAGCTGCTCAGACTTCCCGACATACTTCACAAGAGAGTAATAGGTCAGGAGGACGGAGTTCAGGCTGTTTCCGAAGCCATACTGAGAGCGAGAGCAGGACTGAAAGATGAAAACAGGCCTATAGGTTCATTCATCTTCCTCGGACCTACAGGCGTAGGAAAGACGGAGCTGGCCAAGGCGCTGTCAGAAGCCCTGTTTGATACTGAGAAAAACATGATAAGGATAGACATGTCCGAGTACATGGAAAAACATTCAGTATCCAGACTTGTAGGTGCGCCTCCGGGATACGTGGGCTACGACGAAGGAGGACAGCTGACGGAAGCCGTCCGTCGTAAACCTTACAGCGTTATCCTGTTCGATGAGATAGAGAAAGCTCATCCCGACGTTTTTAATATCCTGCTCCAGCTTTTGGACGACGGACGCCTGACGGACAATCAGGGACGAACGGTAGACTTTAAGAACACCATCGTCATAATGACTTCCAACATCGGAAGCAGCGACCTGATCGAGAACATGCAGGAAGACGGTAAAATCTCTTCCGAAGTGGAGGAGAGGGTGACGGGACAGCTTAAAAACTATTTCAGACCTGAGTTCCTCAACAGGATAGACGACATAATTCTCTTCAGCCCGCTCACCAAGACTCAGATCATGGATATAATCGGCTTGTCCCTTGTCGGTCTTGAAAAGAAACTTAAAGACAGGGATATGAGCCTTGAACTTACTGAGGAAGCCAAGAGCTTCATCGCTGACCAGGCTTACGACGCTCACTACGGAGCAAGACCTGTAAAGCGTTATCTGCAGAAGAATATAGAGACTGAAATAGCTTCCATGATCATAAGCGGCGACGTCGTAGACGGACAGACCGTTCTGATAGATTCAGACGGCGAAGCGCTTAAGATAAGCGCAAGATAATATTGCGAGATAGGCGCTAGAGATAAGCGCAAGATAATATTTTATTGCCTCCCGGCGTATTCTGTTGTACAATAATAAAGTGTTTTGCGCTATTTGGCTGGGAGGCAATATGGGTTTTTTTGAGGTACTGATGATTGGCATAGGCCTTTCTATGGATGCTTTCGCGGCGTCTATATGCAAAGGGCTGTGTATGAGAAGAGCGACAGCAGAAAACATTCTTACGATAGCAATATTTTTCGGTGGCTTTCAGGCGCTCATGCCGCTTATAGGATATTTCCTGGGAAAACAGTTCGAAGAGTACATAGTTTCTGTAGATCATTGGATCGCCTTTGCTCTTTTGGCCTTTATCGGCGGAAAGATGATTCTGGATGTGGTGAAGGACGATGAAGCCGCCAGCTGCGATGTCAAAGAGATAAAGCTTAAGCTGAGAGAAGTTCTCGTTCTCGCTGTGGCCACCAGCATCGACGCTTTGGCAGTAGGCATTTCTTTCGCCTTTCTCAGAGTTGAGATAGAGATGGCTGTCCTGATCATAGGAGTGACCACGTTCATGCTGTCAGCCATCGGTGTAGTGATAGGAAATAAATTCGGCGCTAAATATAAAAATAAAGCGACGCTGGCAGGAGGAACCATACTGATTCTCATAGGAATAAAGATCCTCCTGGAGCATCTGGGAATCCTGGGATAAAGCGCTTTCTGCCGCTTTTTATACCGGCAGTCAGCAAAAATCACAGTTTATCAGCTGCTTATAGATGTTATAGTCTCTGTCTGTAAACACATTGAATATCACATCTACGGAGCAGTTGTTTTCTTTTTTGTAATCCATTACGGTTCTCAGGGCGATATTTGCCGCTTCCTCCGGCGGAAAATGAAATTCTCCCGTGGAAATACAGCAAAAGTCGATGCTGCTCATATGATTTTCTACAGCAACATCGAGACATGAGCGGTAGCATGAAGCCAGCAGTCTGCGGTCTTCCTGTGAAAGCGCGCCTGAGATTATAGGACCGACCGTATGGATTACGTGCTCGCACGGCAGATTATATGCGCCGGGGATCTTTGCGCGGCCGGTAGGTTCGGGGAAACCCTGTTTTTCCACCAGCTGCGCACATTCCAGCCTCAGCTGCACTCCGGCGTATGTGTGAATCGCATTGTCTATGCAGCCGTGACACGGGTGATAGCAGCCGGTGAGGCCGCTGTTGGCGGCGTTTACGATGGCTCCGGCCTTGAGCGTCGTTATATCTCCATGCCAAAGATAGAGATTATCATGCACTGGAGTCAAATCGCTGACGTTCGTTATGCCTTTTTTCTCGATTTCACCTTGCAGCAGCGCGTCCTGCAGTTCTATAAATTCACGGCTGGCAGGCATGGCAGGCCTGATGTTGACGAGGGAACGGAAAAGATTCCACTGATTCTGACGGTCCTTTCCGAAAAGCAGGGCCTGCTGTCTGTACTGGGGCATTTCATCGAGCAGTATGTCATTGAGTTCTAAAAGCTGATCTAGTGTGTTCATTTTTATCCCTCCTGCAATAGCCAGTCAACAATATCACAAATCTCGATTCCTTCGTAACTGTATTTCGGGTGTTGTGTCCGTGCAATAATTTTCTTGGGATAAGCATCACGGATTTGCAGTAATGGCTGGCATTCCCTTTCAAGGGTTTTGTGATCCGAAATATTGTCACTGACCTGAATGTATATTTTCTCATCTCCCTTTTGTGCTACAAAGTCAATTTCCTTCTGGTACAGTTTCCCAACATATACCGAATACTCACGACGAAGCAGTTCCATGCAGAATATATTCTCATATACCCTTCCGTAATCCATGTTCCTACTTCCCAGAACCGCATACCTGATACCTGTATCACACAGATAAAATTTTTCAGAGCTTCCAAGGTATTTTTTTTCGCGAATATCATAGCGTTTTATATCGTAAAAAACAAAAGCATTGCACAAATACTTAATATATCTGCCGACAGTCACATGGTTGGTAGTTGTTTTATTTGCTGTCATAAGCTGGCTGACTTTATTTGGAGAAGTCAGATTGCTGATGTTGTCCATAAGAAACTCGCTCAGGCGCTGTAAAACCAGCGTATCTGTCAGAGAATATTTCTGTACAAGATCTCTTGTAACGATCGTTTCATAGACTTCCTTAACATAGCGGATTATGTCTGCTTCTGTATTATAAGCATAAGAGCCTGCCAATCCTCCCTTTATCGTATACTCATCAAATAATTTCTCCTTGTCGTCAATCTCATTGTAATACTGACAATATTCCCGGAAACTAAAGGGGAACACATGGATTCCAATATAACGCCCGGTAAATAAAGTTGCCAACTCTGCGCCCAGCAAAAAAGCATTGGAACCCGTAATATAAATATCATATTTTCTTTTCGAATAGAGGCTGTTGATTGCCAGTTCAAAATTGGGACACATCTGGACCTCGTCCACAAAAACATAGTTCGTTTTTTCCGCCTGATAATGCTCTTCCACATATGTGTGAAGAGCATGATATTCTTTGAGCCCTTCATATTCCATATCCATAAAATCAATAAAGATAATATTGATGTTTTCAAAATGACTCTTCAGATACGAAATATATGCCCGCATCAATTCTGACTTTCCTGCCCGGCGAATTCCTGTAATAATTTTAATGTCCGGAGTCTGATTTAGTTCAATGATTCGCTCCAGATATTCTGTCCTGATTATCGTTTTCATACACCCTCCCGGTTTCAAAAAAATAATATTTTTACTTTTTGAAAATGTCTGACAACGAAAAAGGATATATTCCCGGTTACTCCCTTTCATTGATACAAGCGTAGACCGATTTTGGATTTTCGGCTGTCATCTGCCAGAACGGATATTTGATGATGACAGGGGTGTTGTAGCCTACGCCAAGCTCCAGGAAAAGAACATGATCTTTTCTGTGGTTCTGCAGAAACGATTCGTAACGCTTGAGAGCGCGGTGCCAGCCCTCGTCCTCGACAAAACGGCTGTCTGACCTGAGATTCATGGTCATGGGTCTGCCGCAGACAGGGCATTTTGGTATGAGCTCTGATGGTATCTTCATTTCTGACTGCTCAGAAACCATGCGCTCTATCTGCGTTTCGTTATCATAGGTCTTCTGGCAGCATGGCTCAGAACACTGAAACGGACCATAGTCGCCCTGCGTATAAAACAATCTGCTCTTATCGAAGCCGGCTTTCTGAAAGCAGTGGTCTACGTTGGTGGTTATGACGAAGTAATCTTTGTCTTTGACAAGGCTCAGAAGCATTTCATATACGGGCTTTGGTGCGTCTTCATAGCGGTTAATTTTTATATAGCGGCTCCAGTAGGCCCAATGTTCTTCCGGTGTTTCATAAGGATAAAAGCCTCCGGTATACATGTCGCTGAAGCCGTACTTTTCCGCAAAATCGCTGAAATATCTGTTGAAGCGTTTTCCGTCGTAAGCAAAACCTGCCGAAGATGACTGGCTATGCCAGCGGAATTTTGCTCTTGTACAGTACTTCAAACTTGGTGCTTCCCATACCTGCGGCAGCTTCAACCAGCAGGGGATTTACGTTGGTCAGACCGGCGTAAGTATTGCGGACCATAGGCAAGAGGGCATATACGGTCAGAGCGATGACGGCGGTCGTGTCACCTATGCCTGAAAAGGGTATGAGAAATCCCAGCAGTGAGATGGACGGTATGGTGTAGACAAAGTTTACTAAGCCCATGACAGGCTTGGAACTTCTTTGAAACTCGCTGATCAGGACGCCCAGCGCCAGACCGAGGACTATGGCTATGACGATGGAAAGGGCAGTTCTTTGCGCAAAGTCCGCAGTGGAGACAGTGCTCCTGTTTTATGCGGCAGGGCGTTCCCCTTTCAATACATTTTTGCGGACAAAGTTTCAGACATTTTCCGCAGCCTATACAGCTTTCTGTGATGTGAAAACCGCATTTTTGAGATTTATCCATTGAGAATTTCCGGCGGAAGATGGGCGAAACGCCCAGGTCGAAAAATTCAATTTCTCCGCTTTCTATGCAGAACGGCTCCAGTATATAGCGGATGTCTCCGGGATAAACGTCGTTCATGGAAGGATTTTCACTGAATATGCGGTCTATCCATTTCTTTTGCTCTGTAAGCTTTTTGGCTTTTCCGCTGAGGCGCACCATCTGATAATCCTTGTTCATGCCGACCACGGCGACGCTGCCGGAGCTGACAAGCTGGCAGTAGAAATCTTTTCCCCTTGCTGTGCAGAAAAACAGCTTCCGGTCTTCGACAAGCATCACATCGATGATGCGGACCTGTGGCATACCTTTTTCGTCCGTCGTGGCAAAGGAAACGTCTTTGATCTGGCGCAGTATTTCAAGGCAAGTTTGAATGTTCAATGCTCGTTCCTCCTTAACTTTGATTTTCTGCTATCATTCTATTGCCGCAGTAAAATAGCCGCAAGTACGCATTTTTTTATGAGGATACTTACTTTTTTGTGACTTTTTTGGAATTCAGAGGATTGGGAGAGAAAATTTTTTAAAAAAATTTATATTGCAATGACCAATATGCAATAGTAAAAATTTAATGTAACAGTAGATTTTTAATGCAATGCTGAAAATAGAGAGGGGAGATACTGCCGTGAAGAAAAAAGAAGAACTGCCAAGCTGCCCTGTGGCAACTACAGTATCATTGATAGGAAGCAAATGGAAATTGCTCATTCTCCGCAATCTGCTGGAAAGACCGTGTCGGTTCAATGAATTGCAGAAATCTTTGGAAGGCATAAGTCAGAAAGTGCTGACAGACAGCCTCAGATCCATGGAAGCGGACGGAATCGTTAAAAGGACTGTATATGCCGAAGTCCCGCCAAGAGTTGAATATTCCCTGTCGGAGCTGGGGGAGAGCATGAGGCCCATATTGGACGCAATGATGGACTTCGGGGAAAACTATAAGAAGCTGTGCGGATGATAAACTAAAAAACTCTGTGACTGCGGTATGTTTCGCAGTACAGAGTTTTAATTTTATTTTCGCCTCAGCATGGATTTGTACAGGTGTATTTCGGTGGCTTCGGCCCCGGCATCGGGATCTTTGGCGGTAAAGGCGTCGTATATGGCGCGGTGTTCTTCCAAAACTGTCGGCAGATAGTTCAGAGGATATTTTATGTCTGCGTTGGCGTGCTTTATAAGGAAGTTGTACCTGAGAAGCCTTGCCTCCAGTTCTTTGTTGTGGGCGGCGTTATAAATTATAGAGTCGAAGCCTTCGTTTATACGCAGTATTTTTTCCAGGTCGTTACTCATGGTATAAAACTGCATGAAGTCAAAGGTTTCCTCCAGCAGCTCCATCTGGTAGTCTTCTATCCGCTCCACGGCCCAGCGGACGCACTGAACTTCCAGAATTGTCTTGAGATAATAGAGGTCGTCTATATCATCTGCAGTCAGTCCCACGGCAAATACACCCCTGTTGGGTATCGACTTCACGAGGCCGTTTCCCTCGATGCGGCGGAGAATTTCCCTGACAGGTGTGCGGCTCATATTGTAAGCTTTGCATATATCCTGCTCATTGATTCGCTTTCCTGCAGGTATCCTGCCCGTTATTATATCTATTTCAATGTTTTCTTCTACTATCTGAGCCTGAGTCTTTTTTTCTTTATAATCGTTGCTTAAAAAGTCAAGTGTAAGCATTTTTTCTCCCAAGTGATTTATTGTATACGATTTTAACACTGAACGGAGGGACAGTCAAGACGGCTTGAACATGGCGGCAGTATAAAAGCGGCATAAAAGCTGATGCAAAACCAGAGGCAGTATGTTAAAATAAACTGTAAAGGAAAATATGTGGGAATTGGCGGTATAGCCTTAGGAGATGAGATGACTGATATAGAGAAATGGCTGGAAAACTACTGTGCTCTTATGCTTGAAACTTTTGGCGGCAGAGTGGAGTTTATCGGAATACAGGGAAGCCGCGGCAGGGGAGAAGCCAGAGAAGACAGCGACATAGACATAGTGCTGATTTTAGACAATGTTTCTGCTTCTGATTTAGAGAAATATGATGGAGCTATTTCAGCGCTGCCTGAGCGTGGGCTTATATGCGGATTTGTGTCAGGCATGGGGGAACTTGAAAATTGGGACAAAGCAGATCTGTTTCAGTTTTGCTATGATACGAGGGACGTATTTGGCAGCCTGGAAAAGCTGAGGAATTCCATAAGCAGGAAGGACGCTGCGAGGGCAGCTCACACAGGCGCCTGCAATATATATCATAGCTTAGTCCATAATATGGTCCATGAAAAAAGCTCTGAAATCCTGCAGGGTCTATTTAAACATGCCGGGTTCGTGCTCAGAGCGGAGTATTTCCGCGAAGAAGGCGTTTATTTAAAGACGAGAGAAGAACTGATAAACTCTCTTGACGGCCCTGAGAAAAAGATAGCGGAGCTGGGAGAGGCGGAAAGATTTGCCAAGGAAGCGGAGAGATTTGCCCGGGAAGCAGGAAGATTTGCCCGGGAAGCGGAAAAAGCAGGAAAAATTGGTGGGGAAAGTGCTGAAGTAAAGGACAGAGCTGATTTTCACCGGCTTTCGGAACTGCTGATGGAATGGGCAAAAGGCCTTATAGAGAGGTATTCGCAGCGTCCGGCAGCGGATTCACAGCGTTCGGCTGCCGGTCTTGCCGCAGAGGGGGAGTTTTAATTGAGGTATTTATCTTACTTTTCTTTTCCGGACAGGGAGAGAGAATACACATATCTAATGAAAGAAGTAAAGCGCACATGCTATGACAGCTTTTATCCGTTCCGCGTCCTTTCCGAAAGAAGTCTTTCTTCTCTGGAATTTGACGATATAACTATTCTCTGCGGCGGAAACGGTTCGGGCAAAACGACGGCTTTAAACGTCATAGGCGAGGCGCTGCGCCTTGAGAGAGACACGCTGTACAACCGAAGCAGCTTCTTTGAAGATTACATAGAGATGTGCGACTATGGCTTGCTCAGTCAGATACCTGAAGAAAGCCGCGTCATAACCAGCGACGACGTGTTTGATTTCATGCTTAATCTGAGATGTGTGAATGAAGGCATAGATATCCGCAGAGAAGAGCTGCTTTCCGATTATTTGGACGCCAAATATTCGGATTTTACTCTGTCTTCGCTGGAGGACTATGAAAGGCTGAAAAAAGTCAATCTGGCGAGGCGGACGACTCAGTCCAAATATGTCAGGGAAAAGGTGATGGACAACGTGCGCGAACATTCCAACGGAGAAAGCGCTTTTAAATATTTTGTACAGAAGCTGGAACCCCCGGGTCTTATCCTGCTGGACGAGCCGGAGAACAGTCTTTCGCCCGAAAGACAGAAGGAACTTATAGAATATATAGAAAATTCCGCCAGATTTTTCGGCTGTCAGTTTATCATAGCCACCCATTCGCCGTTTTTACTAGCGGTAAAAGGAGCCAAAATCTATGACCTGGACCAAAGCCCGGTGAGCGTAAAAAGATGGACGGAACTTGAAAATGTAAAGATGTATTACAATTTTTTCAGAGAACACGAAAAAGAATTTAATGATGAAGAGCAATGAAGAGTGTTTTCGATGAACTTTACTGATTGATTTGACGATCTTTATATAGCTGTCAAAAATAACTGATATAATTTTAAATGAAGAACCGGAGGGAGAAGTTTACTTATCCGCGTCCTCCGACCCGTTTTATATGGTGACCTTCAAGCAGGACGTAACCAATCTATACAGGTATGCGAAAGAAAAGGGGATATCCTTTTATTATGCCCTTGTTTACCTTTGCACTGAAGCTGTAAACAGCGTGGAAGCTTTTTCATATACGGTGGAGAACGGAGAAATATATAGGCTGGATAAGAGGATACCCAGCTTTACCGACCTCAAAAAAGGAAAGGAAACCTTCCACATAGTTACGATGGACTTGGGCGGCGGCCTCGATGAACTTTGCCGCAGGGCAGTTGAAAAGAGCGCGGCGCAGAAATGCTTCATTTGCGAGGACGAAGAGGGGGAAGAGCTGATTTATTTTTCCTGCGCTCCATGGTTTGAAATGACGGCTCTCACCAATGAAAAATATCTGGACGGCCAAGGCGCAAAAGACAATTCCATTCCGCATATAGCCTGGGGAAAATACGCAGATGAGGGCGGACGCAAAATTTTGCATATTTCCGTCGAAGTAAACCACCGTTTCATAGATGGAATATATATAGGAAAGTTTCATCAGAATTTAGCTGAGCTGATAGAGGCATTGCACTGCCAGTAAAAACAGGAGATAAAGAAAGGACAAAAGGAACCAAATGTTCAATAGAAATCCTGATAAAAACAGAAAAAATAAAAAATTAAGCAGAGCGGCAACGTTTTTGCCGCCGCTGATTAAAAAGACTAAGCCCATGATGGAAAATTTCCAGAAGCTGATGGCATATTACAGATGCGCTATAATGGAAATGGAAACAAAGCTCAACGTCTTGAACGAAGAATATTCTCTTCAATACGACAGAAATCCGATAAACGGAATCCAGACGCGGCTGAAGAGAATAGAAAGCATAATAGAAAAGCTTGAACGAGACGATCTGCCTCTCACTTTGGAGTCTCTTGAAGAAAACCTCAACGACGTGGCCGGAGTCAGGGTAATATGTGCCTTCGTGGAGGACGTATATATGGTGGCTGAAACACTGCTGAGGCAGGACGACATACACCTGATCAAGAAGAAAGACTACATAGCCAATCCTAAACCCAATGGATACAGAAGCCTCCATCTCATAGTTACTGTTCCCATCTTTTTGGCCAATGAAAAACGCCACATGAAAGTGGAAATACAGCTGAGAACCATAGCCATGGACTCATGGGCAGCCTTGGAGCATCAGCTGAGATATAAAAAGGACAGGGAATTTACCGATGAGATGGCCGACGAGCTGTATCGCTGCGCACAGATAAGCGCAGAGCTGGACGAAAGGATGAATAACCTGAGAAAGGTCCACGACTATGAAGAAAAGCTGGGCAAAAATACGAGGGACCTGGACAGGGAATGACCTGATAGATAATATAAAAATGATAAGAAAACCATTACTAGGAAGTATTGAAAAGAGGTGCTCTTATGAGGTTTGTCAATCTTGCAAGCTCAGCGTCCGCATGGCGTGGCCTTGAATACTATCAACGGAAAAAAGTTAAATCATACATAAAAACAGGCGAAGAACAGTACGAGGGAGTGGTTGAGGGCAGCAACGGCAGAAAATACGATGTATTTATCGACGTGGAGCATCCTAAAAGATCGAAGTGCAACTGTCCTCTCGCAAAAGATAGGATTCTGGTATGTAAACACAAGATAGCCCTCTATTTTGCTGTATTTCCTGAGAAAGCCGATGAATACGAAAGGCTGGTAGAGGAAAGTGAGAGAGTATGAGGAATATCAAAAAGAATTGTACAACAAATTTATAGAATATGTTAATTCGATGTCTGCCGATGAATTGAGACAGGCTTTGCTTGATGTAATAGATGATGCTCCGGAATGGGTATATGAAAGATTTGGCTAAAAATCATATAGATTTTTAGCGGCAATTGAAGGATACCCTCAGAGCAACAAAATACAGCAGCCCCGTACCTGCGGTTCTTGACCGTAAGCGCGGGGCTGTCTCTATTTTGCAGTTTATACGTGTTTTATGTCCGTATATTCGGCGATGTCTCTGCTGGTGGTGACTATGTCTTTTTTATTCAGCTGGTGAACATCTTTATGCCCTGTAATGCGGGCAAAGGTCTTCAGCTCGTCGTTCACCGCGGTCAGATAATTGGCCAGTCTCTGGGAGGACAGATTGACGTCCAGTCTGCTTTCAAGCTCAGGATCCTGAGTGGCTACGCCTACAGGGCACTTTCCCGTGTGGCATATCCTGTACTGCTGGCAGGCTATCGCCATCATAGCGGCTGTTCCTATGGCAACTGCCGTTGCTCCCATGGCAAGAGCCTTGGCGATGTCGGAGGAAAGCCTGAAGCCTCCTGTTATGAGAAGATCAATGTCAGGAGCATGCTCATTGAGATACTTTTTAGCTCTGTAGAGGGCGTATACGGTAGGCACAGTGGTGGAATCCTTTATGATCTTAGGGCTGGCACCGGTGGCTCCGCCGCGGCCGTCGACAGTTATAAAGTCGGGCTCTGCGTATACGGCGAATTCCAGGTCATCTTCTATTCTGCCTGCCGCTATTTTGATGCCGACAGGTCTGCCCTCGCTTCTCTCACGAAGTTCCGCAACAAAGGCTTTGAGGTCTTCCTTTGAGTTGATTTGAGGGAATTTGGACGGGCTGATTATGTCCTCGCCCTGCTTCTTGCCTCTTACCTGAGCGATTTCGGCAGTTACTTTGGAGCCGGGCAGGTGGCCGCCCATGCCTGGCTTGGTGCCCTGACCGATCTTTATTTCTATGGCGTCGCTGGCCTTGAGGTTTTCGTCTGTGACGCTGTACATGTTGGGAATTATTTCAAAGATATATTTATAGGCGTTTTCCTTTTCCTCAGGCAGGATACCGCCCTCGCCGCTGCACATGGCCGTCTTCACTGCGGCGCTTCCTTTGGCAAGGGAGACCTTGGCACGCTTGGAAAGAGCGCCGAAAGACATGTGAGTTATATATACAGGCGATTCTATCACCATAGGTTTTTTCGCTTTTTTTCCGATGACCGTTCTCAGCGATATTTCTTCGCTTTCCAGGAGGGGCGGCGGATTAAGCTGGTTTCCGAGGATGAGTATCTCATCCCAGGCAGGAACAGGCTTTGAGGTCCCCATGGCAGAAATGATGCTCTTGCCGGTCCTAGCCATTTCATGGATATCGCTCATGTTGGTTTCCTTTGAGTCAGAATTTCTGGCATATTCATTGAGATAGCTTTCTATGGTGTTGCCTTCCGCAGCTTGACCGGCTGCAGCGGCTTGCGCAGATGCGGTGACTTGAGAAGCTTCGGCGGCTTCAGCTTTTTTATCGTCAGAGGTGTCTTCTTCCATTTCCTGAAACATGGCTTTTGGCACGCCGCACATAGGGCATGTCCAGCTTTCAGGGAGATCAGAGAATTTTGTTCCTTCTTTTTCTTCGTCGTAGATGTGGCCGCACATCAAACAGCGATATTTTTTCATAAGTTGCCTCCTTAAAGCTCTTTTAACGATGCTTATAATGAAATCGTATCATCTGCCGGGTAAAAAGACAACAGTTTTCAGCTAATTTTATTTTTCAGAGAATTTGGTAAAATCAGCGCGGTTATGGCTTAGAGACATGATAGAAGAGATATGATAAAAAAGACATGACAGAACGTCAGATATGTTGAATATGAATGGAAACTGATATATAATGGGTATGAAGAAAGGGGGCGTGTCAGTGGAATTTCGTGTTTTGAATTATTTCCCGGCAGTAGCAAGGGAAGAAAATATAACGAGAGCGTCGCAGACTCTTCTTATCAGCCAGCCTGCGCGTTCACGCCAGATGATGTAGCTGGAGGAGGAGCTGGGAGTTAAACTTTTCGTGCGCAGCAATCACAACATAGTCCTGACTGAGGACGGCCTGCTGCTTAAAAGGCGGGCACAGGAGATGCTTTCACTGGCCGAGAAAACTAAACGTGATTTTCTGCAGAAAGAAACGGAACTGACGGGGGAAATAGCCGTGGGCAGCGGAGAATTTCTGAGCTATCCTAACTGGTGGTATGGCGTTCCGATGGCTTTGCTGTCTTTCCTTGACAATAACGACCTGTCGGGAAAACAGGTATATCTGTTCTGCTCCCACGGAACAGGCGGCCTTGCGAGCAGCGTTGAAATAATCACAGAAGCGCTGCCTGATGCCAATATCTCAGACAATGTATTCGACTGCTATGAAGAAGACGCAGCAGGCTCGAGGGAAGAAATAGAGAGCTGGCTTGCAGAATTGGGGTATTGATGGAGGCAATGAGGAAGCCTGGGGCTTTACACGAACTACGCAGCTCTTTTGCGCTTTTTCAATAAACCTCTTGCAAAGTCAGCCATAGAGTGGTATGATAAATTCATCAAAACAATAATCTTCAGGGCAGGGTGCGATTCCCTACCGGCGGTAAAGCCCGCGAGCCGAAAGGCAGATTCGGTGAAACTCCGAAGCCGACAGTATAGTCTGGATGGAAGAAGATGCATACAGTTTATTTTTGACGTGTATATTCCAGCCCTGAAATGTTCATCATTTCAGGGTATTTTTTTACAGCGGACAGAAGATTTTAAGCTTTAAGCCTCGGCAGACCGCCCGGGTAAGCTGCCGACTAACCGCTGAAACTGCACGCAGAGAACTCCCGTAACCTGAAGAATATATCCATACATCGGATTTGGCACAGGCTGCGGGATTTTTATTTTGTTTTTTAGCTGGAAGCACAAAACTGAAGAGCCGTGCGCAGAAGGACCAAAGAAAGGACAGAAAAATGTCTGAACAAAGATTTATGAAAAGAGCCGTCGAGCTTGCCAAAAAAGGCGCAGGACAGACAAATCCAAACCCCCTCGTCGGCGCAGTGATAGTAAAGGACGGCAGAATAATCGGCGAGGGATACCATGAGCGGTGCGGCAGTCTTCACGCTGAGAGAAACGCTTTCGCTTCACTAAGCGAATCCTCCGAGGGCGCGGAACTGTATGTTACGCTGGAGCCCTGCTGTCATCACGGTAAAACACCGCCCTGCACCGACGCTATTTTAGAGCACAAGATCGCCAGGGTTATCATCGGATCGAGAGATCCTAACCCGAAAGTAAGCGGTAAAGGAGTTTCGATTTTGAGGGCCGCAGGCGTAGAAGTGGAAGAAGATTTTATGAGAGAAGAATGTGACAGGCTCAATCCGGTGTTTTTCCACTATATAACCACCAATCGCCCTTATGTGGTCATGAAATACGCCGCAACGGCGGACGGCAAGATCGCCACCAGGACAGGGGCCTCCAAATGGATAACAGGAGAAAAAGCCCGGGCTAAAGTGCAGGAAATGAGATGGACATATACCGGCATCATGGCAGGAATAGGCACCGTACTGGCTGACGATCCGCTGCTCACCGTCAGAGTAAAAGGAAAGCAAAGCCCCATACGTATAATATGCGACAGCAGGCTGAGGATACCGGAAGAATGCAATATATGCAAAACAGCCGGAGAGTATACTACAGTCGTAGCCTGCGCAGACGACGGAACTGAGCCGTCTATGGCAGAAAAGCGGAAGCACCTTGAGGAAATCGGCCTGCATGTCGTTTCCATGCAGGACGAGAATGGCCAGGTGGATCTAAAAAGACTGATGGAACTCTTGGGAAAAGGAGAAATTCAAGGAGTAGACGCGGTGGACAGCATATTGCTTGAGGGAGGCGGAACACTGAACGACAGCGCTCTGCAGGCAGGAATAGTGCAGGAAGTCAAAGTTTTTCTCGCGCCGAAGATATTTGGAGGAAACGGCAGGACTCCTGTGGCAGGGCAGGGCGTCGCCATGCCGTCTGAAGCAGCTGAGCTGCAGCTTGAGAATGTGAGCCGCATAGGTGAAGATATCCTGCTGGAATATAAACTGAAGAAAGGATACGAGAAATGTTTACAGGGATAGTGGAGGAAAAAGGCACAGTCTGTTCCTTGTCTATACAGGGCATATCGGGAACAATAGCCGTCAGAGCAAGAAAAGTGCTGGCGGGCACGTCCGTGGGAGACAGCATAGCCGTCAACGGCGTCTGCCTTACTGTCGTTTCTCTCCAGCCGGATGGGTTTACCGCCGACGTGATGGCTGAGACAATCAGAAAAAGCAGCCTAGGCAGCTTAAAGACCGGCGATTCCGTCAATCTGGAACGAGCCATGGCAGCAGACGGACGTTTCGGCGGCCATCTGGTGACCGGCCACATCGACGGAACAGGTATCATAAAAACCATGCGCCAAGAGGGAAACGCCGTATGGGTCACCATAGAAGCGAAGAAAGAAATCCTGGGGCTTATCGTGGACAAAGGCTCAATATGCATCGACGGAATAAGCCTCACAGTAGCGGAAACAAGCAGCACGGCGTTTTCCGTATCGGTGATACCTCACACAGGAGAAGAAACATCTCTGCTCGGCAAGAAACCGGGAAGCAAGGTGAACCTGGAAAACGACGTTATCGGGAAATACGTCAGAAAGCTTCTGCTGGATCCATCAGGACTTTCCGCACCAGTACAGGAAAAAGCAGCTGAAAAGGAAGAGGGCCTGACGATGGCTTTCCTTGAAAAATACGGAATTTAATCTTTAGGAGGACATAAAAATGCAACGAAAATACAACACAGTTCCGGAAGCGCTGGAAGATCTGCGCGCTGGAAAAATAATCCTCGTTACAGACGACCCTGACAGGGAAAACGAGGGAGATATGATATGCGCCGGAGAATTCGCAACGAAGGAAAACATCAATTTCATGGCCAGCCATGCTAAAGGCCTTATCTGTACGCCAATGAGCGCAAAAGTCGCCGCAAGACTCGGTCTGCCGCAGATGGTGGCGGAAAACACCGACAACCACAGCACGGCCTTTACCGTATCCATAGACCATATGGATACCAGCACGGGAATTTCCGCCGCAGAACGCTCCCACACCATAATTAAATGCGCTGATCCATCGTCAAATCCTCAGGATTTCAGACGGCCGGGACACGTATTCCCTCTGGTTTCAAGGAGAGGGGGAGTTCTGGTCAGAAACGGACACACCGAAGCCACCGTCGACCTCATGAGACTGGCCGGCCTGCAGGAATGCGGCGTATGCTGCGAGGTGATGGAAGAGGACGGCACCATGATGCGTACTCCGAACTTATGGAAGCTGGCTGACAAGTACGGCCTGAAATTTATCACCATCAAAGAGCTGCAGGACTACTGCCGAATACATGAAAAACATGTACTGCGCGAAGCCCGCGCCAAACTGCCGACGCAGTACGGCCAATTCAATATCTGCGGTTATGTGAACGACATCACCGGAGAGCATCACGTAGCGCTGGTCAAAGGCGAGATAGGAGACGGAGAGGACGTGCTTTGCCGCGTACATTCTGAATGTCTCACAGGAGACACATTCGGCTCTTTGCGCTGTGACTGCGGACTGCAGCTTCAGACCGCCATGGAGCAGATAGAAGCCGCCGGCAGAGGAATTGTGCTTTACATGCGCCAGGAGGGCCGTGGAATAGGGCTGATAAACAAGTTGAAAGCATACGAGCTTCAGGAACAGGGCCTCGATACGGTGGAAGCCAATATCCGCCTGGGCTTTGCGCCTGATCTGAGGGAATACTGGGTCGGCGCGCAGATATTGTCCGATCTGGGAGTCAAGTCGCTGAGGCTTTTGACCAACAATCCGGAAAAAGTCTACGGTCTGGAGGGCTTCGGCCTGGTGATCAAGGAAAGAGTTCCCATCGAGATTCCGCCGCAGAAATACGACAATTTCTACATGAAAACCAAGCAGGAGAAGATGGGTCATATCTTCAAGAAGATAAAATTCTAAACTAAAAAGATTATTTCATAAATAAATTGCAGGAGGAATAAAAAATGAGCAATATCAAAGTATTGGAAGGAATGGTCGTAGCACCTGAAAATATGAAAGTAGGAATCGTCGCTTCCCGCTTCAACGAAATCATAGTCAACAAGCTGCTTGCAGGGGCAGTGGACGGCCTCGTGCGTCACGGAGTAGAGGAGGAAAACATCACAGCCGCCTGGGTACCAGGAGCCTTTGAAATTCCTGTGGCCGCTGCCAGAATGGCCAAGTCGCAGAAATACGACGCAGTCATCTGTGTAGGGGCAGTTATACGCGGCGACACCACCCATTACGACTATGTTTGCAACGAAGTTTCAAAGGGTATAGCGCAGGTAAGCCTTTCGACGGGAGTTCCGATCATGTTCGGCGTGATAACTACGGAAAACATCGAGCAGGCCATCGCTAGGGCAGGCAGCAAATCAGGCAACAAGGGATATGACTGCGCTCTGTCAGCTATTGAAACGGTCAATCTCCTGAAACAGATGTAAGATGAAGATGAAACATTCGATTATCTTTGACTATGACGGCACAATCCATGATACGATGAACATCTACGAGCCTGCCATGCGCGAAGCTTTCAGGTGGCTGAAAGAGAGCTGTAGCATTGAAATACCGCCTGTTTCTTCTCAAAGAATAGCTTCTTGGCTCGGCATGAACAAATATGAGATGTGGAATTCTTTTCTACCGGATTTGCCCGGAGAACTGCGGGAGAAAGCCTCGGACATGGTGGGCGCATATATGGAGGAAGCAGTTCTTACCGGAAAAGCCGTCTGGTATGATGGTATCGGGAAAACGCTCGAAGAGATGAAAAGGCGGGGATATAGCATGGCGGTCCTCAGCAACTGCCAGACTTCCTATGCAAGAGTACACTGGCAGCAGTTCAGCATGGACAGGTGGTTTGAAAGGTTTTACGACTGCGAATCCTTTGCCTATCTGCCTAAAACTGAAATTATCGGCCGTATCGAGAGCGATTTCCCCGGCCCGTATGTGGTCGTCGGAGACAGAAAGAGCGATCTGGAATGTGCTAAAGTCAGCGGCAGCAGCTTCGTCGGCTGCCTTTACGGCTTCGGCTTACGTGAAGAGCTGCAGGGCTCCGATGTGCTGGCCGAAAAGCCTGAAGAGCTTTTGGAGAAGATAATGCAAGTCATGCCGGAAGAGCAGTCGAAATTGTTGCCGGAGCTATAACGTAAGCATTTTATTTTTCAAAAATGGGTAAATTTTGAGAATATTTCTTCTTGTGCATTTATATGTTTTTCCAAGTATGGTATATTATGATTGTCAAGGGGATAGGCGAAAGCGGTTGACTTTCGGAAAGGTCAAAATATGACTGACTATGAGATACTTGTAATTGTTTTGATGATTATGGGGTTAGTCAGTATAGATAACCACAGAAAGTAAAAACCGCCTAAGGTCTGATCCAACTAAGACGGTTTTAAGAAACATATTAAAATCATTTTAGAAGGTTAGCCATTAAGCTTACCTTTTGACTTAAATATAGCACAAAAAGGCGGTGATTGCAATAGGAAAAACAAATACTGCTTCCTTGCCTCGCAGCCGCTCGGCTTCGGAGCACTCGCTGCTCGAAGCTCCACCGGAGCTTCTCACTGCGCTCGTGCCCAAGGGTTCGATTCCCTTGGATTATATGAGAATAAAAAAAATCAGAGCTTCGGCTCTGATTTTTCTATTCTTGGAGCTGATGAAGGGAATCGAACCCCCAACCTGCTCATTACGAATGAGCTGCTCTACCATTGAGCCACATCAGCGAATCTTGTAATTGTAAATTTTCAGTTGAATCGGAGCTGCGCTGTTAAATACAATACAGCCAAGCGACAACGGAATCATTATACTACAAGATTATAAACTTTGCAATTAAGTTTATCATTAAAAATCAAATAAATTTTTTCAGGAGATCGTATGAGTTCTTCCTTTGCTGATTTGGACAGCTTTTTGAGAGCGTATTCCAATTTTGAGGCGGATGAACGATCCGGTGAAGTCCATGCCCGCTCGATTCGGAGTGGAGCGCGGCTTTTTGTGTATTTGGCACCGTCTTTTCCGCCTGAGAGATGCTCCTCGAAACGGCGCTGCAAATCGGTGCTGATGCCGGTATATATGGAGTTATCCGCACATCGCAGCATATAAGTAGTGCTTTGCACAATAGGCACTACCCTCGGTTCTGAATTTTTAGGAGAATATCCTGAATGCAGACATTTTGTTCCATCTTTCATATCGCTGTTTTCTTTCATGAAATATTTTAATAATTAGAAATTTGCATGGCAACTCCGTCTTTCATTACCTGAAATCCAAAGCGTTCATAAAAAGTAGCATTCTTGCTTTCTTCCGGCATAACTTCAAGATATAGATAATTTTTGTATTTCTCTTTCACCTGCTTTATCATGGTACCCGCAATTCCATTTTTATGATAGTCTGGATGAACAAGAACATAGTGTATATACGCTACCATTCCGCCGTCATCTAAAACTCTGACAAGACCGACTAAGCGTTTATTGTCCCATGCTGTAATTACCGTAGAGGAATTGAGCAATGCTCGGTATAATCTATCCGGATATTTTCCGGAAATCCACTTTACAGATAAAAACAGTTCTTCTATCTGTTCTGCGGTAAATATTTTTTTTCGGTATATTGAATGTTCATAGTTACACTCCTTATCTGTCAAGCCTTTATAATCCCCCATGCACAATACAACAAGAAAAGCGCAAGGGTAATGTTAATAACGCGAAAATATTTCTTATAACTGGATTGCAGTTTGATACCTAACAAAGCCCATGTAACAGAAGCTGCACTTCCTATAGCAGTGACTCCAACTCCAGCTAAAATAAGTAATGGCAAACTCTCGATATATGGAATCAGATAAGCTGTCAGCAGTGTGCTGATGTATAAATAAATTTTTATGTTCACCAGCTGTAGCAGAAAACCTGTGGAGAAGCTTGGTGCTTTATTGGAATGAGAGGTTTCCGGATGGCTGACAGCAATATAAATTGCCAACCAAACCATATATGCTACACCAATATATTTTAAAATTGATAGTACAGGAGAAAGTACCATATTTAAACTATATAGAGCCAACGTACAAATCATCTGAACCAGAAAATATCCACAGCAAATTCCTAAAATTAATCGTTTTCCTTTTTTCCAACCAAAACGTGTAGTTGTATTCGTAGCCAATATATTACCCGGTCCGGGTGTAAAGGAGCTAATAACCATATAACAGGAAAGTGTTCCTAACATAGAAATGCTCATCTTCATGTCACCCCCTTTTTATTGTGTAATTTATATTATCGGTAATCACATTTCTGACATTGAGCCATTGTATGTTCATTATCGTCTTTATAAAAAATGCCAGACCATTTACAAATACTCTGAAGAATTGGCACAACAGATTGCCCCTTTGTCGTTAAAGAATATTCAACTTTTGGAGGGATTTCATCATAAGATTTCCGGTGGACAATCTCATCGGCAATCAGTTCTTTCAAAGTTGATGCTAAAACCGCATCTGTTATGTTGCACATCTGTTTTCTGATTTCGCTGTAGCGTAATGTTTTCATTTCCGCAAGTACGCAAATGATTCTTGATTTCCATTTTCCTCCAAACACTTCCAAGCCGTACTCCAACGGGCAGCGAATATCTTCTTGTAATTTTTTTTGATACATAATATAGTTCTCCTTTCGCTTTCCATTGTATCATACGGACTTCTTAAACAAAAGTAACTATGTAATTTATTAGTGTATTTCTATTTGTGGCGCCTGCTTATGACACAAGAATACACATTTTCTACATCGAATACATTTTTGAGGGGTAATAACCGTTTTCGTCATTTTTTGTTTTGAAAAGGCGGATACAGAATTGTTAAAACTCTGCACCCGCCTGATTCATCAGTTCTTACAGTACCTTCTTATTGTCAGCACCGGGAGTAGTAACAATAACTTTTTCTGGATCAATAATCAATGCCCCCTTTGCTGTAGCTGCTCCATTGAACATTTTTTCTACCACAGCCTTAAAGGTATCGACAACGGCACCTTCGGTCACATATTCAGCAGTTCCTTTAATCTGATAACCCTCCAAATTCTGCGGGTCATAAACAGAAATAGCGATTTTACCATTGCTGGCTTTGATGTTATTTAATGTAGTTTCCAGAAACACATCACCCACAACCAGCTTACCATCCTCTGTTACATCTTTAAAGGCAACCGGAACAACATTCGGCTCGCCATCTGCACAAGTTGCTAAATCCCACATACCTGCTTTTAACAGCTTCAAAACACTCTCATTCATTTTTTGAATTACCTCCAAATTTGATTTCGTACTCTTTTATTTGAGCTATGCTCATTATAAGAAAATAACTTATGCCAAACAAGATATTAGCAAATTTATGAGTCACTCATAAATTTCATAGTATTATTTTTCTGTAAGATACGAAATAATGGGAGCTGTCAATCAAATTCTTGTGTGTTACTTTATGACACATGAACATTTGCTCAAGGCACACATTCACTATATACAGATATACAGCAAGCGACGGTACTCCTGCTTAGGAATACCGTCGCTTGCATTTTCGTCTATTAAAACTCGTCACATCAAGGTTCTTTCAAAAATGGTGTAGTAGTGGTGTAGTAAACGCCTTTATCTGCCACAGAATCATTGATTTTACAGGCTTTTTCGGGACTTTTCAAGATGTTGCCGTGGCAAACAAACAGTACTTTTATCATGTTGTATATCCTTTCACAGTTATTTTTTCCATATTTTTTATTGCTTCGTTTATTTGGCGATAGATAAAATACTCGCCTTGTTTTGCTCCGCAATGCTCACAGAGATTCATAGGGTAAACTCGGTTTTGCGTTTTGCTGTATTGTGATTTGATTTTATCGGGGAACTCTTTAATGAGAAGCCCATCCAATTCTTTGTTTCCGCCGATGACTTTTAAACCGTAATATTCGATGCTGGGATCTTCAAGATGCGCAAAGATGTTTTGTCCTCTTAATAACCTCTCTTTATCCCACGGAAATGTAACATCTTCATCTGTACCATCTGAAAATACGATGTAAGTATAGATGGCTGTTTCAGCTCTGCATTTATAGCACTGCTGCTTGATTTGGTAAATAATGTGTGAATCCGCTCGCTGTGATTCATCAAGTATTTCAATATTATCCCTATTGTATTTGTACACCTTTCCCTCGGCAGTAAATTTTACCAATACTTTTTCTCCGCCATTTTCGATGGAATACGCCAATTTGATCTCGTTTGTCCGCTTGTCTAAAAATTTCATTCTGAGGCTCCTGTGATTGACTTAATGACTCTTTAATTCAATAAAACTGATTCGCACAGAAAAATGTTGCCGATAATCCCGGATTGATTTGGCCTCTGCTGCCAAAATCCGCACTTTAAATTTTCCCCTTATAGAGGTATAATATCACAAAACCATAAAAAGAAAAATCATAAAAAAGAAAATCACAGAACGGCGAAAATAGGCGCGCAGGCGAAAATAGACTTGTAGGCGAAAATAGGTGGGCATAACGAAATGAAAAAAGTAAAGATAACCATTCTTAAAACGACTCTGGATAAGGAATTGGCGGCAGAATACGGGGCTGAGGGACTCGACGCCTGCCCTATGATGAAAAAGGGGCAGGTGTTTTATGCGGATTATGCCAAGCCTGAGGGATTCTGCGACGAGGCGTGGAAAGCCATCTATCAGTATGTGTTCGCTCTGGCTCACGGCTGCGGCAAAGAGCTTTTCTATTACGGCGACTGGATCAGAAAGCCCAACGTGGCCATAGTCAGCTGCAACGACGGACTGCGTCCCGTGATCATGAAGCTTGAGGCTACGGATGAAGAATCTGAGATAAGTTATACTCCGGTCAGATAGTCCCAAGAGAGCCATGCCGGGGTGCCGGCCGGCAGAATGATTTAAAAATTCTGAAAGGTAAGATAGCGTTTATATGGAATTGGAATATTATACAGTAGGCGGTTCATACGGATGGAATCAGGAAAAATTCACAGACCCTATGATGAAGGGCGGCGGCTGCGCCGCCGTGACAGCCTGCGACAGCCTGATATATTTCAGCAAGTACATGGGACTGACAGAGTGTTGCCCAATAGAAACATCAGAAATCACGATCAAGTCATATAAAGCCTTTTCAAGGGTGATGAAGCCTTATCTTCGCCCGAGATGGCAGGGGATAGACAGCCTTGATATATACATAGAGGGCCTGACGGATTATCTCAGAGACATCGGTGAAAACAGAATCAGCATCAGAGGGTTTTCCGGAAAGGGCAGTCTTGAAGAAGCGAAAAAAATCGTTAAAAGCCAGATAGACAAAAAAATACCGCTGCCATGTCTCAATCTCAAGCATAAGGACAGTAAGTTCAAGGATTTTGAATGGCACTGGTTCATGCTTACGGGATATTGGGAGTGCGGAGATGGCGGCGAGAACGCCGATGACAAAGAAATTTCTACAGGCGGCGAGAACGCAGGTCACCTGATGGTAAAGGTAGTGTCCTACGGTGAATTCGTGTGGCTTGACTTCGATGAATTGTGGCAGACAGGCTACGAGAGAAAGGGCGGCCTGATAATCTTTGACGTAGAAAACGACAGACCGCAGGCTCTATGCCTGCGGTCTGTCGTTTATCTCACGTAATCGCAGTATTCCTCGATGGGGCAGCTGTCGCATTTTGGCTTTCTCGCGTCACAGCACTGCCTGCCGTGGAAGATGAGGCTGTGGTGGGTTCTGGACCACCTTTCTTCCGGGATCCTTTCCATCAGCGAGAGCTCAGTTTTCAGCACGTCTTTTTCAGCAGTAAGACCTATTCTGTTGGCCACTCTGAAAACATGAGTGTCTACGGCTATCCTCTGATGTCCGAAGCCTACGGAAAGCACCACGTTGGCCGTCTTTCTGCCGACTCCGGGAAGAGCGACCAGAGCGTCGTAATTGTCAGGGACCTCTCCACCGTAATTTTCCACTAAAGCTTTGGCCAGGCCGACTATGTTTTTAGACTTTGTCTTGTACATTCCTATGCGTTTTATGTATTCAGCCACTTCCTCAGGCTCAGCTTCCGCCAGCTCGTAAGGAGTGGGGTATTTTTCAAACAGGGCCGGGGCCACCAGATTTACCGCTTTGTCGGTGGTCTGAGCCGAGAGCACGACGGCCACTATGAGCTGATACGTGTTTACGTGCTTAAGGGCACATTCGGCCTCTGGATATGTTTCTTCAAGTATATCCAGTATCTTATTTATGTCAGAGTCTTTTACCATGATTGCACCTCCCATAGCATTGTAACATAACCGACGAACTTTGACAAAATTTTTCAAAACTTCGCCCTAATCTGTGCCAAATCGTTTCCGTTTATGATAAAATGATAAACAAAATAGACGATTTCGCGGAGGATAAACGTAATGATAATTGATTTTGAAAATATGGAAACTCAGATACTGCATAATTTCAAGGGCGGGGAAAAGGATACGGAGGCAAAGATGTTTACGGACGACAATAACCGTGTGATGTTCGGCAAGCTGGCTCCGGGCGCTACGATCGGCCTGCACAGACATGAGGGCAGCAGTGAAGTTATATTTATTCAGAAGGGTCAGGGAAAAGCTCTTTTTGAGGGAGAATATGAGGAACTTAAAGCGGGGGACGTGCATTACTGCCCTGAGGGCTGCCAGCACAGTTTGATAAATGACAGCAGCGATGACTTGCTGTATTTCGCTGTGGTGCCAAATCATAAAGTATAGATGAATCAGGGCATGATGCCTGAGTATCGGCATGATGAGGAGTATCAGCAATGAAAGTAATTATAAAACCGTTTCTTGAAAAGATGATGAGAGACTGTTTCCCGCAGTATCAACTGACAAGGGCATGGGGAAATTTCTATTTATTTCGTAAAAGGGAAGACGAAGAACTATACAGCTACATTCTTTTCCAAAGAGAGGGCAAGCCGTATAATCAACTGGTGATTTCTGAATGCGGCATTGGATATAATAAAAACTGGAACGGACATCCATCTAATTTTATCGGAAGCACAAATTCTCTTGCTTATTTGATGTCGAATAATAGACCTACGAGCAATATCGGCTGGATAAAATACGGCGATACTGCCGATGAAATGGAAAATTGCATGCAGGGATTAAGAAGGCAAATCGATACTTATGTCTTTCCTTTTTTTGAAAAGGAGAGAAGCATCGTAAAAGAAAAAGAGATATATACGGCAACCATTGAAATTATGAAAGAAGAGCTGAAAAAAGAAACTCAGGAAGATTTTAGAAGAGATGAGAGCGCTTATGGCAGAGGGAAGTAAGCCGCCCTATGAGCACAATATAAGAGATTATAAAAATTATAATAAATGGCATGATCTGATAAACTTTAAACTGAAAAATAAAATCGACTATAATCGTTATATCTTGCTTTACTTGAAAGATTATCTGAACTTTTATTACTGATATAAATTTCAACTCGCAAAAGCATAAAAATAAAACCCCGGAGTCCTGTGAAATGCGTATGCAACGCGCCTTGAAATCGACGCAGGTACGAATTCGCGCGCATTGACAAATGCAGACGCATGTCAGCGCATGCTGACGAATGTTGACCAGGACTGGCGGGGTTTTCCCTTTTTCCCAATATCCGAATTTCTGCACGCCTCGCGGCTATTTTCTCTTGCCGAAGAGGGCGAGAAGTCTCAGGAAAATGTTTATAAAATCCAGATAAAGCTGCATCGCTCCGTAGATGTAAAGCTTTCTGTCGCTTTCAAGAGCAGCCATGCTGAACTGTTTGATCATGTTCATATCGTAAGCGGTAACGCCGAAGAACAGGAAGAGTACGGCGCAGTCTATGACTATTTCCATCGCGCTGCTTCTCAGCAGGAACATATTTATCAGGCTTACGACGACCGCCACCAGCAGGGTAATCATCAGCATCGGGCCCCAGCGGGTAAGGTCGCTCTTGCATCTGTAGCCGTAGATGGCGAATCCGCCGAAGAGGGCAGCTCCGGCGAGGAATAAAACTATGATGGAGCTCATCTGATAGACGGCGAATATCACTGAAAGCGTAATGCCGTTCAGTACGGCGTAGGCAAAGAAAAGTATGCCTACTGCCAAAGGCGGCAGCTTTCTGAATAAAAATGAAAACAGCAGGACGACCACGACTTCTGCTATCAGCAGCGTGGTGAAAGTGTTCTGATAGAGGAAATACCAGAACAGGTTGGAAGCATAGGTGAGCCACGAACAGGCGGCTGTCACCAGGAGTCCTGCAAACATCCAGACAAAAGTCCTGAAAATAAAATCGTTTTGATGCTGTATCACTGACAGCTGCATTGAATCTTCCTTATGCATAGAATGGTTCCTTTCTTAAATGCCGGGCTTGTGTACAGAAATGCGCCAAGCGTCGGCGCCGCTGCCCGGATAAGCCTTAACGGTTATGCGGAAAGTATAACGCTATTTATCTTTTCCGCAGCATTTCTTATATTTTTTGCCTGAGCCGCAAGGACACGGATCATTTCGGCCCGGCTCCTTTTCCTTGCGGACTGTCTTTGAACGCTTGAAATCCTTGGCGATTTCTTTCCTCTTGTCTTCAGAGAGCACACCGTCCCACTGAGGCAGGGTGTAGAGATAATCGGCGTCAGCCTTGAGCATGTTGAAAAACAGCTTCTCAAAGTCGATGTCAAGGTCAATGGCAGTATCTTCCTTGATCTTTTCCAGGTCGTTTTCCTTATTCAGGCTGGTGTTGACTCCGTCGAGAAAACCCATGAATATCGCAGGATTGGCATTGAATTTCTCTGTCAGCTCCTTGAATGTGCCGCTCAAATGAGTATCTTTGTTTGCCAGGATATGTTCGTATACTCTGGTTTCCGTCTCACTGTATTCTTTCCAAAAACTTTCAAATGTTTCTTCTGTCTGGCCCTCCATCAGGTCCAGCCACTGTTTATATAATGACATTTTATACCTCCGTTGGTTTATCTTTTTTTTTACCTGCTTTATCAGAACTTTCTCTTCATTATGCTCAGTATGTCACCGCAGACTGCGCTGCCGGTAGGGAGCGGGCCTGCGCCGCGTCCGTAGAACATCAGCTCTCCGACCATATCGCCGGTGACGTATACGGCGTTGAACTCGTTGCTCACTCCTGCAAGAGGATGGCTTTCGTCCAGGAGAACAGGGGAGACTGAATATTCCAGTTTTCCGCCGTCCATACGCGCTTTGCCGATGAGCTTTATCTTTTTGCCGCTTGCTGAAGCTGTCTTGATGTCCTCAGGAGAAACTCTGGTGATTCCCTCGGTAGGTATGGATCCGGGAGGAATGTGGGTTCCAAAGGCTAGAGCTATCAATATAGAAAGCTTGTTGGCTGCGTCGATTCCCTCAACATCGGCGGTTGGATCGGCTTCAGCGAAGCCCTTCGCCTGAGCGTCCTTTAATACGTCGTCGTATGAAAGACCCTCGTCTGTCATCTTGGTGAGGATATAGTTGGTGGTACCGTTTAAGATACCCATGATTTCAATGAAGTTATTGGCCTGCAGAGCTCCTGTAAGAGCTGTAAGCACAGGGATGCCTCCGGCCACGCTGGCCTCAAAGAGAAATTCCACATTATTGGCGCGGGCCGTCTCCGTGAGCAGCTTGTAGTTGGCAGCTATGGCCGCCTTGTTGGCGCTGATTACATGCTTTCCGTTCTGCATGGACTGCACCATGAATGAGGTGGCAGGCTCTATGCCGCCGATCATTTCCACTACAATGTCTATCTCGGGATTTTTGATGATGTCGTCAGGATCTTCAGTCAAAATCGACGGGTCTGCGTCTGTAAAACGCTTTTTGTTTCTGCTGCGCTGGAGAATTTTTACTACTTCGGGAGTAACTCCGGTGCGCTCTTCTATTATTTTTTTGTTTTCGGTAAGTATGTGATAAGTTCCGCCGCCTACGTTGCCGAAGCCAAGTAATCCGATTTTTGCGGTTTTCATGCTTTCCTCCTTGTTCAAATGAATAACTGCGGTTTGTTCCGACAATTATTTAAGCAAAATTATATAACAGTTTTGAAATTTTGTCTTTACCTTTTTTGAAAATTTGTTATTATTGTCAGGGGAGGATGACTTAGTATGAGTCTTAACATAGTATTCGTAGAACCTGAAATACCGCCCAATACGGGCAATATAGCCAGAACATGCGCGGCCACAGACACCAAGCTCCATCTTGTCAAACCTCTGGGATTCGATATAGACGACAGACATGTGAAAAGAGCCGGGCTTGATTACTGGCCTTACGTCGACTTGGAGATACACGAAAGCCTTGACGATTTCATAAAAAAATACGGTGAGAAGAGGATGTGGCTGGCGACGACAAAGGGAGGCCGCCTCTATACTGAAGTAAAATATGAAGACGGAGACTTCATTCTCTTCGGCAGAGAGACAAGGGGGCTGCCGAGGGACTTTATACATGAGAACGAAGAAAAGGCCGTGAGGATACCGATGAGCGAGAATACAAGAGCCAGATCCTTCAATCTGTCAAATTCTGCTAATATAATATTGTTTGAAGCGTTAAGACAATTAGGCTTCCCAGGCTTGAAATGATATGAGTTTTTTGGTATAATATTTGCATAAGAAAAAGGGTTGAATTTGATTAAGCTAGAGGTGTAGGATGAAATTAAGTTATGGCCTGACAATTGAACAGACTCAGAAGTTGACTATGACGCCAGAACTTATTCAGGCAATCCGAATTCTCCAGTTCAACACTCAGGAGCTGGATAATTTCGTGCAGGGCGAATTGCTGGAAAACCCCGTTCTGGAATTTGACAGAACGGCCGACATCGAGCCGCCCAAGGAACAGCCCGATTTCGATTTGCGTGAAAAAGTCAAGGAAGATTACGACGATATAAGCTATAAGCAGTGGCAGTATTCAAAGGATAAGGACACGTTCTCCTTTGAACAGTTCGTCAGCAAAGACGAGACGCTGGAAGACTCGCTGCTTCTTCAGCTGACCTTTTCCAACCTGAAAGGAAAGGACCTCAAGATAGGAAGATATCTGGTGGAAGCCATAGACGACAACGGTTATCTTACCGCCGATATCGAGAAAGTCGCGAAATGCTTCAGGACTACTGAAGAGCAGGTGGAAAAAGTCCTTGACGTCATTCAGACCTTTGAGCCCTTGGGGGTAGGCGCCAGAAGCCTTAAGGAATGTCTCATAATACAGCTGGCAGCAAAGGGACTTCTCGAGGACAGGATAGAGTACATAATCCTCAATCACCTTGAGGACCTTGGTGAGAACAGGCTGGGCAAAGTTTCCAAACAGCTGGGCATACCTGTTAGTCAGGTGCAGATGGTATGCGACCTGATAAGAACTCTTGAGCCGAAGCCGGGAAGAAGCTATGCCAGCGACGAAAACGTCAAATACATAACTCCCGACGTGATAGTCGAGAAAGTGAACGGTGAATATGTGGTTACAACCAACGAGAACAGCATACCGCATCTTATGGTCAGCCCTTATTACACCAACCTTTCAAAGGAGACTAAAAACGACGAAGAAGTATCCAAATACCTTACAGATAAATTCAATTCAGCGATATGGCTGATAAAGAGCATAGAACAGCGCAGACAGACCATATTCAACGTGGTCACGGCTGTGGTGGAGCATCAGAAAGAGTTCCTCGACAAGGGACCTAAATATCTGAAAACGCTGACGCTGAAGCAGGTGGCAGACGTGATGGGAGTACACGAGTCCACAGTAAGCCGTTCCATCAACGGCAAATATATGCAGACCCCGAGAGGCGTTTTCGAGATAAGGTATTTCTTCTCAAGCGGCGTGACCAGCCAGGGCGGAGAAGGACTGTCCTCCAACAGCATTAAAACGTTCATAAAGGAAATAATAGACGGGGAAGACCCTAAGAAGCCTTACAGCGACCAGGAGATGGTAGAGATCCTCAGCGAAAGAGGAATAGAGATATCACGCCGTACAGTTGCCAAGTACAGGGAAGGAATGAATATTTTATCTTCATCGAAGAGAAGAAGATACGAATATAAATAATTTAAAAAAGTAATTGTCATACTTAGAGTTTGGGAGGAAAAGAAAAATGGCGATTAAAGTAGGTATCAGCGGTTTCGGAAGAATTGCAAGAGTTGTCATCCGCGCGGCGATGGACATGCCCGAAATCGAGATTGCGGGAATCAACGTGAGAAACGCAGACCTTGAGTATCTGGTCTACATGTTGAAGTACGATACGACTTTCGGAAGATTTCCGAAGAGCCTGGACCGCTACGACAAAGGTCTGATAATAGACGGCAAAAAAGTTCCCGTTTACAGTGAGACCGAAGCAATCAACATTCCGTGGAAAGAATGCGGAGCAGAGTACATTGTGGAGGCCACAGGAGCCTACGTTACTACAGAAAAATCCATGGATCATATAAAAGCCGGAGCTAAGAAAGTCATCATATCCGCGCCGGCCAAGGACAAGGATACTCCGACTTTCGTATACGGAGTAAACCACGAGGAATACAGACCGGAAATGCAGGTCGTTTCCAACGCTTCCTGCACAACCAACTGTCTCGCGCCTCTGGCAAAAGTCATCGAAGACAACTGGGAAATCAAGGAAGGACTCATGTCCACCATCCATTCGGCGACAGCCAAGCAGAAAGTAGTGGACGCCCGTTCCATGAAAGACTGGAGAACAGGCAGAAGCGTTTTCGGCAACGTGATTCCATCGACCACAGGCGCGGCTAAAGCCGTAGGACTGGTAATTCCGTCGCTCAAGGGAAAGATGACAGGTATTTCGTACAGAGTCCCTACGGCAGACGTTTCAGTGGTAGACCTCAATGTAGTTTTGGAAAAACCGGCTTCCTACGAAGAAATCTGCGCAAAGGTAAAGGAAGCGTCAGAAACTTATATGAAAGGAGTTCTGGAATATGTGGACGACGAGGTTGTCTCCGGAGATTTCGTAGGCGATCCATGCACTTCCATCTTCGATGCGAGGGAGGGCATAGAACTGAACGACCATTTCTTCAAGTTTATTGCCTTTTATGACAATGAATTCGGATATTCAAGCAAGATTCTTGAAATGATAAAGTACATACACAGCGTAGGCTAGAACCAATAATTTGCTCGCCGCCCCGCGCACCTGCCCATCACCCTCGGCGTCATCTGCCGCGGCGCGGGAAGAGCGCCAGGGGACGGCGAGTTTGCTGAATATTTAATGAAAAGAAAGGCTTGAAAATGAAAAAAACTATCAGGGATATAGAAGTCAAAGATAAGAAAGTCATCGCCAGATGCGATTTCAACGTTCCCCTCAAAGACGGACAGATCACCGACGATACGAGAATAAAAGCGGCGCTGCCGACGATACAGTACCTTATCGGGGAAAATGCGGCAGTTATACTGATGTCCCACCTGGGAAGACCGGGCGGACAGCCGGACGCACAATACACATTAAAGCCTGTTGCAGACAGACTTTCGCAGCTCCTCGGTACAGATGTGATCTTCGCCGCCTCTGACAGCGTCGTGGACGATGAGGTAAGAAAAAAAGCCGGACAGCTCAAAGGCGGCCAGGTGATGCTTCTTGAAAACGTCCGCTTCAGAAAGGAAGAAACCAAGAACGGAGAAGAATTTGCCAAGGAATTGGCTTCTTTAGCGGATATATTTGTCAACGACGCGTTCGGCACTGCCCACAGAGCCCACGCTTCGACAGCCGGCATCGCTTCGTATCTGCCGGCCGTATCAGGTTTTCTGATAGAAAAGGAGCTGGAGTTTTTAGGCAACGCCGTGGAAAATCCGCAGAGACCTTTCGTCGCCATCATGGGAGGAGCCAAGGTGAGCGACAAGATATCGGTGATAAGAAATCTGCTTAACAAAGTCGACGTTCTGATAATAGGCGGCGGCATGGCCTATACTTTCTTCAAATCCATGGGATATGAAATCGGAACTTCCATCCTCGATGCGGATAGCGTAGATCTGGCTAAAGACCTCATCAGGGAAGCCGAAGAAAATAAGGTGAGGTTCCTGCTCCCCGTGGACGTGGTATGCGGCAAAGAATTCAAGAACGATACAGAGACCGGAGTTTATAAAGCTGAAGAAATTCCGTCAGACATGATGGGACTCGATATAGGACCTGAAACGGCGGCCATATATAAGGAAGAAATCCTCAATGCAAAGACCGTCGTATGGAACGGACCTATGGGCGTTTTCGAGATGGAAAACTTCGCCAAGGGAACTTTAGCGGTGGCCGAGGCGATGGCTCAATCAGAGGCGGTGACAGTCATCGGAGGCGGAGATTCTGCCGCGGCGGTGACCCAGTTCGGACTGGCTTCAGAGATGAGTCACATCTCCACAGGCGGAGGAGCTTCTCTTGAATTCCTCGAAGGCAAAGAGCTGCCGGGCGTGGCCGTTCTGGAAGATAAGATCGGATAAGTAAGAGGATAAGATAAGAAAGGCGGGAAAGCTATATGAGAATACCGTTCATCGCGGGAAACTGGAAGATGTACAAGACCATCAGCGAGGCGAGGGAATTTGCCTGCGAATTTAAAAAGCTTTATCACGATACGGACGTAAGGGCTGCAATCTTTGCGCCTTATACGCAGCTTCAGGCTCTGAAAGAAGAGCTTTCAGGCAGCGGCATAGGCGTAGGCGCACAGAACGTTCATTTTGAAAAAGAGGGCGCTTTTACAGGAGAGATTTCTGTAGAAATGCTTGAGGAACTGGGCGTAGACTACTGCCTTGTGGGACATTCTGAAAGACGCCAGTATTTCGGCGAGACAAACGAGACTGTCAATCTCAAGCTCAAAGCTTTGCTCCAATCCAAAATTCTGCCTGTAGTATGCGTAGGTGAAAAACTGGAGGAGAGGGAGGCAGGAAAGGCACAGAGCCTGGTTTCTTCTCAGGTAAAAGCCGCATTCAGCGGTATCAGCGGCAACGACGCCTGCAAGGTTACCATAGCATACGAGCCTGTATGGGCCATAGGCACCGGAAAGACCGCAACTCCCGAGCAGGCCAATGAAATGTGTTCATGCATAAGGGAAACGCTGACAGAAATATATGATGAAGAGACAGCGGACAAGATAGTGATCCAGTACGGCGGCAGCGTCAAGCCTGAAAATGCTACGGAAATCATGAACATGGAAGAAATAGACGGAGCGCTGGTGGGCGGAGCAAGTTTGGATCCGCTAAAATTTATTGAAATTGTCAACTTTTAACTTGATTTCGACATTGTTTGTATGGTATACTAATCGAGTTATAATGTAGGAGGAAAATTATGAGACTGTTCTTAATGATTTTATTGGCAATCTCAAGCATCGTTCTCATCGCCAGCGTGCTTCTGCAGTCGGGCAACAGCGCAGGGCTTTCCGGCTCTATCGCAGGCGGAGCTGAACAGCTTTTCGGAAAGAAGAAGAGCAAGGGCTATGAGGCTATATTGTCAAAAATTACAACAGTAGGAGCTATCCTGTTCGTAGTGCTGTCTTTGGCGCTGGTGGCAATGGACTAGCTTCGCAATTAAAACGTTTATTATTATTTAATATTCACTTTGCGTAGGGAGGTGCTTTAGCGTGCCTCTTCTTCAGCGTTAAAAGTGAGCAGGAGGTATCAAACATGGACATTTTTGCTGTATGTGCAGCCGCGTTTGGACTAGTTGTTGCGTTTTGCTTAGCAGCATGGATTCTCAAGGCTGACGAAGGTACAGACAGAATGAGGGAAATCGCCGGATACATCAGAGAAGGTGCTATGGCGTTCCTGAGAAGAGAATATAAGACAATGGTCATCGTAATTGTCTTATTATTCTTGTTGATAGGACTTGGCTTACAGAGCTGGACGACAGCAGTGCTCTACGTATGCGGAGCGTTGCTTTCAGTACTGGCCGGTTTCTTCGGAATGAAGGTGGCTACCGCAGGTAACGTGAGAACTGCCAACGCTGCCAGAGAATCCGGAATGAACAAAGCTCTCAAGATCGCGTTCAGAAGCGGAGCCGTTATGGGTCTGTGCGTATCAGGCCTCGGCCTTTTCGGACTCGGACTTGTAGTTGTAGTTCTTGATTTAGCTACAGTAGTAGAATGCGTTACAGGCTTCGGTCTCGGCGCTTCCTCTATGGCTCTCTTCGGAAGAGTCGGAGGCGGTATCTATACTAAAGCTGCAGACGTAGGAGCAGACCTTGTAGGTAAGGTAGAAGCAGGCATCCCTGAGGACGACCCTAGAAACCCTGCAGTTATCGCGGACAACGTAGGCGATAACGTAGGCGACGTTGCCGGAATGGGTTCAGACCTGTTTGAATCCTATGTAGGTTCAATAATTTCAGCCATCACACTGGCTTCCGTAGCTGTTATGACTTCAGCGGAGACGGCCACTTTCTCAGAAACTACGGCTGCAATATTCCCGCTTGTGATATCAGCTATAGGCATACTCGCTTCAGTAATAGGCATCATGTGCGTGAGAGGAAAGGAAGGCGGCAATCCTGCCAGCGCTCTCAACATGGGTACTTATATAAGCGGAATCATCGTTATAATCGCTACGATATATTTCTCCAAGAGCATGCTGGGAGACTACACTTATGCAGCTGCCATCATCTCCGGACTTGTGGTAGGTATAGCGATAGGAAAGATCACGGAAATCTATACTTCCGCAGATTACAAATCAGTTAAGAAAATTGCAGAACAGTCTCAGACAGGAGCCGCTACTACTATCATCAGCGGCTTGGGAGTAGGCATGATGTCGACTCTGTGGCCTATCATCCTCATATGCGTAGGCGTATTCGTCGCTTATCAGTTCGCAGGACTTTACGGAATCGCTCTTGCTGCCGTAGGTATGCTTTCAACTACAGGTATGACCGTAGCCGTTGACGCTTATGGTCCTGTTTCCGACAATGCAGGCGGTATCGCCGAAATGTCAGAGCTGCCTCACGACGTAAGAGAAATCACGGACAAGCTTGACTCAGTTGGCAACACCACAGCTGCCATCGGTAAGGGTTTCGCCATCGGTTCAGCTGCACTGACAGCTCTGGCTCTGTTCGCTTCATACGCGGCAGTTACAAACCTGGATGTTATCAGCCTGCTTGACCCTATCGTAATCATCGGACTGTTCATCGGAGCTATGCTTCCGTTCCTGTTCTCAGCTATGACTATGAATTCAGTAGGAAAAGCTGCCAATCAGATGATTGAAGAAGTGAGAAGACAGTTCAGAGAAGACAAGGGCATAATGGAAGGAACTTCAAAGCCTGACTATGCTAACTGCGTTGACATTTCCACCAAGGCTGCTCTTAAAGAAATGATTGCCCCGGGTATCATGGCTATCATAGCGCCTCTGCTTGTAGGTATCGTTTTAGGACCTGCCGCTTTAGGCGGAATGCTGGGCGGAGCATTATCCTCCGGCGTACTGCTTGCCATCATGATGGCCAATGCCGGCGGAGCTTGGGACAATGCCAAGAAATACATTGAAGAAGGAAATTACGGCGGAAAAGGTTCTGAACCTCATAAAGCCGCTGTCGTAGGAGATACTGTAGGCGACCCGTTCAAGGATACATCCGGTCCTTCAATCAACATTCTCATAAAGCTTATGACAATAGTAGCAGTAGTATTCGCTCCTCTGTTCGTAGAGATCGGCGGTCTGCTGTAGACAATTCAAGACTTATTAAAGGACTTCCCAATAGGAAGTCCTTTTTATAGGATAATTCATATGTAGAAAACAATAATTCACAGGGAGGGCAAGATTTATGAACAACAATGAACCAATTACTGACGTAAAAACTTTAGGCGCCGGCAAGACCATTATTTTGGGGCTCCAGCATACATTCGCCATGTTCGGAGCAACCGTGCTGGTGCCTATACTGACAGGACTTCCGATAGCAACCACTCTTCTGATGGCCGGGGCAGGAACGCTGCTGTTTCATCTCTTGACTAAGGGAAAAGTTCCGGCGTTTTTAGGCTCGTCCTTTGCTTTCCTCGGAGGATATGCGGCTGTAGCGCCTCTCATGGAGGACGGAACGCCTAACATAGAGATGCTGCCATACGCCTGCGGCGGTGTTTTCTGCGCCGGACTTCTGTATCTTCTGCTGTCAGCTTTGATAAAAGGCTTCGGGGCCAAAAGAGTCATGAGGTTCTTTCCTCCCGTCGTTACAGGACCTATCATCATTTCCATCGGCCTTATACTGGCTCCTTCAGCGATAAACAACTGCGCCACCAACTGGCCGATCGCGCTGATCGCGCTGGCCACAGTCATCGTATTCAATATATGGGGCAGAGGCATGGCGAAAATCGTACCTATACTCATAGGCGTGGCCGTATCATATCTGGCGGCTATACTGATGGGAGAAGTGGACTTTTCCGGCATACAGGACGAGGCGATAGTGGGACTGCCTGAAATCACCCTCATGAAGTTCGATGTAAGCGCAATTATAACCATAATGCCGATAGCCCTAGCCACGATGATGGAACACATAGGAGATATTTCAGCGATAGGAGCCACCACAGGAAAGAACTACATCGCTGATCCTGGACTCCACAGAACTTTGCTCGGGGACGGTCTGGCAACTTGCCTGGCTGCGGCGGTAGGCGCTCCGGCCAACACTACTTACGGAGAAAATACAGGCGTTCTCGCCCTGACTAAAGTATATGACCCTATGGTCATGAGGATAGCGGCCGTATTCGCCATAGCTTTATCCTGTATCCCAAAGGTGGCTTTCGTGATCGAATGTATCCCGGCGGCTACCATAGGAGGCATTTCCTTCATACTTTACGGCATGATTTCCGCTATCGGCATAAGAAACGTAGTTGAAAACCGCGTGGACTTCACGAGAAGCAGAAATACCATCATAGCGGCTCTGATACTGGTGTGCGCCCTCGGCTTTAACTCCCTGGGAGGAATAACCTTCACTCTGCTGGGCGCAGACATCACGCTTTCCGGCCTTGCCATAGCTTCGATAGTGGGCATCGCAGCCAACGCAATTCTTCCTGGAAATGAATATGAATTCAGGGAAGACGTAAAAGAAGAAAACGACAAGTTCCAGACATATAAAATTTAAAAGCATGCATAGCAGACGGCGCCGGCATTATATATGCCGGCGTCAAGTTATGTGAGGCAGACAAAAAATTGTTAAAAGGATAACGACTTACTATTGCAATTTGTCCCAGCCTTTAATATAATAAATTGACGAAGCAATTTTATTGATCGTTTCACGTTTTTATCAAAAGCGCAGGAACGTTTTTTTACAGCGATCCGCGCTTTTGCAGGAATTATTTTTACTTACAGCAGGAGGGACTTATGTTAGAAAGGAGCTATTACGACAAAACTGATGAGATAATAGCGCAGCATGGCGCTGACAGCTCGTCGCTTATTCCTATCATACAGGATATACAGAACGAGTACCGCTATCTTCCCGGTGAGCTTTTGTCTTACGTGGCGGAAAAAATAGGGATAACGGAAGCGAAAGCTTACAGCGTCGCTACATTTTATGAGAACTTTTCATTTGAGCCAAAAGGCAAGTATGTGATAAAAGTATGCGACGGAACGGCATGTCATGTGCGCAAGTCCATACCCATACTTGAGAAGCTTTACAGCATGCTGGGACTGTCTGAGGATAAGGCTACGACGGACGATATGATGTTTACGCTGGAAACCGTCTCGTGTCTTGGCGCTTGCGGACTGGCTCCGGTGCTTACTGTGAACGATAAAGTGTATCCTGCCATGACTCCGGAAGCGGCGGCAGCTCTTATAACTGAACTGAGAGGAGCATAGACTATGCAGAGAATAAACAGCGCTGCAGCTTTGGAAAAGAAAGCGAGAAGCGCAAAGGCTAAAATAGATAATTGCAGATGCCGAATACTGATCTGCGCTGGAACCGGCTGCCTGGCAGGAGGTTCAGGTGAAATTTATGAGGAAATGAAAATGCTGGCGGAGGACAATCCTGATGTGGAGATACACTTCGGAGCCGGCATAGCGTGCGGCGATATACATAATAACGAGGCTGCGCAAAGTGATACGGCAGAGGATTCAATGGCGGAAAAGATAGGCGTGAAGAAGAGCGGCTGTCATGGTTTCTGCGAGATGGGACCGCTGATGAGAATTGAGCCTTTGGGTATACTGTATACAAAAGTGTCTGTCAGTGATTGCCGACAGATATTCGAGAGAACAGTAAAAAAAGGCGAAATAATCAGGGAACTGCTCTATAGACAGGATGGGATAGAATACGCCAGACAGGAAGAAATTCCTTTCTACAAGAAACAGACGCGAATAGTGCTGGAAAACTGCGGCCACATAGATGCAGAAAACATAGAGGAATACATCGCTAAAGGCGGCTATAAGGGTCTGGCCAAGATTCTTTTTGAGATGACTCCTGAGGAAGTCATTGAAGAAGTCAGCGAATCAAATCTCAGAGGCCGCGGTGGCGGAGGCTTCAAAACAGGTTACAAATGGAGCCAGGTGGCAAGACAGGAGGAAAAACACCGCTATGTCGTCTGCAACGGTGATGAGGGAGACCCCGGAGCCTTTATGGACAGGAGCATAATGGAGGGAGACCCTCACAGAGTGCTGGAGGGCATGATGATTGCCGCCTATGCTGTGGGAGCCCAGGAGGGATATATTTATGTGAGAGCTGAATATCCCCTTGCTGTAAGCCGTCTGAAAAACGCCATAGAGCAGGCGGAAGAAGCAGGACTGCTTGGAGATAATATTCTCGGCTCAGATTTCTCATTCAAGATATACATAAGCAGAGGAGCAGGCGCTTTCGTCTGCGGCGAGGGCAGCGCGCTTACAGCTTCCATCGAGGGAAACCGCGGAATGCCGAGGGTAAAACCGCCCAGGACTGTGGAACACGGCCTTTTCGACAGACCTACTGTGCTCAATAACGTGGAGACATACGCCAACGTTCCGGGAATAATAAACAAAGGCGCAAAATGGTTCAAATCCATAGGCCCTGAGACCAGCCCGGGCACTAAAGCCTTCGCCCTTACAGGCAGCGTAAAAAACACAGGACTTATCGAAGTTCCTATGGGAACTACGCTGAGAGAAGTAATCTTCGACATAGGAGGAGGCATCAAAAACGACGGACAGTTTAAAGCTGTTCAGATAGGAGGACCGTCCGGAGGATGTCTCATAACGCCGCAGCTTGATGTAAGCCTGGACTTTGATTCGCTGAAAAAAATGGGCGCTATGATAGGCTCAGGCGGCCTCGTCGTAATGGACGACAGCACTTGTATGGTGGAAGTGGCCAGATTTTTCATGAATTTCACTCAAAAAGAAAGCTGCGGAAAATGCGTACCTTGCCGCGAGGGAACAAAGCGCATGCTGGAAATCCTTGAAAGGATAGTAGCCGGAAAGGGCAAGCCTGAGGATCTCGATTTGCTGGACGAGCTGGCGGAAACCATAACTGAAACGGCTCTCTGCGGACTGGGCAAGAGCGCGGCTCTGCCTGTAAGGAGCACCTTGAAACTTTTCCGTGACGAATACATGCAGCATGTGGTGGAGAAAAAGTGCGTTTCCCATACTTGTACGGAGCTGAGGCGCTTCGTAATAAGTCCGGAAAGGTGCAAAGGCTGCTCCAAGTGCGCCAGGAACTGTCCGGCTGACGCCATAAGCGGCAAGATAAAAGAGCCTTACGTGATAGACAGCGAAAGATGTATCAAATGCGGAGCCTGCGAGAGCGCATGCGCTTTCGGCGCTATACGCATAGAATGGTAGGAGGTATCGACAGATGAAGTATATGACGATAAACAACAAGAAAGTCGCTTTCAGCGATGAGAGAAATGTACTGTCTGTAATAAGAAAAGCAGGCATAGAGCTTCCTACTTTCTGCTATTTGTCGGAGCTTTCCACTTACGGCTCATGCAGAATGTGCGTGGTAGAGGACGATAAGGGAAAAATTTTCGCTTCATGTTCAGAGGTTCCGAGAGAAGGAATGGTCATCTATACCAATACGCTGAAATTACAGCATCACAGAAAGATGATAATAGAGCTTCTGCTGGCTTCCCACTGCACAGACTGCACCACATGCCGCACCAACGGCGCGTGTATACTGCTCAAACTGGCCAACCAGCTGGGCGTAAACTACGTCAGATTTGAAAACAACAAGCCTAAGCTGCCTCTTGACTACAGCTCCGAGTGCATAGTTTTAGACCCAAACAAATGTATTCTGTGCGGCGACTGCGTGAGGACGTGCACGGAAATACAGGGTCTGGGCATACTGGAATTTGCCCACAGAGGCTCGAAGATGAGAGTGACTACTGCTTTTGACAGGCCGCTTTCCAAGACCAGCTGCGTAGGCTGCGGCCAGTGCCGCGTCGTATGCCCTACGGGAGCTATAACGGTTAAACAGAATATCCATCCCGTCTGGGAGGCTTTAGCCGATAAGAATACGAGAGTCGTGGCGCAGATAGCTCCTGCCGTGAGAGTTGCTGTCGGAGATAAGTTCGGAATCAAAAAAGGCGATAATTCCATCGAAAAGCTGGTGGCGGCATTGCGGCTCATGGGTTTCGACGAGGTATACGACACCAACTTCGGCGCGGACCTGACTGTAATGGAGGAATCCAAGGAACTGATGGAAAAGCTGGAGGAGGGCAAAGACTTGCCTCTGTTCACTTCCTGCTGCCCGGCCTGGGTCAAATTCTGCGAAGAAAAGTATCCTGAGCTGAGAAAGCATATCTCTTCCTGCCGCTCTCCGCAGCAGATGTTCGGCGCCGTAGTCAAGGAACAGTCCAGGTTGAACAAGGACGACGGGCGAAAGACCGTGGTTGTCTCGATTATGCCTTGTACAGCTAAGAAAGCCGAGATACTCCGGCCTGAGCACAGGACAGAGGGCGAGATGGATGTGGACTACGTTCTGACCACCACTGAAATAACGAGAATGATAAAGGAAGCAGGAATCGATCTGTCGGAGCTCAACGCAGAGGCTTTGGATATACCTTTCGGAATTTCCTCCGGAGGCGGAGCTATATTCGGAGTGACAGGAGGAGTGACTGAAGCCGTTCTCAGAAGACTGGTGGGAAGCTACAAGACGGAGGACCTGGAGTGGATAAGCTTTACCGGCATACGCGGACCTGAGGGAATAAAGGAAGCCAAGGTTGAAATCAAGGGCAGAGAGATAAAGATAGCCGTAGTAAACGGCCTGAAAAACGCTGCCTACGTCATGGACGGTATCAAGAGCGGCGAGCTTTATTACGATTTCGTCGAGGTCATGGCCTGCAAGAACGGCTGTATAGCCGGCGGCGGTCAGCCTGTGCCTATAACTGCCGATACGAAGAAAGCGAGAGCAAAGGGACTTTACGAAGTCGACGGCTCCAAGCAGATCAAGATTTCCAGCGACAATCCTTTCGTCATAGATTTATATGAGGGCATACTGAAAGGAAAGGAGCACAAGCTTCTTCACAACGAAAGCCATGGAATCTGCGAGGCGGACTGCGGATCTGATTGTGGTTGCGGTGCGGACTGCGGATCCGACTGCTTGCGATAACAGTGAAATTGCAGGGGACAACGTGAATATAACAATGAACCTCCGCATTGAACGGAGGTTCATTGTTTGTCGATGTATTGCTGGCCGCAGCGCCTTATGGCATTGCACATTATCAAAATGATGATAATGTGTTATCGATCGCGGGCCATATAATCTTTAAAAATCTTATTTATTCTTGAACTCAGCAGGTCTTTTCTCGAGGAAAGCCTTCATGCCTTCTTTTTGATCTTCTGTACCGAAGCAGCCGCCGAAAGCTTCTGCTTCAAGGGCGGAACCTGAAAACAGATCGAGATGATAGCCTTTATTGATGCATGTCTTGGACATGGCTACGGCGATAGGAGCTTTTGAGGCTATCTTCTTTGCAATTTCTTCGCATACAGGTATGAGCTGTTCAGGCTCCACGACTTTTTCTACGAGTCCGATTCTGAGAGCTTCGTCGGCGCTGATGGTTTCAGCCGTAAGAATGAGCATCTTGGCCATGCCTTTTCCCACCAGCTTGGAAAGCCTTTGCGTGCCGCCGAAACCCGGAGTGATGCCGAGCCCCACTTCAGGCTGACCGAATTTTGCTTTGGCTGAGGCTATTCTGAAATCACAGGCCATGGCAAGTTCACAGCCTCCGCCGAGAGCAAAGCCGTTTACTGCAGCGATTACAGGTTTTTCAATCTTTTCTATGAAATTCATTACTTTCTGACCATAGGCTCCGAAAGCGCGGCCTTCGGCTACCGACAGCGTACTCATCTGCGCTATATCGGCTCCTGCGACGAACGAACGGCCCTCGCCGGTCAGGATAACGGCTCTTATATCTTTATCTGCGTCGATCTTGTTGAATACGTCGAAAAGTTCTTCGAGAACTGTTTTATTGAGAGCGTTCAGAGCCTCAGGTCTATTGATGGTGATATAACCTATTGACTCTTTTACTTCATATTTGATCGTACTATACATTTTTTAAACTCCCTTTCTTGTATGTATGATTTTGTTAGATATAATTTTAACATTCTATTCTTCACTTATCAATGGGTATTTGAAATTTTTATCAGGACTAGAAAAATTATCTGAAATTACTAAAAACTATCCCCCTCTGAAATCTGTAAATCTAATCATGATAAGGGTGCTCCTTTCATAAAAGATTTCACATAAAGAGGGGGAATCAGCATTATATAGTCATAATATTAAAACTGATAAGCCATTTTTTAAATCTGCTCTTTCAGCCTTACCAGAGTGTTTTTGACGACAGGAATGTTTATAACGATGATGGTTATTATGGCTTCTGTTCCGATGTAGATGATATTGTAAACGAAGGAATACCATATAGGATTCATTCCTTCAGGAGCATATTCTGCAAAGAATATGAAGCCTGAGAGAAAGCTGCAGATAAATCTGGCAGTAACTCCGATTATGTATCCTGTGGTGAGACCGTGCTTCTTGTTGGCGGTCAGGCCGGAAAGGCCCATGAGACCGAAAGCCAGGAAGTAGTCCAGTATCACTTGTACAGGATGAATTATGCTTGAACCAAGGATCAAATTGATCAATCCCAAAGCCATACATGCGACTATGCCTTTAGCTGTTCCGCAGTAGTAACCGCACAGTGTAGCGGCCAGCATGCTCATAAGTGTGATAGAGCCGCCGTAAGGAAGATCCAGGAGTTTGATCATTCCCAGAACTGTCGCCAGAGCTATGAGTACGGCGCAAAGCACTAACTGATGTAAATTGTTTCTTCCTTTTGTTTGTGTTGACATAAAAAATCCTCCTTTGTTATAGGAGGGGAACCGCACAAAAAAATAACGTTTTTTTGCTTCCCTACGCCGGCATTGACCGGATCAGGTGTTGAGGGTCAAACTGCAAAACTGCAGTATTATCTCAGCATAAGCTCCCCTAGCATTTTATCATTATAGAACTATTTAATGTCATTGTCAAATATTCTTTGGAATGGTATAATGAACCCAACATCGTATTGTTCGGCGTTGCCGCAGGGTAGGGTTCATTGAATCACTTTGCTAAACTTGCTTTGTGGTATAATGTCCGCAGGAGATTGTAACGATTATATCGGCTTCGCCGAGAGGACGCGGATATTGAAACGCTTTGACGGACTTAATTTATTGAAGCGATAGAAAAGGAAAATGTATAATTAGAAACGGTTTAGTCGGTTGAATGTTGGCAAAAATTAAAAATGCTGCTTAAATGCCAACATTTTGGAAAGACTTCTACGATTTTGGGTACTTTGGCGAGTCGAATCATGTCGATGTTGTACATTTTTCGGATTTGTGGCAAATTTGCCAACACCTTTTCTAAAAAATGTTGGCAAATTTTCAGATTTTATAAAGATATGCCAACATCGGCTCGTTTTAATAGCTGATTCGACAAGTTTCGGCACGCTCTAAAATGAAAAATGTTGTCAAAAATCAGTCAAAATAAAAAATTGTACAACATTTTCCATAATATTACAGATTACATGTCGCACATTGTGCGACTCACGTAGGCTAACATCTCAACGTTGTAGAATTTTATAAAATCCTTAAATTCTACAACATTTCTGCTAACACAGACAAATTAGTCTGAAATGCAAATAAATTGAATTAAGGCTTGCCCTGCTCAGAAAATTTAGGCTTGGCCCGCTCAGAAATTTAAGATTGCTCCACTTAAAAATTTAGGCTTGGCTCGCTCAGAAAAATGAAACATGCTCCCGCGGAGATCGTTTTGGGCGAGCAGAGCAGACTTATGATGAGGTGAGCATGCAATGCGGAGGGCGCTGAGCAGCAGACTCTGAGCGATACTTGAGTTTTAACAGCTGCTGGGCTCTGAGCAGCCGCAGAATACAAAATTCATAGACAAGTTAGATAATCAGTATAAATTAACATTATTTAAAGGAGTATTTATGGATAACAGAATAGTGATTGAACCAGCTTTTAAGATCAGAGAAATAGCGAGGAATGCACTGGCCGGCAACTGGCAGAGGATGTTTGTGGGCGTGTTCATATACTTTTTCATGCTGTCAGGTATGATGGCCTTGCTGGACGTTTTCTTCTTTACGACAAGGACTTTTGTATTTCCTTACGGACAAAGAGTGGAGATGTTTATCGGATATGCCAGCTGGCTTTATGAGCTGTTTGTCAAGGGCGCGCTTACTTATGGACTTTCCATGTTTCTTCTGACTTTTTTCAGAAAGAAAGAGACAGACTGCGGTATGGTCTTTGAAGGATTCAGCATATTTATCAAGACATTCCTGCTGTATCTGCTATATGCAGTAAAAGTTTTTCTCTGGTCACTGCTGTTTGGCATACCGGGAATAGTAGCTTCATACAGATATAGCCAGTGTTTTTATCTTCAGGCAGACCATCCTGACTGGAGCGCTTCCCAGTGTATCAACGAAAGCAAGAGACTTATGCTGGGCAACAAAGGAAAGCTGTTTTATCTCAATCTCACTTTTATAGGATGGTATATTTTAGCCAGCCTGCCGAGCATGCTGACTGACCTGTTCGATACTACAGGAATAATTTCGGTAATAATATGGCTTATCATGTCCATTCCCTTGGTTGCAGTGGACTTGTACAGATTTATGTCGCAGACTGTGTTTTATGAGCTGGTGACTGAAAATTTAGTAGTGGTCGGAAATAACAGAGAAGGAGAATTCTAATCTATGGAACATCATATAGTAACTGAGCCATGCTCTAAGATAAGGGAAATAGCGCGGAACGCCGCAAGAGGAAACTGGTGGAGACTTATTCTGGGAGTTTTCATATACATTATGCTGTCTTTCGCGATAAGCTTTTTAACCGGTATCTTTGCTGAAGCGGTGCCTATATACAGATATTTCTATATTGATTATAATTATTACCAGATCAATTTTACCAGCATGCTGATGGGATTTGTCGATGCCCTGCTTATTGCGCCTCTCGTCATAGGATTCAATATGTTTATACTGAAAGCTTTCAGAACGAAGAGAACAGCCTATTCAGATATCTTTAAAGGTTTTACGTTCTTTCCAAAAACTGTAGGACTTTACTTTATGGTTTATATAAGAACTGTAGCATGGGGAATGGCGGCCTTGATTCCGGGCGTGATAATCACACTCTTAACTTACGAGATTCTGGCTACTCTGTTATTTGCAGTGATTGCCTCGGTTCTGATGATATTGGCTGCTTTGAGGTACAGCCAGTCCATGTTCATCCTTGCAGACGACCGCGAAAAGAAAATCCTGCAGTGCATAAGAGAAAGCAAGCTGATGATGAAAGGCAATAAAGGCAAGCTCTTTTGCCTGCAGTTATCCTTCATCGGCTGGATACTTTTATGGGCATTATTCGTAGCGGCAGTGCTGTCCATTTTTATCGTTACGTATGCAATTTCGGTACAGTTTTTCATTTTCAGGGCTTACTCGATAATCTTTTCCGTAGGCATTATAGTCGTTATCATTGCGGCAATCAGCATCATACCTCTTTCAACCTATATGTCAATAGCTTCGGTAGCGTTTTACGAGCTGCTGACGGGAAATCTGGTGGTAGTCTCCCAGAATAAGCTGGACAGGCCGAATCCGCCAGCGCATGAACATGAGGACAGGCCGGAACCTCATTATCAGGAACAGGCGGCCAGCCCGGAAATGGCCAGCACGGAAGCGGGAGGACAGAATGGGTCCAGCGGCTCTGATGGCCGGAGTTTTTATGCGAAAGAGTATTACAATGGGCGTTATGACAGGCGCGACGGAGATCTATAGAAAAATTAAAATAGAACGCGGAAAACCTCCTTGGCATAATATGAAAATATATTGTGTTAAGGAGGTATTAGTTTGTCTGTAGAAAGACATTATTTCCCCGGAAATAACACTCCGCTGGGATTTTTCTCTTATTATAAATACATTTTGGGACAAAGAGAGGCCAACAAGATAATATGCATCAAAGGCGGGCCGGGAACTGGAAAATCTACTTTCATGAAAAGGATAGGCGAGCATTTTGCTGAAAAAGGAGAGGACGTCGATTTCCTCCATTGCTCCGCAGATGAAAATTCTCTGGACGGTATTGTTTTAAAAAACATGAAGATAGCTTTCATAGACGGAACAAGTCCTCACGTTACCGATCCCATAACTCCCGGAGCTGTGGACAGGATAGTCAATTTGGGCGAGTACTGGAATGAGGACGGCATCGCCGCCAATAAGAGCGAAATAATCGATTTAAACGAGGAAACGTCAAGATGGTACAGAATTGCCTATAATTACTTAAACGCGGCTAAAAGCGTTTTCAGAAGCCTGGAAGAGGTATATTCAGAGGCACTGTGCGCCAGCGAGATATACAAGGTGATAGCCGACATCGTGGGAAAGGAATACGGGGACTACGACATATCCCTGAGACCGGGAAAAGTAAAGAAATTTTTTGCCGGCGCAATCACAGCTTCCGGAACAGTCAACTATATCACCAGCCTGCTGGGAAATATGGAGAAGATTTATATGATCAACGTTCCTGTGGGATACAGCAATACAAGCCTTATGGAAATAGTTTCAGAGGGAGCCGTTTACCGGGGATTCGATATCGAGACATACTACTGCGCCATGAGCCCTGAAGAAAAGATAGAACATATCGTGATCCCGGAGCTTAAGACTGCTTTCATATCGGTCAACCGTTATCATGATATAGAGCCATGGGAGATCATCAACGTGGACGGCAGACCTCAGAAGATAGCTTTCATCGACATGAACGACTACATGGACAGCATGGTGCTGCAGAATAACGAAGAGCTGATAGAGACGCTGAACGACGAGTATGATATCCTGCTCAACAAGACCGTGAGATACCTGGCAAAAGCCAAGGAAACCCATATGATGGTGGAGAGTATGTATATACCGAATATGAATTTCACTCAGGTAGGCGCGTTGATGGAAGAACTGATAAAGGAAGTGGAGAAATAGAATAAATAAAGCGTTTGCGTGTTTGGTAAAAAATAGAGATATAAACAGGAAATGTGATTCAAAATATTTAAAATATCTTGAAACTTTTCCTGTTTTTTTATATAACACTTACTTTCAACACATAATATGTTGACAAAGATAGTTTAAAACTCTTAATATAACAATAAGAGGAGACCAACTATGAATAGTCAATAAAAATCTCAAACTTTTTCTAAAAAAATTTTGACTAAAAAAGTGTATGACAAATAAAGCATCAAGTAAGGTGCTTTCTACAATTTAATATAGTTGATAGGGTAGG
>UQXL01000003.1 GCA_900545135.1 uncultured Eubacteriales bacterium | reverse complement strand
CTGTTCGCCCATTAAAGAGGTACGCGAGCTGGGTTCAGAACGTCGTGAGACAGTTCGGTCCCTATCCGCTGTGGGCGTTGGAAATTTGCGTGGAGCTGTCCCTAGTACGAGAGGACCGGGATGGACGTAGCTCTGGTGTACCAGTTGTTCTGCCAAGGGCATAGCTGGGTAGCTACCTACGGACGGGATAAGCGCTGAAAGCATCTAAGTGCGAAGCCCCCCACAAGAAAAGATTTCCTCCTTTAAGGTAAGACCCGTGGGAGACTACCACGTTGATAGGCCTGAGGTGTAAGTGCAGTAATGCATTCAGCTGACAGGTACTAATAGGTCGAACACTTGACCAATGGTTTAGAAAGAGAGACTTTGGTACTCATTCAGTTGAAAGGAAGAGAGATTCCAGACCGGCTAAAGCCGAGGGAATCGCCAGCATAAAAGCCACCAACGATTTGTTTCACAAATCGGGTGAGCTTATTAATCCGGTGACGATAGCGGAGAGGATACACCTGTTCCCATCTCGAACACAGAAGTTAAGCTCTCCAGCGCCGATAATACTTGGCGGGAAGCTGCCTGGGAATGTAGGTCGTTGCCGGTTTGACTAGAAAATAGAGCGTAAAAGCGCTCTATTTTTTTCGCTTAGAAAGGAGTTGCCGAGACATGAAAAATACGTATGACTTCATATTTTGTAATTTACCTATGGCTGTGTCTGAAGGCAGCCCGGAAAGCGAAGGTTTCTGCTAAGGCCTCCTTTTTAATAACGCTGTACTGCTTTTAAAAGCAGATTTTAAGTTATCTTAGAGACATTCGTCTGGCTGCAAGAAATGAAAGTCTGTGGTCTTGAAATCGCCGAGAATACGGTTTTCGGCCGCTCTTAAAACTTGTTTGCAGCGCTTAGACGAAAGTCATGTAAAGGCGAGTTTTGTATTTTAAAATGGAGGTACATGAAATGAAAACAGTTAAAAATTTAGCTAAAGATATTGCGATTGATATAATCGCTGGTATTCTCATTGGATTAGGAACATATAACTTTACTGTAACTGCTGAGTTTCCCATGGTGGGAATAAGCGGAATCGCGCTGATATTCTATCACCTTTTCGGAGTTCCGATAGGAATTTCATCAATGCTGATGAACATACCTATCGCTATAATTTGCTACAAGGCTTTAGGAAAGGGCTTTCTTATAAGGTCGGTAAAAACTATAATAATAACATCGCTGATAATAGATATGGTAGCGCCGATGTTCCCTCTGTTCAGCGGTGATAAGCTGCTGGCAGCTATATGCGCCGGGGTTTTGTCGGGAATAGGATACGGTATTATCTATATGAGAAATTCATCGACAGGGGGAATGGACTTCATTGTGATGTCGGTGCGAAAAGCACATCCGCACCTTACGATAGGAGGAATATCTTTCGTTCTCGAAGCATTCGTAATCCTGATAGGTACGGTAGCCGTTTCTAGACAGGTTGAAAATCTAATATACGGCATGATCATAAGCTTTATAATGTCTGCAGTGATGGATAAGGTTATGTGCGGTCTTTCCGTAGGAAAAATGACACTGATAGTGACCAGCAAGCCTAGCGAGGTGGCACGGAAAATCAACGAAACAACCGAACGAGGCTGTACCTTCATAAAAGCTCAGGGAAGTTATTCGGAAGAAGAAAGAGAAGTTGTCATGTGCGCCTGCAGCAATAAGCAGATGTTCGCCGTAAGAACAGCGGCTACGAGCGTCGACCCTGATGCATTCATAATAATTATGGATTCCAACGAAGTGGTGGGCGAAGGCTTTAAAGCAGCATAAAAAATCACGCATAAGGCCTTACGGAGGACAATTAAAGAAGTAAGTTAAAGAGCAAGTAAATATAATGAAAAAAACAAAAGCCGGACTTTCCAAGCGAATAAGCTTGCTGAAATCGTCCGGCGTTTTTATTTGGCAAAGCATGTGAAAAGAAGTGGGTTGAAGTGGTTGACGAACGGATAGGATGCAATGTTGCACTTTCTTTATTTTTATATATGTGGTATAATGAACCCAACATCGTATTGTTCGGCGTTGCCGCAAGGAAGCGGCCATTGAAACGCCGTTTGGCTGACTGGAGGGCGTTTCAGTGAGGCTAGATCTCTTTAGCTCGGCATATTGAGCTGAAAGGGATGATGATGCAAAATGCAAAATGATTTGTTCAGCTTTTGGCATGATGTTGGCAAAAATTAAATATGTTGATGAAATGACAACATTTTAAAAAAGGATCTCATGATTTTAGAAGTTTCAGTGAGTCGAATTGTGTCGATGTTGTACATTTTTCGGATTTATGGCAAATTTGCCAACACATTTTTTAAAAAATGTTGTCAAAAATCAGCCAAAACAAAAAATTGTACAACATTTCCCATAATATTACAAATGGCGCAGCATTATAAACCAAACATTATATTATTCGGCGTGCCGAAAGGCATGAAAGGATAGCGCTCATTGAAACGCCGTTTGCTTGACTGGATGACGTCAGTATGAGTCCGATGTTGCAGAATTTTTTAATAACCACTATATTTTACAACATTGCAGCCACGATACAGCTCTAAATCAACAGAGAAATAGAGTGATGTTGTAAATTTTATAAAAAAATTAAAAAAATACAACAGAATTTCGGATTCATGTTGTAGAATTCTGAGAAATTGAGAAATTTTACAACATTGGCCGTTTTCACGCCATAAAGAATTTTAAAAATAGCAGAAATGTTGTAATATTTCAGGAAATATTTAAATTATGCAACATTGAGCTGGCAGGCAGACACCGGCAGGCAGATACCATTAAGCGCATGGCGGACACTGCCAAGCGATATGATGGATTTTTTAAACTCGCGACCAAGGCTAGTTTGGAGGAAAGGAGCAAAATGACAGCAGTAAAAATAATATTTGCAGTTCTGATCTGCGTTCCTTTGGCGGTCGTATGCTACCATTTTCTCAAGAAGCTGGTTGATGAGCTTGGCAGGAAATAGCAGAAAGCAGTAAAAACAAATAATCAATGTTCGAGCGGCTCAATGCTCGCGCAGTTAAATGCTCGTACGACGACAAAATTGTGCGGCGGAAGGCTTTCAGCTTGCGCAGAAGCGAGAACGCCCGGCCGCAAACTGGCGCAGAAGGGAAAACATGCTGACAGGGCGTCATGCCGGGCAGGGCGTGCCGCTGTGTTGGGTGAAAGCCCAGGTATTCTGAACAGGATACCAAGATACAATATTATAAACACGGAGTAAGCGATGAGAAAGGGTTTGTTCATTTCCATAGAGGGATCTGACGGTTCGGGAAAATCTACGCAGATAGAGAATATAAAAAGATTTTTTGAGGAAAAGGGAATAGATATCGTCTTTACGAGAGAACCGGGAGGAACGCCGATAGGCGAAAAACTCAGGGAAATAATTCTTGACAGAAATCTCAGAGAAATGTCGGATATGACGGAAGCACTGCTTTACGCGGCTGCAAGAGCGCAGCATGTCGCCCAGGTCATAAGACCGGCACTCGCGGAAGGCAAGATAGTCGTATGCGACAGATTTGTCGACTCCAGCATAGCGTATCAGGGATACGGAAGAGGGCTGGGCGAGCCAGTAGCTGTGATCAATGGATTCGCCATAGAAGGCTGCATGCCCGACGTCACTTTTCTCATGAAGATGGATCCGAGAGTAGGCCGGAGAAGAATCAAAGAAGATCAGCAGGACAGGCTGGAAATGGAAGAAGACGATTTTCATGTCAGAACCTTTGAAGGGTACTTGGAACTTGAAAAACGATATCCTGACAGGATCGTGAGTATAGACGCCAGCCGCAGCATAGAAGAAATAAAACTTGACATTTACAGGAAACTGGAGGAATTGTTAAAAGGTGTCTCTTGGTAAATATCAGTCCAATAAAAGGCTGGCAGAAAAGATAGGAGAAAGCATAAGGAACGGCAGAGTTTTCCACGCACATATAATCGAGGGAGACAGCTTTTCCGATAAAGAGGGCTTTGCCAGGGAACTGTGCAAGGCGATAATGTGCCTGGAAAAACCGGGAGAAGGATGCGACAGGTGTGTAAACTGCCGTAAAATAGACCATGATAATTATGAAGACCTGCATGTGGTGGAATCAGACGGTCTGTCTGTCAAGGACGAACAGATTTCCAAGCTTCAGGACGAGCTGAAGAAGAAGCCTATAGGCGAAAGAAATCTGGCGATAATCAAGGACGCGGATACCATGACGGCAAGAGCACAGAACAGGCTGCTGAAAACGCTGGAGGAGCCCTTCACAGGTACGGTTATCATTCTGCTTTCCGAAAACAGAGAAAATCTCTTGGACACTATAAAATCGAGGTGTGTCATATATTGTCTGGAAGAGGTCAGCAGGCTGACGGGTTCAAATGGCAGAGGCGGCTCGACTGACCCAATCGGCACGGGCGACTCGCTGAACGAGAGAATACGCGATTCAGCAAGGCTTGCCCAAACAGCGGAAGAAATATTTGAGGCTGTTTCAGAGGAAAAATCTTTCTGGGAAATCAAACAGACATTGTCGGCAGGCATGAAAAGCAGAGAGGACGCTTTCATGCTGCTGGACGGACTGGAAAGAATCTACGAAGGACTCCTTGTCGGCAGGGACGAGAGGAGAAAGCTAAAACGCAGAGAGGAAATAATCAGGAGTATTGAGTTGATTGAAGAAGCAAGGCGCGATTTGATCGCCAAAGTCAATTATCAGTACGCCGTTAAAAATCTAATATTAAAAATCGGAGGATTATAATGGTAAAAGTAGCTGGCGTAAGGTTTAAAACCGCCGGAAAAGTATATTATTTCGACCCTGGAGATCTGGAAGTAAAGATGGGCGACAACGTCATAGTCGAGACGGCTAGGGGCATGGAATTCGGTACCGTGACGATGGATATCGCGGAAATTCACGAAAACGACGTCGTGGCTCCGCTCAAGAAGATCGTCAGGATTGCCAATGAACAGGACAGAAAGCAGCATATAGAAAACGTAAAGAAGAAAGAAAGAGCCATGAAGCTGTGCCAGGAAAAGGTGGATAAGCACGGCCTGGTGATGAAGCTGATAGACGTTGAATACACCTTCGACAACAGCAAAATAGTATTTTACTTCACCGCCGACGGCAGAGTGGACTTCAGAGAACTGGTAAAGGACCTGGCCGGGGTTTTCAAGATGCGCATAGAGCTGAGGCAGATAGGAGTAAGGGACGAGGCTAAGATGCTGGGCGGCATAGGAAGCTGCGGCAGAGCGCTTTGCTGTCACAGCTGGCTGGCTGATTTTGAGCCGGTATCAATAAAGATGGCGAAAGTGCAGAATCTTTCTCTGAATCCATCGAAGATTTCCGGGATATGCGGAAGGCTGATGTGCTGTTTAAAATATGAAAACGACATATATATGGAATTCCGCAGAGGCATGCCTGACGTGGGAGAAAAGATAAAAACTCCCGATGGCATGGCCAAGGTAGTTGAAACCAATCTTCTCGAAAATACCATAAAAGTAAGGCTTTATACCGACGAAAAACCGAAAGGTAAAAAAGGAGAAGAAGCTCAGGACGAGCAGGATGAAAAGCTGTCATCCGACATTTATACTTATAAAAAGCAGGAAATAAAGCGCTTTGAAAAGCGCAGGGACAGCAGCAAAAATATGGACATCTTTGAGGGCGTCGACGAAGATACCATGAAAGAAATCGAAGAACTCATCAAGGATTGATTTTATGGATAAAATGAACTTTTCAGGAAACGAAGCCAGCATCGTCGGGAGCTGCGATGTCGTCGGGAGCTGCGATGTCGCCGGGAAACGCCGTGACATGCCGGAGCTGTTTGAGGGCGAGCGCATAGACGATACAGGTTTCGGTGGAAGAATGCTGATTCAAAAGCCTGAAGATTTCTGCTACGGCATAGACGCTGTACTCCTCGCCGATTTTGCCGCCAAAAGACGCAAAGGCAGAGAAAAACCAGCTACCGTGGTGGATCTTGGAACCGGTACCGGGGTAATCCCTATCATATTGGATTATAAGATTTGTCCTGAAAAAATCTATGGCATAGAGTTTCAACGGGATTCCTGGGAGAGAGCCTGCAGAAACGCTGATGCCAACGGACTGGAAGAACGCATATCGTTTATAAACGATGATGTTGGAAATTTCGGTGATTTGGAGTGCGAGTGGGGCAGAAAGCTCAAGGGAAAAGCAGACATGGTTGTCTCAAATCCGCCGTATTTTCAGCGGGGCAGCGGACTGACCAATGACAAAACGCCTAAGATGCTGGCAAGGCATGAGACCTCTGCCGGTCTGGGGGAGTTTATGGCCTGCGCCTCTCATCTGCTCAAGCCTAAGGGAGAATTTTTTATGATTCACAGGCCTTTCAGGTTGGCGGATATCTGCTGCTTCGGCAGGGAAAACGGTCTGGAGCCGAAAGAAATCCGCTTCATAAGCCCTAAAAAAGACGCGGAGCCGAACATGCTATTAGTCCATATGATCAAGGGCGGAGGCAGTGAGCTGAAATTTCCCAGCAATATCTGGGTCTACGACGATGAGGGCAAGTATACGCCGGAAATTTTGAAAGCGTACGAGCGATAGGCACGCCGCCGCATGGCTATGCTGCGGTGCCGCATTGCAGCACGCCGCCGCAGGTGTGCACGATGCCGTACTATTACATGAATCTGCATATAATTATAGAAACTATCATACCTGTTATGTAACCTATGAGGCCACCTTTAAAAGCGTGCCTCATTTGCTTTACCTTTGTAACGCCAAAGTAGAGCGCCAGCACGTATATGACGGTTTCACAGCCTCCGGCCATTACGCAGGCCACACGGCCGGCATAGGAATCGGGGCCGACGTTTTCCAGTATGTCCTGGAGGATTATCATGGAACCGCTTCCGGAGATGGCTCTGAGGAACATCAGAGGCAGGAGCTGGGCCGGGACTTCGAGGGCGGTGAGCACGGGAGCCAGCAGCACGTCTATCAGGTTGAGTATGCCGGATGAGGTCAGGCTGTTTATGGCGATGAATATGCCTATGAGAAAAGGCATTATTTCTACAGCCGTTTTCAAGCCATTTTTTGCACCTTCTATGAATAGATCGTATATGGGTGCCCGCTTCCAGAGACCGTACCCTATGATGACAGCGCTCATCACAGGCAGAAAGCCGACTGAAAGAAAAGTGAAGACCTGTGACATTTAGCTTCTCCTTTCAAAAAATTTGCATGCCAGCACGGATACGAGAATGGTTATACCGGCTGTTATGATGGACGGCAGGACTATGGAATAAGGGTCCTGAGAACCGCAGTCGCTGCGGATCTGAATGGCCATTATGGGAAATATGGGGGCAAAAGCCATATTCACTACCGCGAAAGTGCACATGTCATTGCTGGCGATAGGACTGTGCCTGTTGGCTTCGTCCAGCTTTTCCATGGTACGCAGGGCAAAGACGGTTGAACTGTTGCCTGCACCGAAAATGTTAGCCATGAAGCTCATTATTATGGACGAAATGGTTTCCGGGTCTTTCTGGGAGGGGAAAAGAAGTTTGGTGAAAGGCAGGAGAAGGCGAGACAGCTTGTTTATGAGGCCGGTTCTTTCCGCGATTTCCATCAGGCCGCTCCACATGGCCATTATGCCGGCAAGACCTAGGATAAACTCCACAGCCTCAGTTGAACCCTCCGTAAGAGCGTCGTTGAGACTGGCAAGATTTCCGGAAAAACAGGCATATATGAAAGAGGCGATAAATATGACAGCCCAGATTAAATTCATCATCACAAAATCTCCTTTCACAAGACCATTGCATAAGCACACAATCTGTAATAAAATGTATGCGTAAAATCCAAAAAAATGTTGAAGCAATTTCCAGTTTTGGGGTATAATAAAATGAGTTGCCAATGAGGAGGGATTTTATGACAGTAACAATAACCTGGGAAGGAGTTCTGCTGACATTGCTGGCAGCGCTCGCTATCGTTTTATTGATATATTTGATCGCACTTACGAGAAAGGCTATCATCACGCTTACAAAGGTCAATTCCGTATTGGACGATGCCAAAATTGTTTCCGAAGTCGCTGCTGACAAAGCACAGAAGATAGACAAAATAGTTGACGGAGTAAGTGATTCGGTTGGAACGGTTGTAAATTCAATTAAGGGAAATCAGAGCATAGTTGCAGCTATTACCAGTATAGTCAATGCAGCGAGCAGCTTTGCCGGAATTGTAAGAAAACCGACTAATAAAGATAAATAACACACACACCTAAAAGAAACAAGAGGAGGACGAAAAAATGAAAGCAACAGGAATTGTCAGACCGGTAGATCCATTGGGAAGAGTAGTTATCCCTGTGGAACTGAGAAGAAATTTGGGGATAAAGACCGAGGACTCTTTGGAAGTATTTGTAGACGGAGAATATATAATGCTGAAAAAATACGAGCCGGCATGCGTATTCTGCGGAAATGTAAAAGACGTGGTTTCAATTCACGGGAAAAACGTCTGCAAAACATGCATTGAAGAAATGAAAAAATTATAGTCTTGCGGAGGCTTTTGAATTGGCTAAGTATATTGTGAAACAAAGCGGCCCTCTCAAAGGGGAGGTGCATATTAGTGGTGCAAAAAACGCGGTATTGCCGCTGATGGCTGCGGCTCTTCTTTCCGATGATGTATGCATCATTGACGCGGTACCGTGCCTCAGGGATGTAAGTCTGATGAAAGAAATCCTTTCATCCCTTGGTTCAGATATAGAGGAAATAGGTGAAAATACCATTTCCATACACACTGAAGACATATATTCAACGGAAGTTGAAAAAGACTTGGTCAGCAAGATGAGGGCTTCAATACTGGTTATGGGTCCTCTGCTTGCGCGAAAAGGCAGGGTGAGGATACCGCTGCCCGGCGGATGCGCCATAGGGGCCAGGCCGATAGAACTTCATCTCAAGGGCTTTGAAATCCTCGGAGCTGTGATAAGCGAGGATGAAAACGGCGAATACGTAGAAGCCGTAGCCGGAGGACAAGGCCTGATAGGCGATCAAATATACTTGGACTTTCCCAGCGTAGGAGCGACGGAAAATATAATGATGGCGGCTGTTCTGGCAGAGGGGACAACCTATATAGAAAATGCCGCAGAAGAGCCTGAAATCGTCGATCTTGCTAACTTTTTGAATAAGATGGGCGCTAAGATCAAAGGCGCAGGCACAGATACGATAAGGATAGAGGGCGTCAAGAAGCTCCACGGCGCGAAGCACACTGTGATTCCCGACAGGATAGAGGCGGGAACCTTTATGCTGGCCGCCGCCATAACGAAAGGTGCGGTCCACGTATGCAACGTGGAACCTGATCACCTCAAGCCGATTATAGCCAAGCTCCGCGAGTGCGGAGTCAGGATCGAAGTAGGCGATGAGGATATAATCGTCAGAGGCGATCTGGGGCCGCAGATTTCGACGGATATAAAGACCCTGCCTTATCCCGGATTTCCTACAGATATCCAGTCTCCGTTCATGGCTTATCTGACCACTGTAGACGGCACGAGCACAGTCATAGAGACAGTATTCGAGAACCGGTTCATGCACGTATCCCAGCTGGGAAAGATGGGCGCCAGCATTGAGACGGCTGGCAACAGGGCTTCGATAAAAGGAAATACCAAGCTTAGAGGCTGCAGCGTTATAGCGACAGACCTCAGAGCCGGAGCCGCGATGGTACTTGCCGGGCTTGTAGCTGAAGGGCAGACTGAAATATCAGAAATCTATCATATTGAAAGAGGCTATGAAAAATTCATAGAAAAATTTGCCGAACTCGGGGCAGACATTAAAAAAGTAGATGATTGAAAAACGATATAGAAAATCGTCATATTAAAAGCAAACGATGAAAATCGACAGACTAAGCGGTGATAATTCACCGCTTTTTACATATAATGAGGGTATATAGGAGGCAAAATAATGAGAAAAGTTATACCGGCAGTGCTCTTGGCCCTCTTTTTTATTGTAGGTATTCCTCTTGTTTTGGGGCTGTTTGCCGGGCAGGAAGAGAGCAAACCTGAGGAAGATGTTTTTTCAGGCAAGGTAGATACGCCTGAAACGGTCAGCGTGTGGATTTCGGGGGAGGGAAAGGCAGAGGAAATAGACTTTGAGGAATACGTAGCCTGTGTCACCGCCAGCGAGATGCCGTCGACATTCGACGAAGAGGCTCTGAAAGCTCAGTCAGTAGCGGCCAGAACTTACGCCATGGCTAAAATACTCAAATATGACGAAAAAAGGCCCGAGTCTCACCCGGACGCGCCCCTGTGCGATACGACCCACTGTCAGGCATATAAAAGCGAAGATAAGCTGATAGAAATACATGAGGACGGCTGGGAGGAGAGCGGATTTAAAAAAGTCAGAAAAGCGTGTGAGGCGACCGAGGGAGAACTTCTGTATTACGACGGAGAACTGGTCACTCAGCCGCTTTTTTTCAGTTCCAGCGGCGGACAAACAGAAAATTCCGAAGACGTGTTTACAGGAGCTTATCCTTATCTTGTGAGCGTTTCCAGCCCATATGAGGAAAACGCCAGCCACCAGAACGAGGAAAAAGAGTTTTCTCTCGAAGAGATAAAGACTCTGCTTGCCAAAGCATATCCGGACAGAACTTTAGTCAGCGTCTCTGCCTCGTCGATAGAGATAATTTCACGCACCGACGGCGGCAGAGTGGAGAAGATGCAGGTCGGCGAAGCATCGTTCAAAGGCACTGAAATAAGAAATGCCCTCGGTCTCAGTTCCGCTTTGTTTTCCATAAGTTTCAGCGGCGACGGGAGCAGGATAATCTTTACTTCCGACGGATTCGGCCACGGCGTGGGGCTGAGCCAATACGGAGCGGACGGCATGGCGAAAGAGGGCAGCGGATATAAGGAAATACTGAGTCACTATTATACAGGAACCGAAGTTCACTGACGGCCGCAGGTAGATGTGAGTTGACAGCCGCAGGTAGATGTGAGCTGGCAGCCGAGAGATGCGTGCTGGCAGCTGCGGAAAAAATCAACAAGGCACGCGGCGTATAATCATATTTCACCTTGATTTTGCCATGAGCTCTATTGTATTATAAAAGAGATGAAAGGCGTGCTTTCAGCAGACGGCCGCTTTTCGGGAAAGGAAAAAATATGGCAGATATCAAATATTTAAAGCGCCTGGCGAAAGACTATCCAAACATAGAGGCCGCGTCGGCGGAAATCATAAACCTGAAAGCGATACTGGCGCTGCCAAAGGGCACAGAATATTTTCTCAGCGATTTGCACGGAGAACATGAAGCTTTTATTCACATGCTTAAGAGCGCGTCGGGAACCATCAAGATGAAGATAGACGAGCATTACGGCTCCGTACTGAGTGAGAAAGACCGGGACGATCTGGCTTCCCTGATATACAATGCGGAAGCCGAAATCAAGAGACGTAAAAAAAGCGAGAAAGATTTCGACGATTGGTGCGCCACGGCAATTTATCGTTTAATTACTATATGCAAATCCGTGTCGACCAAATATACTCGTTCCCGGGTAAGACAGCGGCTTCCAAAGTACATGGACTACAGCATAGACGAGCTGCTCCACGCGGACGACGAAGCCAACAGAGCATATTATTACAGCGAGATCATAAATTCCGTGGTTGAGTGCGGACTGGCGGAAACATACATAATAGAGCTTACGGAAGCCATCAGCAGGCTGGCCGTAGACAAGCTGCACATCATCGGCGACATATTTGACAGAGGCGCGCATCCCGACACCATTATGGATTTTCTGATGAATTATCACGATGTGGATTTTCAGTGGGGAAACCACGATATAGTATGGATGGGAGCTGCTACAGGAAACTGGGCCTGCATAGCCAACGTCCTGAGGATGAATATAAGCTACAACAATTTCGATATGCTGGAGGTGGGATACGGCATAAATCTGCGGCCTCTGGCGACCTTTGCGGAAAAAGTCTATGGAGATGATCCATGTGAATTTTTCAGGCCTCACATGCTTGACAGAAACGAATTCGACCCGGTGCCTGAGGATTTGGCTGCCAGGATGCACAAGGCCATAGCCGTTTGCCAGTTCAAGATAGAAGGCCAGAGAATAAAATCCCATCCTGAATACAAGCTGGAAAAACGTCTGCTCCTCGATAAGATAAACCTTGAAGAGGGCACCGTTGAAGTGGAGGGGGTAAAGTGGCCTCTGAGAGATGCCAATCTTCCTACCCTTGATGAAAACAATCCTTATGAGCTGACTGAAGAAGAGACTGAAGTCATGAGAGCGATTTCGGCTTCTTTCGTCAATTCGGAAAAACTCCAAAATCATATTAAATTCCTCTACAGCCATGGAGCGTTATATACTAAAGTAAACGGCAACCTGCTTTACCACGGCTGTATCCCTATGGACGAGGAGGGGAATTTTCAGGAAGTAGATCTGGGCAGCGCCAAGCTGAAAGGAAAGGCTCTTATGGACTATCTGGACGATCAGGTGCGCAAAGCCTATTATTCTCCTGACAAGGCCGACGAGACCGTATATCCTGGCGATCTGATGTGGTATCTGTGGCTGGGTGGTGATTCGCCTCTCTTCGGCAAAGAGAAGATGACTACTTTCGAGAGACTGTTTATAGCCGACAAGAGCACGCATAAGGAATTCACACGACCTTATTATAAGCTGATAAATAATCGTGAGACGTGCGAGAAGATCATACGTGAATTCGGCCTTGATCCGAGCAACGCCAAGATCCTCAACGGCCACGTACCTGTCAAGATAAAGGACGGAGAATCGCCGATAAAAGGCGGCGGACTTCTGTATGTCATAGACGGCGGCATTTCCAAAGCTTATCAGAAGCAGACGGGAATTGCCGGATATACGTTTATATTCAATTCACGTTTCATGGCTCTGGCTGAACACAAGCCTTTCAGCCCGCTAAAGCCCGACGGTACTCAGGAATTCCACTCGCCTGTCATGATGACAGTAGAAACCATGCCTGAACGTCTCTTGATTCTGGACACTGATCAAGGCGCTCAGCTGGTGGAAAAAGTCGAGGACTTGAGAAGTCTGGTGGAAGCGTTCAAACACGGCGAAATAAAAGAAAGTTATTAAAATATAAGCTGAGGTGAGATATGAGAGAGATAAAAGCCACGGAGATCACATCGGCTGTCAGGGATTTGTGCATAGAAGCAAACTGCGCTTTGCCTGAAGACGTAAGAAAAGCCATAGAAGAAAGCCGCAGCAGAGAGGCTTTTGACATAGCCTGCAGCGTGCTTGAAAAGATAGAAGAAAATTACCGCATAGCGGCGGATGAAAATGTTCCTGTATGTCAGGATACAGGGCTGGCCTGCGTTTTCCTTGAAATCGGACAGGACGTCCATATAGACGGCGATATAAAAGAAGCTGTGGACGAGGGCGTAAGGCAGGGCTACGAACAAGGCTATCTCAGAAAATCATGCGTAGCCGATCCTTTAAGAAGAGTAAATACAGGCGACAATACGCCTGCAATGCTTTACTTTGACGTCGTGAAAGGCGAGGAACTCAAGATCACCGTAGCGCCTAAAGGCTTCGGCAGTGAAAACATGAGCCGGATAAAGATGCTCAAGCCGTCGGAGGGAATCGACGGCGTCAAAGAGTTCATTCTCAAAACCGTCGAGGAGGCAGGACCCAATCCGTGCCCGCCGATAGTCGTAGGAGTAGGCATAGGAGGAACATTTGACAAAGCGGCTCTCATGGCGAAAAAAGCTCTTCTTAGGCCTCTTGACCAGCATAGCGGAGATGAGTTTTACCGTCAAATGGAAGAGGAAATGCTGGAGAAGATCAACGCTCTCGGCATCGGGCCTCAGGGCTTCGGAGGAAAGACTACGGCGCTTGCCGTAAACATAGAGACTATGCCGACGCACATTGCCGGACTTCCATGCGCTGTCAACATCAACTGTCATGTGACGAGGCACAAGAGCAAAACGCTGTAGATGCGGCGTACTTGCGGCAGGGGACGGCCATAAGCACGGCTAGGCCGACCGCCGCTGAATTTTAAGGAGGCATGAACCAATGGAAAAGCGCATCACAGTTCCGTTTACACGCGAACAGGCTGAAGAGCTGAAATGCGGAGATAACGTGCTGATAAGCGGAGTGATATATACGGGCAGGGACGCAGCTCATAAAAGGCTTATAGAGCTGCTCGACGGGAGCAAAGAACTCCCGATAGATGTAAAAGACGCGATAATATATTATGTAGGTCCTGCGCCGGCAAAACCGGGACAGGCGATAGGCTCGGCGGGACCTACCACCAGTTACCGCATGGATTCATATACGCCGCAGCTTCTCGACCTTGGCCTCAGAGGAATGATAGGCAAAGGGAAGCGTTCGCAGGAAGTCATTGACTCGATGGTAAAAAACAAGGCCGTATATTTCGGCGCGATAGGCGGAGCAGGGGCCTTGCTTTCCCGCTGTATTAAAAAAGCAGAAATCGTAGCCTATGATGACTTGGGAGCTGAGGCTATAAGACGGCTGGAGGTGGAAGATCTGCCCGCAGTGGTCGTAATAGACAGCAGAGGACATAATCTTTATGAAGAGGGCAGACAGAGATATCTGGATATGAAAAAGGAATAGATGACAGACGGCCTTGGAGCCGTCTGTTTTTTGAAATCGACGTGCCGGCCTGTGGAACCGATATGGCGGCCTATGACGTTGATTGCCGCACGCTGTTTTATATAGGCCGCGGCCTTATTGTCATAGCCTCCGGCTCCGTCAGCAGAAATTGCAATATTTTCTTTTCGCCTTTCAGCTCATTAAGATTTACTTTTCTCAGCTCGGGATTATCGTAGGTGGCCCAATAAAAGCTGAGGGATTCAGAGCACATGACAGCCGTATAGATAGTGTAATCGTAGGCAGTAACGCCGACATCGTATTCTGAAAGATTTTCGTCCGGCGCAACGCTTACAAGACCCAGAGGAAATGAGACGTTTTGCAGAATTCTGAACATCCTCGACGTTCCTTCGATTTCAGTTTTTCCTCTCTCACATAAATGCTTCAGATACGCCAGTCTGACGAAACGGGCAGGCGACGTGCATCCGCCCGGCAGCCATGACGAGCCGCTCCCGGAAAAGCATTGTTCTATTCTTGTTCCGTTGATTTTAAGGTCATCAAAGTCCGGCTTTCTTATGCCGGGATAATTCAGCATGCTTTCCAGATGCCACGGATAGCCGGGGCTGTTGGTGAGGACGCCCATGCTGTTTCTGTATATATTCAGACCACTCTTGTCGGATTCAATGATTATGGATTCTCCCGAACGGTCGCTGAACATCCAGTGAATGGGAGGAACGGCGCCCAGGATAGGAGCCTTCACCAGACATACTTTGTTTTTTAGATGAAAGACCACATCCTCTACGGAGCGGCACTGAGCCAAAAAATAAGTCATTGCGAACGCAGGCTGCAGCGGCAGAAGTTCCTGCTTGACTTGTTCCGGGAACTCAGCAAATTTACGGTAATAAAGCTGTCCGCCCATGAGGCCTTTTTCGTTAATTCCCTCGAAAAGAGTGGGAGTAGACTGGAGGACAAGAGATCCAGTCCCAAGAACGGCGTATTTAGAATACAGCTGCGAGCTTTCGTCTAAGTTGCCCTCAAGGCTTGTGCCTATAGTATAGAAAGAGGTGTTTTCAGGCAGATAGGTGATCCTGCTGCCATCGGCTATCCTGTTAAAATCGAAATTTCTGCCCCATAGATGCAGTCCGTTTTCCGTTTCCCACGTCAGAGCGCTGCAGCCGCCGCCAAGCTGCGCTAAGAGTTCCTTAGCTATTCCATAAGTCATATTTTTTCACCTGCCATTTTGTTGATTTATAGAAATATTATTTATATTTTTTTGAGAATTATAAATTTTTTCGGCAGGAAATTATGGAGTAGATTGAGCTGGCTTCTGAACACGTATATAAAAAATATAACCGACGGATGAATCTCCACCGGTTATATTTTTGATTGATTTAGTTGGTGCGGCCAACGGGACTCGAACCCGTACACCCGTTCGGACACAAGCACCTCAAGCTTGCCTGTCTGCCAATTCCAGCACAGCCGCAAAACGCAAGTTAATTTTGACCTGCGTATCAATTATACTTTTTTGAGAGCCGTTTGTCAACGATTATTTTATATTTTGGCAATAATATGTTATTTTGGATTTTTATGAAACTATTGCCTGCGTTTAATAAAATCGTCAATGAGTTCCTCCGGCGGCTCGGCGGTTATTTAAACGAGCGCGGTTATTTGAACGAGCATGGTTATTTAAACGAGCATGGAAGTCCGACTACACATTTTCCACATGCGCTGGCGGCAGGGTAAATTTCTTCATTGATGTTGCACTGATCCAGGCATTTGAGCCTTTTAAATTCCTTTTCCGTGAGGGCTTCAGCTACGCATCTCTTTACGCAGAGTTTGCAGCCGCCGTTTCGCTTATAAAGGCATCTCTCTTCCGTGACCACCGGGTCAGTTTCGATTGGAAGTGCGGTGATTATTGAATAATATCTGCCGACGCAGCCTCTGTCTGAAATAAGCATATTGTTGAGGCCGAAAGTTCCGTGACCGCACACGTATGCCACATGGCGCTGAGACCATTTGCTCCTCGGAAATCCATCGTTGATCATCCCTATATCGCTGGGCGGACATGCGTCATACCCAAGATCGTTTATGAAACGGCAGAGATTTTCGTTTATATATGAGGCCATTTTATTGGAATGTTCATAGGCCAGAGCCCAAAGGTCAGAAATCAAAGTTCCCTCTATATTGCTTTCCATGACTTCTCTTTTAAAAGGCAGGAAATATGACAGCACAGCCGTGGCCTGAGGAAGATAGTCCAGCGGATGGTAGTGGTTCGGATCGACCAGTTCCTTTAATTTGTCAAACAGAGGACTTTTGACGTCGCCGTATTTTACGACCGGTTCCCGCCAAAGGCTCTCTATTCCAGCATCGGCACAGTATTCTTCCATAAGTCTTTGAATTTCAGCTTGTATTTTTCCTTTCATGATTTGCCACCCTCCTAGCGTCAATTAAGATTATACTACATTTTCAGCGAAAAGCAAGGAGCGAAAGCATGCATGCTTCGAACCACCGGAATGTAGTGTCACTAGGGAACTGCGCGGCTCCCTGCGCCCTGCTTTCTGCGGAAATTTTAAATTAAGCCCGAGAAAAAGATATATCTGATTGACTTTTGTTTTATAATTGTATATAATACTTAAGTATAGCGCATAAAATTCATGATACGCGCCATTAGCTCAATTGGATAGAGTCGCGCACTACGAATGCGAAGGTTGGGGGTTCGAGTCCCTCATGGCGCACCATCGGGAAAGAGATGTCAGTTGACATCTCTTTTTCGATTGGTGAGCATATAGAAGGAAGGGACTCGAACCCGCTTTGGCCGACAGGATTGCGAAAACGACCGAAAATAAATGCAAAGGAGAGTGAAAATATATAGACAAATATATAAAATTATGGTATTAAAAATTTATCTAAAACATGAAAGAAATGTTTAACTTATAATTATAAAAATAAGCTTTGAATTGGAGAATATCAGCAAGGAGTAGATATGACGAAAGTTAAGTCTTTCGCAGTTGGAATTATAGATAAAGAGATAAGTGGAGTTTATGATGATATAATTTTCGGCGCGAAAATATATCAGTCAAATGGTTTAATAAAACATATACAAAAACGCCATCCAAGCTGTGTAAAATATATTCCGATAATTCCTGAAATTATTTCAAATCCTGATTATATAGGACGAAATCCGAATGAAAAGGGAGTGAGTTTTGAACTTGTAAAAAATATATAAAAATAATCTGCAAATAGGGATAAAAGTGGATGTTAAAGATGATTGTTTATATGTAGCAACCCTGCATCCCATTACGAAATCAAAAATAGAAAGCCGTCTGAAAAGCGGCAGATTAAAAAAATTTGACAAAATAGAATAAACTCAATATAATTGAAATACAATAAAACAAATAAAACTGCAAAGGTCGGAAAGGCTCCCGACACACTCCTTTGGAGTACCTGAGATGATGGATACGCCGCCCATCTTGTAGTTTTATCAGATTTAAAGAGTGGCTGCGGCTGCTCTTTCATTATGTTTAGAAAAATTGTTTCGCATGATCCTGCAGGCCGCGCTTGTTCGCAGCCTGCACGCAGTAGGCAAGACGCTTCCTGGAGACAACGCACATGCGCCACTTGACTTGTACATTCTATCTGATATAATGGAAATGCTTGCTCGGAGGGCAAATCATTCAAAAGAAATGATGAGCCGGATAAGGCACAGATTGAAATATCTGTTACTTGTCCGGCCCTTTTTGTATTGAGTAGGCAAGCCATGAGGATCGTTTTGAGGAGCGGTGACGGCGCGCCGCAGCCAGAAAATTATTGCAGAAAACGGCGCGCCGCAGTCTGAAACGTGCCTCTGCCTGAGCCGCGCCATCCGAACATCATACGAAGTTTGAGGAGGGAAACGATGGAAAGAAAGTATAATCTGACAGAAGGAAATATACTTGGAACGCTGACGGGTTTTGCGGTTCCTGTGTTTTTTACACTGTTTCTTCAAGCTCTTTACGGCGGTATAGACCTGCTTGTGGTCGGCAAGTTTGCCGAGACGGAAGACGTTTCGGGCGTGGCGACAGGCAGTATGCTTTTATCTACAGTGACCATGATCATCACCGGCCTTTCAATGGGAATCACGATATTGGTCGGCGAAAAGACAGGCATGAGAAAATCCGATGAAGCCGGTAAAGCTATAGGCTCGGGAATTTGCCTTTTCGCGGTGTCCGCTGCACTGATGACCGTAATTACGACCGCAGGCAGCGGATTTCTGACGGGGATACTGAACGCGCCTGCAGAAGCTGTTTCTCAGACATCATCTTATATCCTTATATGCGGCGCCGGATCCGTTTTCATCGTCGCATATAACGTGCTGGGAGCCATATTCAGGGGAATAGGAGATTCGAGAACGCCGCTGATGACAGTAGCCATAGCCTGCGTCGTCAACATAGCAGGAGACCTGCTGTTGGTGGCGGTTTTCAATATGGGAGCGGCAGGCGCGGCATTAGCTACTGTAGCCGCTCAGGCGGTAAGCGTTGTCATATCCTTTATCGTAATTACAAAGAGAAAAAATCTGCCTTTCGAGTTTTCAAAGGACTATATAAAATTCAATAAAAAGATTATAGGGACTGAGCTGAAACTAGGGATACCAGTAGCTTTGCAGGAACTTTTGGTAGGTATCTCGTTCCTTGTGATACAGACTATCGTCAACTCTTTCGGCGTTACAGCTTCAGCTGGCGTGGGAGTGGCAGAAAAGGTGTGCGTATTTATAATGCTGGTTCCATCAGCGTATATGCAGTCAATGTCGGCCTTTGTAGCTCAGAATATGGGCGCATGCAATCCGGAAAGGGCCAAGAAAGCGCTGAAATATGGCATTATGACTGCCTTTGCTGCCGGACTTGTAATGTCCTACATAACTTTCTTCCACGGAGATCTGTTGTCATGGATATTTTCCAAGGACGTCGGCATCATAGCGGCATCGCAGAGTTATCTGAAAGCTTATGCGATAGACTGCCTGCTTACGCCGTTTCTGTTCTGCTTCATGGGCTATTATAACGGCTGTGAAAAGACCTTGTTCGTCATGCTGCAGGGTCTGACCGGAGCTTTCTTTGTAAGGATACCTACAGCGTATCTGATAAGCAGAATTTCCGGGGCGACGCTGTTTCAGATAGGTCTCGCTACTCCGGCCTCAAGCGCCGTACAGATCATATTGTGCCTTTCCATGTTCATATATATGGAAAGAAAAGATCGCATAGAAAGAAACATAACAGAGCGCAGGTGATTTAAGCATAAAACAGGTGACTTAGGTATAAAGAACTTTCTGCATAAACTGCCTAAGCGGAGATGCTTTGCATACTCATCTTGAACAAAGCAGGGGCGAATTTAATAATATAATAACGTATCAGTATAATTTGACTAATTTACTGAATTTGTTCAAGAAAGGATTTTCATTTATGAGTAGATGCAGAAATAACACTTGCGGAACCTGTCAGCCATGCTGCTGCAGCGTAAGGTGGTGCAGGATATTTCGGATGGGAGCATCGGCCGGATTTACGGTGACTTACGACGCCAACGGAGGGGAAGGCTCCTATCAGGATACGGGTATAGAAGCAGGAACTGAGTACACCGTTAAAAGTCTCGCGGAGACAGGGATAACGAGGCCGGGGTATACTTTTAGCGGCTGGAACACAGAGGCCGGAGGCGGAGGAACTGAATATCAGCCGGGTGAAAAAATAACGGTCGACAGGGACATTACTTTATATGCTCAGTGGACGACGACACAGACTTTCAGCGTCACTTATGACCCGAACGGAGGAACAGGCGGAACCACGGACAGCGGAATAGCATCGGGAACGCAGTATTCGGTGAAATCCGATACTGCGGCCAGCGTGAGCAGAGCAGGATTTACTTTTACGGGCTGGAATACCGAGGCCGGAGGCGGAGGGACGACGTATCAGGCAGGTTCCACCATCGATGTGACCAGCGACGTGACTTTATATGCCCAGTGGACGCAGTAAGGGAGCGATAATGTGACAGCAAAACTGAAGCGGTGCTGTGGCAGGGTGCGAGCAGAAATGCAAGCAGAAACAGAATAAATTTACGCAAAGAATAAAACTCCATGTGAATGTGATATGTTTTGCAGGGAGTTTTATTTGTTTTCTTTAAGTTACCATTTGAGTTCCCGGAGCAAGGTCAGATGCACTCCTTTCCGGCATAAAAAGAACAGGCGATTTTTCGCCTGTTCGCTGTGTGTGGTTTTTTTACTGTGCACCGCTCGATAAACGGGAAATTATTTAATTCTCTGTGTACCTAATTGTAATTGTTCAACTGCTATTTTTGCTTTATTGTCATCTTCCTTTTGAAGATTTTCTATTTCCGAACTCCGAATAGCCAAAATGATTTCGTCCCCCACCTGTAAATCATCAAGTGTTATATCTACAACATCTTGTGTATCATAATTACAATAAATCATAGGAATTTGGGAACAATCAATAAGACAATCATCCCCTAAAACACCTTCTTCTCCGCTATCTTTTGTGGTTATGATTTTATTTTCTTTATCAATTTCTATTATTATCGCATTGACACCTAACGTAAGTGGTTCGTTTGTTTGTTGTCCAGAACACGCAACTAAAGTAAACACACAAATAAATATACATAATGCCATTATCATTTTTTTTATCATAAGTTTCTCCAAATTCTCGTTTGTTATTTTTAGGGAAAGTATAACGCAGGGCAATAAACATTTCAATATTATTTCAATCTGCTACAAGCTGCTTTTCTGTTCCTATTATACAGATATTAAGAGCTGGCAGCCGGAAACGCGAAACCAAAGTGAGCCTTTATTTTCAAAATTTTCTTGCAAACGTAAAATATCAGAGCTATAATATAGTCAATAAATTGACTAAAAACAAATTGACTATGCATAGATAAACCAAGGATGGTGAACCATGACCAAGGAAGACAGGAAAAACGCGTACTTGTACTGTAAGTTCAGAGATGAACAATTTGCTTTATACGACGAATACGCCAAGCGCAACGGTATGATGATGAAAACTCTGCTGGTGGTAAATGTTCTCTTTTATGCGAAAGAAGGAATGACGCAGGCAGAAATATGCAAGAGGACCTTTCAATCGAAGCAGACGGTGAATCTGATCATTAAAAATCTTTTAGCCCATAATTATGTCACGGTTACAGAAGCGCCTCAGAACAAGAAAAATAAGATCGTCCGCATGACGGAGGTGGGAGCTGAGTATTGCGAAAAGGTTGTTCGCCATATCACATGGGCGGAAGATACGGCGATGTCCATGTTTACGGCAGAGGAGCAGAAACAGCTTATCGAACTGTCGAGGACATTTACAAAGAATCTGGCCAAACTGGTCAATCAGGAAGCGAAGGAGTAAAATGGAATTCTATGAAGTGATCAACAAGAGGAGAAGCATCAGACAATTTGAAGATAGAGAGATTTCAAGGGAAACGCTGGAACGTATACTGGACGCCGAACTGAAAGCTCCCTCATCAAACCATCAGAGGAGATGGGAACTGCTGACGCTGACCGAAAAAGATACCATCAGAGAACTGGCGAAGTTCATTCGTCCTTATCCATGCCGAATTCAGGAGCCAAAGACTCCGCAGCAGGAAATGTTCAAAATAGCATATCCGCGCCAGCGCAGCATAGTTGAAGAATCCGCCTGCGTGATACTGCCTTATTTCAAACAAAAATATTCCTTTGATAATCAAAAAAACGAATACGGACTTATGGACTACGGCGCGTCATGGGCATTGGTGGAAAACATGCTTCTCGCCGCTACTGCCGAGGGGTTAGGCTCTGTCGTTCACATACCGGTGAAGAAAGAATCTCAGCAGATCAGGGAGTTCATGAAAGTGCTGGACGGATATTATCTGCCGGCTTTGGTGATCCTCGGATACGCAAGCAAAGACGCTCTGCTGCCGTCGCAAGTCGAAGCGACTGTGGAGAAGAAAGTCCACTGGAACAAATGGTAAGCCCGGTAAGCTGCGCGGGGGAGGAATAGGGGGAATGTATGAATGGAATTCAATGAAGTTATCGACAAAAGAAGAACCTGCAGAGAGTGGACAGACGAAGAAGTCGACTTTGAAACGGTGAAGAAAATAATCGGAGCCGGAATGAAAGCCCCTTCCTGGGACCATTACAGGAACTGGCAGTTCATAGTTCTGCATGAGAAAGAAGATAAAGAAAGGGCTTTCAGTTATGCCAAATATATAGCTGACAAATTTGACATCAGCAGAGCAGATACGAAAACAGAAATCTGAATTTGGCTCAGAAAATGTACGCATACGCCATGCCGAGGCAGTATACCATGCTGGTGGAGTGTCCGTATGTGATCGTGCCGCTTTTCAAATGTACCAGACTTAATGCCGAGTGGGTCAGCAAGCTGAATCCGCTGACTACCGCATGGTGCGTCGCCGAAACATCATGCTTTCAGCCGTCAATGAGGGCCTTGGTTATTCCTTGCGAATCCCTCTGAACAAGGAGCACGATATCGTACTTGAAAAACTCGGCGTGCCCAAGGGCTGGGTGACACCGTGTTTCATAGGTATCGGACATCCAAAAGAAGACGAGTTGATTTTAGAACAATATGACACATCGCCGGACGGACATATACGCATGGGCGGTTGGAAATAACAGCGCGGCTGGCGATTTACAAAAAGCACATTGCATCTTGCGGCATCTGCATGCGGGAAATGTCAATGTGTTTAATGCGCGGACCATGGCCGCAGCCATTGGAAACATGAGAGACCTATTCAAATAAATTTAACTAAACTTTTAAAGGCTCGGAAAACACCGGGCCTTTTTTTACATGCGCGTTTACTCGCTGTGCGTATTCTTACTTGTTATTTTTGTTATGACTCGTTGCATGTATTCTGCCACGGCGGCCATTACTCGTTTTCCTGAGAGAAAAGAATTTCAAAAGATCGAAACAGAACAAACAGAGGAGGAAAATAATAATATGATAGTGTTAAATATTTTTAGAAAGGATTTTGTTTATGTATAGATTCAATGTAAGTAATTCAATGCAGGGAAACAACAGACAGATCGGGGGCACATCCGCCGGCGGATGCGGCTCATGCCAGCCGTCTTCCTGTCAATGCCGGCAAAACCGGCGTCAGCCGTCTTCCTGCCAGTGCCAGCAGAGCCAGAGCCAGCCTATGACCTGCAGGCCGTGCTGCTGCCCGGCATACGTAGTATGCTGCTGCGGAGGAACGACGACAACGCCGTCGCCCACGACTTTCAGCGTGACCTATGATCCAAACGGAGGAACAGGAGGAGCCACAGACAGCAATCTGGCTCTGGGAACCAGGTATACTATCAAATCAAACGGCGAAGTAAATGTGATTAGACCAGGATATACCTTTACTGGCTGGAATACTGAGCCTGACGGCAGCGGCATATCTTATGCCGCCGGTTCTACTATAGATATAAAAGGAGACGTGACCCTTTATGCACAGTGGGACCCTATTACCTTCGACGTAAGTTATGAGGCCAACGGCGGCACCGGCGAATACAACGACCCTGATATTCCGGCTAACAGCCAATATATCATAAAGACGCAGGATCAGACAGGAATCACCAACGCAGGAAAGACCATAACAAGCTGGAACACAGAGGCCGCCGGAACAGGCACTTCTTATGCACCGGGTTCAAGCACTACTCTGGACAAAGACCTGACGCTTTACGCCCAGTGGTCGACATAATATTGAAAGTGCGGCGGCCGGTGGAAATGGTGTTCTAAAGCTTTAAAATATTTTGTCGCATGCCCTGCCGCCTGCTGCGGGGAAGGATTGCCAGGTAGGCAGGCTTGTATGTATATGATGCGGAGGCTTGTGCGGAGTTCACGGCCTTCGCATTTGTCTTGTACATACCATGCGTTTATTTTACACGGCTCTCAGCTTTTATCATGCGCGGCTCCGCGGCTGTCGTTTGCTGAAAACAGACCGGAAAAAACTTTGCTGATTTTCGCATTGACTGAAACGCCGCTTGGATTTAATATATAATGTGTCGCATTTTTGAAGGAGTCACAGCGGCGTTAAACAGGAAGAACAGTGAAGAAAAAGGATTTGCGCAGGCCGGCAGAATTTTATATTCGCGAAAGCCGGCAGAAATTTTGGAACGGCGCGAGTCGGAGACAGGAGGATTTTCCCCGGAAGATGAAAAAACTTGGGATAGTGCTGGGTGCAGGCGGAATGAGAGGCGTGGCACAGGTTGGATTTTTGAAAGCGCTTTATGAAAACGGAATGAAACCGGACTGTGTTGCAGGAGCCTCTTCGGGCGCGCTCATAGGAGCGGCCATAGCCGCCGGCATGGAACCTGAATATATTTTCGGTGAACTGAGAAAGCTGAAAGTCTATAATATCCTGGCTTCTTTCCCCAATCTGCTCGGAGCTGGTATCTTTTCCACCAAAAGGATACACAGGAGGCTTGAAAGGTATCTGGGCAAAAAAACCATCTCTGAACTTGACCTTCCTTTTTGCTGTGTGGCGACTGAACTGGAAAAGGGAGAACTTAAGGTCTTTGACGGCGATACGGAAGCGGTTTCTGCTGTGATGGCCTCCTGCTGCATACCGGCCATATTCAAGCCGGAAGTCATAGACGGAGTGCAGTATGTGGACGGAGGGCTTCTTTCCAGGCTACCCATAGACCCAATAAGGAGATTTGAGCCCGAAGTGGTGATCGCAGTGGACACCGGATATGTGAGCACTAAAAAGAAAAATTTCAGAAATTTCGTAGGCGTTCTCTGGCAGATGTATGAAATCATGAGCAGCGACGGAGCGGAAGAGAGAATAAGAAAGCAGGCTCCAGACCTGATAATATGTCCTAAGATAGAAGATATGACGCTCTATAACATGCATGAAATGGATTATGCTTACAGCAAGGGATATGAGGCAGGCATTGAGAATATCGAGAGGATAAAGGAACTTCTGAGATAGAAAAGATATTAGAATATAGAATACAATAAGCCGCACGGGACTTCCTGAAAGGGAGTCCCTTTTCAGTGCGCCGCATTTTCCGAGTAAAAAATAAAAAAATTTTTTAAAACCTATTGACAATTGAGCGTATGTTCAACTATAATATGAACAGTTGAATAAATACTCAATTGTTCTGCTTGACTGGAGGATAAAGCCGGCCAATTTACAGGCGGAACCGATTATACAGGAGGTAATTAAATGAAAAAAACTTATTTACTCGAGGGACTGTGCTGCGCTAACTGCGCTGCAAAGATAGAAAGAGGAGTTTCCGATATAGACGGAGTGACAGAGGCCAGCGTCAATTTCCTGACCACAAAGCTTACTTTTGAAGCAGACGACAGCAGGCTGGATGAAATAGTTAAAAAGGCTAAGAAGATCGTGAAAAAAGTGGAGCCTGACGTCGAGATAAAGGAACTCTAAATCCCCGGCGCGCGAAACCCAGTGAGTTTGACTGCCGGAGTGAAAAAGCAAGAAAGGGGTAACAAGGTAGCATAAAATGAAAAAGCGTTTGATCAGGATAATAATCGGGGCCGTATTTTTCGCAGCGGCCATATTCGTTCCGGAAAAACCGGAGCTTCTGAAGCTGGGCGTTTTCCTGGCAGCCTACGCCATCATAGGATACAAAGTTATATGGAAGGCTGTGAGAGGAATATTCAGAGGCCAGATGCTGGACGAAAACTTTCTGATGTCAGTGGCCTCCATCGGAGCCTTTCTGATAGGAGAATATCCTGAAGCAGTGGCTGTAATGCTGTTTTATCAGATTGGAGAGCTGTTTGAGGACTATGCCGTTGGCAAGTCGAGAAAATCAATCACCCAGCTCATGGACATAAAACCGGATGTAGCCAATTTGAAGACGGCTGACGGAATCAAAGAAGTCGATCCGGCTAAGGTAAAGCCGGGAGACCTGATACTGGTAAGACCGGGAGAAAAAGTGCCGCTTGACGGCATAGTAAGAGAGGGAAAATCATCGCTCAACACCGCGGCGCTTACCGGAGAATCTCTGCCGAGGGATATAGAAGAGGGAGACGAAATCTTAAGCGGCTGCGTCAACATGAGAGGTGTTCTCACAGTTGAAGTCACCAAGCTTTTCGGTGAATCCACAGTGAGCAAGATTTTAGATCTGGTAGAAAACGCGGCCAATAAAAAGTCAAAGATGGAAAGCTTTATAAGTCGTTTCGCGGCTGTTTATACGCCGCTGGTGGTAGGAGCGGCCGTGCTGCTGGCGATTTTGCCGCCGCTGCTTGTGGACGGCCTGGTGTGGAGCGAGTGGATAAAGAGGCCGTTAAACTTCCTAGTCGTATCCTGCCCTTGCGCGCTGGTAATTTCAGTACCGCTCAGCTTTTTCGGAGGCATAGGAGGAGCGTCTAAAGCCGGCGTTTTGGTGAAAGGCAGTAACTATCTGGAAGCCATGTCCCATGCCGAATACGTAGTGATGGATAAGACAGGCACTCTTACCGAGGGAAAGTTCAGCGTGGAAGATATAGCCGCCGAAGAGGGATTTAACAGAGAACAGCTGCTGGAATATGCGGCTATGGCAGAGAACTATTCAAATCATCCTATTTCACAGTCTCTGCGAAATGCTTACGGCCGGGAAATCGACCAGAGTCAGGTGGACGATGTTTCTGAGATCGCCGGAAAAGGAGTAGTGGCGACGGTCAAAGGCCACAGGATCGCCGCGGGAAACAGAAAGCTCATGGCCGACGAAACAAGCTTCAAAGGGGAATTTAAAGAATATAAGAACGGAACCCAGGTCATGGTGGCCGTAGACGGAGTGTACGGCGGCTGTATACTTCTTGCCGACAGGATAAAGGAAGATTCAGCCGACGCCGTGTCAAAGCTCAGAGCGGCAGGAGTCAAGACGGTGATGCTCACCGGCGACAGCAAAGAAATAGGAGAAAAAGTAGCCGCGGAGTTGGGCATAGACAAGGTTTACGCAGGTCTCTTGCCGGCTGATAAAGTCGATATAGTAGAGGAACTCATCAAAAGCAAATCATCAAAAGGCAAACTGGTCTTTGTCGGCGACGGTATCAACGACGCTCCGGTTCTGGCCAGAGCAGACGTGGGCGTGGCGATGGGAGCCCTGGGCTCAGATGCCGCCATAGAAGCCGCCGACATGGTGATAATGAACGACCAGCCGTCCAAGCTGGCACAGATGATGAGCATATCGAAAAAGACTATGACCATAGTCAAGGAAAATATAATCTTTGCCCTGGGAGTAAAAGCAGCTGTGCTGGTTCTGAGCGCGCTGGGCCTTGTAGGCATGTGGGCGGCCGTGTTCGCCGACGTGGGCGTTTCCATGATAGCCATAATAAACGCTCTCAGATGCTTAAGCACAGAAAAACTTTCATAAAAACAACACAAAACCCTCTTGACTGAGAGGGTTTTCAATTTTATAATATGTTTTATGTCAAACAGTTTTACGTCAAATAGTTCTATATCGAATAGTTCGATATATGACAAATTTTAAACGAAGGTGATGAGATGAAAAATAAAGACATAGGACAGCAGCTCGCTTCTCTCAATCATTTGATCAAGAGAAACCTGCAGAACGAGCTTTCAAGCGAACTGATGAGAATATCGGCGGCCAACGGATATATACTCGTCTATTTGTATGAAAACAAGCAAAACGACGTTTTCCAGAGAGATCTGGAGGAATATTTCAACATAACACGTTCTACTGCGTCAAAAGTTCTTTCGCTTATGGAGACAAAAGGTCTCATAAGGAGGGGGGGAGTGGACGGAGACGCGAGGCTGAAAAAACTTGTCATCACCAAAGAGGGCGAAATGATGCTTGAAGCACTTTCGGACAGCAGGAAGCAGATGGAGGATAAGCTGACCGACGGATTTTCCGAAGATGAGCTTGACAGACTCCATGATTATCTGCGGCGTATGAAAGAAAACATGAAGAGGTAGACTAGAAAAAGGGGGAATGTGCAGAAATGATCAAGACATTATTAAAGTATGTAAAAGAGTATAAAAAGGTCGCCATAATAACGCCCATACTGGTACTCCTGGAAGTAGTACTGGAAATTATGATTCCTCTCGTCATGGCGGAACTCATAGACCAGGGCATAGACGGCGGTTCCATGCCTGACATCGTCAAATACGGAATAGAACTTCTGATATTCGCCATATTAGCTTTGGCCTTCGGTGTGGCGGCCGGAAGAACAGCCTCAGTGGCGTCGGCAGGATTTGCCAGGAATCTGAGAGGGGCAATGTATGACCATGTTCAGGAATTTTCATTTGCCAATATCGACAAGTTCTCCACAGCCAGCATAGTAACGCGTCTCACCACGGATGTTTCCAATGTGCAGATGGCGTTTCAGATGTGCACAAGAATTGCGACCAGAGCGCCGGGAATGCTGATATTCGCCTTGATAGCGGCTTTCCGCATAGACGCGGAGCTTTCTCTTGTATATGTGGGAATACTGCCGGTTCTTGGAATCGGCCTGTTTATCCTTATGAAAATAGTATATCCTATTTTCAACAGGGTATTTAAAATTTATGATAAACTCAACAACGTTGTACAGGAAAACCTTTACGGCATCAGAGTAGTCAAATCTTTCAACCGTCAGGAGCATGAGATTGAAAAATTCCAGAAAACTTCAGGAGAGCTTTACAAAGACTTTTCCAAGGCAGAAAAGACTATGGCCTTCAACATGCCTCTCATGCAGCTGTGCATGTATGCTTCAATGCTGCTCATAGCATGGCTTGGAGCGAGAGCCATAGTAGCCAGCGGCAACAATGCCGCTCTGGGCCTTTCCACAGGCGAGCTGATAAGCCTTATCACTTATGCAATGCAGATACTGGTCAGCTTGATGATGATTTCCATGATATTCGTAATGTTTACCATGGCCAGGGCTTCAGGAGAACGTATCGCTGAAATATTGAACGAGGAGAGCACTCTCCATGACCCTGAAAATCCTGTGTTTGAAGTAGCCGACGGTTCTGTGGACTTTGAGGGAGTGCATTTCAGATACGGAAAGAGCAACAACAAGGACGTTCTCAACGACATCAACCTGCATATCGAGAGCGGCCAGACGGTAGGCATCATCGGAGCCACAGGCTCGGCCAAGTCCAGTCTTGTTCAGCTGATACCGCGGCTTTACGATGTTCAGGAGGGCGTTGTCAAAGTAGGAGGCATAGACGTGAAAAACTATCATGTGGAAAGCCTCAGAAACCAGGTCGCCGTAGTTTTGCAGAAGAACACGCTGTTTTCCGGAACTATAGCTGAGAACCTCAGATGGGGAAACGAAAACGCCACCGACGAGGAACTGCGCCACGCATGCAAGCTGGCCTGTGCCGACGAGTTTGTAGAAAGCTTCGACGACGGATACGATACTTACATCGAGCAGGGCGGCTCCAACGTTTCCGGCGGTCAGAAACAGAGACTGTGTATCGCCAGAGCTTTGCTCAAAAAGCCTAAGATACTCATCCTCGACGACTCGACCAGCGCAGTCGATACCAGAACAGACGCGATGATACGTCAGGCTTTCCGCACAGAAATACCTGATACGACAAAGATCATAATTGCTCAGCGCGTCGCTTCAGTGCAGGACGCGGATCAGATCATAGTAATGGACGACGGCCACATAATGGCTGTAGGAAATCACGAAGAGCTGATGAAGAGCAGCGACATCTACAGAGAAGTATATGAATCACAGAACAAAGGAGGTGGTCTCGGTGAGCAGCAGTGAAACACGCAGAATGCCGGCAGGCGGCAGAAACAGAGGCTTTGCCGCGGTTCCCAAGGGAATGAAATTCAAACCGGGAACAGTAAAAAGACTCCTTTCCTATCTGGGAAAATACAAGATAAGATTAGTCATAGTAATGATTTGCATATTGCTCAGCTCCGGTGCCAGCGTCGCCTCGTCGCTGTTCCTGCAGACGCTGATAGACGACTATATCAGTCCGCTTTTGATTGAGGCGGTTCCTGACTTCAGCGGACTGCTTCAAGTGATAATGTCGATGTCGGCAGTCTTCTTAGCAGGCGTGCTGGCCTCTCTGTTCTATTCCAGAACCATGGCTGTAATCGCGCAGAGCACCCTGAAAGACATCAGGGATGAAATGTTCACCAAGATGCAGGGACTGCCGATCAAGTATTTCGATACCAGAACCCACGGCGACATCATGAGTTACTATACCAATGACGCCGATACGCTGAGGCAGATGATTTCCCAGAGTTTGCCCAACTTGTTCTCTTCTGTAGTATCCATGGTGGCGGTATTCTGCTCCATGCTCTATCTGAGCATATGGCTTACGCTGATAGTGGTAGTTTTCACCGTGCTTATCCTGCTGGTGATAAAAGGCATAGCCTCTAAGAGCGGAAATTATTTCATGAAACAGCAGACGAGCATCGCCGACGTCAACGGCTATATAGAAGAAATGATCAACGGTCAGAAAGTCGTAAAGGTTTTCTGCTACGAGGAAAATGCCAAGGAAAGGTTCAAGGTGAAAAACGAGAATCTACGCGAAAATACATCCATGGCCAATACCCTGGCCAACGTATTGATGCCTGTGACAAACGGTATGGGTTATGTTCTCTATGTCGTGATAGCGATAGCGGGAGGCGCGATGGGAATCGCCGGCGTATCCAATTTCTCCATCGGCGGCGAAGCAGTCCTTACTCTCGGCACCATCGCCTCTTTCCTGACTCTCTCAAGAAACTTCGTAAACCCTATAGCGCAGGTTTCTCAGCAGCTCAACTCAGTCATCATGGCAATGGCCGGCGCCTCGAGAATTTTTGAGCTTCTCGACCAGCAGCCTGAGGAAGATCACGGTACGGTTACTCTCGTCAACGCCTGCGAGGGCGATGACGGTCAGCTGACCGAATGTGAGAAACGCACCGGCACCTGGGCCTGGAAAGACGGCGACAAGCTGATACCGATGAGAGGAAAGATAAATCTCAAGGAAGTGGATTTCGGCTACAACGAAGACGAACTGGTGCTCCACGACATAACCATCTATGCTGAACCGGGCCAGAAAGTGGCTCTGGTAGGAGCCACGGGAGCCGGAAAGACGACCATAACCAACCTGATAAACAGATTTTACGATATAGACGACGGCAAGATACAGTATGACGGAATCAACATAAACAGGATACGAAAGTACGACCTGCGCCGCTCGCTGGGCGTAGTGCTCCAGGACGTCAACCTGTTTACAGGAACCGTGATGGACAACATCCGCTACGGCAACTTAGACGCTACCGACGAAGAATGTATAGCAGCTGCCAAGCTGGCCAACGCCGACGGATTCATACGTATGCTGCCGGACGGATACGACACTGTTCTCGAAGGCGACGGAAGCGGTCTCTCCCAGGGGCAGAGGCAGCTCATCTCCATTGCCAGAGCCGCAGTCGCCGATCCGCCTGTGATGATACTGGACGAAGCAACGTCTTCGATAGACACCAGAACCGAGACCATAGTGCAGAAAGGCATGGATAACCTGATGCACGGCAGAACAGTATTCGTAATAGCCCATCGCTTATCTACGATTCAGAATGCCGACGTCATAATGGTAATGGATCACGGCAGGATAATTGAGAGAGGAAACCATGAACATCTTCTCGAAGAAAAAGGCCGCTATTACCAGCTTTATACCGGCGCTTTCGAGCTGGAATAACTTGAACGAGAGTTTTTGCCATAGCTTTCGAGCTGGAATAAGATTTTTGACCGGCAGTCCTCTTGCAGGGCTGCCGGTTTTTAAGTTGACAGCCTGACGTCAACGAGCCGTAGCCTAAAGTGAGCTTTAGACCCACGCCTGCTAAGATGAGCGGACATTGCAGGAGACGAATGTTGTAGAATCTGACGAAACTTTCAACAAAATACAACATTTCAAAAAACATACAACATTTCAAAATCAAAGAGGGGGATATCCACTTGGGCACGTTTAACCATCGAAATCCGTCCTAAGTTGCGGCACAGTCGAACCATACCGCATCAGCCTCGCCTGGACAGCGATGGGACGCATCTTTACATGTAAAGAAAATTTTCTGGCAAAACACGGTAAGACAGCCGCAAAACGCCGAGAAACGTTGAAATTGCTTGCACAGCATTTTGGCACACCTTTTGCAAATTTCTATTTACGATTATATTCATTGACAAATTTTGAAAGAGGAGGAGAAAAAATGTCAAGCAATAAAAATAACACCCTTGAAGGCGGCGAATTTAAAAAAGCGATAACCGTCTTCGGAGGCGTAAGCATCGTGGCCGGCATTATGGTTGGTTCAGGTATATTTTATCTTGGCTCATACGTATTGCAGAGAACAAACTATGATACGGGAACTGCGCTTATGTGCTGGGTCATCGGAGGTATCATAAGCTTGCTCGGAGCTCTGTGCGTATCAGAGCTTGGTTCCTCAAGGCCGAAGGCAGGAGGTCTTACAGTTTATCTGAATGAGGTATATCACCCTATTATAGGATATATGTACGGCTTCAGCCAGTGGCTCATCGCCAGCCCTGGCTCCATAGCAGCTGTAGCTATCGCAATACCTACGGCTCTCATAGATTTCTTCCCGGGACTGACGGACGGAAAAGTAAAGGCGATCGCCATAGTGCTGGTTATTTTATTCACACTGTATAATATCCTTGGCGTAAAGGAAGCTGCAATCATGGCCAACGTAACTCTCGTTGCCAAGATAATACCTATGGTAGTGATCCTTGTGGCAGCTATCTTCATCGGAGATCATATGCCTGATATGAGCCCTGTTCCTGTGGACGAGGCCGGCAACACTCTGAGCTTCGGCGGCGGAATCGGGGTAGTATGCTTTGCTGTACTGGCTACATTATGGGCTTATGAAGGATGGTCCAACGTGGCGAATATAGGGGAGGAAATGAAAAATCCTAAGAGAGATCTGCCTTTGGCGCTGATCATAGGTGTCGCGGCTGTAGCTCTGCTATATTTTTTCTTCAACTTCGCTATTTACAGAGTAATTCCTATTGAAGAAGCAAAGACGATGATTGAAAATGAACAGATATATTTGGGAACTGAGGTTGCAAAGAGACTGTTCGGCAATGCCGGAAGCATTCTGGTTGTCGTCACCATGCTGCTTGCTATGCTGAGCTCTCTCAACGGTCAGGTTCTTGCGTTCGCCAGAATCGGTTATGCCATGGCTGAGGAAGGACATTTCTTCAAGAGTCAGGGTAAGCTTTCAAAGAGAGGCGTACCTGCAATATCACTGATCACCCAGTGTGTTCTTTCGTGCATCCTCATCATGATGAGAAGTCTGGACCAGCTGACTACCCTTGTGGTATTCCTAGGTATGATCGGTACGGTGCTGGGAGTAGCAGGCGTACTGGTCAACAGATATAGATTCCCTGAACTCGAAAAACCTTACAAAGTTCCTGGCGGACCTGTAGTAGTAGTGATAACGACGCTGATCTTCGTAGCCCTCATGATCAATAACTTCATCGAGGACCCTATAATGTCAATCCTCGGTCTGATCATCGTGCCAGCCATCGGAGCCGGAATTTACATCTACTACGGCAAAAAAGAAAAGGCTGAAAAGGCAGCCGTAAATCAATAAGCTTTCTTGACTTAAAATGCCTTACATAAAAATCCCCTTTGCCCGGAGCGCGGCAAGGGGGATTTTGCTTGTGGCGATATGAAGATTTTTGTCGATTCATGGCGTTATTTTTGTAAAACCCTAAAAATTGACTGGGGGGGGTATATGGTAGAATAAATTATTATAAAACTGTTATTTCCTTTAAAGGACAGATAAAAGGGTGGCTTGTTGCTTTCTCTTCAGAGAATCAAAATAACTCGCTGGAGTTTTTGAAAAGGGCGGCGCGCCAACGGAGAAAAGGAAAAGTCTATGGGACTGACAAAATATGCTGAACAAATTCTCAATATATACAATTATTTTGACGGCGCGATAGTGGCCGACCGCAGAGGCATCATAGAATATTACTACAACAGCCGCAAGGACATAAACACGCTGAACAGCAAAGAAATTCTGGGCAGGAGCCTCTTTGAGATATACCCGGGCGTCGATGAAAAGAACAGTACCATGATGGAAGTGGTACGCACAGGGAAGCCTTTGATAAACAGCGTGCAGAAGCTGGTCAACTATAAAGGCGAATCCTATGAAGGCATTTTCAGCACATTTCCCGTATGGGATCAGAACCGCATTATCGGAGCTGTGGAAATTTTTCTCTATATGCAGAACAGGGACGCGCATCTCAATATATTCGCCATAAATTCAGAGATGATGAAAGCTGAACAATCCAAGATGATGAGAAATATAATTTCCGTTTCTGAATCCATGGAACTGTTCAAAAGACGAATATCAAAAGCGTCGATGACGGACTCCAACGTCCTGCTCTTCGGGGAGACGGGCACCGGCAAGGAACTGGCCGCGCAGGCCATACATGATATGAGCCGCCGGGAAAAGAAGCGGTTTATATCCCAGAACTGCTCAGCCATTCCGGAAAACCTGCTGGAAAGTATACTGTTCGGAACCGTAAGAGGAGGCTTTACAGGAGCGGAAAACCGCATGGGGCTGTTTGAAGCCGCCAACGGAGGAACGCTCTTTCTCGACGAGATCAATTCGATGGATACGGCAGTCCAGGCCAAGCTTTTGAAAGCGATAGAAGAGCAGCGTATCACCAGAATAGGCGGAACTGAGGAAATACCGGTGGACGTGAGAATAATAGCCGCGACCAACGTGGAGCCCATGAAGAGCGTTGAAGAGGGAAAGCTGCGGGAAGACCTTTATTACAGGCTCAAAGTCGTACAGCTGGAAATTCCGCCTCTGAGGGAAAGAAGAGAAGACATAGAAGCTTTGACTGAATATTACATAAAATTTTTCAACAGAAATATGATGAGAGACATAAAAGGTACAACGCCGGAGCTGAAAGGAGCTTTTCTGAATTACAGCTGGCCGGGCAACATCAGGGAGCTGAGAAACATGATAGAAAGCGGATTCAATCTCTGCGAGGGAGAATATATAGACGTCAGCGACATAGACAGCGAGACGCTCTTTTCGTCAAAACACAGGAATGAGACGCCCGCCGCTTATTCCGAAGAAAACAGTCTCAAAGGAGAACTCCAGAAATACGAAAGATACATAATAAGGGAAGCAGTCAAACGATGGGGCAGCCAGCTCAAAGCGGCAGAGATGCTGGGCGTGAGCCGTCAGACTTTGAATAACAAAATAAAGACTCTGCATATCGCTGAATATGAAAACAGAGAATAAACGCCAGGCAGGGAACAAAATCAAAGGCAAAGGATGGAGGCCGCTCCAGTGAACAAAATCAAAGGCAGGGAAAATTTATGCATAAACTAAGGGAAAACGCCATTGAGCTTTTGAATCTGCACAATTACTTCGACGACGCCATAATATTTGACGAAAACGCCGTCGCGGTGTATTACGACAACAGCCGTTCCGGCGGCAGCCTTCACGAAGAGGCCATACTGGGAAAACATATTTCACAGATATATCCAGAGCTTGATCTGGATAAAAGCGTAGTGCTGAAAGCCGTCAGAGAAGGACTTTCCACATATAATCTGCAGGAAAGCGTCAAGCTGTACGACGGCAGGGAAATCAGCCATATGATCACGGTTCTGCCCATCTTTGAAGAGGGAAATATAACAGGAGCCGTAGAAGTGTCGATGAACACCTCTTTTAACGCCAGAAGAAACATCTACATCACGCCTGAATTCGGCAGAAAAAACCAGCGACTCTATCGCCTTGACGACATAATTTCCGGCTGCGCCGCCATGGATAGAGTAAAAGAAAAAATCCGTAAAGTCGCAAGAACTGATTCGCCGGTTCTCATCTACGGAAAGACAGGAACAGGCAAGGAGATGGTTGCAGAGTCCATACATACTGAGGGAAAACGCCGGGACAAGCCCTTCATATCGCAGAACTGCGCAGCCATACCGGCCAACCTGCTGGAGAGCATGCTCTTCGGCACCACAAGAGGAAGCTTTACAGGAGCGGAGGATCGGGCAGGCCTGCTGGAAAAGGCCGACGGAGGCACGTTGTTTTTAGACGAAATAAATAATATGGACATAGCTCTCCAGGCCAAGATACTCAAAGCCATAGAAGAGCAGAAAGTCACGAGAGTAGGCGATTTTCAGCCGCGTAATATCAACGTCAGGATCATCGCAGCAGCTAATGAAGATCCGTTGGAGCTGGTCAAGAAACTGGCCCTGAGGCAGGACCTGTACTATCGGCTGAGGGTGGTGCAGATAAATCTTCCTGAATTGTCGCAGAGAAAGGGAGACATTCCGCTGCTCACCGAATATTTCATCAATAAATACAACCGTATCATGCACAGAAACATCGCCGGAGCTGACGATGAGATGATGAAAATGCTCTGCCGCAGACTATGGCTAGGCAACATCAGAGAGCTGGAAAATACCATAGAGTGCGCTTTCAATTTTGCCGAGGGAACATATTTGACAGTTGAAGATATACCGTGGCTTGAGAAAAGCTGCCATGGAGATAAAGCATGCCGCCAGGAGGGGAAATGCCAGGGAGGGAAAAACTGCAGCGAGTGCGGCGACGCAGTTTCTTTCGGAGACTTCAGCCTTGAAAGCGGAAAATCCCTTAAAACGATGATGAGAGAATATGAATATAAACTGATATCAGATGCTATCGAAAAAAACGGCGATTTGAAAAGTGTGGCCGCAAGCCTTGGGATAACCAGGCAGAATCTCAACCATAAGCTGAAACAATACCAGCTTGAAAATAAATTTTACATGGATAAAAAATTTTAGACATCAGCCGCGCCTTTCCGAGAACCAATATGTATCCGTCCACAATAATGCAGAGGCGCAGATGTTGAAAAATCAACATAAATTTATAAATTAAAAGGACTCGCGCCGCAAAGGCAAGAGCCTTTTTTATTGGCACGGGAATTGCGTATATAGATGTATATAGGGTACGATACTTTTCAGCTTACTCGACATATAAAGGAAAACAAATAAATTATAAGTGAAAGGGAGGATAAAACGTGGAACTTATTTTACATAACGGAAAGATCAAGGCAGAAACAGGAGACGTATCGGCTGTTTTCTGCAGAGACGGCGTATTTGAAGCCGTCGGAAGCGACGAAGAAGTTCTCGCACTTAAGACAGAGCAGACTAAAGTGATAGATCTGCAGGGAAAGAGAGTTCTTCCGGGCTTTGACGACAGCCACATGCATTTCCTCGATATTGGCTATTCTTTCAGAAAACTGGATCTGAGACCGGCCAAGTCTGTCGAGGACGTGATAGAAATGGGCAAAGCATATCTCAAAGAAAGAAAAATTTCAGAGGGAGGCTGGCTGGAAGCCAACAACTGGAATCAGGAGGGCTGGACGGAAAAGCGGCTGCCTACCAAACAGGACCTGGATAAGATAAGCACGGATATTCCTATCGTAGCTTCCCGCGTGTGCGGACACATAGTGATAGTAAACAGCAAGGCTCTGGAAATAATGGGACTGACAAAAGACACGCCTCAGCCTGATGACGGAAGCCGCTTCGACCTTGGTGAGGACGGCGAGCCTAACGGAGTGCTGCACGAGCTTTTCCATCTTGTCATGGAACATATTCCTGCGCCGTCTGTTGCAGATATCAAACAGATGATCGAGCTGGTCTCAGAAGAAGCTAGCCGCAAAGGACTGACCAGAGTTCAGTCAGACGATCTGGAAGTCATACCTGTCAAGGATACTGCCGACGTTATCCAGGCTTTCATGGAACTTTCAGAAGAACACAAGATGCCGGTAAGAGTCAGCGAACAGTGTTATATGCCTGATCTGGCCAAACTGGAAAAATTCTACGAAAGAGGTTTCTGCAAAGGCTACGGCAACGATTATTACAGGCTGGGCTGCATCAAAATAGTGGCCGACGGTTCTCTCGGAGGAAGAACGGCCTGGCTTCTCGATGATTATTCCGACGAAGCAGGACAAAGAGGCCTTCAGATATACAAAGACGAAAAAGAACTGTTCGACATGGTGGAATGTGCCCATGTGCATAAGATGCCGGTAGCGGTTCACTGCATAGGAGACGCCGCCGCGACTCAAGTGGTGGACGCCATCGAAAACGCCATGAAAAAACATCCTGAAATCAAGCTTCGCCACGGAATCGTACATGCGCAGATTTTGAACGAGGATTTGGAAAGAAGAATGAAAGAACTGGACATACAGGCGTTTATACAGCCGGTATTCATTCAGTCGGATATGTACATGGCAGAAGACAGGCTGGGCGAAAGGATTAAGCACAGCTACAACTGGAGGACTCTGGCCGACATGGGAATCCATCAGTCCATGGGTACAGACAGCCCGGTAGAGGACATGGATCCTATCGCCAATATTTATTCCGCGGTGACGAGAAAGAGCATTTCAAATCCTGAGCTTCCGCCATGGCACCCTGAAGAATCGCTGACGCTGGACGAAGCCATAGATTTCTATACGAAAGCTTCTGCTTACGCGGCCGGCGACGAGGACAGAAAAGGCATGATCAAAAAAGGCTATCTTGCCGATATGACGGTGCTTGACAGAGACATTTATGCTGTTCCTACAGAAGAAATCAAAGACATTAAAGTGACAATGACCGTCGTAGGCGGAGAAATCACATATATGAGCTGACCGGCAGCAGTCAGCGGAGCCATCCAGCGGCGCATACCGCAGGACAGCTTTCAGCTCAGCGGATTTCAGAGAGTTTACGCGGATTTAAAAGGACTTCAGCAAATTCAGCAAATTTAGAAGGAGGATTTTATGACAGATGTAAAGACAGACATCGACGCCCTTGCCGGCGAGAGATGGTTCCCTAAAGAGTCGACCATAATAGATGATATGAAAGAGCTTTGGGGAGACTGGGGCGTATGCTCGGAGGTGGATGACCTCAAGGCCGTGCTCATGCGCCGTCCGGGGAAAGAAATCGAGAACTTTGACTGGCAGGCGGCACGTTTCAAGGCGCCCATCGACGTGGAAAGATTCCGTGCCCAGCATGATGCACTGGCGCAAATCTACAGAGATCACGGCGTAACCGTTCATTACATAGAAGAACAGAGAGAAGACCGGCCCAACGCTTTGTTTTGCAGAGATCTGGTATTGATGACTCCCGAGGGAGCGATAGTTACGAGGCCGGCGATGGAAGCCAGAAGAGGCGAAGAAAGATACGCGGCTCAGAAGCTGGCCGAGCTGGGAGTGCCTATTATCAGAACCATCTGCGGCGACGCCACTTTTGAGGGAGCCATGGTCATGTGGGTAGACAGACATACGGCGATCCTTGCCTGCGGCGTCAGAACCAACAGATCTGGCTATGAAATGGTGGAAAGCGAGCTCAAGCGTATGGGAGCCGAAGTCTATCCTATGCAGATTCCTTACGGCCACGCCCACATAGACGGAAACCTCAATCTCGCCAGCCACGACGTGGCGATGATACACGCTGCTCAGGTGCCTTACGATATATGCGACATGCTGAAAAAGAAAGGCTACAAACTACTGGAATGTCCGTCGAGAAACGAGGCCAAGGAAAGCTTTGCGATAAATTTCGTCGCCATAAAGCCCGGCCTCATAGTAATGCCTGCCGGCAATCCGCGCAGCCAGGAACTGCTTGAAAAGAACGGAATAGAAGTTATTCCGGCGGAGTTTGACGAAATAATGAAAGGCTTCGGAGCAATCCATTGCTGCACCGCTTTCTTAAAGAGAGGATAGAAAGGGAGACAAAGATGAAAAAATTTTTCATAAACGGAAAGATCCGTACCATAGATAGTGAGAACCGCCTCTACGAGGCCATGGCCTGCGAGGACGGCATGATAACTGCGCTGGGAACGACCGAAGAAATCAGCAGCATGGCCGCGCGCTTTGGCTGTGACGCGGTTGATCTTGCAGGGCGAGACGTTTTGCCTGGCTTCATCGACGCGCACATACATCTGCTGGATCATGCAATCTTTGAAAAAAAGACAGCCCTCCTGGGAGAAGCCAGATCCGCAGATGAAATGGTGGAAATAACCAAGAGGTATATCAGCGACAACGGCATACCCGACGGGGAATGGGTTACAGGCTTTGGCTGGGATCAGGAAGTCTTTCCCGGCGGAGAGTTCCCTACGGTGAAAGATTTAGATAAGATTTCCGATACGCACCCTATAATGCTCACACGCCGCTGCGGGACCATATGCGCCGCCAATTCGCTGGCCATGAAGATAGCGGGAATCGACAAGAATACGCCCGATCCGCAGGGCGGAGAACTGGTGCGATTTGAAGACGGCAGCCCTACTGGCGTGATGCTGGAAAGCGCCATGAGCCTGATAGGCGACTGCGTTCCGAAGATAGCCGATAAGCTCCAGCTCAAGGAACTGCTTGAATTTTCTTTCCGCGAGATGGTCAAAAACGGCGTGACTGTGGCGCATACTGAGGATTTTTATTCGGTAGGAGATAAACGTGCTCTGTGGGAAGCATATATGGAGCTCTGCCTCGAAGGCAGGATGCCTATAGACCTGGTGCTGCAGCTCCGCATACACAGGCCTGATCAGCTGCAGGAATTCTTTGACTTCGGATTCCACTCCTGGCAGCGTTTCGGCAAGATTAAGATCGGACCTATCAAGTTCCTTGGCGACGGTTCCTTGGGAGCGTGGTCTGCAGGACTTACCGAGCCCTACAGCGACAAGCCTGACACCTGCGGCTGCCTGTACTGGAATAAGGAAGAACTGAGTGAGATCGCCAAAGAAATAGTCGATCATGACTTTGACCTGACGATTCACGCCATAGGCGACGCGGCGGTGGAGAATTTCCTTGACGGCTGTATTTCCGTAAAAGATGAAATAAAGGCCAAAGGCCTGCGCCCGTCCATAATCCACAGCCAGATCATGAACGAGCGTATCCTTGAAAAGTACAAAGTGGTGGACGCCATCGGACTGGTTCAGCCTATGTATATACACTCCGACTGGAGCATAGCGGATTCAAGGGTAGGCGACAGAATGAAAACCAGCTACTGTTTCGGAAGCATGCTGAAAGACGGCATAAGATTGGCAGCCGGTTCCGACCTGCCGATAGAATCTGTAAATCCGCTGGAGGGTATGCAGGTGAATATAACGAGAAAAGACCTTTCCGGACAGCCGGAGGGCGGCTGGTATCCTGAAGAAAAGCTATCAAGGCTGGATGCCGTAAAGATGCACACCATATACGGAGCTTACGTTTCCAAGGACGAGGACTCCATCGGTTCTCTCGAAGTGGGAAAGCGCGCGAACTTCGTAGTCCTTTCCGGCGATGTGTTCACCGCGCCTGAGGACGAAATAAAGAATATAAAAGTTTTGAATACTTACATCGACGCTGATTGTAAGTACAGCTATGAGGAGGAAAATTAGCATGAGAAAAAATTGGCCTGACGGAGTCAAAATGGGCGTTGCCCTTACATTCGATTTAGACGCGGAAACATTTTGGTTTTCGAGAACCATGGACAGCATGTACAGCCCCAATCTGATGGCAGAGGGAGCCTACGGCCCTAAGGTGGGAGTTCCGCGAATCCTCGACATGCTTGACAGACAGCAGCTCAAGGCTACGTTCTTTATCCCTGGCTGGGTCATCGAACATCACACAGAGACATGCAGGGAAATCGTAAGGCGCGGTCATGAAATCGGCTATCACGGCTATCTGCACGAAAAGGCCTGGTTCCCTGAGCAGGACAGAGAACTGGTAGCCAAGAGCAAGAAGATCATGAAAGACCTGCTCGGCGTTGAACCTCTTGGCTACAGAGCCCCGGAAGCAAATCTTACCGAGGAGACCATCGCCAACGTGATGGCCAGCGGCTTTGAATATTCTTCAAATACCATGGACTGCGACTGGCCGTATTACCATGAGGGCGAAAACGGTCAAAAACTCATAGAACTGCCGTTTTCATGGCTGTACGACGACACGTCCCATTTTTTCTTTACTTTGCAGCAGCCTGAGAGAAGGAGAATCTGCTCGCCTCAGTACGTGAGGGATATATGGCAGAGCGAGTTCGACGGACTCTACGAAGAGGGCGGTCTCCTGAATTTCGTCCTGCACCCTCAGTGCATAGGCAGAATCAGCAGAGTCAAGATGCTTGAAGACCTGATATGCTACATGAAAACCAAGCCAGGCGTAGCCATCGGACCGGCTCTTGAAATCAGCCGCCTGGCAAGAGAAGCTCTGGACGCTCAGGAAAAATAGCTCTGTTGAAGCATTATTAAGTATGCTCATGACGAATATTGCAATGTTGCAGAATTTTGGCTTTTCAAAATTCTGCAACTTTTTTTGTGTGTGCGTGTTGGCGGGCGGAGGTGCGTCTTGCAGTTTGCATTGTGCGGCTTGCGTTGTGCGGTTTGCATTGTGCGGCTTGCATTGTGCGGCTTGAGGCTTGCGGTGCGCGTCGCCGCGCTGGAAGATGGAAGCTGCCGGTAGAATTCTTCTTGGCGCAAACGTATCCATTTTCTACGTTTTCTGCAAATTTGGATACGACTGAACCGCCTGGACGTTTTCAGCATGCTGCCGCGCCGCCAGCCGCTGTTTCCACCGCTCACGTCGCTAGACGCAAAAAATGTGCTAAAAACAAAAGTTTATGTTGACACCCATATCAGGCGATGCTATACTATCCACATGACAAGTTAAGTTGTCAAAATATCAAGATAAGTTGTCAAAATGCCGGGTTAAGTTGTCAGAAAGACTCCGAAAGTGCATAGCCTGTACAGACCAAAAATCACTGGCTTGCCGTCGTCAGGCCACTATCAGACCATGGTCGGGCCATTATCAGACTACGGGCAGGCCATAGCCAGGCAGACCGACAAAACAGAATTTTGTAAGCGCTCAGCAATGTACCAGAGAACATAATATATCATGGACTAAGCAATATATTCAAAAACAAAAAATGCTGCGGGGGGGGTATTACCTCTCCGCCATAGAGAGGAGCAGCTGATATGCCACTGAGAAACAGACTCAAGGAATACAGGGCGAGAATAAATGTAAACCAATCCGATTTCGGGAATATGGTCGGCGTATCGAGGCAGACCATAAGCCAGATAGAGCGAGGCGACTATTCGCCGTCGGTAACGCTGGCTCTGAAAATCGCCAAGGTATTGGACACACAGGTAGAAGAAATTTTTTCCTATGAGGAGGATGAAAAATGAACAGTGACAGAAATAAGAAAGAAAACAGAAAGGCCCTGAAAATATTCATCCCTATTATTATTTGCTGCGGCCTGATAGGAGGACTTATAGGATACTTCTCGACAACAGAAACGGTGGTCGATACGGCCGGACAATTGAGCAGATTTATCGAAAAAGTCATTTACGCGTCTACGCCGTATGCCATAATAATCATCGTGTTAATAGGCATAGCCGCCAGCCTCGCATATTACAAATCAGGAGCCAGAGATGCTGAAGCAAGCAAAAACGAAAGCGAAAGCGACGAAGATGCCGGATATGAGCTTTATACCGTGGCGGATGAAAAGCTTTCCAAAGGAATGATGGTAATAGGAATAAGCGAGATCCTGTCGCTCCTGTTCTTTTCAGTAATGATAGCCTATATAGAAGACTATATAAATGAAAAGTTTTATATATACATGGTGACGATTGCTGTATTCGTCATCGGCACCTTTGTCAGGCTGAAGATACAGCAGAGCATGGTGGACTTTCAAAAGATGATGAATCCAGAAAAGCGGGGAAGCGTCTTCGACTTCAATTTCCAGAAAAAGTGGGAAGAAAGCTGCGACGAGCTGGAAAAGCTGGTAATCTATAAGTCAGCCTATAAAGCCTATAAAACGGCCATGTTCGCCTGCGGATCAGTATTTATAATCATGATGTTGTGCAGTTTCGTCTTTGGTTATGGACCGCTGCCTGCGATATCAGTTGGAATAATATGGTTGATCATAGTAATCTCATATTATAGAGAAGCCATGAGACTTGGAAAAGATAAAATAAATTTGTAAAGGGGACCAAAAATGAGTTTAGTAGTAAAAAACCTGAGAAAATCTTATGGAGACAAAGTTGTAGTAGAAAACCTCAGTTTCGAGATGAAAGGACCTGGAGTTTACGCCCTTCTCGGAACTAACGGCGCCGGCAAAACCACGTCCATACGGATGATGCTGAACATGCTGTCAAGGGACGGCGGGGAAGTTCTCTGGAACGGGCAGCCGCTGACCACAGATATCTGCAATGTTGGATACCTGGCGGAGGAAAGAGGCCTTTATCCTAAATATTCCCTGATGGATCAGCTGATCTATTTCGCCGGCCTGAGGGGCGTTCCAAAGGCTGAAGCCAAAGAGAGGATAAAGTATTGGGCCAAGAGGCTGGAAGCAGAGGAATATCTATACCCTGATACTGCGGCTGAAGCGGAATCACTGGGGGCAAAGAAAAGGAGACCGGCACAGAGAAAGAAAGCGAAAGCCAAGCTGGCCGATCAGCTTTCAAAAGGAAACCAGCAGAAAATACAATTTATGATCGCTCTCATATCTGACCCTGAGCTGATTATTTTAGACGAGCCTCTTTCAGGGCTGGACCCTGTCAATACCGACCTGTTCAAAGGCATCATAAGAGAGCAGATTGCAGCAGGAAAATATCTCATAATGTCCAGCCACCAGATGTCTACAGTTGAGGAATTTTGTACAGATATAACCATTTTAAACAAATCTAAAGCCGTACTGCAGGGAAATCTCAACGACATTAAAAAAAGCTACGGCAGAGTAAATCTTCATCTCAAGACCGAGCAGGACGTCAGAGATGTGATCGAGGCAAGCGGTGCTTTGATAGTAACTGAAAAGGAAAGAGAATATCAGATTAAAGTTTCCGGTGAAGAACAGGCCAACGGACTTTTGGCGTCATTGATACAAAAAGGCGCGACAATAATAACTTTTGATCTGAGAGAACCGTCTCTTCACGAAATATTCGTAGAAAAAGTAGGTGAAGTACATGAATAAAAAGGGGTCGCTTAACGGACTGGGCAAAGTTTATAAATTTTCACTGCACCAGCTGTTCAAGAACAAAGCCAACATCATATCATTTGTCGTCATCATCGCTGTGGCGATAGCCGCGGTGCCTGTAATGTGCCTGTTCATGGATCCGAGTTCCGGTGAAACAGCTGTGGACTTCAGTTCCAGAATCATGACCATGGATGAATTTACCTCAAGGGATGAAGTGGGCTTTGACGCGAGATACGCCGTACAGTATGGATATTCTATCCTGGTAATGATCGTATGCGTATTCTCATGTTCATATATAGTGCGTGCGATCGTGGAGGAAAAGTCTTCAAAGCTGGTAGAGACGCTGATGGTCAGCGTCAGATCAGGCGCGCTTATCCTCGGAAAAATACTGTCTGTTATGACTTTCATATTTGCCATGGTAGTGGCCATATTTGCAGCCTTCGGAACTTCATATTTCGTTACCGGCATGTTTATGGACACTTCGGTAATAGGAGCTAAGCTTGAGGGAATGGGAATAACTGCTGACATGTTCAGCATGGGTCCGGGACTCATAGCCATAGTCATAGTTTCGCTGCTTTTGGCATATATGACATTTTCTCAGCTGGCAGCACTGAGTGGAGCCGGATGTTCAAATATGGAAGACGTTGAAGCAGCCAACATGACAGCCATAATAATGATACTTCTGGGCTATATGGTGTCCACAATAGGAACAGGATTCGGCAGCGGCCCGGCAATATTCCTGTCACTCTGCCCTGTCGTCTCAGCCTTTTCAGCACCTATATGCTTCGTACTCGGTGATATTAGCCTAGGAATCCTGATAGGCTCATGGGCAATACAAATCATTTTCATCGCCGCGATAAGCAAAGTATCCAGCAACGTGTATGACAGCCTGATAATGTACAAGGGAAACAGGCTGAAGATGAGTAAGATCCTCGCCATGGCAGGAGACAGAAGAAAGGAGGTAAAGTAAATGAAGAAACAGTTTACAGGATTTTCAAAGGTTTTTTCCTTTACCTTCATACAACACGTTAAAAGCAAAGGCTATAAAAATACTACCATCGTTATCGCGCTTCTGTGCTTGCTGCTCCCAGCCCTTATAATGATCGGAGTGGAAAAATTAGGAGGAAGCGAGCCGCAGCCGTCAGAATTCGGAGAAGTCACCGAACAGCCGTCTTTTGCAGGAATAGAAGATATAAAGCGCGTAGTAGCCGTAGATCTCAGCGAGGACAAACAGCTTGATATATCCATGCTTTCGGCCGTAATTTCTGAAATGACAGGAGCCGAGATCCAAGTCGTTGATATGGGAGACGATTTTGAAACCGCCAGAAGATCTACAGTAGCCAGCGAAGACGCTTTGATAATGGTGACTGAACAAGAGGGTTCTTCATATACGACGAGCGTTGTGATCCCAGACGGCAGCAGTCTTTCCGAAGAGTCGGCGGAAAGCTTCGCAGAAGTATTCGATCAGTATACGCAGCTCATGACTTCACAAGGTCAGCCTGAGGAGGAATACGAAGACGACGATCCTATGGTGATAGGCGAAATCGTTACCATATTCGCCGGATACCTTAATATAATGATTCTTTATTTCTTTGTTCTGGCTTACGGACAGGGAGTGGCCAACAGCGTGGTAATGGAGAAAAGCTCAAAACTCGTAGAAAGCTTTCTCGTATCGGTCAAGCCGTCGGCCATGGTGCTGGGCAAGCTGCTGGCCATAACAGCGACCGGAATAATGCAGCTGTTCTCCTGGATAATTTCGCTTGTCATCAGCTTCGCGGCAGGAACGGCGATAGTCAAGAGCATCAATCCGGAGACGGATATGTTCATAATCAAGATATTCGATATTCTCGGCACTCTGGTAAATGGAATATTTTCGCCGGCAAACTGCATAATGGCTATATTCATGGTAATCTCCGGAATGTTGCTGTACTGCGCTCTGGCCGCCATCGGCGGAGCCCTGGCCAGCAAGACGGAAGACTTATCGTCAGCAAACGTTGCCTTTACCCTGATATTAGTGATCAGCTTCTTTGCAGTGCTTTTCGGAGGCGGCCTCGCATCGGAAGGGGAAGCGCATGAAATCCTCGACTGGATACCGTTCACTTCCGTGATGATCACACCGGGAAGAGTTCTCATGGGAACGCTGCCGCTGTGGAAAACGCTGGCCAGCCTCGCCGTGACTCTGGTGGTTACTCTGATCGCCGTGGCCGGTGCAGGAAAGATCTACAAGTCTCTGATCCTTTACAAAGGAGATATTCCTACGCCTAAAGACATAATAAAGATGATGAAAAGAGCGTAATTCGTCAAAAAGGGGTATATAAATTATAGAGCAGAATTGCAGGAAATGCAGACCAGCAGGTAGCCTGCATAGCTGCTGAGATTTAAAACCGCGACCGGGTCTGTGACGGATTTGAAATCATATGCAAAATACGGCGCAGGCCTGGAATCATATCTGATGAAGTCATGAAAACCTATGAATATGAGGAGGCAGTCTTATGAATTCAGTTATAGAAAATATGCTTACAAGAAGAAGCGTCAGAAAGTTTACAGAACAAAAGATAAGCAGCGAAGACCTGGATATGATCTTAAAGACGGGAATATATGCCCCGTCAGGAATGAATATGCAGACCATCAGGCTGATTGCAGTCACCGACAGGAAAAAGATACAAAAGCTTGCTGAGCTCACAGGCCGCAAACTTGGCCGCGAGGGGTACGACTTCTACAAGCCGGATGTCCTCATCATTCCTACAAACGAGAGGGAAAGCCGCTGGGGAGTAGAGGACAACGCCTGCGCCATGGAAAACATGTTTTTGGCGGCGCATTCCCTGGGAATCGGCTCCGTGTGGATAAATCAGCTCAGGGACGTATGTGATGAGCCTGAGGTTCGTGGACTGCTCAGAGAGTGGGGAATCCCGGATGACCACGTGATTTACGGAGCGGCAGCTTTAGGATATGCCGCAGAGGGTTCCGTCAACGAGTCGCCGGAAAAGACAGGCGTCATAAATATTGTAGAATAGCAGTGCAGCGGCAGGAACTGTTTTTGCAAGCAGTGCAGCAGTTGAAGCTGCCTATGCAAGCGTTACAGCAGCATAGGCCGCTTGTATGCGTAAGAAAAAGCCCCAAAAGTTTTGAGGCACTCCCAATCTTTAGATTTTTGGTCTAACTTTTTTTTGGGGGGGGGTCACTTCAAGTTTTTGGGACTTTTATTTTGATATATTAACTGCTGACGAAATTTTACGTATGTTTACAGCATTGCTTTGGCTGAAACGGTGGTATAGTTACAGCTCTTTTCCCTCACATTGATTGCAGTGGCAGGATTCGCCGTGGCTTTTATGCTCTATATGAGTAAAGGCGATGTCTATTATATCTTCGACGTGATGGTCGTCAAGGCTGTAGAATATATTTTTGCCCTCTCTGCGGGCTTTGACCAGCCCTTCATCTTTCAGCAGCTTGAGCTGATGGGAAACGGCGGATTTGGTCATGCCGATGGCGTCGGCTATGTCGTTTACGCATGTTTCACCGTCGGAAATAGTGCATATTATCTTCATCCTTGATTCATCGCCAACGACTTTAAAGAATGCCGCGGCTTTCGGTATAAGCTCTTTATGAATACTGTTCATGATCATTTTCCTCTTTCGTAATACAGCTTCATCTCTTCATCGGGAACCATGCTTCCTCCCGTGGCCCAGAGGATGTGGCAGGCATTGCTGATTTTTTCGGAAAGACCGTTTCGTTCCAAGTAATCAACAGCTGCTGTGACCTTGGACGGACCTGTAAAAGAAGCGCATGCCGAAGGCTCTATATATATCTTTTCCCTGTCAGCCAGCTGATTCAGGAAAGGATAAAGGGCTTCGTCAGATATTGTATAGCAGCCGTCCAGCAGCGTCTCCATTATGGAGCCCACCAATCTTGACGGACGGCCTACAGCCAGGCCGTCGGCGTCGGTCATGCCGTCAAGTCCTATATCTGCGACTGAGATTCCATCGTGCAGGCCGGTTATCAGTCCCAGCGTCATGCATGGCGCGTGAGTGGGCTCGGCGAAAAATATGTGTACGTTTTCTTTGAACATTTCTTTTAAGCCAAAAGCTACTCCTCCCGGAGCTCCGCCAACGCCGCAAGGTATATATACTAAAAGCGGATGGTCGTCGTCTACTTTTATTTCTGCTTCTTCAAGCTGCGAAGCAAGTCTTTTGGCGGCTACGGAATATCCGAGGAACAAGTCGGAAGAACCCTCGTCGTCGACGAAGTGGCATGTAGGATCGTCTGCTGCGGCTTTTCTGCCCTCAGCGACCGCTTTCTGGTAATCGTCCGGATATTCTATAACGGTAACGCCTTTGGAGCGAAGCAGTTCTTTCTTCCAGCGCCTCGCGTCGGCGGACATGTGTACTGTGACTTTGAACCCCAGCTTAGCGCTGATGATACCGATTGAAAGACCAAGGTTTCCTGTGGAGCCTACAGCTACTGAATAACCGGAGAACAGCTTTTGGAAATCTTCGCCGGCCAGTTTGGAATAATCGTCCGTTTCTGTAAGCAGGCCTTTTTCTATGGCGATAGATTCAGCAAATTTTAAAATTTCATAGATGCCGCCTCTAGCCTTTATGGAGCCTGAAATCGGAAGATGGCTGTCGCCTTTGAGAAACAGCGAGCCTCTGATGGGTCCGCACATAGCATCAAGCGCGGCTTTCATCTTGGGAATTTCTATGAGCTTTGATTCTATGATTCCGCCGGACTTGGCTGTCTCCGGGAAAACTTTCGCGATATACGGTGCGAAACGGGCGAGTCTGGCTTCCGCTTCTTCAATGTCTGCCATGCCGAAAGGTATCGAAGCTTTCTGACCGGCGGTTTGCTGGCCGGCCTTGGGGTTGAGCCAGAATACTTCCTTGTAATCTGCCATATCAGAAATTATGGGATTCATAGTCATAATTTTTTTAATATCCATGTTTTCCTCCGCTTGAATTTTTATCTGAGTTTAGGCTTTGTCATCGGTTGAATCTGCCGCAGTTTGGCCTGTGCTTCCGCTTAAAATCTGCCGCAGTTTGGCCTGTGCTTCCGCCTGAAATATGTCGCTGCATGAGCCACGCCATGCTGGTGTTTAAAACCTGTCGCTGTAATTGAGCAGATCCCTGAGCTTGCCGCCGGTTACTTTGGATTTTTTGCCGGAAGCTTGGCCTGAGCCGCCTGTTTTATTGCCCCGGCTTTCTCCATCAAGAGTATCTGCTGCCGCGGCGCCGTTTTCGAGCTTACTTTCGGATCCGATTTCGGCACTGCTTCCGGCTTTGATCCGGGCTCCGCCACCGGTTCCGTAGGCCATGAAATCATCGTAATAGTATATCTTTCCCCACACGCCGGATTCTGACGTTTCGACAATGCCGAACGTACCGCCTGAGCCGTCCCTTGGCTGCGTAAGGCTTCCCGGGTTCATAAGATATATTCCGTCCATGTTTAAATATGCTTTTCTATGGGTATGTCCAAAGAAAGCGCCTATACACTCGTCTTCCAAAGTCTTGTAATAGAGAGTCTGCAAATTGTATTTTACATTGAGCATGAGGCCGTGGGTTATGAGAAAGTTGCCGGCTTCTGTTTCAAGGATCATATTTCCGTCGTCAGAAAAATCTCCGTCGCAGTTGCCTTTGACTGCAAACACAGGGATCCCGGTTCGCTTTCTTATTTTATCCGCGTCTTTGAAATAATCGCCGCAGTGTACTATGGCGTTTGGCGAAAACTCTTTCTTCAATTTTTCGAATATGTCCCAGAACCTTGAAAGCTGGCCGTGGGTATCGCTGACAACAAGTATTCGCATATTTATCCTTCCTTTAAGTATAGTGTATCATACTTTTTAATATATCAGTGTTTTTTTGAAATGTATATCTGGAAATCACCTGAAATTTTAATGGGACTGCTCGGAAAATGCCGCGGATTCTGCAGCGGATTTTATTGCGAATTCTGTTGCGGATTCTATCGCGGATTCTGCAGCGGATTTTGCCTGAAATAGTTTGAAAAACGCCTCTGGCTTTGTTGCGGATTATGCTTGGACATGGGGCGAGTCGTTTCGCTTTAGACTGAATGGTCAGCGGCATTAACTGAAATGTTGCAGAATTCGCTGATTTCTTTAAATTATGCAACATTTCTGAAATTTGAAGCAGCTTTTACGGTGAAAAAACATCTAATGTTGTAGATTTTCTCAAGTTATTAAAATTTTACAACATAAATCAGAAGTCATGTTGTATTTTTTTGAATTTCTATGAAATTCTACAACTTCACTTTATTTTCATGATGATTTAAGGTGGTATCGTGGCCGTAATGTTGTAAGATATCATGGATTTTAAGAATTTTACAACATTGAATACCGGATTGACATCTCAATAGCCGGTTCCTTTCGATGACACAACGGTAGAACATTGAGCGGTCATTATACCGTCATTTCTAGAGCTTGTTCGTAGGTGTTCACCTTTTAGCAGAATGCAATATGTTGTCAAATATGGTGAGATTTATACTATTGTTCGGTCCATAATGTTGCACTGAACCGTACCCCAAAAAGTGGAGAGGGAATTAGACAGATTTTGATTGCCTGTAGAACTCCGATGGAGTTAAGTATCCAAGGGATTCGTGTGGTCGCTCGTTAGGATAAAAGCTCCATACGTATTCGTAGATGTCCCTTGCCGCTTCTCCTATTGTATCATATTTTTTCTTTAACCACTCACTTTTTAGTTTCCCACAGAAACTCTCTATTGGCGCGTTATCCCAGCAATCTCCTTTTCTGCTCATACTGCATATCAGTCCGTTCTTCTCAAGCATTTCTCGGTATTCTTTTGATGCATATGTACTTCCTCTATCTGAATGTATTATACACCCTTTTCTTCCTTTGCCTCTGATTAGCATATCTTCTAAGGCTTCTTTTACAAGCTCTCTGTCCTTTCTCTTGCTCATTGCTATTCCTACCGGTACTCTACCGTACAAATCCACTATCCCTGCTACGAATAGATTCCCCTCCTCTGTCTGCACTACCGTTGTATCGCTGACCATCTTCTCGTTTGGTGCTTTCGCTGTAAAGTCCCTTTTTAAAAGGTTTTCTGCTATCTCTTCGCTGTGCCTTGAATCTGTTGTTTGTATATACTTCTTCTTCGTCTTTGAAAACAAGCCATTTTCCCTCATCACTCGCTCTACTCTCTTGTGATTGACTGCTTTCTCTGCTTTCTCGTTTACTTTCCTTGTGATCTTTTTACTTCCGTAGCTGCCTCTTGATTCTATGAATATGTCTATGATCTGTCGCCTTAATGCCTCGTCTTTATCACCTTTCTTTTCGCTTTTGCTTACCCACTTGTAATATCCGCTCTGTGACACTTTAAGCACTTTAGCCATCTTGCAAACACTGAATTCATCTTTGTTTTCATAGATGAATTGGTACTTTATTCGTGCTTTACATTTGCAAGGAAGGCCGCTGCTTTTTTAATATTTCTACCTCTTGTTTTAGTTCTGCGACTTCTTTTTCCAGTTGGATTTCTCTGACGCTTTTCTTTCGCTTTCTTTTAAAGGCCTCTTCTCCGGCTTCAAGATATTCCTTTTTCCACCTCGTTACTGTCCATGGCATTATCCCGTATTTTTCTGCTATGATGTGTTCCATATGGGTGTTTTCAGGCCTGATTGCTTCTTTTGCTACTTTCAATTTCATTTCTCTTTTGTAGGACTTACTTGACATTGTGTACCTCCGTTCTTTTTCTATTTTATCACATTTTCCTCTCTACTTTTTGGGGTACACGTCAAGGGGTTCTCATTCCCATACCGTTACTGCGACGGCAGCTGCGGCGGGAAGCGGCGGCGCCCATGAAAATATGCCTCCTTACATAGTAGCTTATTGCTAGAGGAGGACAAAGTAGTCTTGTAGACCTGGATTTTCCGCGGCACACAAGCTATGTCTTGGGATTTTTCGCGGCACACAAGTCACATAGCATAAAGCATATATTGTAAAAGCGCGCCAGGCGCAGACAGAAAGGAGAAATTATGGCAAAACTGATATATCTAAGCCCGTCCAATCACGGCACGGGCGCCAATAAATGCAAAAAATCAGGTTGTTATGAGGATAAGCATACCCGCCCTATCGCAGAAGTATGTGCCAGACACCTCAAGAACAACGGATTTGACGTAGTGATAGCAAAGACGACACAGAGCATGGCAGCAAGGTGCAGCGAGTCTGACTCGAAAAAAGCCGTGCTTCATGTTCCTATCCACACCAACGCTTTCAGCAACGAATCGGCCAGATATCTGATGTTCATGTTTTACAGGGACAATGATGCTTACCGTAAGATTTTCAACGCCGTAGCGCCTTATGTAGAAGAGGTTTACCCGGGAAAACTGAAAGCGAAGTTCGCAAAGCGTACTGACCTCTATGAGATAAATGCGCCGTCGGCCAAGTCGATGTACTGCGAACTTGGTTTCCACACCAATCAGAAAGACTGCGACGAATTTATCCACAATCCCGAGATGGTGGGAAAGGCTCTGGCTAAGGGTATATGCAATTACTTCGGTGTTAAATTTAAAGAAGAAGGAAGCGCAAGCTCTTCAGGAGGAAGTTCGTCAGGCTCCGGCAGTTCATCATCAACGGTGAAGCCGACAGGTAAGGACTATTCCAAGGGTGCCGCGGTTAAACTGGCAGCCGCACCTCTTTACGCTGCGTCTACCAGCAAAGTACCTTCTACCCACGTTACCGGAACTTATTATCTCTGGGACGGTGTGGTTGTTAAAAATAGAATGAGGATAACCAATCTCAAATCGAGGGTGGGAGTTACCGGCCAGGTCACCGGCTGGATAGACAAAGACAGAATTTAAAATGCTAAGCTGCAATACGGTTCATCCGTATTGCAGCTATTTTTTACGTTATGGTCTTAATTTTAATAAATCTGTCATAGCACCATTTAGCGTTCGGAAAGTATATGTAAAATTCTTACTTTAAAATATTTACATATACATACGAGTGATGTATAATAGATGGCGAAAACATATTAGCGAAGAAAAATCAAAGCGCAATATAACCAAGGTAATTACCCTCGGAAGAGGGTTTTGCACCAAGGGTTGCCGCTTGGCGGTTTGGTCACTTCCCAGGGAGGGAGGTGGGGCTTATGTACACAACTTTGACTGATTTGATTCAGTTATTGATATTGCTTACAGCCGTTATTGCTCTCTACAGAGAGCATAAATAACGCAAAACCGCCAAACTAAATGTTTGACGGTTTTCCTACAAACTATTTTAGGATCAAACCGCCATTCCAAAAGCGGTAACCCTTTACTACTTAATATATACCACATATCAAAATAAATGTCAATCAATGAGAACGGGACTTGAGAACCCGTATTCATGTTTTACGAGATCACTGCATCTTCTGTTTCTTTGAGAATGTCTATACTGAATCTTTTCATGCTGCGAGTTTCAGCTCCTAATATTAAAAGCTGCAGTCCTCTCAAAACCATTCATAGCTTTCAAGACATTTCAAGCAAGAATCTCAACATCTTTCAAGCAAAAAAGCTTGACAGGCATCTTGAACTATGGTAGACTAGTCAACGTGTCAAGCTGAATTGCTTAACAGCCGCGCATAGGCAGCGTGCAGATACATGGAGACATACGAAGGTACGCAAAGAAATCCTAAGCGCAGAGACAGCACAGCAGCAGACAAACCCTGAAAGCGGATAAAGGAGCAGTCATGGTAGACGATATAACTAAAGCAAGCCTGTTATACGATTTCTACGGAGCTCTGCTGACGGAAAAGCAGAGGCAGGTGATGGCGCTTTATCACGAAGAAAATCTTTCGCTTTCCGAGATAGGACAGGAGTTTGGAATTTCACGGCAGGCAGTTCACGACACGCTGAAAAAAGCCGAGCAGGCGCTTGAAGAATATGAAGATAAGCTTAAGCTTATGGATAAATTTTTAAAGACCGAGAGAGCGCTGGCTCTGATCGGAGAAGAAATCGCCTTGCTGGAAGAGGAACTGCGAGCCAAACGGCCGCTTGGGCGCCTCGAAAACATAAAAGCGATAATCAAAGACTTGGAGGAATAGATATGGCGTTCGAATCATTATCGGAAAAACTCCAGAATACGTTTAAAAAGTTGAAAGGCAAAGGCGTGCTTTCCGAGGCCGATATCAATGAGGCCATGAGGGAAGTCAAGCTGGCGCTGCTGGAAGCCGACGTCAACTTTAAAGTCGTCAAGGAATTTGTGGCTGATGTAAAAGAAAAATGCCTCGGCCAGGAAGTACTGCAGAGCCTTACCCCGGGACAGCAGGTGATCAAGATCGTAAACGAGCAGCTCACCGAACTGATGGGAGGTACAGGAAGCAAGCTGACTTATTCGCCCAGCGGTTTCACCGTGCTGATGATGGTGGGACTTCAGGGTACAGGTAAGACCACGTCATGCGGCAAGCTTGCCAATTATCTGAAGAAGAACGGCAAAAAGCCAATGCTTTGCGCCTGCGATATATATAGGCCGGCGGCCATAGACCAGCTTGAAGTAGTGGGAAAATCCGTCGACGTGCCTGTGTACACAGACAGAGATAACCGAAAAGCCGAGGATATAGCCTTGGCTGCAAGAAAAGAGGCTGAGAAAAAAGGCTTCAACGTGCTCATCATAGATACTGCGGGACGGCTGCAGATAGACGAAGAGCTGATGGAGGAGCTGGCAAGAGTCAAAAAAGCCGTAAAGCCCCATGAGATACTTCTGGTAGTAGACGCGCTGACAGGTCAGGACGCCGTCAACGCCGCGGAGGGATTCAACGATAAACTTGGAATAGACGGAATCATCATGACAAAGATGGACGGCGATTCCAGGGGAGGCGCAGCCCTTTCCGCCAAGAAGGTGACCGGCAAACCCGTAAAATTCATGGGTGTGGGCGAAAAATTCGACGCCCTTGAGCCTTTCCACCCCGAAAGAATGGCAAGCAGGATCCTGGGAATGGGAGACATGCTTTCATTGATAGAAAAAGCTCAGGAAAGCTTTGATGAAGAGCAGGCTGCCAAGCTGGAGAAAAAGCTGCGCAAGAATGAATTCACGCTGGAAGACTTTCTCGAACAGCTGGGTCAAGTCAAAAAGATGGGCGGTATCGGCAAAATGCTGGATATGATGCCGGGAATGAAAAACAAGAATGTCAGCGACAGCGACATAGAAAAGAGCGAGCAGGAGTTCCGCCAGATGGAAGCGATAATTTACTCCATGACGCCGGAAGAGCGGAGAAATCCTCAGGTGCTTAACGCCAGCAGGAGAAAGCGCATCGCTGCCGGCTGCGGACAGCCTGTGAGCAAGATAAACAGTTTGATAAAGAAGTATGAGGATGCGAAAAAACTTATGAAACAGTTCAGCAACCCAGGCTTTATGAAAAAAAATAAAAGATTCAGAGGACTATTTTAAGGAGGAAAAAATGGTAAAGATTAGATTAAAGAGAATGGGCGCACACAAGAAACCTTTCTACAGAATCGTTGTAGCAGACGTAAGAGCTCCTAGAGACGGAAGATTTATCGAAGAAGTAGGCTATTATGATCCTATGAAAGAGCCAAAGGAAATCAAAATCAACGAAGAACTGGCAAAGAAATGGCTTGCCAACGGTGCGCAGCCTACTGACACCGTAAAGTCTTTATTCAAGAAATCCGGAATTTTGCAGTAGGAGAAAGCGGTGAGAACTAATGACTAAATTGGTTGAAGGAATCGCCAAGTCGCTTGTGGACAATCCGAGCGGCGTTATCGTGACGGAAACCAGCGGAAGGCAGGGAACGATCATCAAACTGCGGGTGGATTCAGATGACATGGGAAAAGTCATCGGCAAACAAGGCAGAATCGCCAAAGCTCTTCGTACCGTTGTCAATGCCGCGGCCGCCAGAGAAAACAAAAAGGTGACAGTAGAAATTGTAAAAGAATAATTTTTTACAAAAGAATGGGCACATATTTACTCACGGTATTTATGTGCCTATACTATTAAAAAAGCATTTGAGATATTGGAGTTCAGACTCCAATCAAACCACCAGGTTCGGACTCCAATCAAACCACCAGGTCCGGACAACAACCAAACCGCTGCGGCCCGGAATCTGCCGGATCGCCAGACAGTAATACAAAACTAAGGAAATGAAACATGGAGAAAATCAAAGTTGGTAAAATAGTCAACGCAGTAGCTTTGAGGGGAGAAGTAAAGATATACAGTTATTCCGACTGCAAAGAACGCTTTGAAGAACTTTCGAGGTTGCTGATTGACGGAGACATGGAACTTGAAATTGAAAACGTCAGGTATCAGAAGAACATGGTCATCGTTAAATTCAAGAGCATAGACGATCGTAACAAAGCCGAAGCGCTGAAAGAAAAAGACGTCTATATAACAGAAGACGACCTCGCGGAACTTCCAGAAGATACCTTTTATATAAGAGACTTGATAGGCTGCCGTGTTTTCGACGCAGAAAACGGTAGGCTCATCGGCGTCGTCAGCGATTTGATACAGAATTCAGCTCAGGACATATATCAGATCGAGCTGGAAAAAGGCGGACAGGCTCTGATACCTGCCGTCGGACAGTTTATCCGCTCAGTGGACGTCAGCGAAAAAGTCATCAAAGTGAGTCTGATACCAGGGCTCATCGACTGACCTGCGTTATTGTATGACTGGGATCACAGGCTGAGAGTGAGGCGCCCGGGCATGGCCGCCTGCCGCTGAGCTATGAAAGCAGCCTGCGCCCATACCGTCAGCCGATCTGGAGAAAAAATATGAAAATAGATATACTTACTCTATTTCCCGAAATGTTCAGCGCCGTGACCGAAAGCAGCATACTCGGCAGAGCTGGAGACAAAGGGATACTGGACATCAATTTAATAAATATAAGGGATTTCAGCAAGGACAAGCACAACAAGGCCGACGACACGCCTTTCGGCGGCGGTCCGGGAATGGTCATGCTTGCCCAGCCTGTTTTCGATGCTCTTAAATCAGTGGAAGCCCGCGGGAAACGCCTCATCTACATGTCTCCGCGCGGCAAAGTGCTGGATATGGAAACCATCAAAGAACTTGCCAAAGAAGAAGAATTAGTTCTTCTCTGCGGCCATTATGAGGGGATAGACCAGAGAGTGCTGGACTATTGGGAAATGGAGGAAATTTCAATAGGAGACTATATCCTCACAGGAGGAGAACTTCCCGCCATGGTGCTGATAGACGCCGTGGCGAGATTCATTCCGGATGTCCTCGGAAGCAGAGAATCAGTGGCGGACGAGTCCATATATTCTGGGCTTCTCGAATGTGATCAGTATACAAAGCCGAGGCAGTTTGCAGGCATGGATGTGCCCGAAGTGCTGACAAGCGGAAACCATAAAATGATACGTCTTTGGCAGTACGAAAATGCTCTCAGCCTTACAAAAGCACGGCGCCCCGACCTGTTCAGCGCTTATCTGGAAAAAGAGAAAGAACTTTCCAAAGATGAGAAAAAAATCTTGGAAAAGGTTGTGTCAAAACCCCTTTAGAAATGTTGTAATACACAATATTTCGTGGTAAAATAATACGAAGGGTAAATTATGAAAAAAACTAGGATAAAATTACAGACAAAATCGGCGGTAATCCTGTTTCTTGTAATTTTCGCCGTATTATATGCGATAATATACATAGTGCCCAAAGTGACAGACATTTTTACTCAGACATACACGGCTGAATACGGCACTCTGGAAACCGTCCAGGAAGCCAGGTGCGTCATCGTCAGAGATGAAAAGGTGTTCAAAGCCAGCGTAGGCGGTCAGGTGGAGAGAAAACAGGACGCCGGACAGCTGGTGCGCTCGGGAAGTCTTATCGCTTCAGTGGGCGGGCATGAACAATATACGGATTTAAGAGGAATAGTAAGCTACTATTACGACGGATATGAAAGCAAGCTTACCTCAGAAAATATCACCAGCCTCAAGGAATCATTCATTGAAGAATATCAAGCCGGAGAAAACACTGAAAAAGAAGCTGTTTCGCAGAACGCAGAGACGGGAGACGCAATATTTAAAATAGTAGACAACAGCAGGTGGTTTTTAGTATGCTGGCTGAGCGAGGAAGAAGCAGAACGGTTTGAATCCGGATATACGGTTAAAGCTGCATTCGATGGCAAGGAAGCCGTCAGCATGAGCGTCTATTCCAAGACCAAACAGGGAGAAAAGTATCAGCTGGTGCTTTCCTGCAACAGGTCGTATGAAGATTTTGACAGATACAGGGTCAAAGACTGCCGTCTTATAACATCCAGCTACAGCGGCATAATTCTCGAAACAGACAGCATCGTTGAGGAAGACGGAGTCAAGGGCGTGTATGTGATAAACAAACTTGGAAAAGCTGTGTTTACGCATGTAAGCATTCTTTCTTCCTACGAGGGAAAGACAGTGGTCGAGAAGAATTACTACTATGACAGCGAAGGCCAATATGTTGAAACCGTAGAAAGCTACGATGAGGTTTTAAAACAGGGAAAATAATTGGAGAGGTGATAAAATGTCAATCGGAGAAAACATCAAGCACGTCATTGCAATGAAAGACGAAGCCGCGAAAAAGTCGGGCCGTCCGGGAGAAGACGTACTTTTGGTGGCAGTTACAAAGCTTCATACCGCTGAAGAAATAAACGAGGCTATAGACTGCGGCATTACAGATATAGGCGAAAATAAAGTCCAGGAAATAATGGACAAGTTTGATCACGTAAAACCTGTGCGCTGGCACCTTATAGGCCACCTGCAGACCAATAAGGTCAAATACATCATAGACAAGGTGTCTATGATCCATTCGGTGGATTCCCTTAAGCTGGCGCAGGAGATAAACAAGCGTGCAGAGCAGCACGGGCTGGTCATGGACATTCTGATTCAGGTGAATTCCGCGATGGAGGAAAGCAAGTTCGGCATCACCACAGAAGAAACCGGCCAACTGATAAAGGACATACTGGACACATGTCCTCATGTGAGGATAAGGGGTCTCATGTGCATAGCTCCTTTTGAGGAAAACCCTGAAGACGCCAGGATTTACTTTGAAGAAGTAAAAAAGCAGTATGACGAATACGGTGGCATACAGCATGAAAGACTTGATTTTAAATATCTTTCCATGGGAATGTCAAACGATTTTCAGGTTGCCATAGAAGCAGGCTCCAACCTGATCCGCGTAGGAACGCTTATTTTCGGAGCAAGAGATTATTCAAAAAAATAGGAGGAACCGGAATGGGATTTTCAGACACATTTAAAAAATTGGTAGGCATTGAAGAAATAGAAGATGAATTTGATGAAGAGGAACTTCAGGCCGAGAAAGAGAGGATTTCAAAGGAAAGCGCCCGCAAGCCGTCAGTATCGGAATATAAGGCGCCTAAGCAATCATCATCTAAAACTTCATCGGGAGAAGCACCTAAAGCCGTTCCTATAGAGAGAAGAGTTTCCGTCGCCGGAACCAGCGCCTTTAAACTGGTGGTCATAGAGCCTAAGAGTTTCGACGAGTGCCCTAAGCTGGTGGACAGCCTCAAGGGAAGAAGACCGGTGATAATAAATCTGGAAAAGATAGAGACAGAAACCGCAAAAAAAATATTTGATTTTTTAAGCGGCGCTACATATGCTTTAAATGGCAATGTGCAGAAGGTTGCGAACAATATTTTTATCTTTGCGCCGGAAAGCGTTGATATCGCAGCCAATCAAGACGAAAGGGGATTTGACTTCGGAGGCGGAAAGAATCCTTGGAGATAGTCTTCAGGAACCTTTTGTGAACAACGAAGTCAGGGGAAAATATGGTATATATTTTAGTTTACGCCATACAATGGTTTGCCAATATTCTAGTCACGCTGCTGCTTATAAGAGCGATACTGAGCTGGTTCGCGGGGAACCCATATAGTTTTTTAGGAAAATTCTATATGTTCATGGTCAAATTTACCGAACCGCTTGTAATGCCTTGCAGAAAGCTGCTGAGCCGGTTTAACACGGGCATGTTTGACTTTTCCGTCCTGCTTTCTATGCTGTTCATAGAGCTGGCGGCCAACATCTTGACGAGATTGATCTTGCAGTTCCTTTAGACTGTAATGAAAAATAACAGAATAAAATTTTGGAGGGAAAAATGATTACACCTGCAGATATCGAATATAAAGAATTTACCAAAGCAGTCAGAGGATACAAGGAAGAGGAAGTTGACGCTTTTCTGGACATGATAATAGTCGATATGGAGAAGCTCATCAGAGAGAACAGAAAGCTCAAAGAGGAGCTGGAGAAAGCCAGAGGCCACGCAGACAAGCGTGTAAATACGGAGACTTCAGTATATGAAACGCTGGAAGCAGCCAAGTCCCTGATGAATGATATCGCTGCCAGCGCGGAGCGCAGGGCGGAAGTTCTCCTTAAAAATGCTGAACTGGAAGCTTCTCTGATCACTAAGGAAGCAAGGGAATCCATCTCCAGGCTTACTGAAGAGGGCAATAATCTGAGGATAAAAGTGGAAACTTTGAGGACGAGATACAGGAGAATGCTTGAAGACGAGCTGGAGAGGCTCAACTTCGGCAGCGGAGATATTCTGGCAGACTTTGAGAAAGAATTTTTGCCATCGTCGGCGGGCAGCGCATCCGGCGCCTCAAGCGCCTATGGCATGCCCGGAGCGCCGTCAGCATCCGGGGGAGAAGATTCTTCTGTAAATAAAGAAGCCCAAAGGACCCAAAACTCCAAGAACATAGATCTGTCAAAGACAATAGTAAACTTAAAATAAGAAAGTTAAATAAATCCATTCGGAACAGTAAGGGGGACGCAAGGTAACTTGCCTTTTGAGATGATAAAATTCAGGTATTTGTTGATAGCGGCAATAATTCTCTTAGATCAAATCGTAAAATTAGCTGTTAGATCTCTCATGTATTTAGGTGAGAGCATACCTGTGCTCGAAAATGTATTTCACATAACTTATGTTCAGAATAGAGGTGCTGCGTTCAGCATGTTTTCAGGATCCGGTCTAATGCTGATCATCGTGCCGGCAATCGCTATTTTGGGCGCGATATGGTATATGGAAAAGCATAAGAAAGAACACTGGACTTTAACGCTTTCACTATCCCTCATAATCGCCGGAGGCATAGGAAATCTGATAGACCGGCTGTCTCTCGGCTTTGTAACGGATATGCTGGACTTTAAAATATGGTCGCCTGTGTTCAATGTGGCTGACATAGGAGTGTGTGTAGGAGCAGGCTTTCTTATCCTTTATACTCTGGTCTTTTACGGAAAAACCGAAAAAAAGACGGACAGCGTATAAAATGAGCGGACTTTTTATGCGGCTTGTGCGGCGTTTTAGCAAGACAAGATTCGCATAAGTCCCGGAGCGGAGGATGATTATTGATGACGGACAAGAGCGAAACGGTACAACTTTTAATAGACGAAGAAAATCATGGCGCCAGAGTTGATTCGGCGCTTTCTTTGCAGTTGCCGGAAATATCGAGAAGTTTCATACAAAAACTCATCGAAAGCGGAGCTGTCAGGGTAAACGGTCAGTTATGTACATCTAAAAAGCATAAAGTGAGCAAGGACGACGCGGTTGAGCTTCAGATACCGGAACCTAAAGCTCTCGAGGCAAAGGCGGAGGATATACCGCTGCAGCTGGTGTATGAAGACGACGATTTGCTGGTGGTAAACAAGCCCAGGGGAATGGTGGTCCATCCTGCGGCTGGCAATGAAAGCGGGACGCTGGTGAACGCCGTGATGTTTCATTGCAAGGGTAGACTCTCTTCTATAAATGGGGTGATCAGACCAGGCATCGTACACAGGATAGATAAGGATACCAGCGGCCTCCTCGTGGTAGCAAAAAATGATATGGCCCATGAGTCTCTTTCTCAGCAGCTGGCAGCCCATTCAATAACGAGAAAATACGAAGCCCTCGTTTTCAATAATTTTATCCAGGACGAAGGCACTGTGGACGCTCCGATAGGCCGTGATCCCAGCAACAGGCTCAGGCAGGCTGTTACTGACATCAACTCAAAGAGGGCGGTCACTCATTTCAAAGTTTTGGAACGATTTGGCAAGTTTACTCTGATAGAGGCCAAGCTCGAAACGGGAAGGACCCATCAGATAAGAGTGCACATGGCGTATATCAAGCATCCTTTAGTAGGAGACAAAGTATACGGTCCGAAAAAACAGCCTTTCAATGCGGAGGGTCAGCTGCTCCATGCCAAAACGCTGGGTTTTGTCCATCCGAGGACAGGTGAATATATGGAATTTGAAAGCAGCAGGCCCGAAATCTTCGACAACATATTGCAAAGTCTCAGAAACGCTGTGCGGCCTTAGAGGAGCAAGCCGCACAGCATAACGGCAGACAGGAGCTGCGGTTGGATGCGCCGCCCACTAAGGAGACAGCAGGCGGCAGTTATCATTAGATACCGGCAATCACAAAGGAGCGGAGTTTTGAAAAATCTCCGGGGCAGACGATTGCTTCAAAGTAAATACATTAGAATTAAGTTTGGCGTGTAAGATTTTCTCTTTATTTATCTGTAAAATTCCCAGATGAAGATTTGATATAGTCTATACATTCTTCACACACACATCCGTTCTTGAAGCTTATGTTGTGGTATTTGTTCCCGCATAGCCAGCAGCAATTTTCTCTCATATCTATACCTCCCTTGTTAATCAAAGCAACACCTGAGAGTGACTCAATGATATTACCAATTTACGTCAAAAGAAAGAGAAAAAATCAAAATAAGCAAAAAAAAGGCGGTAATTGCCGCAAAAAAGGAAATAAATGAATTTCAGGGAAAAATAATACTGTATACAACCATGGGAAGGGTTGCTATTGTGTATAGATATTGTTAAGATATTGTTAATAAACATATGCACATATATGCTAAAGAAAGGAGTTGTAAATGGAGAAGAAGGGAAAGTTATTAGGATTCATTTTGCCTTCAGTCATCGGTATCATTCTTTTTATGATTCCTGTCAAATTTGACGGGAGCTGGACAGTGTGTGTAAAGATACTGGCAGACTGGATAGGCGCAGGACTGGGGAATGTGCTCCCGATGCTATGTCTCATCATAATTACTATTTCAGCGGTCATGTCTCTCATTGGCCTTGCAAAGCCAAAATTCATCATGAATTCAGAAATTCTGAAAGAAAATTTCGCCACATCAGTAATATGGGTGATCATCAGAGTGTTGGGTGCCATATTTGTATGGCTTGTTTATCTGGGAGTCGATGCCGGTGAAGAAGACACTGGATTTATACATCTCATTACAGAAAGCGGAACAGGAGGCTTCGTTCTGGGCGATTTAGTTACGGTTCTCGTAATCATATTCGCTATAGCAGGCCTGCTTTTGCCGCTTCTTTTAGATTTTGGACTTTTGGAATATGTGGGTGCCCTATTGATGAAAGTCATGAGGCCTCTCTTCAAAATCCCCGGAAGGGCTGCTGTAGACTGCGTTACCTCCTGGGTAGGAGACGGAACGCTTGGAGTAATGCTTACATGCAACCAATACGAGCATGGGTATTATTCAGCCAGAGAAGCAGCTATAATAGCGACGACGTTTTCCGCCGTATCCATCACTTTCAGCATCCTCGTTTTAAGCCAGGTAGACATGATGGAATATTTCGGCGTTTATTATCTTCTTATATGTGCCGTAGGCGTGGTATGTGCGATAATATGCCCTAGAATACCGCCTCTGTCTACGAAAAAGGATACATACCTTGTAGAAGGCAAGGCAATGCCTGAGAAGATGCCTGAGGGTTACACATCTCTCAATAAATACGGCTTGGATCTGGCGATGAAGAAAGTAGCGGAGAATAAGGGAATCGGCGATTTCTTAGTTAAAGGAACAAAGAACGCTGTCGGAATGTGGTTCGGCGTACTGCCTACAGTTATGGCTGTAGCTACGATCGCTCTTATGGTAGCAAACAACACTCCTGTCTTTGAAATTCTCGGAAAACCGTTCCTGCCGCTGCTGGAACTGCTCCAGGTGCCTGAGGCCGAAGCTGCTTCAGAAACCATGGTTGTAGGCTTTACGGATATGCTCACACCTAGCATTATCGCTTCAGCCAAGATAACCAGCGAGATGACAAGATTTATAGTGGCTGTAGTATCAGTAACGCAGCTGCTGTATCTGTCAGAGGTAGGCGGACTCATCCTCGGATCAAAGATACCGGTTAAGCTCTGGGAAATGATAGTAATATTCCTGGAGAGAACCATAATCAGTTTGGTTATCGTATGCCCTATAGCACATCTGCTGTTTTAGACAGCCGGGAGCATACGCATAAAAAACAGCCGGAAGCCTGGCATATAAACAACAAAACAGCTTAAACTTAAATTTATGATGATGACAAAACAGAGAATAGCAGGCGCGGTATAAGTGCCTGCTATTCTGGCAATTTGGGATTTACCCATACAGTTCTGTTATTGGTGAAGATAACCATGCCTGGTTTGGCTCCCGCAGGTTTTTTTACGTATTTTACCGGAACGTAGTCTACTGGTACGTTTTCCGACGTTTTTGCTTTGCTGTAGTAAGCGGCGATGGAAGCGGCGGCGTAGATGCTCTCTTCTGCAGGATCTGCAGACGCACTCTGCAGTATTACGTGAGAACCCGGAATGTTCTTGGTGTGCAGCCAGATATCTTTGGAGGAAGCAGTTTTGAAAGTGAGAAAATCATTCTCCTTGTTGTTCCTGCCCACCAGCACGGTGGAACCGTCTTTGAGCGTGTATTTGTGGGGTTCGGCCTTGAACTTCTTTTCCTTGAACCCTCCCGGCACCTTGCGCCTGCGTATATAGCCCGTATCTTCAAGTTCTTTTCTGAGAGCGTCTGTTTCCGAAAGCTCTTCTGCGTTTTCCAGGTAAGAAAGAACCGAATCGAGATATTCTATTTCGCGGCTGTTGGTTTCCAGCTGAAGCTGCTTTTCTTTGACAGCCGTCTTTGATTTACCGTATTTTTTAAAATAAATTTGTGCATTTTTTGAGGGAGAAAAGCGTGGATCGACTGGAATTTCAACCTGCGAACCGTCGTAATAATTTGTCAGCCTCACCCTCGATTCTCCTGCCTTCACAGCGTGAATATTGGCGGTCAGGAGCTCTCCGAAAAGCCTCAATTCTTCGGAATTTTCAGCTTTGAGCAGATCTTCCCTGAGACGCTGTTCCTTCAGATGGAGCTTGTCCAGCTGTGACGAGACGGCTTTCATCAAGTCCAGCGACTTCTGGCGGACTTTATTGGTACTCTGCTTGTTATTATAGTAATATTCGAGACATTCGCTGATGGAAGAAAAATCTTTTCTGATGCAGGCGTTCTCATAATCTGAAAGGGGGACGATATAAAATTCTTTCGGCGAATTTTTTTCGCCTGAATAGACAATTGGTGATATGTTCCCCGAAGATGCTTTGCAGGCGACGCTTTTCAGGAATTCTCCGGGATTTGCGTGGCATGACATTTCGTCTGCAAAGGCTGAGGAAATCCCGGCAATTCTGCGCTGAATGGATTTTCCCTCAGACGGAAGAACGGTGTCAGGACCTGCCTCCGTAAAAGGCAGTTTATCCTGAGCCGGCGGATATTGGTATACTACGCCGGGCAAAAGCTGACGCACGCGGTTCACATCTATTGATATGTGCTTTATACAGTCTATGATTTTTCCGCTGGCGATGTCTGTCAGGATCACATTGCTGTGCTTACCCATGATTTCGAATATCAGTTTCTTTGAGACGGTGAATCCCAGTTCATTGAGAGTCTCGAGGGAAACCTCGATGATGCGTTCGCTGCCTTTCTGCGATACGTCCGTTATTCTGGCCCCCTGCAGGTGCTTTCTCAGAAGCATGCAGAAAGGAAACGGGGCGGGAGGGTTTGAGAGGTTCTCATCTATGAGATGAACTCTCGCCGCCGATGGGTTTACCGATGCGTAGAGTCTGAGTTTTCCCTGCTTCGTGTGTATGTTAAAGACCAGTTCGTCAGCTTCAGGCTGATAGATTTTGTCTATTTTGCCGGTCGATATCTTTTCTGACAGCTCGCGTGCCACAGCCATGGTAACTATTCCGTCGAATGCCATGTTGTCTCCTTTCAAAGTTTTATAAGTCCTTTAAAAATATATTTTAGCACGGCGGAGGCGTAAGGGCAAGGAGAGGTTTTGCTGCTGCGGCTGCTTCGCAAAATTCGCGGCTGCGGCGGTCTTGCAAGAACCCTTGCAAAACGCCGCGCTTTAAGATACAATGATTCTGTTATCATAGATAAAAATGAGAAAAGAGGAAAATCAGATGATAAAGAGCATGACGGGATTCGGCCGCGGCGAATACACCGACGGCAAGCGCAACATCACAGTTGAAATAAAGTCGGTTAATCACCGCTATTCGGACATTTCCGTAAAGATGCCCAGGAGATACGGTTTTGCTGAGGATAAAGTAAAATCCGCAGTCAAAGAGAAACTTCGCAGAGGCAAGGCCGACGTTTCCATAATGGTGGAGAACATCACAGAAAACGACATCAACATAAAGCTGAATCAGCCGATCGCAAAGCAGTATTATGATAACCTCAAAGCTTTGCAGGAGAGCTTTGATCTGAGCGGAGAAATTTCGCTCCAATTGCTTTCAACCATGCCGGACGTGATGAAGGCCATCGCCGATGTGGAGGATGAAGAGGAGATCACCAGAGCCATCCTGATCCCGGTAAGCCAGGCGGTGGCCAATCTGGAATCGATGAGGGAGATCGAGGGCGAAAAGCTGGCGGCAGATCTGATAGAAAAGGGAAAGAAAATAAAATCAATTCTCGACAAGATCGAAGAAAGGGCTCCCGGCGTGGTCAGGGATTATACTTCACGTCTCAGGGAGAGGATAGCAGAACTCCTTGACGGCAGCGTCACAGTTCCTGAGGAAAGGATACTCACGGAAGCGGCGATCTTTGCAGATAAATGCTCCATAGATGAAGAAATAACACGCCTCAACAGCCATCTGACGCAGCTGGAAAAGATTTTGAAAGAGGGCAAAGAGGCAGAAGGCAAGAAGCTGGATTTCCTCGTGCAGGAGATGAACCGCGAAGCCAACACCATAGGATCGAAAGCCAACGACATAACCATCACCAATTATATGCTTGAGATAAAGAGCGAGATTGAAAAGATAAGAGAACAGGTGCAAAACATAGAATAACTCTTGAATTTTCAGGGCGAACATGCTATAATCATTATTCACGTAAACGTAATTTTGAAGCAACAGGAGTTCAAGATGAATTTCACAGAAAAACATCCCGGCAAATTGTTTGTGCTTTCAGGTCCCTCCGGCGCAGGGAAAGGCACCATATGCAAGCAGCTTCTCGCAGAAACTGAGGATCTGGAGCTGTCGGTGTCCATGACCACGCGCGCGCCGCGGAACGGAGAGACGGAAGGGATAAGCTATTACTTTACGGATAAGGATACCTTTATAGAATGTATCGGGAGGGGGGATCTCCTCGAATACGCCCAGGTTTACGGCAATTATTACGGAACTCCGAAGAAGCTGGTAATTGAAAAGCTTTCTCAGGGCATTGACGTGATACTTGAGATAGACATGCAGGGCGCTCTGAAAGTCAAGGAGAATTATCCCGACGGAGTATTCATATTCATACTTCCGCCGTCGATGTCGGAACTGAGAAAGAGGCTGACGGGACGCGGAACGGAGACTGCCGAGGCCATAGAGATGAGGCTCGGGGAAACCGTTAAGGAACTTTCGTATATAGACAAGTACGATTACTGTGTAGTAAACGGTGTGCTTGAAGAGGCCGTGGCAAGAGTCAAAGCTATCGTAGTGGCAGAACATTCAAAAGTTGCCTTTACTGCCGAAGAACTCATTGAGAGATATAAGGAGGAAGCATAATGTTATATCCATCGATCAACGAAATCAGAAAGAAAGCGGACAGCAGATATACAATAGTTATATTGGCCGCCAAAAGAGCCAGAGATATAATCGACGGCAAACCAATCCTGACCGACGCTGAAACCGACAAACCAGTTTCGATCGCAGCAAATGAAATAGCAGAAGACCTGATAACCTATAAAAGAGAAGAAATCCAGGCTTAAGCTTTCAGAACTGCTGTTATAATTGCATTTTATCAAAACCGCCTCTGCTTGCATGAGACGGTTTTTAAATTTTTTGACTGCATTCCGCCAACGGAGAATGCACTATTTGTCGAATTTTATCGAAATAATCACAACATGTCGAATTTCATAGAAAAAACTCGCGCTATGAAAGTGCTAAAATGTATCTGTAAAATTGTTTTTAAATAAGTAAGAGACAGGAGGAAAATATGGAGAGATACATACCTGTCATCACAAAACATTATAGCTGCAGAGTCGATATAGACGATATAATATATATTCAGCAGCAGCAAAAAAAGCTGGCTATAGTCACAGATGATGAAATTTATTCTTATTATGAGAAGATTGAAAATGTGCTGGACTATCTTGATAAAAGATTTTTCAGGGTAATGAAAAAACTGGTCGTCAATCTGGACAAGATTTCCATGGTAAAAGAACAGCAGGTTCATTTTAAGAATGGGTCGGACATATATCTGGGCAAAGATAATTACGTCAGGACGAAACAAAAATATACGGCTTACATCAGAGGACTGGAAAAATGACTGATACCGTCCGAAAAAGCGCCGCAGACCATTAAGGTTTTTTTAAGAATTTTATTGAGTTTTTCTTAAATGCCGGTTATTATACTTCTCGTGAGATGTGAAAAAGAAAGGATTTTATGAAATGAGCACAGAGACTATCCTGGTCGTGGACGATAATAAAGAAATCGTAGATTCCCTGGGAAAACTTCTTGAACTTGAGGGCTATCAGATAGTGACGGCCTACGATGGTATGGAGGCACTGGAAAAACTGGAAAAGAACCACATAGACCTCATCCTTTTAGATGTCATGATGCCGAGACTCAACGGACTTTCCGCGCTGATGAAGATAAGAGAAAGCTATAAGATACCGGCGATAATCCTTTCCGCCAAGACAGAAGAGAGCGACAAAGTCTCGGGACTGGTACTCGGAGCGGACGATTACATAAGCAAGCCATATAACGCCGCGGAGCTCATCGCACGCGTAAAAGCACAGCTGAGGCGCTACAATACATGGGGCGCAGGCTCACCTAAGGAAGACGAAGACACCATAGTCAACGGAGGCCTCGTCCTGGACAGAAAACAGAGAGTAGCCGTAGTCGAGGGGAAAGAAGTCAAGCTGACGGCTACGGAATATAATATCCTCGAATTTCTGATGGAACATGCAGGACAGGTATTTCCGGCAGAACAGATATATGAAAATGTCTGGAACGAATTGGCCACTTTCGCGGTGGAAAACACGGTGATGGTGCATATACGGCATATCAGGGAAAAGATAGAAATAGATGCTAAAAATCCTAAATATATAAAGGTGGTGTGGGGAATTGGATACAAAATGGAAAAATACGGCCGCTGATGAAAACCAGAAAAATATTTCTTTCATTTTGGGATGGCTTCTGATAGCAGCAGGAGTGGCTGCCGCCATATATGTGCTTTACAGAAACAGATTTTATATAAGCTCGCTTGATGCATGGAAACTTGGCATCATCTTCAATATAGCCATAGGGGCAGGGCTCAGCCTGGTTGTACCGAAGTTCCTTGAACTATACTATAAAAACTGGAATCCCGAAAACAGTGACTTTTATCATTCATGGAAAAAAGTATGGAACAGACAGCAGAAAGGCGCCGCGGTCGTCGGCTGCATACTGCTTGCGGCAGCAGTGCTGAATCTCAACTCAATTATGAGGGGCGGTTACTACTATCCAAATTTTGCTGTGGGTTATCTGATGGTAGCTACAGTCGCAGTCCAGTTTGGCGTAGCCGAGTTTTGGATGATAAGATTCATGAAAGAAAGGCTGGACATGTTGATGGACTGCGTCAACGAGATAAACAAAGAACGGCTCAGAGAAGCGGTGGAGCTGGAAAAGAAGAGCATAGAAAAAGCGGCGAGAAGCGAGCAGCTGAAGATAGATTTGATTTCCAACGTTTCCCACGATCTCAAAACTCCGCTGACTTCCATGGTCGGTTATCTTGAACTCTTGAAAAAAGAAGAGCTGAGCGACGTGCCCAGAGACTATGTAGAAATCATTTCCGATAAGGCAGAAAAGCTCAAAGAGATGATAGAAAGCCTCTTTTCTCTTGCCAAAGCCAGCAGCGGCAATATAAAGACCAAGATGGAGCCGATAGAGATGAACCGTCTCATAGAGCAGATATTCGCCGACATGGACGATAAAATAAGAGAAAGCGAGCTTCAATTCGTGACGGTACTTACAGAAGAGGACACACATTTTGTGACGGACAGCCTTCACATGTACAGGATATGTCAGAATCTGATAGAAAATGCGCTTAAATATTCGGCCCCCAAGACGAGGGTATTCGTAAAGACATTTATAAAAAACAGCCCCGCCCAGCGCAGACTATGCCTTGAGATAACCAATACGGCCGGGTATCTGATGGATTTCAGAAAAGAAGATATAGTCGAGAGATTTGCCCGCGGTGACAAAGCCCGCACGAGCGAGGGAAACGGCCTTGGGCTGGCGATCGTCAGCACTTATGCCGGGGCTCTCGGAGGATCTTTCGACATAAACATAGACTGTGACCAGTTCAAGGCTATCCTGAGTTTCCCGGCTGAGGTTCCTGCTGAGCTTCCCGCCGAGCCTGCGGAAGAGCAAGCGGCCGCAGCATTGTCCGAGGAAAAGCAAAAGGAAAATAGCGGAAGATAAGTATAATTAAACAGACTAAAGACCAATATGAGTGTATGGGACGTTTTGCTTCCTGTACGCTCTTTTTTTATGAAATCAGCCGTTCTGGGCTTATGCAAGCCGTGCTTTGTATTGACAAAATTACGCGGGGGGGGGGTTATACTTTAAGGAGCTTTTCCTCTGCGAGCTGAGGACGTTAAGGTTTACTTAAGAAATCTTAAGAGTTATCTCTATGCTTATTTAAGAAGACGTATGTATGCTTAGGACAGATGAAATTCATGAGACAAACGAGGATTTGACTGTTATGACTGAAAGCGAAAGGAAATTTTCAAAAAGCGATTATGGACTGACAGCAGCTGCTTCGGACAGGGCGATTTCCGGCGGCGCGGCTTCAAACTTCAAAGCCGCAAAGCGATGCCTGCCCTATGTCTTTCTTACCGTACTGACGCTGGCCTTGCTTTTTCTGCCGCTGAAAAGCGGAGAATTTTTCGGCTCTGAAGGAGATTGGTACAGTCAGCATGTGGCGGCGGCGGAAACGCTCAGACAGACCATGCTGGGGCAGGGAACGATTTTTCCGCAGCATATCGGTATAGGAGGCGGTTCCAATGCCTATGACCTGGCGTATTACGGACTTTTAAGACCTGACGTGCTGATCTCGTGCCTGCTGCCCGGCGTGCCGATGAAATATATAATAGCCTCTTATGCCTGCCTTTTGGCGGCAGCTGCTGTGAACCTCTGCTTTATATGGCTCAGGAGAAAAGGGCTCAGCTTTGGATTTTCGCTGATGGGAGCTGTGCTGATAGCCTCGGCGGCATGCTTCTTTCATTCGCACCATCAGATAATGTTCGTAAATTATATGCCGTTTCTCATAGCGGCTCTCATGGGAATAGATATTTTTCTGGAGAAGAAAAAAAGCTTTCTCATCATATTGTCGGTTTTTATGATATGTATTCACAGCTTTTTCTATGCCCCGGCGTGCCTCGCAGTCTGTCTGCTTTATTATCTGCATCGTATCCGGAGCGGCGCGGCAAGGACGATTAACGGAGAGGCAAAGACGATGAACGGCGCGGCGAGGACTATGACCCTGCGCGCATTGCTGGCCGTCATCTGCGCCGTGGGGATGGCTGCCGTCCTGCTGCTTCCCGCCGCCCTTGACATACTGTCTACAGAAAAGGACGCGGGGTCATTCGCTGAAGAACAGATCAGCGTGATTGATTTATCTCTGGAAGGTCTGCTCTACAGCGCTTACGGCTGCGGACTCACGCTTCTTGTGCTTTACGGACTGCTGCTGGCTCTCTGGGACAAGAAAAAACGCTGCATTTCAGCAGCTGTGCTTATCTGCTGCATTATACCGGCAGTCTCGCTGGCACTGAGCGGCTTCCTCTATGCGAGAGGGAAGATGCTGATTCCTTTCTTGCCTCTTGCAGTATGGATATGCGTGGAAACCTTCGAGAGCATATGGAGAGGAAAACAAAGGCTTAATATCGCCGCCGCGGCGATGTGCACGATACCGGCCTTTTTCTCCCAGTGGCAGAATCTGATAATAGCGGAAGGGATTTTGATACTTATATGGACCGTCATTTCTCTGCTGGCTGGCAGAAAGACGGAAGGCGGCCTTGAAAAAATCGCCGGCGGCGCGCACAGCAAATCTCGAGGGCTGCTCAAAACTCTACACAGCCGGCCCGGAAAATATGCAAAGCCGGTCAATGCAGCGGCCTTGTCTCTGCTGATGGCAGTGTCTCTATGCGTCAGTTACGGAACAAACAGTCTGGCGGAAGATTACATCAAAACCGATGACAAAAGGCAGAGCCGGTTTGAGCTTTCCGAAATAGCGGAAATCGCCGGTGATGGCAGATACCGCTTCGACTATCTGAGCGACGGCTATGTGAACAGCAATCTGCTGCCTGCAGGAGACATGAACAAGACCGCCATCTATTCATCGGTCAGCAACAGCAGATACGGCAGCTTCTTTTACGACACCATGAAAAATCCCATCATCGCGAAAAACAGAGTGGCCCTCGTTGCCGGAGAAAATGTATTTTTCAACTATTTCATGGGAATAAGATATTTGCTCGTCAAATCGGACGACGTACCTTTCGGCTACACCAAAATAGCCGAGAAAGACGGTTACGCGATAGCCGAAAACGAAAATGTCCTGCCCATATGTTATGGAAGTTACGGCATCATAACTGAAGAGGAATACGGCAGTCTTGATTTTCCGGAAACCATCACCTCGCTTGCAGGAAGCGAAGCAAAAGAGATAGGAGCGGAATGGACTGCTGACGGTATAGAACTCTCAGAGCCTGTAGACGGAGAGGCCGCGATAATATCCTTTGATATAGACCGCCGCGACGGAAAAGAAATCATAATCACAGTCGAAGACATCAAGAATAAGCTTTCTGGAAAGGACGCGGCTTATCCCAACGAAAACTACACTTTTACTTATGTGATTACATCGGAAGAACCTCTTAAAAAATTGAATGTCGAGGCAACGGCAGGAGACTATTCTCTAAAAAACCTGAAAGCCTACAGGGCTCAGTTTCCTGAGACAGAGGCGGTGATGCCGGTGTTTTATTCCGAGCTTGAGGCAAATCAGGTGTTCAGCGGCTCGGTGGAAATGGAACGGGACGGCTGGTTCGTCACTTCTTATCCGTATAAAGACGGCTACCATGTGAAAGTTGACGGAAAGGAAGCTGAAACGCAGCTGGTCAATACGGCTTTCCTGGGATTTCCGCTGGAAAAAGGAAATCATGATATTGAGATAACATACACTGCGCCCGGTTTCTGGGCGGGCCTTATCATAAGCCTCGCGTCTTTTGCGACGGCCGCAGTAATAATAAGAAAGGAAAGGAAGAACAAAGCATGAGAAAATTACAGCAGTCACAGCTCATACGCTACATCATGACCGGAGGATTGACCACAGTCATCAACTATATGATATATTTTGCTCTTCAGGCCGCAGGCATAGATTATATAGCGGCCAACTGCGCAGCGTGGCTGGGGGCGGTAACCTTTGCTTTCTTTGCCAACCGTCAGATGGTGTTCCGCTCAAAAGGACGCAAGAGTGAGGAATTTATGCGCTTCTTTTCTCTGAGGCTGACCACTCTGGCCGCCGAGACGGCCCTCTTGTATATGATGGTCGAGCTGGCCGGAGTCCACAGCACAGCGTCAAAGATAATCGTAAGCTTTGTTACGGTGACGCTCAATTATATAGCGTGCAAATACAGTATTTTCAAGGAAAGGAGAGTTTCTCATGAATAAGATAAGCGTCATAGTTCCTTGCTGCAATGAAGAAGAATCGCTGCCTGTATTTCACAGAGAAACGCAAGCTGTCCTGAAAGAGATAGAGGATGTGGATCATGAATTCATATTTGTGGACGATGGCAGCAGCGACGCAACTCTCGATATAATTAGAAAATTAGCGCAGGAGGACGCGAAAGTCAGATATGTGGCTTTTTCCAGAAATTTCGGCAAGGAGTCGGCCATGTACGCCGGCCTTGAAGAAGCCGGCGGAGATTACTGCGTGATAATGGACGCTGATCTGCAGCATCCTCCGGCTCTCCTGCCGGCCATGTACGAAGCTGTAAGCCGCGGGGGATACGACTGCTGCGGAGGCCTCAGACTGGGGAGAGAGGGAGACAGCAGGCTTAGAGGCATACTGTCAAGAGCTTTCTATAAAATAGGTAAAAAGCTTACTCACATGGATATGTCAGACGGCCACGGCGACTTCAGGATGATGAGCCGCTCCGTCACTGACGCCATTCTCAACATGAAAGAATACAACAGATACATGAAAGGCTTGTTTTCTTTCGTGGGATTTGAGACCAAGTGGATAGAGTATGAAAGCGTGGAGCGGGCCATGGGGAAGACCAAGTGGAATTTCAGAAGCTTGTTTGCCTACGCCTTTGAGGGAATCCTCTCTTTTTCCACAGCGCCGCTCAAACTGGCCGGACTCATAGGCTGCATTCTGTTCGCGTGCGGACTTCTGTTCATGGGAATTAATGTCATCCAGGACGTGACCGGTGCGGGAAGCGTAACGTCATTTGATGTTATCCTGTTCGCAGTGCTGATGCTGAGCAGCCTGCAGATGCTTTTCATATATATTCTCGGTGCTTACGTGTCCAAAGACTATCTTGAAAACAAGAAGAGGCCGATATATATAGTCAAGGAGAAAGGGTGAACTGCGCCGGACGAAACGTTAAACTAGGCCAAACGAAACGTTAAACTGCGCCGGACGAAACGTTGAGCCTCTCCGGAGGCAGCCGAGTTCCCGTACTGCAAAATACGAAAGGAGGAAAAAATGAAAGAGAAATTTTTAAAGTTGACTGTAATGTTCCTTGCAATATCAATGCTTTTCGCCTGCGCCGGGTGTTCCGAAAAGACTGAGGACGAGCTGAAAGAACCGCAGGAGCTGACCCTTTCCGAGGACGGAACGGTGGAAGCAGAGATAGAATCACTGGCCAAGCCTGATGAGACGCCTGCGGAGGAAAAGGCGGTGTTTCTTTCCGTAATATTGAAAGAGGACGCGGACGTTTCGCTGCAATATACCTACGATACATATGGAAAAGAAGGGGCGATAATGTGCGGCGAGCTGAGAAAAGAGACTTCGGGAGAAACTGAAATGGAGCCCATTTACGCCATGACTCTGGCTCAGTCCTCGGAGGAAAACTATGGGGAGATATGGTTAAACAACGCGGCGTTTCTGAAAAAGGGAGAGAATCTGTTTTACCTGAACGGAGTAGAAAGAACTCTTCCATACAGAATGACTATCAAGCTGACTTTTTTCGAGCCGGAAAAAGTAGAAAAGATCATCCTTTATCCTGAGGTGTAACTGATTAGCCGCCATCTTCTCATAGCCTCGGCTTGTCCCGTAGTTTAAAATCATATCTCCGGCAAGCCGGGGTGTCTGTTTGACAGCCCGGCATATATCCGTAAGCCTGTCATATATCTGTAAGCCCGGCGCCTTTTTATTCCTCCAGACTTTAGCAATTTCTTGACATGAAATACATGGTTATGTATAATTATCATAGGGAAATTTCTGCTTTTTCTAATGATGAACGGAGGTATTGATGTACAAGCGACAGGGACAGCACCTGATCCACTTATTTGGCCTTACAGCCGGGCTTTTTCTGGTCTGGATACTGCTGTCAGGCAAATTTGAAACTAGATTCTTTCTGATAGGGCTGGGCTCTTCTCTGGTAGTTTCTGTCGTATGTTTACCCTTTCTTATGATTAAAAACCCAAGGACGGGAAAAGGATTTTTTGTCTTGAGAATAAATTATCTTAAACTGATACCTTACGGCTTGTGGGTCATCAAGGAAATCTTCAAGTCCACTCTGGACGTTTCACGCGAAATACTAAAAGTACATATAGATTATGAACCTCGTATAATATATTTTTCGATGCCTTTTGAAAATCCCATGGCATCTGTAATTCTGGCCAATTCTATAATTCTGACGCCGGGAACCATAACTGTAGACGTTATGGAGGGAGGCATATTTGAAGTGCATGCGATAGATAAAAAAGCGGCCGAAGATATGCTCAGCGGCACCATGCCGAGGAAGGTCGCTTCGCTGTTCGGTGAAAAATGCGAGTTCAGGGCTTTTCCGGAAGCTGAAGTTCTTGAAATTCCAAAGGAGGTGCAGTAAAAATGCAGACCTTCTTCGTATGTTATCTGATCGGAATAATCTTTCTGACCTTTCTGATGTTGGTGCGCCTTTTCAGAAACGCCGGCATATACAACAGGTTTATCGGCATACTTGTGATGTGCACCAACGTGATCCTTATTCTTATCCTCATAGGTTTTATAGACGGAAGAAGAGACATGTATGTGGACATAGCTCTTTCATACGCGGCTTTGGGATTCATAAGCTCGGTCATCGTAGCCAAGATTCTTGGAAGCAAGGGAGGCGATGAAGATGACCGCTAGAGAAATTTTCACAGTGATTTTCATGAGCCTGGGCTTCGTGTGCTTTCTCATATCTGCCATAGGAGTATTCCGTTTTAAGGACTTTTATGCAAGGCTGCACGCTGCGGGAATCTGCGAGTCTGCAGGACTGGTTCTGTGCAGCGTAGGTTTTCTGATATACGAGGGCCCCTCGGTCACGGGAATAAAGATATTCACAGTATTTTTAGCTGTATTTATTGCAAGCCCGATAGGAACCCACATAATCACGAGAGTAGCATACAAGCAGAGCGTCAAGGCTTCTCCCGGCACCAAGGCGGAAGCGGCGGCTCAGGCAGTGAGGGAAAAGGTTTTCGCAGAAACAAACAGTGAGAGGGAGGTGGAATAGCATGCCTATTTTAATTCTTGAAGGACTGCTTCTCATCGCCCTGATTTCCATAGCTATAGGAATAATCATGGGAAAGAGACTGCTTTCCGCGATAATAATATACTGCGCTTTCAGCTTCATGGCCATGCTGCTTTACGCTGTAGTAGGAGCGGCTGACGTGGCTTTTACCGAAGCGATAATCGGAACTGTATCTACGGTGTATTTCATAATCGCCGTCAAGTCTATCAATAAGGGAAAGAAAGATGGAAGAAAAAAAGAGTAAAAGGAGACTGGCCGCCGGACTGGTGCTCGTCATCGTCCTGGTAGGCATCGGAGCCGTCAAGGTCGGAAGCTTTCTTCCAACGATAGGAGCTCTTGATACTCCGGCCAACGCTAACGTTTCTCAATATTACATAAATAACGCACTCAGCGACACACACGCTCACAATATAGTGACGGCAGTGCTGGCCGACTACAGAGGTTTCGATACTCTGTTTGAGACATGCGTCATGCTGCTCTCTGGAATCGCGGTGATGACCATACTGTCGGCAAAGGAAAAGGTGACGCAAAAACCGAGACAGGAAATGACAGCTCACCGCAGCGCTTCGTCATTTGGCAGCGCGCTGATGGACGGAGCTTTCAGGATAGTGGTTCCCATAATTCTGATATACGGAATCTATGTGCTGTTCCACGGCGAAGTCAGCCTGGGCGGAGGATTCCAGGCAGGAGCTCTTCTGGCCTGTGCTTATCTTCTCAACCGGATCATACCTAAGTCCGGACTCGGCAGCCTCAGTGATCGGGTGCGCGACGTGCAGAAATGGCAGAAAGCCAGGGAAGAACTGGGAATCATAACTGCGGGGCTGGGCATATTTTTCTACATGTTTACCGGGATTTTGCCTATGCTGAATGGAGGAAGATTCCTCGAATTCGGCAAGCTGCCTTTCGCTGAGAATACAGCCGCAGAGCTGCACGCTGACGGAATACTGATGATAGAGATAGGGGTTACCGTATGCGTTGCTGGAGTCATAATAACTATTCTTGAAGTAGTACTCGAAAGGACTGACTTTGATGACTGATTTGATAGAAAAACTGGAATATTTTCTGGCGGACAGAGGGATATATATGCTGGCGCTCATACTCTTTGCCATAGGAGTATACGGCATGATCGCCTGCGGAAATTATCTGAAAAAGCTCATGTGCATGAACATGATGCAGGTAGGCATAATATTTTTCTTTCTGACATTCGGACAGAAAGAGGGAGCTACTCTCCCCATAGCCATGGGAGAAATATCCTCGGCAGACATGTACATAAACCCGCTGCCTCATGCGCTGATGCTGACGGCCATCGTCGTAAGTCTTGGTACCACGGGAGTGGGTCTTGCGCTGCTGATGAGAATAAAAGACATCTACGGAACCATCGAGGAAAAGGAAATCACGGGAAAGGGAGGAAAGCCTGAATGAACCAGATTCCAATTCTCGTAATATTATTCCCACTCGCGGCAACGGCGCTGTGCCACCTCATAGGGCATTTCAGCGTCCAATGGAGCAAGAGGATAGTTATTTCCGCGCTTTTCATATCTGCGGTCTGCGCCGCACTGCAGCTTGTGCAGGTGGTGAAAACAGGCCAGGCCATTCACTATTTTATCGGAGGCTGGGCTCCGTCCTACGGCATAGAATTCGTCATAGACGGACTTAACGGCGTGATAGTTCTTCTCGTCGCGGTGGCCTCATGGGCAACGGCCCTTTACAGCAGCCCGTTTGAAGCTCTGGAAAGGGGAGAAAACAGCGTCCGTTCCTGCGGATATTACGCCATGCTGTCTTTCCTGTCCCTCGGACTCTTGGGAATGGCGTCCACCGGAGATGCGTTTAATCTCTACGTATTTATGGAAATCACGGCCATATCGGGATACGGACTCATCGCTGTAGGCGAGAGGAAAGGGCCTATAGCAGCTTTCAGATATCTGCTGACCGGAACCATAGGAGCGTCCATGTACCTGATGGGCGCAGGATTTCTCTATTCAGCCACGGGAACATTGAACATGGCTGATCTGGCAGACAAGATGAACGGACTTGAAGACAGCCCTCTCATAATACTTTCTGTGGGCTGCATGATAGTAGGCTTCGGCATAAAGATGGCCCTCTTTCCGCTGCACGGCTGGCAGCCTGCGGCTCATTCCTACGCTCACCCGGCGGCAGACCCGATGATAGCAGGAGTGATGATAAAAGTTCCTGCTTACGCCATGCTGAGGTTCTTTTTCTGCATATTCAAGGAGACCAGTCCTGTGATGGAGCTGTTCTTCGATGCCATAGGCGTGATGGCCGTATGCGGAGTCCTGTTCGGATCCCTCAAAGCCCTCAGATATGATACATATAATAAGATATTGGCATATTCCAGCATAGGACAGGTGGGATATATAGCCATGGGCTTTGCCATAGGCAATTTCTACGGACTGGTGGGCGCGGTGCTTCACATAGTGAGCCATGCGTTCATGAAATCCGGTTTGTTCTACACTTCCGGAGCGCTGAAATATAGATTTGGTATCCACGAGACTGACAAGCTGGGTCAGGTCTACAGGGAAATGCCTGTAACTTCTCTTGCGATGACCGTATGCGCTCTGTCTATGATTGGTCTGCCGCCATTTGCAGGATTTTTCAGCAAATGGTATCTGGCCCTTGGCGCCATTGAAAACGGCCAGTACATATTTGTGGCTGTGCTCATAGCCAGCAGCCTCTTGAGCGCTATCTACTTTTTCAGGATATTTGAAAAGATGTTCATGGAAAGAAAAACAGCTTCACGGCGTAAAGATACTGCCGCTCTGATGGAAAAATCATCTCTGCGCGGCCGTCTCGAGCTGCCGTGGCAGCTCATAGTCCCGATGCTGGTCGTCATAGCGGCGGTGATTTTGCTGGGACTTTTCAATTCGTATATAGTCGATGATGTTTTGAGACCGGCGATTATGGAAGGAGCGCTGTCATGACGGTAATGACGATGAAACCGGCTCTTGCCGTGGGAACAGCTTTATTGGCGGCGCTGCTGATACTGCTTTTCGGAAACCGAATAAAACCCAACCTGAGAGAAGCGATAACGATGGCGGCTTCTGTCTCGATGGCAGCTGTGGTATTTTCCATGGCTCCGGGAGTCGCAGCAGGCAGCGTATATGTTTCAAAACTCTGGACCATCGTGGACGGTATAGAATTGTCCTTTAAAACCGACGCGGCCGGGATGGTATTCGCCTGCATCGCCAGCTGCCTCTGGATTTTGACTTCCGTGTATTCAATAGGATATATGAGAGGCCACCACGAGAAAAATCAGACCGGATATTTTTCGGCTTTCGCCGTATGTCTGGCCTCTGCCGTGGGCATCGCTTTCGCGGCCAATCTGATAACGTTTTTTATCTTCTATGAAATGCTCACTTTAGCCACTTATCCTCTCGTAGTTCACTACAGAGACGACAAGGCGAAAGCTTCGGGAAGAAAGTACTTGGCTTATACTTTGATAAGCGGCCAGTTGTTCTTCGCGGCCATAGTATGGGTATATGCCAAATACGGAACCTTGGATTTCATGGCGGGAGGATTCATACCTGCCGGCTCGATGAGCAAGGGTCTCATGTGCATATTGTTTTTCATGATGATACTCGGCGGTGCGGTCAAAGCCGGCGTTATGCCGCTGCACGGCTGGCTGCCTTCGGCGATGGTTGCGCCTACCCCTGTCAGCGCTCTGCTTCACGCTGTGGCTGTGGTAAAAGCCGGAGCTTTCTGCGTGCTGAGAGTAGTATTGTATGTATTCGGTCCTGCCAGCGCGGACTGGTGCGGAGGGGCTGAGATACTCAGCTGGTTTGCTATGGCAACGATATTGCTCTCGTCTCTCGTAGCGATGAGACAGGACAACTTAAAAGCCAGACTGGCCTTTTCCACGGTGGGACAGCTTTCTTACATAGTCTTGGGGATAAGTCTGATGTCCGCTTACAGCATAACCGGAGCGATCTTCCATATATCGGCTCACGCATTTCTGAAGATAACGCTGTTCATGGCGGCGGGTGCGATATTTGTAAACACCGGTCTGTCGAAGATCAGCGAGATGGGAGGCATATATAAGAAGATGCCTGTGACGGCAGTTTGCTTTACTGCGGCTTCTCTGGGCATTGCCGGACTTCCTCTGATGGCAGGCTTCGTGAGCAAATTCAACATCCTCGAGGGCGCGCTCGCTGTTGGAAAGCCTTTCGCCATGGCAGTCCTGATAGCAGCTGCTTTGCTGGCTCTTTCGTATCTGATGCCTGTGGTTCAGGTATTCTTCGGAAAACAGAGAGAGGACGCGGCCGGCGGCAGCGCGGTCAGCTTGATTTCCGGCGGTGGCAGCCGCGGCTCAGGCAGGGACGCTGCGGCGCATGACATTCACAGAAACGGGCATGGAGAGCATGAGGTAGACAAGAGGGCAGTCATTGCGATGACGGCGCCTCTTGCTGTGACAGTGGTAATAGGGATAATACTGGGCTTTGAGCCTGACGCAGGGCCTGGACTTTACGATATGGCGCAGACGGCGGCGGCGGCCGTAACTGAGGAAGGAGGCGTTTACCTTGCGGGATAAGAGAAAAATATATGTCTTGCTGGGGACGGTTATCTTTCTTGCTTTGGCTGCTGAAATACTGTTTGCCCTGCCGCATCATCACATGATATGGAACGAGGTTCCCGGAGCAGATATAGTCATAGGCTTCGCAGGCGCGTGGCTTTTGATCCTGCTTGCGAAAAAAATCATGGGCGGGCTGTTTCAGCGCAGGGAAGATTATTATGAAGAGCCGGGGACTGATGGTCAGTCTGCCGCCGCGGAACTTAAAGCCGGCGGCGGTGCTGCCGGCGGCGCGGAGCTGCACGGCGGCTCTGAAGCGACAGGCGGCGGGACAGCTGACAGAGGTCTTGCGGGCTCATATATGACGGATGGAGGTGAGAAAGATGCTTAACGACTTCCTCCAGCCGGGGCTGATTTTGCTGATTACAGGACTGCTGATACTCGTGCTGCACGACGTTTTGGTAAAGGCAGTGTCCATAGCCGGGCCTGCGCTGACTGTCATCGCAGTATTTATATTTGAGACAGGCGAAAGCACAGACAGACTGTCCATGATTTTCGGCATAATATTTTCGCTGATTTCTCTCGTCGCGGCAGTCTACAATTTCCACGTAAAAGACAAGTTTGAACTGGCTGCCAGCGCCATATACGCAGGCAGCAGCATCGGAGTAGTCTTTTCCTCTCACTGGATAGGCATGCTGATCTTCTGGGAACTGATGGCGGTGGCTTCGTGGCTCATCGTGGTTTCTTCGAGAACTGAAGCGGCGAAGAAAGCAGGCTTCAGGTATTTGATGGTTCACATGCTGGGCGGCAATCTGCTGCTGGCAGGCATAGTGATAAAGATGGGGCAGGGCTCGGAGCTGATAGAAACGCTTACCGGCTCGGGAGACGCGGCCTATTGGCTGATTCTGGCAGGCGTTGCCGTAAATGCGGCCATACCTCCTTTGAACGCCTGGATTGCAGACGCTTATCCTGAATCCACCATGGGAGGAACCGTGTATATGGGCTCCTACACCACCAAAGTGGGAGTGTTCTGCCTGATAAAGCTGTTCGCAGGGACTGAGCTTCTGCTGTATTTCGGCGTGTTCATGGCCGTTTGGGGAGCCTGTATGGCTCTGATAGAAAACGATTTGAGACGGTTGTTTGCATATCATATAATCAGTCAGGTTGGTTACATGGTAGCTTCGCTGGCCATAGGCGGCGAAACGGGCATAGACGGAGCCGCAGCTCATGCGTTCAACAATATTTTGTACAAGGGAACGCTGCTCATGTGCGCCGGAGCCGTCATAAAAGCCACAGGAAAGAGAAAGATAAGTCAGCTTTCAGGCCTTGCTAAAAAGATGCCGGTGACTGCAGGATGCTTTCTCATCGCCTCTATGGCTATAGCCGGCTTTCCGCTGCTCAACGGATTTGTCAGCAAATCTCTCGTAATGAACGCAGTCGCCGGAAGCGGCGTCCACTGGGCTGAGCTACTGCTCATGGTTGCCAGCATAGGAACGCTGATGTCGGTGACCTTAAAGATAAATTATTTCGTATTTTTCGGAAAAAGCGACGTTGAGACAGAAGCCGACGAAAGGTCTCTGCCTTTGAATATGAAGCTGGCTATGGTCATGGGCGCTTCCGCCTGTGTTATCATCGGCCTCGTGCCGAAGCTGCTCTACGGCATTACTCCTTATCAGACGGACGGGCACCCGTTTACCGTAGATCATGTGACACAGTACGTGCAGCTGTTTGCCGCCGCGGCCATAGCATTCGTCATGTATATTGAGCACATGAAGCCTAAGGAAAAGATCACCCTCGACACCGACTGGTTCTACAGAAAGCCGTTGAAATTCGCTGTCGCATGGCTTTCACGAGCGGTGGACGATGCGAGGGTGGGCATAGGAAACGGACTCGGAACGTTTTTCGCCAAAGCCAACGAGTATCTGCACAACCCGAGACTGCTCTTCACATCGCGGGAACCTGCCAAAAGAGACTGTCTGGAAGACGATGACGTTCTGCAAAAACCTGTCGGCTGGCTGGTGGCTGTCAACTTTGTCATCTTCATCGCTGTGGTGCTGTACGTCTTCGCCAGGGCGCTGCAGTAAGTCTGACCAAGTGAGGAGACTGAGCGGTTTTGGCTCAGAGATAGGTTGCCCCGGAATCGGGTTTGCCGCGGCAGCTTTGGCTTTCTGCGGCTGATTGGGCAGAAATCAGGACTTGGAGCTTTTCTCCGAGTCCCTTTTTATTGACATACAGACATGCATAAAATATAATGATGTGAAACAGCTTTCCGCACTCGATGTTCCGGGACAAAGCGGAAATATACTGAAAGCTGGCAAGAGAGAATATTGGAGATATAGGATAGAAGCATATCAATAAAGTCGCGCAGGGGAGGCGCTGGAGATGGAAAAACATCATACTACCACGATTACGGAAATTACTGACCAGCTTGATTACGGCATGATTTATGTGAAAGAAGACGGAACTATCGGAGAATACAGCGAAGCCGCGAAGAAAAATCTTGGACTTGTCGTACCTAAAGGCAAGAGTCATAAGGCCGGTGTCATTGAAAAGGGAGACATCGTGATCATAGCAGATAACATGCTGGGAAACGACGACGCGGTCACAGAAGAGGAATTAAAGCTGCTCAATATCAGCGATGACGATATTAAATCAGGAGACATGCTGCTGGCGGTAGGCTCCTATAAGGATTCTAAATACGAACCTGTTTACAGACACTACAGCGAGCATTATCCGGGAAGCGAGCTGAAACTGAGCGACGTCTACAGAGGATATGAGATAACCGTAAGGATAGATATGGAGAAAAAGTTCATGTCCATATCTGTGAACGGCGAAGAATATCAGATGGCCTATATCGAGAGCATAGGCTTCATGGTCATAGTACAGCCGCGGACCGGCGAGATAAAATTCTTTCAGGATATCGGATACGGCTTCAGAGGCGAAGAGATAGGAAAAATCCTGCAGGGCAAGGGCTACAGGGAGAAAAACTGCTCAGAACAGGAAGAGAATGTTCATATTGTGGGGGCACCTCTGAAAGACGTAGTCTTTGGCGATGAATTTCTGCTGAAAGTAGATGAGATCATGGATTCGCCCAACGGTACAAGGCAGGAAGGAACTTTTGAAATTTATCACAGGCTGGTGCTCTGCAATTTTATAAGAATCAAAAAGGGCGGCCCGAACGACGGAGTCTTCATAATAATCCAAGATAAAAACAAGATAAAGAAAAGTCTGGAAGCCGAAACAGCTTTCATCGGAGAACTGGAAAAACGCGACAAGGCGGCTCAGCTCAAGCTGGACGTCAACAGGGAAGAGCATTTCGAAAGATTTCTCGGCAGTTCTCCCCAGATGAAAGTCGTCAAGCACCTGGCGTATAAGGCTTCAAAGACAAAGTTCAATGTTATCCTTTTAGGAGAGAGCGGAACAGGAAAATCTAGACTTGCAAGGGAGATACACAACACAGAAAATCCTAATGCGCCTTTCGTGGAGGTGGCCTGCAATTCCATAGCTCCGTCGCTGTTTGAGTCCGAGCTGTTCGGCTATATGCCCGGCTCATTTACAGGCGCGGACAGGAACGGAAGAGCAGGGTTTTTTGAGGAAGCCAACGGAGGTACTATATTTTTGGACGAGATAGGAGAACTGCCTCCGGCCATGCAGGCGAAATTGCTGCTGGTTTTGCAGAACAAGCAGATATACCGGGTAGGTTCGACAAAACCCATCAACATCGATGTCCGTGTTATTACAGCCACCAACAGAGATTTGGACGAAGAAATAAGAAAAGGTAACTTCCGCCAGGATTTGTATTACAGAATAAACGTCTTCCCCATAAGGATACCTTCGCTCAGGGAGAGGAAAAAGGATCTGGCAGACATGGCGTCGTCGATACTTGCGGCTTTCTGCGATAAATACGGAATGGAGCAGAAACACTTTTCCAACGAAGCTCTGAAGGTAATGACTCTGTATGACTGGCCGGGAAACGTCCGCGAGCTTGAAAACGTCATAGAGCGCGCCATCACCGTCTGCGAGGGCAAGACGATATACGCAGATCATCTGATAATAAACAAGACTGCCGATAGAGAACAGACTCTGCGCCAGCAGATCGAGCATGAAGAAGCCAGAATACTGGGGAACACCCTGATCGCCAACAACGGCGACAAACAGAAGACTATGGAAGAACTGGGACTTTCAAGGAGCGTGTTCTATAAGAAACTGAAAAAATATGATCTTGACTGAAAAGCTGGTACGGTTATTGCATAATATATTTAAAGAACTTTATTAAAAAGGAAGCAAGAGGGGGTCAAAATGTATTGCAGCATGACCGAAATCAAAAAATCCGTGGACAGTATATTTGAGGAAACGGTAGAAATAAGGAGAAAACTGCACAGCCATCCTGAACTGAGCGAACATGAAGAAAACACCAGCCGCTTTATTTGCGAACGGCTGTCGCAGCTTGGCATAGAATACGAGGGCAATGTGGCAGGATACGGCGTGTCGGCCGTTATATACGGAAAGGATACAGACAAAGCCGTGGGCATACGCGCCGATATGGACGCTCTGCCCATAGAGGAAAAGACAGACGTGCCTTTCCGCTCACAGAATTCCGGCGTTATGCATGCCTGCGGCCATGATATACACACGGCCATACTGCTGGGGACCGCGAAGATTTTAAATGAGATGAGGGAAAAGCTGCCTTACTCTGTGAGACTGCTGTTTCAGCCGTCGGAGGAAACCATAGGCGGCGCACGCCAGATGATAGAAGCCGGCTGCCTCAAAACGCCGGAAGTAAGGGATGTGATAGGGCTTCACGTGGAGCCTGAACTGAGATCAGACAGCGTGCAGTTCATAGCAGGAGCGATGAACGCCGCTTCCTGCGAATTTTACGTGACGGTAAATGGCGTTTCGTGCCACGGAGCCCACCCGTCGTTGGGGCTTGACCCTCTCATTCCTGCATGCGAGATGGTGACAGCGCTTCAATCAGTGATAACCAGAAGGCTTGCGCCTACGGACAGCGCTGTAATAACGGTGGGCCAGCTGCACAGCGGAACTAAAAACAATATAATTCCGCCTGAAACGAAATTTTCCGGCATCATACGTGCTTTGACAAACGGGAACCGGCAGCTTCTGAAAGAAAAACTTAAAGAAGTGTGCGACGGTATCGCAGCGGCGCACGGTACCACTTGCAGCATTGAATTTTGCGACAGCTATCCTGCCCTTGTCAACGACGGCGCTCTTTACCGCATCATGACTGAAGCCGCGGAAGAAATCCTCGGGGCTGACCGGGTAAAGTTCAGAACTGTACCCAGCCTGGGAGCCGACGATTTTTCGTATTTCTGCCAGGAAGACAAAGGGCTGAGAGGGCTGTATTACAACGTGGGCTCTGCCAAGGACGATAGAACACCTTCGCCGCCTATCCACAGCGATGTTTTCTGCCCTGACGAGGAGAGCATCAGAACAGGTATGCTTACGGAAATATACGGCGTATTGAAGATAATGGAGGCTTATGAGAGAGATGGAATATAAGGATTCGGGATGTGACGCGAAAGCTTTCAGAGACACAGCGGTTCTCAAAGATACAGCGATTCTCAGAGACACAGCGGTTGAAGTTAACCTTACTGTTCTGAAGAACAACATGCGTCTGATAAAAGAAATGGCAGGCGGAGATGTATCCGTCATGGCAGTGGTAAAAGCAAACGCTTACGGCCATGGAGCCGTGGGCATAGCGCCAGCGCTGATGGAAGCCGGAGCCGATTATCTGGCGGTGGCCACGCTGACGGAAGCCTTGGAGTTAAGACAATCGTATCCTGATTATCCGCTGTTTATCTTAGGCCATACTCCTGACAGACTTCTCATGCATGCAGTTGAAAACGATATAACCCAGACTGTTTTCAGCTTCGCTCAGGCCGGGATACTGAACCGGCTTGCAGAGGAAAAAGGTAAAAAAGCTAAAGTACATATCAAGGTAGATACAGGATTCCACCGCCTGGGAAAAGCTCCCGGCGAAGATTACGCAGAAGAAATATTGAAGATTTCTGCTTTGGAAAACGTATATACAGAGGGAATATTCAGTCACCTTGCACTGGCCGGAGATGAGGAAAACAAAAGACAGTTCGAGGAGTTCATGTCTTTCGTAAACACGCTTGAGGCGAGAGGCTGCAGATTTAAGTACAAGCATATAGCGGACAGCATAGCTCTTGTGGACTATCCTGAATACAGGCTGAACATGGTGCGCCCGGGGGCTCTCATCTATGGTATGAGGGGGTTTCATAAAGGATATCTGGGAGTTGAGCAGGCGATGACCTTTTATACGAGAATTTCGCAGCTCCATGGAATACCAAAGGGTGAAGGCGTCAGTTATGATTTCCTCTGGAAAGCGGAGAGGGACAGCGTTATAGCGACGCTGCCGTTTGGATATGCGGACGGATACCCGAGAAACATGAGAGGCAAGGGTTATGTGACGATAGACGGCATCAGGTGCCCGGTAATAGGAGTGCTTTGTATGGATCAGCTGATGGCAGACGTTACAGATGTTCCGGGCGTCAGAGAGGGAATGAAAGTCGTCATATACGGAGACGGCTCCGATAATTCCATGACTGTGGCTGAAGCGTCTTTGCTGGCCGAGACTAATAAAAACGACATATTGGCCCGCATTTCAGCCAGACCGCCGAGGGTATATGTCTACTGAGCTTCGGCGGTTTCGTGAGCGCTCTCAAGGGGCGCTCTAAGTATTTTCTTTGCTGCTTCCGGCGGCATGTTTTCCAGCGGAAGCTTTTTCTGTTACAGGCTTTACGGCCTCCTTTATTTCGCCGGCTATCGTGTCGAAAGCGTCCGCCTGACCATCGACCACCTTATAGGCCTTTTCCTTGAGAGCCTGTTTCTTCTCATATTCCTGTTTCGTCTTATTGAGCATGTTGTCGAGCATCGATGTCTTATTTTTGAGTATGTATATAAATGACAAGATTATTATGACGATTCCTATTGCTATTTTTATGTTTTCCATAGTGAAACTCCTTTTTATTGAGCGCTGATGTTTAAAACGCTTGTAACAGTCCCATGATTATTGCCAGAGGCTGGCTGCAGTTGAGCAGAACAAGGAGAGTGAGGCAGGCATAGGCAAAAGATACATATTTCCACTTGCGCCCGTATCCTGGGAGAACCTTGAAGGTCTTGTAAACTTTGAACCGGGATGCAGGCTGAATATTGCCTGAGCCGTTTTCTGCGGCAGCCAAACGTGCTTCCCTGTCTTTCATAGCTTTGAAGAAAGCGTTTATCTGCAGCGATTCGATCTTTCCGTCTCTGAAAAAAGGCAGATAGAACGAAGGCTTTTCTTTATTCATGAGAGATTGCTCATCAGAGTAGAACTTGACGCCGCGCTTGTCGAAGATGACGGCTTTCGCGTCTTTGAAGAAAAATACCTTTTCCCTTCTCAGCAATCTGTTCTTATATATTATCTTTTCTTCGTCATATTCCGAGTAACATACCAGATGCCCCAGGGACAAGAGAAAGAAAAAAATCATTCCTATAAAATTGGCTGCCAGTATCAGGGGGAGGTTCAGCTGCTCATAATATCCCTCTACTTTATATGCTGCGACAAGAATATAGACCAGGGAAGTGAGGAGCAGATATAATATTCCGGCATAAAACCAGGCCTGCTTTGACAGAGCGCTGTAGTGATAAGTTATTTTGCACATATAAGAGCCTCCTGAATAATATATATGTTATATAATGCAAAAAATGTGCCTTAAAGAGGATGGAGAGTTTCACGACGAAGGCAAGGGGATTTGCAGCTTATATTGGAGATTTTGTCGTAAAAAATCGCATATCGTCGCATCAAGCAGTCTCAAAACGAGGATTTTTTGTCTCAAAAACGAAACAAAAATGTGAGACATTTATCAATTATATTATACATATTTTCTTGTCGAATCGATGAAAATAATGAAATTTCTGTGTTTTTTTCTTTGGCATAAAGTTTGCTTAACATGTTTGTAATTCATAAATTGTTTTTATATTTGCAGAAAGGAAGGAGGAACAATATTATGATGAATTATATCTGGGTCGGTCTCGTTGTGATCGCGGTTATCGCGGGCGGCGTAACCGGCACGATGGAGGACGTACTCAACAACGTCTTCAATTTTGCAAACGAAGCCGTAAACATCTGTCTCGGATTTATAGGCATAATGGCATTTTTCTGCGGACTTATGAAAGTCATGGAAAAGGCAGGAATATGCGACCTTATAGCAAAGGCTCTTGCTCCGATCATGACCAGATTATTCCCTGACGTTCCTAAAGACCATCCGGCAATGTCAGCCATGGTACTGTGGATGGCGGCCAACATGCTGGGAATCGGAAACGCTGCTACTCCTTTTGGACTCAAGGCTATGCAGGATCTGCAGACTTTAAATCCTACCAAAAATGTAGCTACCGACGCTCAGTGCATGATGCTGGCCATCGGAACCACTTCAGTAACTCTCCTGCCTGTAACGGTATTAGGCCTGCGTGCTGCAGTACAGCCAGAGGGAGCTGCAGAAATCATCGTTCCTGTAATCATCGCCACGACCATTTCCACAGTGGTAGGCATCTTCTTCACCTGGCTCTTCGGAAAGACCAAGAGATGGAAATGGGAAAAAGTTGTTGAGAGAGAAATAGCCGCCGGAACGCTGGACGTCAACGAGAACTATCTCGGAGATTCTCCTATAGTACTGCCGGAAGGCTATGTATGCAAAGTAGAGTAAGGAGGGGAAAAGAATGTTTACAACGATCATAGAAACATTGTCGACATGGGCGATTCCTATAGTAATTGCACTTGTGAGCTTTTTCGCTCTGTTCAAGAAAGTTCCGGTATATTCAGTATTCACTGAAGGCGCAAAGGAAGGTTTTTCAACTGCCGTAATGATCATTCCTTATCTGACGGCAATGCTCTGCGCCATAGGTATGTTCAGAGCTTCAGGTGCCATGGACTGGTTGTGTACTGTATTGGAACCTGTTACGAACCTTATCGGCTGCCCTGCAGAAGTGCTTCCTCAGGGAATCATGAGATCATTCTCCGGCGGAGCGTCAGAGGGCTTGCTGGCTGACCTGCTTTCCCAGTACGGAACTCAGTCACAGATAGGAAGAATCGCTTCCGTAGCTCAGGGATCTACCGAAACTACATTCTACATAGTAGCTGTTTATATGGGCTCTGTAGGCGTAAGCAACGCAAGACATTCCATCGCCGCAGGACTGCTGGGAGACCTGGCTTCTTTCCTGGCTGCCATATTCCTGGTAAATATCATCTGGTAGCAAGTAGATAAAAGATAAGCAGAGGAGAAAAATGATTTATCCAAAGAAGTTAGAAAAAGGCGATACTATCGGTATCGTATGTACATCTTCACCTATTACCAAAGAGCGGGAGGAACAGTGCATTAAAACTCTCGAATCTCTGGGATATAAAGTGAAAGCTGCTGACAATCTGACCCATAACCACGGCGGATACATGGCCGGAAGCGGGAAAGAGAGAGGCGAATGGCTCAACAGGATGTTTGCAGACCCTGAGGTCGATGCCATATTCTGCGTGAGAGGCGGAGACGGCGGTACGCGCTGCTACGAGTACATTGATATGGATATCGTGAGAAAGAATCCTAAAATTTTCGTAGGCTACAGCGATATCACCACATTGCACATGCTCTTCAACCAGCAGGCAGATCTGGTAACCTTCCACGGTCCTATGGTATCTTCAAATATCGTGGACAGCTTCGACGATGAAACGGCAAAAGCTTTCTTCGAGGCTTTAAACGGCGATAAAGAATATGAATTTAAAAATCCTGCCGGCTTTCCTATAGAAGTCATGAAAGAGGGAAAAGCCGAAGGTCCTGTGATCGGAGGAAACCTGTCCCTGATTTCCGCGGCGATGGGAACTCCTTACGAGATGGATGCAAAGGGAAAGATAATATTCTTTGAAGAGGTTTCAGAGCCTGTCACGAAGATTGAAAAATGGTGCTACCATCTGAAGAATTCTGGAAAATTCAAGGACTGCAAAGGCATACTGCTGGGACAGTTCACCGACATAACAAATGAATTCATGCCGGAATATACGGTCATCGACTGCATACGCGAGATCATCGATGATGTCGATGTGCCTGTAATGTACAATCTTCAGGCCGGACACGGTGAAAAAAATATTACCATTCCTTTTGGTACAAATTGTATAATGGATACAGAGAAAAAATCCATAACTTTCGATATAGACAGATAGCTATTGTTTGGAGCTTGAATTTTGCGCTTTTGAAGCTGCGGACAAATCGTTCGCAGCTTCTTGTTAAATGAGAAGAGTGTTGGAGAACTTTTCGCGATGAAATTCTGGAAAATAAACGGAGCCGGCAACGACTTCATAATAATCAACAATGTATATGAAAAGATACCTAAGGAAAACTTCGCGACGCTGGCGCGAAAACTCTGTGACAGGCGTATGTCCATAGGTGCGGATGGCCTGATGCTTGTGGAAAGAGCCTCTGGAAGCGCCGATTACAGAATGGTTTTCTATAATTCTGACGGTTCTCAGGGAGAGATGTGCGGAAACGGAGCCAGATGTATATGCAGATACGGGTACGAAACAGGACTTGCCGGAGAGACTCAGGCGGTAGAGACCACCGCGGGACTCGTGACCGGCCGGCGGATTTCAGAGCGGACGTACAGGATAAGGCTCAATGATCCGGCCGTATGCCGGCTTGACGAGGAAGTAACAGTAAAGCCAGGAGAAGCATACGTCAGATTCACTCAGGAAAACTGTTCCGGTGAGCTGCGGTTTTTATGCTCATATGTTGAGCTGGGCAATCCGGGAATCCCTCACTGCGTCGTAGAAATAAAAGGTCTGCAGGACCGGCCTAGAGAAGAAGTTGCTGCCATAGGCCGCATGCTCCGCAGCTATGAGGGGTATCCAAAAGGAGCCAATGTGAATTTCTACGATATAATAGGCATAGATCATGTTTACGAATGTACTTTTGAAAGAGGCGTGGAGGACTTGACATATGCCTGCGGAACAGGGACAGGCAGCACAGCTCTCGTTCTTACAAAGAAAAAGCTTGTTTCCGGGAAAAATGTAATATTCGACATGAAAGGCGGCCGTTTATCGGTCGACATAAATATGACGGGAGATAAGGCTGCGGATATTTTCCTTACAGGACCGACAAATATCGTGGCCAAAGGGGAAGTCTTCGACGAGGATTTGCTTATCTGAGACGGGAGATTTCCATCTAGGGCAGAGATTTGCTCATTTAAAAAAGTAATTTACTGAAAGGACAAATGAAATGATTTGTGATAACATTTCCGTATCCAAAGAAGGTCATCTGCTGTTTGCAGGGCAGGATACAGTGGAACTGGCAAAAAAATACGGAACACCGGTCTATCTGATGGATGAAGATAAGATACGCGAAAAATGCCGCATGTATAAAAAAGCTTTTGAGGAGAATTTCGGAAAGTCAGCCGTTCCTCTTTACGCTTCAAAGGCCAACTGCTTCAAGCGTATCTATGAGATAATGGCCGAAGAGGGAATGGGAATTGATGTGGTTTCTTCAGGCGAAATTTATACTGCCGTAAAAGCAGGATATGATCTGTCGAAAGCATATTTTCATTCCAACAACAAGACAGACGGCGATATAGCTTATGCGATGGACAACAATATAGGATACTTCGTCGCGGACAATATTGAAGAAGTCAAAGTTATCGAAGCCGAAGCCGCCAAACGCGGAATAAAGCAGAAAATACTCCTTCGTCTGACTCCCGGCATAGATCCTCATACTTATGAGGCTATCGCAACGGGCAATGTGGATTCCAAGTTCGGAACCGCCATAGAGACAGGACAGGCTGAGACGATAGCTCTTGAGACGATTAAAATGCCTCATATAGATTTGCGCGGATTTCACTGCCACGTAGGTTCGCAGGTATTTGCCGAGGACGTATTCGAGAGGGCAGCAGTAGTGATGCTGGAGTTCATCGCTGTGATGAAAGAAAAGCACGGCTTCACGGCTTTAGAGCTGGATTTGGGCGGCGGCTACGGCGTTCGCTATACGGAGGACGATCCAGTCATGGATGTCGGAGCAAAAGTGACGCAGGTGGCGGAAACTATCAAATCAACGTGTCGCAGGCTCAATATGGAGATTCCTGAAATACACATGGAACCGGGCCGCTCAATAGTGGCTGACGCCGGAATGAACCTCTATACGGTGGGAACCGTGAAGCAGATACCGGGATATAAAAATTATGTTTCAGTGGATGGAGGCATGGCCGACAGCCCGAGGTACGCCCTGTACAAAGCTCCGTACACATGCCTTACAGCCAACAAGATGAATGAAAAAGCTGACTTTGAAGCTTCTCTTGTGGGCAGATGCTGCGAATCAGGCGATATACTGCAGGAGCATGTAAAATTCCCTGAATCTGTGCAGCGCTATGACATCGTGGCTGTATGCACGACCGGAGCTTATCATTACGCCATGTCGTCCAACTATAACCGCCTGCCAAAACCTCCTGTCATAATGCTCAGAGGAGGAAACGAAAGTTATGTGGCCGTAAAGGGCGAAACTCTGGAAGACCTGACGAGGAACGATCTGTAATTTTAAAAAGAAAGTGTGTAAGGGCGCTAAATGCTTTCTAAGCATCTGAGCGCCCTTTTTGAGTATAGAAGCACTGTCGGGAGCCCATTGAGTCTCTTTGGCATAAAAAAACACTTGTAATTCCAACGATTTTGTTGTATATTATTAAGGCAGTCTGCGTTTTCGCAAAACTTGTAAAATTTTACCTTGATTTTGCGAAGCGCACGACAGAAATTTAATCAGCACACCAAAACCGGCTATGGTTGCCGCAGGTCCCTGAAATAAGGGTGCGTAAAAAGCCTGTTAGAAAGGCTTCGCAGGCGGTGTTCGCTCATGGTTTTGGTGGAAGTAGAAAACCAGGAGGATTTAAAATGGCAGTAATTTCAATGAAACAGTTGCTGGAAGCAGGCGTTCATTTCGGACACCAGACTAGAAGATGGAACCCTAAGATGGCTCCTTACATCTTTACGGAGAGAAACGGAATCTATATCATAGATCTGCAGAAGACCGTGAAGAAGATCGAAGAAGCGTACGACTTCATGAGAAGCGTAGCCGAAGCAGGCAAGCCTATCCTTTTCGTAGGAACCAAGAAGCAGGCTCAGCAGGCTATCGTGGACGAAGCCAAGAGATGCGGAGAGTTCTATGTAAGCGAAAGATGGCTGGGCGGAATGCTGACCAACCACAAGACTATCGCAACAAGAATCAAGAGACTCAACGACATCCACACCATGGAAGAAGACGGAACTTTCGACAAGCTGGCTAAAAAGGAAGTAATCAAGCTGAGAGCAGAGATGGAAAAGCTTGAGAAATTCCTGGGCGGAATCAAAGAGATGCCTGAAATGCCAGGAGCAATCTTCGTCGTAGACCCTAAGAAAGAAAGAATCGCCGTTAAGGAAGCGAGAATTCTCGGTATTCCAATCGTAGGTATCGTAGATACTAACTGTGACCCTGATGATGTGGATTATGTTATCCCTGCCAACGACGACGCAATAAGAGCCGTTAAGCTGATCACAGGAAGAATGGCAGACGCCGTCATCGAAGCCAACCAGGGAGAGAGCTTTGACGAAGGAACAGATGAAGAAGTTCCTGCCGGCGAAGACTCAGCCGAAGAGGTAGCAGAGGATGAAGAAGTTGCTGAAGCTGAAGAAGCAGCTGACGCTGAATAACAAGCTTCATAAAATTTTCAGGAGGACAGGAAAATGGCAGTAACTGCACAATTAGTAAAAGAATTAAGAGAAAGAACCGGCGCAGGCATGATGGACTGCAAAAAGGTTTTAGTTGAAACTGACGGAGATATCGAAAAGGCTATCGAGCTTCTGAGAGAAAAGGGACTGGCCAAGGCCGCCAAGAAAGCCGGCAGAATCGCCGCAGAGGGCCTTGTAAAAGTTGCTTTCGATGCTGAGCACAAAGCTGCGGCCGTCGTAGAAGTCAACTCAGAAACAGACTTCGTAGCCAAGAACGAAGAATTCGTTGAATTCGTTGAAAAGCTGGCCGACATGGCTCTCAAGGCAGAAAGCGACGATATGGAAGCTTTCAAGGCGCTTCCTTACGAGGGAGAGGGAACTGTCGCCGACGCTCTCAACAACAAGATCGCTAAGATCGGCGAAAACATGAACGTAAGAAGAATCCACAAGATGGCAACTCCAGGCGTAGTTTACACCGGATATATCCACGGAAACGGCAAGATCGGCGTAATCGTAGGTATCGAGACAGAGGCCTCAGCCGATGAGATCTCCGTATGCGCCAAAGACGTAGCCATGCAGGTCGCTTCAATGAGCCCTAAGTTCGTTGACGAAACTCAGGTAGACCCGGCTTGGCTCGAATCAGAAAAGGAAATTGCCAAGCAGCAGCTGCTCAACGAAGGCAAGCCTGAAGCAATGCTGGAGAGAATCATCCCGGGCAAAGTCAAGGCTATCCTCAAGGAAGTATGCCTGGTTGACCAGAAGTTCGTCAAGAACGGCGACATGACTGTAGCCCAGTACGTGGACAGCGTAGCTAAAGAAATCGGCAAGACGATGAAAGTCGTTGAGATGGTCAGATACGAAGTAGGCGAAGGTATCGAAAAGAAGGAAGAAAACTTCGCTGAAGAAGTAGCAAAGCAGATGGGTCAGTAGGAAGACCTGTCACGATAAAGGACGAATCGAATGTTGGGGAAAAGAAATTTTCCCCAACATTTTTATTATGGGTATATAAGCCCCTGCTCGAACCACCTGTTTTACGGGCGGCGCCTATTTGCAAAAAAGAAAGGGGCAATATGGCGAAGTAAATAATCGAAACAAAGTGAGGAGAAGAAGATGATCTTGATATTGTCAAAATGGCATAATTATGATAAAATAACGCCATAAACGGAGAAATAATAAAACGGAGGGAAAAAAGATGATCAATATAAGGCCGGTTTCTGATTTAAGAAATAATTTTACGGAAATAGAATCAATCGTAAAAGATGGGGAAGCAGTATATTTGACCAAGAATGGATATGGATCCATGGTGGTTTTGAGCATTGAACGATATGCGGCTCTGACAGAAGATTTGGAAATGAAGCTGGACGAAGCGGATAAAGCAGCGGCAGCAGATGAAATGCGATATACCGCCGGCGAAGTGTTCGGCAGAGCGAGGAAGCGCATAAATGAACGATAAAAAGTATGAGGTGCGCTTTCTTCCGCTGTTTGAGGAGGATTTATACAGCATTGTAAGTTACATTGCGGAGCATTTGAAAAATCCGGCGGCGGAGTATGTTGCAGAATTCCTTAAAATTTTACAACATTGCAGAATCAAAGAAGATATCGGCTATATCATGTTTAGCAACATCGGCCTTAGACATGCAACATGCAATCATGAGCCGCAGCGCCTTTATTTCACCGCCTTTCGTAGAAAATAAAAAAATTTTTATTAATTATCCGAAAGATATGAAAAACATTGCCTGCGCGCAAATATGATGAAAAAAATCGAAGAATTTTTATAGCTCATAAGTTTTATAAACGGCGATGATTGAAATATGATTTCCAGTGGTATCATATACTGACTTCAAGGCTACACTCTTTTAGATGATAGACAGTTTACAGTAATGAATTTTAGAAATTAAAATGTGTCTGGCTACAGTTTAAATGAATTGGTGAGGGCACATTTTTTATATAGTTTTCAGGATGAAAACAAAATTAAAAACATTGGAGAGGCAACTATGGAAAGACTAAAAAAAGCAAGTTACTGAATAAAAAGCCACGCTGAATGTTCGGCAAAGAGAATCATGGCATTTCTGCTGATACTTTGTATGGCGGCGGGAATGACGCCTCCTGTCTCTTTCGCGGCGGAAAACGACGGGGGACTGTCCGAGCACGTAATAGATACGGTCAGCCCCAGCCATGTCACTTTCAACCTATTCGACTACTGGGTAAACGAAAAGGGAAGCTCATATAATAATGGCTGGGGAATACAAAAAGGAATCAACGTAGGGCATATTCTCCTTTTCAACGGAAATCAATCCTATGCGGTTGGCCCGTGGAATTCCTGGACGGGAAAGCCGGGTCACGACATTAATGGAGATGATAAGCCGGGAGTGGCATACGGCGAATATAGAGGCATTGTTAAAAATACCTTAAGCGGAGGCTATCCAACCCTTGATTTACAGGATGAAAGCTACTCTCCACCGTTCATGACAGGCTCTGGCCAAAAGGAAGAGTCCCTCGCCTATCTGTTTGATACCAATGCGTACACGCCTTATCGCACGGTATATGAAAACGTGCAGGGGCTGGTGAAATACAACGGAGAGGGCGGTTATGTATATAACAGCCACGAAAATTATGCGGCGTTTCAGGAAGCGACCTCCGGAACGGTGGGAACCAACGGCGAAGCCAGCGACGGGTATTTCGATGTGTACGACAGCTGGGCGCTCACAAGCGGCGGCTCTCCAAGCGGGCAGTTCTTCCCCCCCCCTTTGACGGCGCCGGAGAAGTATTTAAAAAAACCAACGGAGCTTATGAGGTTGATGACGAAGGCTTGCTTGTACCTAAAACCGATGTAAAATTGGCCGGCAATACGACCCTCAATCATTATTTTGGCATGACCATGGAAACCTTGTTTCTTCAGCCGGAAGACGGGAAAATTGACGCCGATACTCCCATGTCCTTTTCTTTTTCCGGAGATGACGACGTATGGATTTTTATCGACGATGTGTTGGTGTCAGACCTGGGCGGAATACACGATGAATGTTTTACAGTAATAGATTTTGAAAGCGGAATGGTTTATACAGGCCTTACGCCAACGATCCGTAACTCAGACGGAAGTTTTACGGAGGATATACCGACCCTGGAGGAACTGAAAACAGGGACCCCGGAACAAGGCGGGGGGACCTGGTATAATAGATCAAGCAAGCAGCCTGCCTAGGGAGATTATGAGGACTTTGCAGCCGCCCACGGCATCCAATCCAAATCTTTAAAGGAAATATTTACAGCCGCCGGACGAGAGGAAAATCAGGCTTGGGGCGACGACAGCGGCATGAGCGCCGATACTTTTGACCAGAACACACAGCATGAGCTGAAGATGTTCTATCTGGAACGGGGCGCCGGGCCTCAAATCTTGTGTTGGAATTCAATATGCTGGCTGTTCCGGCGTCGGGCATCACCAAGACGGATCAGGACGGCCGAACTGTTTCCGGTGCGGAGTTTGAGCTGTGGCCGGCCAAGGTGAGCGATACGGAGCAAGACGAATATGGCTTTCCGGCCCCGGTAATTGATACAGATACCGGCTTGTATATTGCCGATGAGAGCAAAGGACAGCCCATATGCAGAGCGGTTACAGACGAAAATGGGCATCTGAATTTCATTACGGAAAATAGAAAGATCATCAGCTTCCAGGAGTTCGCTCAGAGCGAAAGCAATCCTCAGCTTTATTATGTGCTGAAAGAAGTGACGAGGCCTACGAGCTATCGCTCCAAAGGAGATATTTCTCTTTACTACAGCATTTATAATAAAGATACAAAGGAAGGCGTGCTGTTATCTCATAACTATTGGGAAACGGGAGCTTACGCGCAGGCGAAGCTGGACGTTATCATGACCGAACATTTATACCGGTTTGCGCTTAATGAAAAAGGGGAGCCTGCAGCGGGCGAATCCATTATTCCGGCGGGGAAAGATGAAACTGAATATCTTGATAACGGGATTATCTTTGCCGTGCCTGTGAAACGAATGGATATGAGCAAAGGCTTGTATGACGAGGCAAATTATAACGCTCTTTACGGTACTGTCAATACAGGCTGGACGTTGATGAACGAAGCTATTACCGATAAAGAGTCAGTTCTGAAAGCCGCCAAAGAGATGGAAAAGCTGCTTCAGCAGACAAGGCAGACAGGAAGTATCTATGCGGAACGCAACGCCCGGCAGCTGTTTCATATGGAGATCGCCAACATACCCGGAGACGTCAAGCGTACATACCCTTATTTGCTGAATAACCCTGACGAGGTGAATAACAGCGAGTATAATATTGCTTTTTTCTTTGCTCCCGGAGCGAAAACTTTAGATGAGATAAAAAATGCTGACGAGATTATACATCTCTCGCCTATGGACGAAAAAGGAGAGCGGCTCGAGCGGCAATACGCCTCGCAGTTTTATGTGTCCAATACCTTTAACAGGGTGCGGGTGCAGAAGCTGGATTACAGAGGAAACCGCCTGGAGGGAGCGCTGTTCAATATGTATCAGACTTATTCCGCAGTACCGAGAGAAGGGTATATCGAGGCGACGGACGATGCGCACAGCGGCATGTATTACAATCCGTCTGTCGTAAACGCCGACGGTACGCTGAAAGACCTATACAGACGCGGAGTCCACGAGCCGTTTCCACTATGCTACCATAAAGCAGATTTTGAATATGGACGTGGATATGGAAGCGGAAGTTTCTTTTACCAATGAGGACGGAACTACTGCCGCGGCGGAGGATATTATTGTAAACAGCGCGGAAGGGCCGGGTAAAAATGTTACTGTAAGGGCCGATGAAAATGGCGGATACAGCATGTCTTACAGGCTAAGTTCCAATACGCACAGCCATACCGTGGTGGCTCAGTTCGCCATGCGGGCGGGTCAAAGCGTTCATATTTCAGGCCTTGGAGGCGGCACCAATTATTATGTATATGAATATGCCTCCGACGAAAACGGAGAAGCAGATCGAAACGACCTAGCCGAAAACTGGACGACAGAAATTGAAATCACGCCCCAGGGAGCGCAGCAGGGCACCCAGGAAATCACAGATGCTCTGGAAAGGGTAATTCCTGAATACCGGGCGGCGACAGGTGTTATCCGAACCAACGCCACACAGAAAGTCGCGTTTACCAATTCCGCCAAGACAGGAAATCTCATTATTTCTAAAACTGTGACGGAAGAAGATATATCGGAAGGCGAAAATTTCCGATTTACCATTACGCTGAAAGACGAGGACGGAAATCCTCTTGTCGGCTCTTATCCATATACAGGAGGTACAATATCCGGAACGGAAACGGAGGCGCCGGCCGGCGGAAAGCTGACGCTGGACGTAAAAGGTTCGGCTACTGTCACCCTGTTCGGAGGACAGAAGGTTACCATAGAAGATTTGCCGGTAGGTACGCGATGGACGGTTCAGGAGGAAGCGTCTGAAAATTATAAGATAACCGCTACGGCGATGGACGGTTCTCCGACGGGAGGCGCTGTCATAACAAGAGGTGGTTCCTGACGCGGACGGCAAATGGAAATACACATTTACGGCGCCGAAATATGATGAAAACGACAAAGAAATCGTATATAGCGTTAAGGAATCGGCAGTAGCAGGATTTCATGCGTCCTACGAGGGATATAATATACTTAACACGTATATTAAACCGGTGACGGTGGCCCTGCCGAAAGTGTATAAAGAAGTGAGGGGAGAGCAGCCACCTGCCGAAACATTTGTATTCTTGCTGGAAGGGCAGGACGGCGCTCCTATGCCTGACGTCTCAAAAGACGGACAGCTGAAAGTTGAAGTAAATGGCAGCGGAGAAGTTTCTTTAGGTGAAATCACGTTCTCCAAAGCAGGAAAGTACGTCTATACGGTTACTGAAATAGGCGGCGGAAAAGACGGCTGGAGCTACGACGATGAGGTGTATACTCTCATCGTAACGGTTTCACAGCAAGGAGAAGAGCTTTCCGTATCGACGGAGCTGAAAGACAGAGAGGGAGAAAGGGACAAAATTCTGTTTGTAAACTCCTACTCTGAACCGGGGGAGGAACCGGATAACCCTGATAACCCTGGAAACGAAAACACAGGCGGCGGGAATCCAAACACGGATGCCGGAAGCTCGCCAAATCTGCCGATAGAGCAGCCGCCGAGCATTGTATCTAAAACCGGCGACATCGCGGACGCCCGCCTTTGGATAATATTGGCGGCAATCGCCGGAGGCGCTGTAATATTGCTGTTGACAAAAAGAAAAGAATGATTAAAGTGACAAAAGCAATCATTGAGATTTCAGTGATTGCTTTTTTGCTAGTCCTCAATGAGCAGGTTTAAGCAGTCGATAAAATATTTGCTGCTTGAAAGTGTTCGTCAGGCTGTTTATGGAAAAACTTACACCTTGCAAAAGAACATATGTTCTTATATAATAAAATCACAAGGCAAAGCAAGAAACGAAAGGCGCAGAGCCTATGGAATACCAAAGCGACGGGAGGTGGATCGATATGAGGAAAGACTGCTATTTCTGCATAGACCTAAAGTCATTTTACGCTTCTGTCGAATGTGTGGAGAGAGGTCTTGACCCGCTCAGAGCCAGGCTGGTGGTGGCTGATAATGAAAGAGGCCCTGCGACAGTATGCCTTGCCGTAACGCCACCTCTTAAAAAACTGGGAATAAAGAGCAGATGCCGGATTTACCAGATACCCGATTCCATACAGTATATAAAGGCGGTGCCGAGAATGAAACTATACATGAAGTATTCCGCCAGAATATATAAAATATATCTTAAATACTTTGATAAAGACGACATTCACGTGTATTCGATCGACGAAGCTTTCATAGACGCGGGCAGATACCTGAAAATGTACGGCGGCGATGCGGAAAAGCTGGCGCTTAGAATTACCGGGGAAATCCTGAAAACTACAGGTATTACAGCCGCCTGCGGCATAGGCACCAACTTGTATCTGGCCAAGGCCGCCCTGGATTTGATAGCAAAAAAAGAAGCCTCAGGAATAGCAGCCCTCGATGAACAACGTTACAGAGCGCTCCTCTGGGACCACAAGCCGCTGACTGACTTTTGGCGTATAGGCAAAGGAACGGCTCAGCGTCTTGAAAAATACGGGATATATACGATGAAGCAGCTGGCTCTGGCAGACCGCAAGCTCATATACAAGACTTTTGGAGTAGACGCGGAGCTCATGATAGATCACGCCTGGGGCAGGGAAACGGTGACGATGAGCGATATAAAATCATATATCCCAAAAGAAAAAAGCATCAGCGCCGGACAAGTGCTCTCCAGAGATTACTCCGCCGAAGAAGCACGTCTCATATTAAAAGAAATGATCGGCAATCTCTGCCTGGAGCTGGTTGAAAAGGATATCCTGGCATCTGCAGTGAGCTTGGATTTGAGCTGCCCGGGTAGTTTTTCGCCGGGCCGTGCCGCCGCAAGAGGCAGTGTGAAGCTGCCCTTTCACACGGATTCTTACAGGATTATCAGCGAAAAAGCAGTAAATTTATATGACAGCATAACGGATAGAATGACGCAGGAAGCAGGGGCAGCATGCCGCATAAGGCGCATCAACGTAGCTTTCAGCGGAATAACGCGCGGTGAAAACGCCCAACTGGATATGTTCTCAGGCGGCGCAGATTACGGAAAGGAAAGAGAAATGGCGAAAACAGTCATAAAAATAAAGGATAAATTCGGTAAGAATTCAATTTTCAGCGGAATGAGCCTGCAAGAGTGTGCTACGGCGATACAGAGAAACGGTCAGATAGGAGGGCATAAGGCATGAAAGCAGGATACACAAAACTGGGATACACGAAACGGAGACTCAGGTCATGAAACGTTCCGACAGAGCAAAGCAGTTCATGATGTTTTCAGCCCTCAAAGGCTTTCAGGAAGAACTGAAAAAAGCAGAAAAAAATCCCTGCCGGAAGAGGGAACTGCTTGAAGACGAGGCCGAAGAACTGAACAGAATGCTGGCCTCCATCGAACCGGGAAGCATAGTTGAGGCCGAACACTACAGCCTGGGCGAATATTTAAAAACTTCGGGCAAAGTGGAAAAAATCGACTATACTTTCAGAACCATGACTATATCAGGCAGGGAAATAAAGTTTTTCAATATAGCAGCGCTCAAGATCATCCTCTGAATCAATTCAAGAGCATATCCTCTGACAGGTCTCAAAAGCATATCCTCTGACAGGTCTCAAAAATCCATTGGTATTATTTCGGCGATGAGATACACTGTTGCTAGAAAATAAAGACGGACTCGACTTGCACGGGTTCGTCCTTTTGTCATCATGATTTTTGTCATCATGACTGAGATGATACTTTTAATCTTGACGGTGATAGATTATGATATGCATGATATGCGACGATCAGAAAAGAGAACTTGAGGATATAAGACAAAACATTTCTGAGTACGCGCGGCAGCGGCCGGAGCTATAAGCTGGAAGACGGAGTGCTGACGGCCTGCGTTATATTGAATTCCTGACGCTTATGCCTGCAGTACGGCTCCGTATCCGAGTATTGCTCTGTCGTCTGCGTCGTAGACATTCATTTCGCATTTATTACCGCTGTTTCCCTCTATCACATATATCTTTTCATCCTCGCAGCGGTCGGCTATGCCCATGTGGTCCGCTCTGCGGTCTTTGTCAAAATCGAAAAAAACTATCATCCCGGTAACCGGTTCAATATCGCTGCTGTACCAGCCGCGCATTTCTTTGAGCCAGCTGACGAAATCGCCGCACGCGGATATTTTAGGGAAATCATCCCAGCAGCGGCTGAAGCACCAGGAGACGAAACAGGCGCACCATTCTACTCGGTCGTCAAAACCGCACCAGCTCCAGTATTTTTCGCCGCCCTCGTTGCCCAGCTCACCGGCGGCGGTTGCCCGGACAATACTTCCGTCGTAGTTCTCCAGGGAATATGGTTTTGTGACGATGCGGACTGAGACGGAACAGGAAAGCAGGAATACCGCCAGAAACAATACTATGTATTTTTTGAATTTTTTCATAGGCGAGTCTCTTTCAGTGTTTGCATGGGTTTACGGACAATTATTTTGCCGGTGTTTGCAAGTGTTTGCTAATAATTATTGCGCACTGAAAGAATATGCTCTTTGAAGAACGGATATGATTCATATATAATATATCTGTAAAGAATCGGAGAGATAAATCTTAAAGAGCGAAAGATAAAGGATTGTGAGGTGCATGATGATAACTTTCAGAGAAATAAATTCAGATAATTTCCAGGACGTGATAAACATGGAAGTAAACGAAAGCCAGAGAGGCTTCATGGAAGATAATCTGTACTCGCTTGCTGAGTGCTCCTTCGAAAAGGGCTTCATAGCTAAAGCTGTGTACAGTGACGACGAGCCGATTGGATTTATACTTTACTATTTTGTCAAAGATGAGCCTGATTATGTGTTTTTACATCGCTTCATGATAGACAGGAGAAAGCAGGGACAAGGCTTCGGAAAAGCAGCGCTGAATTCCTGCGTGGAGCTGTTTAAGGAAGAGTTTCCGTCCATAGGATGTGTTGAGCTGATGCACTATCCCGATAATTTGATAGGCGAGAGACTATATGAAGCCCTCGGGTTTATACCCACCGGCGAGCTTCGCCGGAGCGAGCCGTGCAGGTGTGAAGCCGGCACGCAAAATCCCGATAGATATGCAGAAATCGTGAGGCGCAAGGCGGTTTGACCTCCTTGCCGTTTATAGGCGAAACGAATTTCAGGAACGGATTTTATAATACAAAATTTAAATCATATATTGACAAAATAACCTGGGGGGGGTAGAATATATACATATTACGTTAAAGAATAAAACTAATTCAACCCCTGAAAACATATTTCTTAAAAGACTGATGGAGCGCCTGCATGTAAGCAGGCGCTTTGCCGTTGCTTCGGCTGTTATAACAGGCAGGAGATTTGCTGCTGATCACGTTTGAAAATAAGTCGGAAAATAAATCACAGCTCTTGCAGCAAATTTCTGCATGCATTTTTGCAAATTTTCCTCTGTACAAATCGCCGCAGCAGTGCTATATTAGTGAGTGGATGGCATTGGAACAAGCTGTACCGCATAATTTTATATTTTTTATTGGAAACGGCGAGGCTGCATCTTGAAAGAGAGCGGCACTGGCAAAAGGATAACGCTTTGTACCGTCACATTGCTTTACTACACGGAGGTGATGCGTATGAAAGCAGGATTTATAGGAGCCGGCAAGGTCGGCTTTTCACTTGGAAAATATCTCAAAGAGGGCGGAGTGACTGTAACCGGTTATTTCAGCCGCAGCAGGGAATCGGCCATGGAGGCCGCGGGCTTTACTGATACGGGATATTACGATAATTTAGCTGATATAGCAAAGGACAGCGACACACTTTTCATCACGGTGCCAGACGGAACGATAGGCGCTGTATGGGAAAACTTGCGTAATCTGCCAATAAAAGATAAGAATATATGTCATTGCAGCGGTTCGTTATCATCGGCCGCTTTTTTTGATGCCGAAGAAAAAGGCGCTTTCGCCTATTCCGTGCATCCGCTCTATGCTGTGAGCGACAAGAAAAGCTCGTACAGAGGCTTGGCGGACGCTTATTTTACCATAGAGGGAAGCGCGGAAAACCTTGAAGATATGAAAGAATGTTTTCAGCGTCTGGGCAACAAAGTCATAACCATGCCAAGGGACAAAAAAGCCCTGTATCACTGCGCCGCTGTGACGGTCAGCAATCACATAGCGGCTCTGGCAGATATGGGAGTGGAAATGCTGGTAGACTGCGGCTTCGACCATGAGTCGGCGGAAAGAGCTCTCGCTCCGCTCATAAGAGGCAACGCCATAAGCGTGGCTGAACTTGGTGCCTCTGCGGCTTTGACCGGGCCTGTGGAAAGAGGCGACCATAAGACGATAGAAGCACATCTTAAAGTCCTGGAATCTTTCAGCATAAAACAAGAGAACATCTATCGCCTGCTTTCAGAGAGGCTGGCTGATATAGCCGAGAGAAAGCATCCGGACAGAGACTACAGCAAGCTGAGAGAAATAGTAACTGAAAATTTATAGAACTATATAAATACCGCCTGACTTGAGGCGGAGGAACGGAGAAAAGATGAAAAATACAGTAGCTACGGTAAAACAACAGAAGAAAGACGGAGACAAGATAACCATGCTTACGGCATACGACTACTCCATCGCCAGGCTGATGGACGAATCAGGGATAAATATGCTTCTCGTGGGCGATTCCCTCGGCATGGTGATGCTGGGATATGAGGACACGTTATCCGTGACGATGGAAGATATGATACACCATACGGCGGCAGTTTCCAGAGGAGCCAAGAACGCCCTCGTCGTAGGAGACATGCCTTTTATGTCATATCAGACGTCAGTATATGACGCGGTTTTCAATGCCGGCAGACTGATGAAAGAGGGCCGCTGCAACGCGGTGAAACTGGAGGGCGGAGCTGCCGTATGTCCTCAGATAAAAGCCATAACCGAGGCTTCTATCCCTGTAATAGCTCATATAGGACTTACACCTCAGTCAGTCAACGCTTTCGGAGGCTTTAAAGTGCAGGGAAAATCAGAGGAAGCCGCAAGAAGACTTCTGGAAGAAGCCAAGGCGGTGGAGGAAGCCGGAGCCTTTTCCGTGGTTCTCGAATGTGTTCCCGCCAAGCTGGCCGCTCTCATATCAGAGTCGATAGAGATTCCGACCATAGGCATAGGCGCCGGAGCAGGCTGCGACGGCCAGGTGCTGGTATATCAGGATATGCTGGCCATGTTCTCCGACTTCAAGCCTAAGTTCGTAAAGCATTTCGCCGACGTGGGAACCATGATGAAAGACGGCTTTGCCGCCTATATAAAGGAAGTAAAGGAAGGCAGCTTCCCTGCTGAAGAACATACTTTCAAAATCGACGAAGACGTCATAAAGAAATTGTACTAGGAGGCGCCGGAATGAAAACAGTAACAAAAATAAGCGAAGTCAGGGTACTGGTAAAAGAATGGAAGAAAGAGGGCCTTACCATAGGACTCGTTCCTACCATGGGCTTCCTGCACGAAGGGCACCAGAGCCTGATAGAGAGGGCGGCGAAAGAAAACGACAGAGTAATAGTCAGCGACTTTGTCAATCCGACTCAATTCGGAGAGGGCGAGGATCTGGAGAGCTATCCGCGCGATATGGAACGGGATAAAGAAGTGTGCGAAAAAGCAGGAGCACACCTGATTTTCCATCCCTCCCCGGAAGATATGTACGCGAAAGACGCGTCGGCGATGGTGGACATGAAAGGACCCATAACTGAAGAACTCTGCGGTAGGACCAGACACATACATTTTAGAGGCGTATGTACCGTCGTTGCCAAGCTTTTCAATATAACCACACCTGACAGGGCCTACTTCGGACAGAAAGATGCTCAGCAGCTGGCAGTCATCAGGAGAATGACGCGCGACCTCAACTTCGATATAAAAATCATAGGCTGCCCTATAATCCGCGAAGAAGACGGCCTCGCCAAGAGCTCCCGCAACACCTATTTAAACGGAGAAGAGAGAAAGGCCGCGCTGGTCCTGAGTCAGGCTGTCAAGCTCGGTCAGTCCATGGCGGAAAGCGGAGAGAAAAACGCAGATAGGATAGTTGAAGCGATGAAAGCTCATATAGAAAAAGAGCCTCTGGCCAGAATAGATTATGTCCAGGCAGTGGACGCGGATTCCATAGAACCTATATCAGAGATAAGAGGAAACGTGCTGGTGGCCATGGCAGTATATATAGGAAAGACCAGGCTCATAGACAATTTTATTTTCAGGGGTTAATTTCAGGGATTAAAGGAGAAAAACATGTTTTTGAATATGCTCAAAGGAAAAATTCACAGGGCGGTGGTGGTTCAGGCGGAGCTGGACTATGTGGGCAGCATCACGGTAGATGAAGACCTGCTGGACGCCGCCGGAATACGGGAATATGAAAAGGTTCAGATCGTAGATATAAACAACGGTGAACGGTTTGAGACGTATACCATAGCAGGAGAAAGAGGCAGCGGCATGATTTGCTTAAACGGCGCCGCCGCGCGCTGCGTGCAGAAAGGCGACAGGATAATAATCATGTGCTATGCCTTGATGTCTCCTGAAGAAATCGCAGAAAATTCTCCGAAAGTTGTATTTGTTGACGATGAGAACAAAGTAAGCCGTGTTTCCCGATACGAAAAACACGGCTTACTAGAGGAATAAAATGTTTGAATTGAAAACAAAATTTATGGTCGAATCGTGGAATATCTAAATTCCTAAATTCCCTCTATTGCATCCTTGATGCCCGCCGCTGCTGATATAGGCAGCGAAAAGGTGATCGCACCTGCGGGAGTTTTAGGGCCGGTATGGTCAGCGATGGCTTTCATGATACCGGCCTTTTTTGATGCTTTAGAAATTATCATTATTACCTCTTTTTCATTGGCCAGCGATACGCCGAAGAATTTCTGCGCGTTCTTGCTGGTTCCCTTTGCATGGATCACCGTTCCGCCTGAAGCTCCGGCAGATCTGGCCACCTGCATTACGTCATCCATATAGCTTTGATTTAATATGACCAGAATTAGCTCGTATTCAAATTTCATCTTAGGCACCTTGCTGTCAGGTGCGGCGTTGTTTGTCAGATAAGCCAAAGTTTTACCTCCTCCTACGCTTTTGATCGGTACTGCGACCATCATTCCGTATCCCGGAACATCTATCAGAAGCTTTCTCTTTACATTTTTGATCAGCTGACTGGTCTTTTCAGCGTCCGCCACAGCGGCCACTATGGCCTTTTCTTCGGACTGAAAACCGTATTTGTCCAGCTGTTCCTCCGCGTTGGTATCGCGGCCCAGCATCGCGAGAACAAGAGGTATCTCAAGCTCTTCGTATATCGACAAGGCGTACTGAGCTCTGCCGCGGTCTATTATGGTGATTATAAAGTTAAGCTGCATCATTCCACCTCCCAAAGCTCTATTACGTCGTTGCCGCTGAAAGAACCTGCGTGGGTCTGGGCCTGTTCTTCACGGCGGCTTTTAAATACATATACCGCGCCCATTACCTGTATGGTGATGAGAGGCATCATGGCTACCATAGCAACCAGCCCGAAAGCATCGGTGAGGATATTTCCGCCCACAGCCTGACACGCTCCCATGGCGAAAGGAAGCATGAAAGTAGCAGTCATAGGTCCGGAAGCAACACCTCCAGAGTCGAAAGCTATGGCGGTGAACATCTGCGGTACGAAAAAGCTCAGCGCCAGTGAAATTATATATCCGGGAACCAGGAAATAGAAGATGCTTATTCCCGTGATTACGCGCAGCATGGACAAGGCCATGGCCGCGGCAATGGCGATGGAAAGGCTTATCCGCATGGCCTTTTCCGAAACGGCTCCAGCGCTTATCTCTTCCACCTGCTTTGTGAGCACGTGGACTGCCGGCTCAGCCGATACGATGAACCAGCCGATCAGAGCCGATACCGGTATCAGTATATATACTGTCCATCCCGTTCCCAGCTCAGTGCCGAGAACAACGCCGAGAGGCGAGAAACCTACGTTTACTCCTGTGAGGAAGCACACCAGCCCCGCGTAAGTAAACAATATTCCTATAATTATCCTTATAAAAGGAAGTCTTTTCAGCTTGAGCACAGCTACCTGGAAAATCAGGAAGAAAATTATTATCGGCGACAGGGCAACGGCCACCTCAAACATATATTCAGGGAGTTCGTGAATATATCCGAGCCCGAGCTGGGCGGTGTCCTGATAAGTTCCGGCAACGGCAGCGGTGATGGAGCTGCTTTCTCCCTCATAGAAGAAACCAAGCAGCAGAACTGCCAAAACGGGACCTATGGAACACAGAGCTACAAGTCCGAAACTGTCGGCCTCTGCGTTCTTGTCGCTTCGTATGGAAGCCACGCCGACGCCCATGGCCATGATGAAAGGAACAGTCATAGGGCCTGTTGTAACTCCGCCTGAATCGAAAGCTATGCATATGAAGTCACGGTCTGCAAAAGAAGCCAGAGCAAAGATGACTATATAAAAGAACATCAGTATCCACCTGAGCTGGATTCCGAGAAGAATACGCAGCATGCAGAGCATAAGGAACAGACCAACTCCAATGGAAACGGTTATTATCAGAACTACAGTGTCGATATGAGGCGCGTTATCGGCGAGAACCTGAAGATCCGGTTCTGCGACGGTAATTATTATGCCGAGAATGAAACTTATTACGAGAAGTACAGCTAAATTTCTGAATTTTGTAAGCCTGGTACCTGTATAGGTACCTATGAGAGTCATAGATTTTTCTGCTCCGAAATTGAAAAGACCAAGACCTAAGATCAGCAGGGCAGTGCCTATTATGAATGAAAGCATTAAATCTGTAGGCGTCGGAGCGATAGAAAAGCATAAAACGGCGACTATCAATGCCACAGGTAAAACAGAAGCAGCCGACTCGCGAAATTTCTGGGCTAGTTTATACTTGAAAAGCAAACTTCAGCCTCCTTTCCGAAATTTAACATTATCGCTTGAATGGTTGCTATACAAATAATATACATTATATGAACGTTTGTCACAACAAATATTGAAAAAAATATGCAGAGTCTGAATATCACCCAAAATGCAATCGCACCGTGCGGTCCAGCCGCACAGCCTTGTAACCGCACAGCTGTATAGCAGCGCAGCCATGCAGCCGTATCCAAATTTGCTAAAAACGCGGAAAATGGATACAGTTTTTGCAATATTGGATACCGTGGTATTCAATATCGGTGTTTTTTTGGAAAATGGATACCTTTTTTCGAAATTTGGATACGCCTATGTTTAGCTCGCACGCTTTTGACTCATAACCCATACTCTTTTGCTTAGCCCGCACGCTTTCGCTTCGTCAATACTCTTTTGCTTAGCCCGGAGCGTCGGGTTGGCAATGGAGCGGTCAAGCCGCAAGTGGCAGAGTGGTGAGTTGTCGATGGAGCGCCGGGTCATCAACGGAGCGAGCGGAGCAGGGCGGAGGATGCCGCAGGGGGGATTGTATTGTAAAAAATACATAAAATTAACGAAAAAATTTGTAAAAAGACACAAAATACTATTGACTTTTCCGCCGAAAAGGATTAGTATAACACTATATTTGAGAAAGGAGAAGAATATTAGTGTTATATATTATTTTAATCGGTCTACAGCTAGATAGTTTAAAAAATAATATGCATTGATATTCTGCCTGGATTCGAGTAAATAAAATTGTAGTATGTTAATTTTGACCTTGTTTCTATGTGTGGTAGAAGCGAGGTTTTTTTATAGCAAAGAAAGGAATTTTGAGAAAATGACGACAGATATTAAAAAGGATATCGAGACAGATATTAAAGATAATATCAAAGGTATGAAAAACCATACCAAATACAGCATAGGCTACTTTATGCCTCCGGTGGAATCAAACGACTGGGTTCATAAAGATCACCTTGACAAAGCGCCGAGGTGGTGCAGCGTAGATTTGCGCGACGGCAATCAGGCGCTGGTAGTACCTATGAGTCTTGAAGAAAAGCTGGGATTTTTCAAACTGCTGGTAGATATCGGCTTTAAAGAAATAGAAGTGGGATTTCCGGCAGCTTCCGAGACGGAATACGATTTTCTTAGAACTCTGATAGAAAAAGACCTGATACCGGACGACGTGACGATACAGGTTCTCACACAGTCGAGACAGCATATAATCGAAAAGACTTTCGAATCCCTCAAGGGCGTCAAAAAGGCGGTGGTTCACCTTTACAACTCCACTTCCGTGGCGCAGAGACAGCAGGTTTTCAGAAAGTCCAAGGAAGAGATAAAGGACATAGCCGTATTCGGAGCCAGGCTGGTGGACGAATATGCTGAAAAAATGCCGGAGACGGAATTCATGTTTGAATATTCGCCGGAGAGTTTCACCGGAACGGAGATGGAATTCGCCCTTGATATATGCAATGAAGTAATAGATATATGGAAGCCGCGCCCGGAGCGCAAGGTGATAATAAACCTGCCGGCGACAGTTTCCATGTCCATGCCACACGTTTACGCTTCCCAGATAGAATACATGTCAAAAAATCTCCATTCGAGAGAAAACGTGATAGTTTCCCTGCACCCTCACAACGACAGGGGAACGGCAGTGGCGGACTGCGAGCTGGGACTCCTGGCAGGAGGAGACAGAGTTGAAGGAACCCTCTTCGGCAACGGAGAAAGGACGGGCAACGTGGACATAGTGACTGTGGCGATGAACCTGTTTTCCCACGGCGTAGACCCGAAGCTCGACTTCACCAACATGCCGTACATAGTGGATATGTATGAAAAGTTCACTGATATGAAAGTGCACCCGAGACAGCCGTACGGCGGAAAGCTGGTATTTGCAGCTTTCTCCGGTTCTCACCAGGACGCCATCGCAAAGGGCATGCACTACAGAGAGGAATTCACTCCCGACAAGTGGAATGTGCCTTACATACCTATCGACCCGCATGATATCAATAGGGTTTACGAGGCGGACGTCATCA
>UQXL01000002.1 GCA_900545135.1 uncultured Eubacteriales bacterium | reverse complement strand
GAGTTATTTTGATTCCCTGAAAACAAAGCAACGAGCCGTTGTTTTGCCTGTTCTTTGAAAGAAATAACAGTTTTGTGATGATTTATTATACCACAGCAGCGAATTTAATACAAAAGATTTGTATTTGATTACCGCGTGCTTTATAATATCTTTTGAACTGTTTTTAAGCGGAGGTTTTTATATGAAAATCATTATTCTAGACGGCTATGTCATAAATCCGGGAGACCTTTCTTGGGAAGCGCTGGAATCAATCGGCCAGCTGGAAGTCTATGAAAGGACCTCTCCCGAAGATATATTATCCAGAATATCCGCCAGTTATGCGATTTTTACCAATAAATGCCGCATAACTGCAGAAATAATGGACAAGAGCCCTAACCTTAAATTTATAGGCGTACTCGCAACGGGCTTTGACAACATCGACATCGAAGCCGCACGCAAGCGAAACATCGCTGTATGCAACGTGCCTGCCTACTCGGCGGAAAGCGTTGCCCAGCACACTTTCGCGCTTCTCCTGGAGCTTTGCAATAATGTTGGTCTCCACAATGATGCCGTGCAGAAAGGCGAATGGAGCAAGTGCCAGGATTATTCCATGACTATGAAACCCATTTTTCAGCTGAGCGGAAAATCCATAGGAATAATAGGCTACGGAAACATCGGAAAAAGAGTAGGGCAAATAGCCGAGGCTTTCGGTATGAAAGTTTATCCTTACAGCAAAGAGCCTGAGTCCGCGCTTTCAGCCGACGTTATATCTGTTCATTGCCCGGCCACGGCGGAAAACACGGGCTTCATCGACCGAGAGTTCATCTCGAAGCTCAAAGACGGCGCATACCTGATCAATACCGCCCGAGGATCACTCATAAACGAGACTGATCTCGCCGCGGCTCTCAAAAGCGGTAAACTTGCCGGCGCTGCCATAGACGTCGTAAGTAAGGAGCCTATGGAGTCAGATAGTCCTCTGTTTGGTATTCCCAACCTTATAATTACTCCGCACATCGCTTTCGCCTCCAAAGAGGCAAGGAAAATAGTATGCGCAACATCCGCCGCAAATTTAAAGGCTTTTCTCGCAGGAGAAAGACTGAACAGACTGTAAGCATTGTATGCTCACGCAAAAAGCCGGTGCCCCATTAGAGTGAGTGGCTCCACTACTCCATTAGAGTAAACAGCTTTGAAAATATCGATGTTGTACATTTTTAAACATAATTTGATTTTTGCCAACATTTTACAATATATTCCAATCCCTCATCGTGCTTCATCTCACATCGCCGCACATTGACATGTTCTCCGCAAGATTCCCAGCTAAAGCACATAAAAAGCCATGCGCTGGTCGAGTCCTGTCAGTCGTCATGGCTTTATTCTTATTATTGTCAGGCGCCATGGCTTCGTTCTTTTCATCGCCGAGCGTCAGAAGTCATTGCTCTGTTTTTTCTTTTGTCCTATTTCGCATGTGTCTATCCAGCGGCTGAGCTATTGCCGCAGGGCTTCTTCCGGAGCGGCCGGCAGTCGTTCTATTGAATCCTTGGATACATGCTAAGGCTTACCGGGCGGCAAGTTATCGCGTCTGCTCCCCTGCGCCCACTAGTCCACTAGTATGTCATATGCAGCAGAGCAGCGGAAGACCGCCCATATAAGCTCCGCCTCCGCAGCACAAATTGAAGCAGAGGATAGTTCCGCATATTTGGCCGGCATAGTTTCCGCGCCGCATGGTCGGATTGCCGCCGTAGCTTGCACTCCTCTGCTGATACCTGTTTTCACCGCCCTGCAGCTGATTCAGAAGATTGGCGTAATAATAATTGTTAGGCTCAAATGAGCAGGCGATCTTTGCGTGTTCCAAAGCTACCGCGTTGTTGCCTATGTGATAGTTGGCGAAAGCACTGTAGTAATACCAAGGACCTTTTCTGTCCTTTACTTGTTCCAGAACATTGAGGCCTTCTCTGTAATATCCGTTTTGAATATAGTTCAAAGCCGAGCGCAGATATTGATCGTCCTTGCTTTCTGGAGATGCCTGAGACTGCTGGCCGCCGGTGTATTCGCCAAAACCGCTGAATCCGCCGAAACCACCGAATCCGCCGAAGCCCCAAGGATTTCCGGCGCCGCCGTATTGACCGCCGTACGAACCGCCGTACTGCGCTTCCTGAGTTTTTCCCTGCCTCTGATCCATTATGATCTGATAAGCTTGCTGAACTTCCTTGAATTTTTCTTCATAAGCTTTCTGATTAGGGTTGCCGACGTTGGCGTCAGGATGATATTTCCGGCTTAGCTTTTTATATGCTTTTTTGATCTCATCGTCTGTGGCGTTATAACTGACGCCCAATACTTCATAAGGATTCATTCTGATTTTCTTTTCCCTTTCGGTTCTTTTTCTGATTCTTTGCCTTGGTTTTCCCGAATCTCACCCAGACTCCCGAATACAGTATGTTCCTGAGAATTTCCACGTTCTCCACCAGAGGGAGTCTTTCAAAGGCGTCGGTACATTCGCCTATCATCATGAGCAACAAGTTGAGAACCTGCTGCTCGAAGTCTTCGTTTGCGTATATTCCCTTGAAAGGATTGTACGAGCCGCTCTTTATGTCTTCCTCTATATCTTCGTAAGCGTCGAGCAGGTATACGTATTTTCCCAGATAAAAGCCTACCTTGTACAGATCGTTCTTCCACTCGTCGTCTCTGTAGGCAAAAATCTCGGCCATCAATTCTCCGAATATTCTGGCCGTCTTATCTATATGGGTAGCTTCTTCCTTTTCCGTTTCCGCGAGGAGAAGCAGCTTGTTCTTGACCAGTTCCGCTTTTTCAGGATATTTTTCCGCTATCCTCCTGCATTTGCGCCTGAGGTTTTGAGCCCATATCTTCTTGGAAAGCTTTTTTTCATCGTTCCAGTCGTCGGCGCATTTGTAATATGTAAGCAGGATGCACATATCGGCGCAGTAATCGGTGATCTCGTTTCTCCTGCTGCAGTGTTTGTGCGCGGGATGGAGCATGCATCTGGCATATTCCGTTTTATCCTCTTCGTCGTAAAGATCGCTTAAAAGCATGACCAGAAAAGTCATGTCGTAATTGAGTGTAAGCCTTCCCAAGGGGCCGTACTCATCGTTTAGAGCATGGCACAATCCGCAGTAATAACTGCGGTACTTCTCAAATTCCCTGATTTTTAATTCAGGCTTATTTATCAATACGTACCCAAACATTATATTATTTGTTCTCCCCCTTTTGCAAGTGCTTGTTAAAGATTATTTTAGCAGAAAAAGCACACATAATGTGTGCTTTTGATGAATTCTGACTTAAGACTTTCTTAAGGCGGAAAGGCACAGGCCACAGGCCGGCAGGCTTTGGCAGCGCTATGTTTGGCCGGCAGGCTTTGGCAGCATGCTTTTCGGCCGGCGCGCTTCTCTTCGCCGCATCGGCATTATCTGAGGACAGTGCATATTCTCTCTGAGTCGGCATTATCTGTAGCTGGTACCCTATCCTCTCAGAGTCGGCATTACCTGCGGACGGTACTCCATCCTCTCAGCATCAGCATTACCTGCGGCTGGCGCAGCCCTCTTCTCCGCAGCTTTCACAGCTACCGCTGCATCCCTCAGGCACGGGCATGCCGTCGTGCTTATCAGGGTTTTCAGCTTTCATGCAAGTCTCGACCATGTCGGAAAGCTTTGCTGTATCGAGACATTCCGCCATGCCTCTGTCAAAGGATACAGCAACTTCCTTGTCCATAGGCAGCTTTGCCAGAGCCTCGATTCCATACTTATCAGCGATATTTTCTATATGGCTTTCGCCGAAGATCTTATGCTCGGCTCCGCAGTCGGGACATACGAAATATGACATATTTTCCACCAGGCCGATTACAGGAATGTTCATCATCTGAGCCATCTTTACGGCTTTTTCGACTATCATTGAAACCAGCTCCTGCGGCGATGTTACTATGACGATGCCATCCAGCGGCAGCGACTGAAATACTGTCAGCGCCACGTCTCCCGTTCCCGGCGGCATGTCGACGAACATCACGTCTATATCTCCCCAGATCACGTCGTTCCAGAACTGCTGCACTACGCCCGACAATACCGGTCCTCTCCAGACTACTGGATCGGTATCGTTTTCCAGAAGCGAATTGACGGAAATCGTCTTTATTCCAGTATCCGTCACCACCGGCATTATGGACTGTCCGTCTCCCATAGCCTTGTTGGTCAGACCAAAGGCTTTTGGTATCGACGGGCCTGTTATGTCAGCGTCCAGTATGGCTGTCTTGTATCCTTTTCTTTGAGCGGCTACTGCCAGCAGAGAAGTCACCGAGGATTTTCCCACGCCTCCCTTGCCTGACACTACACCGATTACTTTCTTTACGTTAGATTGACTATTCATTTTGCTATTCCCTCCTCGCCAATAATTCTACCACTTTCTCGCCTGCTGTCAATGGAGGCCATTCAAATTTTTGCGCAGTCTGTCTTGGTTTTTTATATTTTTTCGCATATAATACTCATATACTTTTCTCGTACTCTGATAGTAATGTACGAAATAACATATAAATATGCGAGGTTTACATGTCGGAAAATAGAAGCAAAAAAATCTCCAGGATAAAAAAGCCTAACCCTGTATTATTCTTTCTCTGCTATGCGCTCGTCGCCCCTGTGCTTAAGCTGAAGTGCAGAGTAAGCTATGACAAGAGCGGCCTTGACGGTCTTAAAGGACCGGCCCTCATATTGTGTCCTCACATATCAAACATGGATTTTCTTCTGGTCGCCCTGACTCTTGCTCCAAACCGCCCTACTTTCGTAGTAAGCGAGCATTTTATGGCCAGGCCCATGATCAGATGGTTTCTCAATAAGATGCGCGTAATATCCAAGAAAATGTTCTGTCCTGACATAAAAACCATAATGAACATACTCAGGGCACGTGACAGCGGAAATATAGTTGTACTATTCCCCGAAGGCAGGCTAACATGCGTCGGCCACTCTCTCCAAGTCACGGAAGGCACGGCCGAACTGGTCAAGAAAATGGGCGTGGACGTATATACGATCACAGAAAACGGGGCTTACAAAACTCTGCCCAAGTGGGGAAAATCCGGCATCAGACGTGGAAAAATACACATAACTACCTCAAAGCTTTTTGATGCTGAAAGCCTGAGCAGTCTTTCAGCCGAAGAAATAGGCGAGGCCATAGATAAAGCCATGCTTCATGACGAAGACAGGCTTTTTACCGACGTATTTTACAAGTGCAAAGCCCCTGCTCTTGGGCTTGACGGCGTGCTCTACAAATGCCCTTCATGTGGCAAAGAATTTGAAACCTATACTGACGCGTGCCGTATAAAGTGCCGCTCCTGCGGATTTTCTGCGGAACTTGACAATTATTACAATTTGAAAGGGGAATATTTTTCCCGCATAAACGACTGGTATTTCTGGCAGCAGGAGCAGATCGACACAGATATTCCGCTGGAGAGCGAAACTATTCTGGCTGCGGCAGATGAAAAAGGCAACATGAACCGCGGCGCCGGACACGGAACTATTTATATGGACAAAAAAATAATAAGGTTCTCCGGCGAATGTTTCGGCGAACCCCTTGAATTTACAGAAAAGACCTCCGATATAAAAGCTTTTCCCATCAGCGTCGGAGACCATTTTGACTTATATCATAAAAAACGCATGTACAACTTTATCCTGCAGCCTGAACCGAGACAGGTCATAAAATGGATGCAGTATCTCGACAAAGTTACAAAGGAAAACGGCTGATAGCCTGCTCAGGCGGTTTAAAACCTACTCGGCGACTGACAGCCTGCTCGGCAACTGACAGCCTGCTCGGCAACTGACAGCTTATTCATCGGCCGGTCTCGCTTTCAGATCCCTGCGCGCAGCAAGAGCGTTTAGCATCCTGCTTACAGCATAGACCAGCGAAAATCCCAATGCTACTATGTTGCTGAGCCAAAGCGAAGCCATGATGAAATAAAGTGAGATGAACACATCAAAAGGAACGGGTATTCCGACAAACGATTTCAAATAGATATCGGGATAATAACAGCCGTCCTTAAAATATCTTATCCACAATATGAAATATATGAGCAATGCAGCTCCGGCGCATATTCCCAGTACGTCCATTCTCTCAGGCATCCTCATCAGAACAAGAGCCAGTGTAAGACATATTCTTGACACCACTTCCAGAAAGCTGGCCATTACGCCTGCCGTATCCACATCGTCCAGCCTCGTCTCCCGTCCTTTCTTCGCAAAGGCAAAGTTGGGAATGATGACGATTATTACCGCTGCCAATCCGTACAGCGAGAAAAATTTCATACTTTCAAATCCCATCAGCAAACTCATTTCTATTCCTTTCAAAACAAAAATACTCCGTTTAAAATTCATAAAAACAGATGGCTGACAGCGGTGCCGTCAGCCATCTTAAAATCATTCTATGACAGCACCGTGATGCCCAGTATAAGCGTGATGATACATGCCAGCGTTGCACAAGTTACAGCGTATACAACCTGAGTCTTCGTATGGTCGATATGGTCTGAACCTGCTCCCAGCGAAGACAGTATTGTAGTATCCGACAGAGGCGAGCAGTGGTCGCCGAAAGTAGCTCCTCCCATGATAGCTCCGACTGTAGCGTACACTACTGTTCCCAATTCTCCTCCTGTGATGGAAAATGCCAGAGGAACAACGATAGGAGTCAGGATAGCCCATGTACCCCATGATGAACCTGTCAGGAATGAGATGACTGCACAAACCAGGAACGAGATAGTTACCAGGAGCGCAGGAGTCATCCAGTTCTCGGTTATGCTGAGAATATATTCAGGGGCGCCAAGCTGCTTGGTTATAGCGTTTACACAGTAAGCCATAGCCAAAATCAATACAGCGCTCATTACCGACTTAATGCCTTCAATAGCTGTTTCCATCATTTCCTTAAGAGTAGCCATCTTCTGAATAAGCATAACGATAAACTGGTAAATTACAACTAAGATGAATGCTTCAAGGACTTTACCGCTTCCGAGGAAGATGTATGTTCCCAAAACCGTACATACTATGATCAGCGCAGGTATTGCAAAGTTGAAAAGTAAGCTTGGCTTGATGCCTTCGTTAGGCTGAATGTTGGTAAGCTCTTTGCTGAGCAGAGGAGTTGAACCGTCTGCAACTACCTTGCCCTCTTCCAAAGCTCTCTTTTCAGCTTTCTTCATAGGTCCGAAATCAGGAATGATTCCGAATGCGTTGAAGCAGCAGAAGAATACCATTATGATACAGTAGAAGTTGAACGGTACGGCCTTGATTACAGTAGTCATGGCCATATCTGCATTAGCTATAACGCCTATGCCTACTAAAAGTCCTGCCATATATGTACCCCAGGCCGAGAGAGGACCAAGCATGCAGGCTACAGGTGCTGAAGTACAGTCGCATATGAACGACAGCTTTTCTCTTGAAATTTTAGCCTTGTCTGTAAGCGGTCTCATTACGTTGCCTACATAAAGAGGCGAGAAATAGTCCGAGAAGAAGATAATAAGACCGAGGCACCATGCTACCCCTGACGTCATTCTTCTGCTGAGATTAAACTTGCCTATCCAAGCTGCAAATGCCTGAATAGCTCCTGATTTTTGGAAATAGGCTACCATGATACCGATGAATACCTCGATACAAAGTACCCAGATGAAGTCCGGCGTACCAAGCGCAGACTGGAAAATTCCAGCTAGTCCGGAAACCGGGTCTACTCCCGTGATGACTACACCGACGATAACGCCTACCAATATGGACAGCAGTGCGTCTTTTGTTACAAATGACAGCACCAGTGCAATCAGTACGGGAGCTAACGATAAGATTCCATACTCCATTATAATTCCATCCTTTCAATGTAAAATATATAATTGGCGTGCGATAAGAAAATTTTTCTTTCGCAGCGCATTCATAAATATTATAAAGCAAAACTCGTGCCAAATTTTAACGATTTCTTAGCGCTGCAATTATTTGTTGAAATTCCAACGTTTATCCAACCCATACCGATTATACCCAGTAAAAGTTATATATGTTTTTTCTATCATTTTGGCAATAATTCGCCATTTATTTTATGATTTCGCTAAGATTTCGTCAAGATTTTGCGTAATATAAAAAGGCCCTTATATCTGTAAGATATCATGAGCCTTTTCCGGTCACCTATTATCTATTCTATTGTTCAAAAGGTCTGCTTCTCAGATCCCTGCGTGCGGCAAAGGCATTGGCCATTCTGCTCACAGCGTAGACCAGAGAGAACCCTAAAGCCGCTATGTTGCTGAGCCAAAGGGAAGTCATGATGAAATAAAGGGAGATGAACACATCGAACGGAACAGGTATGGCTAAAAACGATTTCATATAGATATCCGGATAATAACATCCGTCTTTAAAATATCTTATCCACAATATGAAATATATTAGCAGTACAATTCCTGCGCATATTCCCAGTATATCCATTCTCTGCGGCATTTCCATGAGAACCAGCGCCAGGGTAAGGCATATTCTCGACACCACCTCCAAGAAACTGGCCATAACGCCGGCAGTATCCACATCGTCCAGCCTAGTCTCCTGTCCTTTCTTCGCGAAAACAAAGTTGGGAATGAGTACGATTATCACAGCAGCCAGCCCCAGCGGCGAAAAAAAGCTCATATTCTCAAATCCTGTCAATAACGTCATCTTTTTTCCTTTCTTTGACATCTCTAAAAACAATGGCTGACAGCGGCGCCGTCAGCCATCTTAAAATCATTCCGCAAACTACGACAGAACTGTCACGCCCAGTATGAGAGTGATGATACATGCCAAAACTGCGCAAGTTATGGCATATAGCATCTGAGTCTTGGTGTGGTCGATGTGGTCTGAACCTGCTCCCAGCGAGGACAATATCGTCGTATCTGAAAGCGGCGAGCAGTGGTCTCCGAAAGTAGCTCCGCCCATGATGGCTCCTACTGTGGCGTATATAAGTGTATCCATCTGTCCGTCAGTGATTGAAAATGCCAGCGGCATGACGATAGGAGTAAGTATCGCCCATGTACCCCATGAGGAACCTGTCAGGAATGAAATGACCGCGCAAACGATGAAGGTTATAGTTACCAGAAGCGCAGGTGTCATCCAGCTTTCAGTTATGCTGAGTATATATTCAGGTGCCTGCAGCGTATTGGTTATATTGTTTACGCAATATGCCATAGCAAGTATGAGAATCGCGCTCATTACCGACTTGATACCTTCTATAGCGGTTTCCATCATCTCTTTCAGCGTGGCCATTCTCTGTATCATCATGACGATGAACTGATAACATACTACGAGGATAAATGCCTCCAGCACTTTTCCGCTTCCGAGAATGATGTAAGTTCCGAGAACGGTGCAGATGATGAGCAGCGCTGGTATGGCGAAATTGAACAAGAGACTTGGTTTTATTCCCTCGTTAGGCTGAATATTGGTAAGCTCTTTGCTGAGCAGTGGAGTCGAGCCGTCAGCCACAACTTTCCCCTCTTCCAGAGCTCTCTTCTCCGCTTTTCTCATGGAACCAAAATCAGGGATTATTCCGAAAGCGTTGAAGCAGCAGAAGAATACCATAATTATGCAATAGAAATTGAACGGCACAGCCCTTATTACTGTGTCCATGGCTATGTCCACGTCAGTGATGACTCCTATTCCTACCAGCAAGCCTGCCATATATGTACCCCACGCAGACAGGGGTCCCAGCATGCAGGCTACAGGAGCCGAAGTGCAGTCACATATAAACGACAGCTTTTCTCTGGAAATCCTCGCCTTGTCAGTCAAAGGTCTCATTACATTACCTACATAAAGAGGTGAGAAATAGTCTGAGAAGAAGATGATCAGACCCAGGAGCCATGCAGTTCCTGCAGTCATCCTTCTGCTCAGATTGAATTTTCCTATCCAGTTGGCGAAAGCCTGTATGGCTCCTGATTTCTGGAAGTAGGCCACCATGACGCCTATAAATACCTCTATGCACAATACCCAGATAAAGTCCGGCGTACCCAGAGCTGACTGGAAGATCCCGGACAGGCCGGAAATCGGGTCTGAACCTGTAATGACCACGCCGACGATGACGCCGACCAGTATGGACAGCAGCGCGTCTTTGGTTATGAATGACAGCACCAGCGCGATCACTACGGGAGCTAATGATAAGATTCCGTATTCCATATAATTCCATCCTTTCTAGCTTATACTTTGCGCGCAGTAAGCCTTTGAGATCTTCAGCACGGTTTTAGTCTGATCCCTCCGGCTACCTTCGCTGTTTGACATTCTAATTATAGGGAATAAATTGTATCAATACCACCGTTTAGGCCGCATCTTAGCGTTCTTTTTACACATATTCGCGCTGCAATAAAAAACGCCGGAACCTTTGAGATTACGGCGGTTTATTGGCAAGTGCCAGTTTAACAATTTTATTTCAAGTTTTCCTGATCATGCATACGTCTATTCTCATGATCTGTCGTGTCCCGGTGCCTGCGCTGAGCTGCCGGATTATCTTCCGTCGCGCATCTTGACCAGCTTCTGCACCAGGCGGTTCAGGTCGTTTATCCTCCTGACGACTTTATAGGCGTTTTCTTCTCTATGCATGAAAATCGTGTTCAGAGTGGAATCAAGGGAATTGCACAGAGCTTCGACCTGCAGCTGCAGATCGTCTCCTGCAGGCTGCGGCGCATAAGCCTCCTGGCTGCAGGAGTCTCCGGCTTCCCTCACTGAGGCTGCCTGAACGTCAGCGCTCTGCGTTTCCGCGGCCTCTTCCACGTCATGGATATCGTAATGATACTCTATGCCGAAAAGCTCCTTTACTTTTTCAGCCAGCATATTCCTGACGCTGTTCAAGTGAGCTTCGCGCACGGCTCTGCTTTTCTTCTCGCTTTCCGTCAGCTGTTCTGTCTCTTGCTGAATTTCTGCAAAGAAAGTTTTCATCTCGGAAAACCTCTTGTCAAACTCATCGGCCGGCATCGAAAGAGCGCTCCTGTAGAGAGTTATCTGCGAAAGGGCGCTGAGAACTATATCGTGAAGCTTGAGCTTGGCCGATTCCTCAAGTATTGTCTGCCTCTGCGCGGCGCAGTCTTTGACGATAGCGTCCTTGAGCTCTGCAACACCGATATTTTTCTTGGCGCTGACAGGGAACATCATCACGTCCTCAACTTCCATCAGGTCCGCTATGAATTTGCGGCAGTATGCGATGTAGTCCGCCAACTCCTCCTGATCTATGACGTCTATCTTATTGACGGCGAAGTAGAATTTCGCCGCGTGCTCCTTGGCGTTCTTCAGGAACTCGATTTCTATCTGGTTTATCGGGCTGTCCACCGAAAGAGTGAATATGACGGCGTCGCTTTCCTTGACGAAAGCGTAAGCTTCCTTTGAATTGTTCTCGTGCATAGAACCGACTCCCGGCGTGTCCACCAGAGTTATGCCGCCCTTGAGGAACTCCGCAGGGCAGGTTATGGAAACCTTTGTCACATTCAGATGATTGTCTTTGTTTTCCTGCTCGTTGACGTAGGCGGAAATCTGCTCAAACTCAGTCTCCTTGACTACTCCGTTGGCAAAATGGACAGCCGCTTTCTTTTCCCCGTATTCCACCGTCGTCACAACGGCAGTCACCGGCACTATGCCTACAGGCAGTATCTTATCCTCCAGTATGCAGTTGACAAGGGCGCTCTTTCCGCGTTTGAACTGTCCGATCACTGAGACGGTCATGCTGCTGTTTTCCAGCTTTTGGGCGAGAGCTTTGACTCTGGCCAGCTCTCTGCCTGTTATTTCATATCCGGAAAAGAGCTGCTCGGCGTCCTTTATCTGTTTTAAAATGTTATCCATGTATTTATCTTTTCTCCTCTATTTATAAAACGGGCAGGCCATACATGCCGCGTTTGACTTTCTCTGTTCTTCGTCGCAGAAGATGGGAAACAGCGCCAGATTATGAGCCAGCTTGTCTCCTCTCAGGGACTTGAGCGCAGCTATCTGGCAGAGAGTACCGACAAATTCAGTGTATTTTCCTTCCTTAACGTTTCTCATCACAGACCTGTAGATCGGAGCCATTTCCCGCTTTCTCACATCCTCCGGAGAATCGAAAAATTCCGCGAACTCCGGCAGCTCTACAGGATTATATAAAGGGCAGTATAAGATGCAGGCATTGCACTTGCTGCATCCGTCCTCGTTGATTTCGGGAAGCTTTCGGCCTGCAGATTCTTTCATCTTGACACAGGAATATTTACAGCCTACGACACACGCCTCGCAGCCGTTGCAGTGTTTAACTCTATCTGTCAATTGCATATGTATCACCTCTTAAAAATTTGTCATCTCTTCCAGATATTTTTCGATAGGAATCCCTTTGTATTTATCAACGTTTTCTTTATTTCTTATTATCAGTTTTCTGACCATGTCCATGGAGAATTTAGTTGCTTTCTGCAGCTCCACACCCTTGAGCACTCCGCCTATGAGCAGTGCGGAAAAGATGTCTCCCGTGCCCGGGAACTGGACCGGTACCTGATCGAAAGGAATGGTGAAATATTCGTTCTTTCCGTCGTCAAAGCCGAACACGCACGGCTGTCCGTCCATGATGACGCTGGTAACTATGACCGACTTGGAGCCCAGTCTCCTGAATTCATCGACGATGTTCTCCGCTTCCTTTCTCGTTACTTCTTTCTTGTCCTGATACATGTCGGCGAGGAAAGCTGCCTCCGTGAAGTTGGGCATCACGATGTCGGCCACAGAGCATATCTGTCTCATATATACCACGGTATTATCGGAAACGCCGTTGTAAAGCTTTCCGTCGTCTCCCATTATCGGGTCGACGAAAATACTGGTGCCTTTTTCTCTCTGCCTGCGGCAGTACTCGGCCACGACCTTCACCTGCTCTTCGGAAATTATCAGGCCGGTGCAAATCGCGTCAAAGGAAAAACCCAGCTCTTTCCATACTTTGAGGGCGTTTTTCATGTACTCGGTGGTATCAAGAATGTCGAACAGACCGTAGTCCAGCGTATTTGAAACCACTGCCGTCGGCAGATTGTATATATTGAATCCCATGTGGGACATTATAGGTATCATGACTCCCAATGAGATTTTTCCGTATCCTGCTATGTCGTTGATGAGCAAGACCTGCTCCGTATCCTTTTTAATCATGTTTCTTTTCTCCTCTGCGTTAAGCTTCCAATATTATAGTATATTTAATGCTGTCATAAAAATCAATACCCCAAGTTGCCTTAAATCAATCGCGCTTACCTGCGCTCACCTCTGTCGGGCCGCATATGTACGTTCAGGAAAACTGCGCCTGGCTGCCAGCGGTCAAAGTCCTGTCAATGCCAGCAAGAGCTCAATAATAAAATGCTGCAGAATTCTCTTAAATGTGAAAGCTCTGCAACATTTTCTGCCGTCTTAAATTTGTCCTGCATTCGTGTTTATCCGCATCCGCCTATTCCAGCCCTTTTCTCAGCCTGTCGAACTTCCTTTCACCTGCTGTCTGCAGCAGCATAGGCAAAAGCAGCAGCAGAGCGTAAGCTGCATAGAATATGTACGATACCGCCGTTACCGGCGTCATTATGATCACCGGGTCATAATAAATGTTCGTCTGGTTAAGCGCCCAGGCCACCATGATCAGCGTCAGCAGCGCAAACATGGTTATGACGAAAGATCTGTCCCTGTTGTCAAATCTGTATATGGAAAAGGCCGTTCGCCCTTTGAGGGAATAGCCCCTGCTTTTCATGGACCAGGAGCTTTCCACAAAGTTTTCCAGCGTCCAGGTTATCAATATAGAAGCGAGGCGTACCACGCTTCTCAGCCTTTTTATAAGACTTCCCTGCCAGCAACCTCTGCCGATGCCGCTCTGAGCCAGATTTATGCGCCCTGCATACTGCTTTAATCTAGGCACAGCTCTGAGTATGACCGACAAATACAGCGACAGCTTGGGAGAAATCTTTCCAAAGAGATATACCACCTTGTCGGAAGAAAAGACTGCCAGCATGCATGACAAAAACATTATCACCGAGCCTACGGTGGCTGCGCGGCAGAGTCCGTAAGCCAGCGATTCCACCGTTATGCTGTTGCCGACAAAGTTATGGCCTATCACCGTAACGCCGAAGTGATTGTAATATCCATACCACCACGTATAAACAGCCATAGGTATCAGGAGGCAGAGATTAAAAATAAGAGCTCTCCTGCCTTTCAGCTTGACCGAGTATATAAAGGCACATATAAAGGACAGCGCTGCAAAGACGGGGTGGTCGAACCATATCGTCAGTCCGATGGCGGCTGTAAAGTATATCAAGTTTATCATAGGGTGGTAACTGTCAAATCTCATAATTCCATCATCCCGTATTTTACCTTTATCCTGTCCAGCTTTTCCAGCATAGGCCTGGTGAGCAGCAGCATTCCCAGGGCTACAGCGCTTCCGTGAATAGCGTTTATAGGTATGCCTGCCAGATATATAGCCAGCACTTCAACGCCGGGTATCTGTATCATCGTAAAGACAGTGCTTGTGTCGAGGATAGGTCCGACTAGCAGAAATATCATGAGAAATCCGATCAAAGCATTAAAGGCGGGCTTTTTCCTGGACAGTATCCCCGCCTTCGACATGAGACCGGCGATAAATCCTATCAGCCCGAAAGCCAGCATCTGCCAAGGCGTCCACGGTCCCTGACCGAAGATGATATCGCTTATCAGCATGCTCAAAGCGCCCGTCATGAATCCGGCCTGCGGTCCGAAAGCCATTCCCGTTATCATGACTATGGCTCCTATGGGTTTAAAATGCGGCACGGCTATGAATATGGCTCTTGAAACTACAGCTATGGCGCACATCACGGCCAAGGTCATCAGTTCCCTGGGCTGCGGCTTGCGTCTTTCAAAGCTTATGAAAAACGGAATCATCGAATAAATCATTATCAGCACGCTGGCTATGTAATATTTCCTGTCTCCAAGCCGCCACGATATGATTATGGTGAGCGGAATCAAAACCACAGCAATGAGTATCACCGCCCAAAATCCGCGTCTTGAGCCCTTACTGGCCGCGTTTTTCTCCGTTTTATCCGTCTCCTTTATTCTATCTTCCGGTGATTTTTCTATCTGTTCATTTTGCATAATTCAATCACATCCTCGTTGGTTATGGCATTTTCAAACAAGTGACGGCTCATCCTGTTGGCTGCCGTAGTATAAAAGCTGTTCTGTGAGAAAAACTTGTTCGGACTGTTTACAGTCACCACGCTGCCGTCGAAGAACATTCCCACCAGATCGGCGTATTTAGCGCAGAATTCCACGTCGTGGGAAACCATGAGTATGGTGACGCCGTCAGCTTTCAGCTGATTTAGAATTTCTGCGAATTTGATTTTGAAGAAATTGTCCAGTCCCTTGGTCGGCTCGTCTAAAAGCAGTATCCTCGGCTCGGTCAAAAGTACTTTGGCCAAAGCTGCCCTCTGCTGCTCGCCTCCCGATAAATCGTAAGGATGGCTGTCCAAAAGCTGTGTTATCTGGCAGGTCTCCGCTGCTCTGCGCACGCGCTCGTCTCTGTCGCCGCAGTTTTTAGGTAGAATCTCCTCCAGATCTTCCCTCACCGTCTTTTTCACGAACAAGCTCTGCGGATCCTGCGGAAGCATGGCCAGATTGCCATTGAAAAGCTCATCGGAACGGTACTTTTCAATGCGTTTTCCGTCTATGAGTATCTTTCCCCTGTATGCTTTGCATATATTGCATATGGATTTCAGCGTCGTGGACTTTCCTGTTCCGTTGCCGCCCACTATGGCGAATATCTTTTCTTTCGGCACGCTGAGGCTGACGCCCCTGAGCACGTCGGGAGCTTCTTTTTCGTAGCGGAACCAGACTTCTTTCATCAGGATGGCCGGCTCCTCTGACGATTCCGGTGCTTCTGGCTTTTCAAGGGAAACCGTCTTTATCTCTTTGCCCTCAAAAGTCTGGCTGAGCCAGCTGCGTCCCTCTCTCACAGTCAGCGGACATTCCAGCTCGCTGCCAGTACCGTAATATATCTGCACGGGAGAAGGCATGGCTGCGAACATTTCGTTTTCGCCCTCTCTCAGAAATTCTCCTACTTTTCTCGGCTGGTCGCTGGCGATGATTCTGCCGTTTTCCATCACCACGACTCTGTCGGCGGCGTGGAAGATGTCTTCCAGCCTGTGCTCCGTTATTATTACCGTAGTTCCCAGCTCCAGATTTATCTTTCTTACGGTGTTGAGAAAATCGGCGGCCGCTATTGGGTCCAGCTGGCTGGTAGGCTCGTCGAGTATCAGCACGGTGGGCTGCATAGCCATGATGGATGCCAGATTAAGAAGCTGTTTCTGCCCTCCGGAAAGCTCGGCCACGTCCTTATGGAACCACCTCTGTATGCCGAAATAGCTGGCCATTTCAGCCACCCTGAGCCTGATGGTCTTCTGATCTATGCCCAGGCTTTCAAGGCCGAAAGCCAGCTCATGCCACACTTTGTCCGTTACGATCTGATTATCTGGATTCTGCATCACGTATCCGATCTTGCTGGACTGTTCTCTCAGGTCAGCGTCCTTTAGAGGTTTCCCCTCAAAGAATATTTCTCCGGATACGTTTCCGTGAGGCGCCAGCGTCGATTTGAGGTGCTTGAGCAGAGTCGTCTTGCCGCTTCCGCTCTTTCCGCATACTGCTATGTATTCGCCTTTCTCTATATTCAAATTTATATGATCCAACGCCAGCTTATCTTTGCTGACAGGATAAGAAAAGCTCAGATCCTTGATCTCAAAATGCGCCATGTTATTTCCTCCGTGATATTAAGTACTGTTGGTATCGCTAAAAAAATGAAGTAAGCTATCGTTCCCGCTATGGTGTATGTATTATCCAGCCCCGCTATCTCTACTACGGGAGTATATGAAACTTTCGTTCCGCCGAAAGATGCGCATATCATCACCCCAGCTATTAGCACCGACATAAATACGACGAGAAATATGTCTCTTTTACCGAACCTGTAAATGGCGAAATTAGTCCGCCTGCCGCTGCCGTATCCGCGGCTTCTCATACTGTCGGCGGTGACTATACCTCCCTCCAGCGCCCAGGTGGTAAGGGTGGACATGACGGTCATGCCGTTTTCTATTTTTTCTCTGTGCTTCCCCGCATCTCCCGCCTTGCCGATGCATTTCCTCGCTCCCGCTATCTGGACTGCTTTGCGCTGAAAGCTGGGGATAAGCCTGAGTATCGCTGAAAGTACCAGCGAGACGGACGGCGCCGCCTTGCCGAAAATATAAAGGAATTTGTCGCTGGTCATCACCGCGTTATATGAGGCGAACCACGTCATTATGGAAACGAACATGGCCGCCACCGCCATGCCGTAAAACAGCGCTTCCAGAGTGTATGCTCTGCCGCCGAGGTAGGTGAAGAGCACTGTCGCTCCGCTGGTGTTGAACAGCGGATTTATCGCTGAAAGGACGATGAACAGCGGTATCATTCCCAGCACGAACTTGAGTCCGCGCCTGCCGCGAACCGTCAGATAATATGAAAAGGACAGCAGCAGCGAACATGCCAAAAAGGCGGGGTGCACGAAAAACATTCCGAGCACCACCGCTCCCATGAAAAATACAAAGTTTATTATCGGATTGTAAGTCGTAAACACGTCTTTGCTCATTGTATGTCCGCCTGTACTCTAAGAATTCATGGATCCGCCCACATCAGCTCCAAGCCCCTCGCATGTGTACAGCCATACTATAGTGTCTCCGTCTTTCAGGGTATATGAAGAACAACCGTAGTTAGGGAACCATCCGTTGACCTTGTACATCCAGCCTGACAGAGGGCCGCAGTCGAATTCATAGAGATTTCCTATTGCCTCCACATAATTGCTGCCGTATGCCGGTGTATATGAAGCTTCCATCTGTATATTCCTGGACCTGCAGATTCTATCCAGTACGTCGTATACCGTTTCTCCCTGGTTAAAGCCCACCTTAGTCTTGCTCAGTATGACGCCATTTGCAGGCACATATCCTGCCTTGCTCTTATCAAGCTTATCCATGTTGTTCAATATGGTATCGCACCTTATCTCTATGGTGCAGTTGTAGTCATATTTGACAGATGAATCTCCTCCTGAAGAGCCGCTCTGATTGCCGCCGGAGCTGCCTGCAGAGGAACCGTTTCCGGAAGAGCTGTTCGAGCTCTGATTACCCGACCCTGAGGAGTTATTTGAAGCCGGATTCTTGGCACCGCTGCCGCTCTGGTCTTCGCCTTGTGAATCATTGCCGGAGGAATCTCCGTCGGCTTCGCCGTCTTCTGCGTCGCCCGGCTCTTCCGTCTCAGCTTCCCTATCGCTTATTACTTTGTTGAATTCTTCTTCAGTGAAGCAAAGCCTACGGGACTTGCCGACCTCTATGGCGTTTTCCAGGTTGAACTGGTTCAAAGAAACTATGTCGAGAGCAGTGACTTCCATTTCATCGCCTACGACGGAGATGCTCTCTCCTGCCGTGGCTGTAACACTGCTTGACTCTTTTTCCGCGGAAACATCACCCTCAAAGACGTTGACGCCCATGGAGCCTGTCTGCACATTTACGGAAAACACCGTTCCGTCTGCTGTTATCTGTCTGCCCTGTGCAGTCATGCCGCCGAAGTTTTCTCCCTCTTCCAAAACGGTGAAAACCTCTCCTGCCGACAATTCCATAGTATATGCACCGTCACCTGACTGCCCCAAAACCGCCTCGGAATTTTCCGCCATCTTGTATGTATTACCGCCTGATTTGATTAAAACCTCGGCTTTTTCATTGGAAATTATCTTATCGCCGTCTTTCAGCACAGCATCCTTTTCCAGCTCGAAGGAAACTCCGTTCCGCTCTACGCTGGCGATTCCTGTCACTTCCTCCGCGACGGCCAAAGTATCAGCTTCGTCTGAGAACCAGCCTTTCACAGCTCCCACGGCTATCGTTCCGCCTATCGCTATGATGACGATGACAGCGACCATTATTATGTTGAAAAGTTTTTTATTCTTTTTGTTTTCCACTTTACTTTCCTTTCAAAGCAAAAGACACCTTTTATAAGGTGCCTGTCTTGAAAAATCTATCTTAATCTTGCGCCTGAGCAAAATTTTCTGACATATAATATCAACACCCCACCTCAGAAGGCTGAAAGCTATGGCAATTACAGGTCTACCGGCTTGATCTTTATATCCTACTCGAGATACCTTCCCAAAGCTTTTCGCTCCAGTGGCCTGACGTTTGCCTGCCTGACAGTTACTGCTGCCCGCCTTGCGTTGTCGATCTCTTTCGTTGATACTCACGGTTGCTGAGACACAGCGCCGGATTTTCACCGGCTTCCGAGATGTCCTTGCCCTATATTAAGTTCTGTTCTGATTTTACTACGTCAACCCATGTCTTGTCAATAACAGAGGCCGCCTATAAGGGCAGCCTCTTTGGTTTAAGCACCGCATGACGTCTTTTGAACGTCGGCCTTTTAGCGCCGCTTGATATCTTTTGGACGTCGGCCTCTCCTGAAATCTATTCTTTTCTTCTTCTGAGAGCCGCGGTCATGGCCGCCGCGACCGCGATTGCCGCTGCTGCCAGCCAAATGATAATATTGTGCTCATCTCCGGTTTTGGAGACTTCAGAGATAACTTCCCCGCCGTCTGTTTTGTCTCCGCCCCGGATTCCTGCCTGCCCGTTATCCTGATTGCCTGACGCTCCGCCGTTTTCATTTCCGGAAGCTGTTGTGCTTTCTTTTTGCAGCGTTACATAATAGTTGCTAACCTCCTCTCCGTTTTCAGAAGTTACTTCTATCCTGATTACGGCATTTTTCGATTTGTCGGCAGGATAAGCCGCGTATCTGTCGCCGCCTATTTCGGAAGCTAATTTTATCGTCCCGTCGCTGTTCAGCTCGTCAGGGGCGATGTTCTCTTCCGCATACAGTTTTACGGTTCCGTTGCTGTCTACTGCCGTCGGCCAGATGTTATAAAAATTTCTGTCTTTATCTCTTACGTCAACGGTATAGAGTGTGTTTTCTGGTGAAAATGACGGCGACATCGCATACTCGTCCTCTCCGAAAGTGTTGCTGCCGCTGACTTTAAGATTACTCAGGCTGCTGTCAGTGCCTATGCACCTTATATTTATTGTATATTCTGTGCTGTTTTCGCTCTGCGCCGCGGCTTTCTTGAATGACCTAAGCCCCCCCCTCATGGAAGGTTACGATTATCTTTACCGTAGCTCTCCCGTTTTCGTCCAAAGCTATATCCGCGCCCTTGGAAGGATCGTAAGCTTTTCCGTCTACGACAGCGGACACGTTGTCCGGAAGGCTCAGCGTTATATTGGCTGTTTTGGAGCCGGCCGCCATTACTACCTCATACTCCGTAATACCCGGCGAAAATTCCCTGCTCCACGACAGCGCTCCCTGAACCTTCACTTCGCTGGCGTAAGCCACCATATTCTGTACTGCCATCACGTATCCGCTGTCATTCTTATAGTAAAGCACTCCGTCTCTGTCAGCGCATATGGTGCTTATGCAATAGTTCTGTTTGTCCTGTTCAGGCACAAACAGCTCTTTGCATTCCGAGGCCGCGCCTGACTCTTCTTTGGCGTCGTAGGTGTAATATATTCCGCCCGGTCTCGCGTTATATGTGAAGTAAATGTATACTCTGCCGTCGGCCTTGCCGTCTCCGTCGAAGTCTTCGTTTTCATACGCCGTGGAAAGGAGCGCCGAGGCCTGAGGATATCCGCTGATAGGCAGGTCGTAGAGCTTTGTCATGCTGTCTGAATCAACTACTGCGAACGCGTGGCCGCCGTCAGGGTCAAATTGTCCTCCCTGCCCTCTCACGCCTATATATGCCTTTCCGTTGTATACCACAGGAGAAGAAGTGATCTCGCCTCCCATATCAAGGGTTCTGGCTTCTCCCAGATTGCCGTTTTCGTCTACGGCTACCTTGTAAAGAATGCCTCCCTTAGAGCAGAAATACAGGAAGCCTTCGTCGTATACGGCAGACGTCCTTATGTCTCCCTCAATACCGGATATTTTATCTATAATCTCGCCGGTCTTGGAATCCAAAGTATAAAAACACGCTGATTTCTGCGGCTGTCCATAATCGTCGGCTCCGTCGTCGCTTCCCACGGCTACAAAGCTGCCGCAGGCATAAGCGCCCGCCCAGTAGAAGCCTCTTTTATTGGCATCGCCGATGTCTATCGCTTTTTTGACGTCTTCGTCAAAGGTCAGCGGAGTACCCTCATATACCAGGTTCTTGAGAGAGGTTTCATCGCCGGAAGGCATAAATCTCCACTCCGCTTTTTTTATATTGTCTTCGTTGACATTGCTGTCGTCGGTAGATACGCACATGAGAACTCCGTCGCCTGAAGGCTGATTCCATGTTCCAAGATACAGGTATCCTTTTCCGTCTACCTTGGCATAGGATATGGGCGATACAGTCTGACCTCCTATTTTCTCGGTAGACCAGACGCATTTGAGGGTTTCGTAGTCTAAAGCCTGAATGATGCCGTTTCCGACCTGAGCAAAGAGCTTGCCGTCTGCGTATATGATAGGGTTCATGGCAAAGCCCACGTTTGCAACCATCTCATCGCTTTCGGCAACCTTCTCTCCCGTTGTCTTATCTATCTTGTATACCTTGTTTTTAGAGCCTATATAAAGGTATCCGTCTAAAATAATCGGCGGGGTCGGGTTTTCAAAGAAGCTGTTTCCGTATTTCCCTGCCCATTTAAGGCCCGCGGTTTCAGCGCCGGCAGGGGTTGCCGCATCTACAACGCCGTTGTTTTCGGGGTTGTTTCTGAAATTGTACCATTCTATGTCTGTAGCCTCAGCCGCCATGGCCGTTTGCGGCACGGCGGCCAGTATCATGACCGCTGCAAGCACCAGTGCCATGAAGATCTGAAAAATGTTCTTTTTATTTATTTTCATTATATTCCTTCCTTTTCTTAAATAACCATATCGCGGCAATCAGCGCCGTCAGCGCGGCCAATGATGCCGCCGCGAAGTCGGCAGAGTGCCATGCCAGCATGTCTGCCGTCTTAGGAGGATTCCCGGAGGCAGTCTGTCCTGAGCCGCCGGGTTGGTCCGGATTTGCCGAAACATCGCTCATATCATAAAGCGAAGTCTTGCCGTCAATCATCCTGTAGTATGAGGTAAGGGCATAGTATCCCTGCTCTGTTGCCAGCTGGTCGAGCCCGTAACCGGCTATATGTTCAAAGCCTCCGCCGTCCACATAGTATCCCATGATAGCGTCAATGACAGTATTTCCATCCTTTATGAACCTGCTGTCCTTGGCAGGGTCTATTCCCATGGCTGTAAGAGCTGTCAGCACCTGGGCGCAGGATTCTATATTAGCCGCTCCAAAGCTGCCGTATCCGCCGTTATCAGACTGCCTTTCGGAAAGCAGCGCAAGCCCCCTGTCAACGGCCGCCTTTACCTGATCATCTTCGTCATAGTAAGGTGAAAGAGCTTGAACTGCGATGGCAGTCATATCTATATCAGACGTGTTTCCTGCCAGGCTCCAGCCTCCGTCGTCAAGCTGCGCCTCCAGTATGGTTCTGATAAAGTTTTCCCTCGTGGCCTGCACGCCGCCCTCATATACCAATGGTATTTCATAGCTTCCGCTGTCAAAAGCTATGAGTGCGTACATCACTCCGTTTATTCCCTGTTTTTTGATATAATCCATATCGGCAAGACCAGCAAGAAGATCATGCCCCCCCACATCGGCGGCGTCATAACCTAAAGCTGTAAGAGCCAGAATCACTCTCGAGTTGTCTGTCGACCTGGACCTGTGAAGCTGTTCCTTATCGTTTATATTTTCTTTGACATATTTTATTACGTTATCATAATAATCATTTACGACCTCTTCAGGAATATCCTGCCCGGATCTTGCAAGGCCCAGCATGATCCAGTCGCCGCCGGCAGAAGCGACAGTCACTCCATTTTTGACAGCCATATCCAGCAGATACGCGCCGGTCTTTTCATATGCGCTTTTGACAGCTGCTTCGTCAAAGCCAGGGGTTACAGTTTTTTCTGCAACGGTGAAATCGGCATTACAGTCTGCTGCTGAATTTACCGTTCCTTCTACTCTGGTTCTGCTGTACTTTTCTGCCTTGTCTCCCTGAGGTACCACGTCAAATGAATATGTGTCGCCCTTGATCAAGATGAATGCAGCAGCGCCGGTTGCAGCGTTTTCGCCCAGCTGAGCAGTCCTGTATTCTCCGTCTGAAGCGGTGCTGCCTTTTATCATAAGATTTTCTATCGTATAGTCTTTTCCGTATATCCAGCCCTCATTGATGCACTCAGTATTTACAGTCATTATCTCTATGTCCGTATTATCTTCATCTATGAGAATCTCCACGCTGCCGAGGGAAGCTGCAGGCGAGGCAGCTCTAATCTTGCTGTTCTCAGAGGCATCGCTCTCGGCGAAAGCTTCGAGGATGTATCTGCCAGGCGTTATCTCCACATTGTATTTTCCATTTTGCGGTTCAATGCCGTCAAGCAGATCTGTTTTCTCTTCGTCGTCTTTAGCGTAAAGGGAAAGTTTACTGATTTGATTTCCTGCTGTCAGCGTTGCGGAAACATCTGCAGGATCTATATAAATCAACGCCGGATTTTTTATGATATATGTGTTGGCAAAATCATCATACTCATCTTCTATGAAGGATTCCGCCGCTACATAATAACGGCCCGGTTCCATATCCTCCGGTATAGAAACCGTCACCTGACCGTTTTCGTCTATGAGAGAATTTTCTATAGGGGTAACCTTGCCTGTCGTGGAATCAACCCACACGAGGGAAGCTTTCGGGTCGTTCAATCCGTTGTATGATGCTTCCGGCAAAGGCTTGGCTGCCGCTTTCAGCGTTTCCGGCGTGAGATAATTATACGCCTCATAACAAGCCAATATACCTTTAACTGTAAATGTCACTTCATCTCCTGCCTGAGCTATTGACGGCCCTTCTACCCAAGTGTAGTAGTCCATATAGGCTATATCGTCGCTGTATATTATGAAATCTATCACATTGCCGTCATATACTTGTTGCGCTGTAATCGTAGTTCCCAAACCGTCCACATTTGGATAGCCTTGGTTTATAAAAAAGCTAAAAGCTGAAGTCTCTTTGCCAAAAACCATGATGACCCAGCCACTTGAACTGACTTGCAGATAATCGTTCGCTGTTTCTTTAGTAAAATCGCTGCCGAAAACCATCTCATGAGCTTTTACCAGCGCATCCAGCGCCGATACGCCCTCAACTTTATCCTCATATCCATAACTTTCGGCCAGATTTCCGGCTACTTGCTGCTTTTCGCTGAATCCATGCAAATACTCACCTGCAGCCTGACTTCTAATTGTAACTTCAGCCAAGTCTTTTATTTCAACGGTAATTTTATATCTCTCTGCCGGAACATTTTCTGCCCCAGATCCATAAGCGCCGTTATTCATCGTAGGCCACGACGGATCTCCGCATACGACTTCGATAACAGTGCCGTCGCTGACAGGAATAGCCTGCGTCACCTTATACTCCTTGTCTTCCGATAACATACGCACCTGGAAATTCTTGTTGGAAGCCGTCGGTCTTAAATTTATCTGTGAGACATCCGAACCAATCGTAAGCGTATACTCCTTAGTATCTTTATCAAAAGCCGGCGACAACTGACCATTATCTATTTTCAGCGATTTGACAGTCTTGTCATTATCACCGAAAGCTCCTCCTAGATCAGTCATAGTGACTGAATATAATAATGCTATTTCATCACCGTCTTCTGCCTTATCATTCATGGTTCCAGAAGAAAACCAATCGTTTAGTGACAGCATCCAGCCAGACCAGCCGCCTCCGTCGGACGCACTAAGACCTTTTATAGACGACACATATCCGCTATTTTCTTTAAAATCTATTTTATCGTCTTCCAATGCTTTTTTGAAAGCATCCAATAATGTGGAACCGGCAGGTACCGTCACCTCCGTATCTACCAGAGTCCCTGTCCATGCAGGTGCTCCGCTGCCCATATCCTCAGTAAAGGTAGTGTTTTCTATCTTTACTTTGACGGAAATATCGCTGTCTGCCGCAAAGGCCATTGCAGGCATCATAGCAAATATCATCGCCGCTGTTACGAGCAGACAAATCCATCTGTTCATCTGTTTTTTCCTAAACATCTTTTCCTTCATTCCTTTCTGTCAGCTTTGGTGAAACTCCTTTGGATTAAGCGGCAGCGCCGCAGCTTCCGCTTCAGACGCCGCCGCAGGATGAAAAGCCTCGTTTCCTGCCGTTCGTATTGATACGGCCTTTTATGCTTTGCTTAACAAAACTGCTTACTTTCAGCAGGTAATTTAAAAGCGCCCATCTCACAAGATGGGCGCCTGCCTGCTATTACTTATCTCTGTACGCAGCTGCCATAGCTCGTATCTTATCGCTATACATGCTAACTGGTACAAAAATGTAAACAAAAAAGCTCAGCCTCACCTCAGAAGACTTGATGATAAAAGCCTGACAAGGTCTACCGACTTGATCTTTAAACCTACTTGAGATGCCTTCCCAAAGCTGACGCTTCAGTGACTTTACGCTTGCCTGCCGGAGTTCTTAGCCGCCCCGGCCTTTTGCCGTCCAAAGGGCATTCTGAACTCTTGACTGACATCGCCAATCTCTTTCGTTGATATTCACGGTTGCTGAGACACAGTGCCGGATTCTCACCGGCTTCCGATTTTGCCACGCTTTAACCTATTCTGTTTTCCACAATCATCTTATCACCTGTTTCACAAAGTTGTCAACAAAATAACCATAAATTCTATACAATTTTATACATTTATTTTTCTTATATTTATTTTGCACTCTGGAGACATATCCTCTTTTACATATATCTATATTTACGCTTTATCATAAGTATGCTGTCCAGCATCGGCCTGAAACCGCTGAAGTCTATCTCTTTATAGTTGAAAAAGACGTATTGGGCAAAATCGTTTTTTCCGTAAAATTTGCTCTTATCATATTCATCACTGCGTGAAAATCTTTTTCCTCTTATCTCATGCTCCAGCACCGACGGCGCGAACATGTCTTCTGCTTCAGCTTCTTTCTTTCCTTCCGGCAGCTTGAGGGTCGCGATAAACAGGCTGCCAGAGATATGCATTGCCAGATCTCTTTTTAGGCTCTCTTTTCTATCCTGCATTTTAATATGATCTGTAAATTTTTTCAGCGGCTTGTCCTTTCCCTCCAGCTCGTTGTCAAATATCAGTATCGTCGGGTGGAGCGGCGCACATTTCATCTTTTCTCCAAAATATTCCGCATAATTGGGAAAGCTGTTGTTGTTCATGTCGGAAAAGTAATTGTACAGATTTTTCATCGAGTCGGCTCCGTCGGCAGTGAGACCGAAAAAATACTTTAATTTTTCACTTCTCCTGAGAAAATCTATTTTGAAGTCGAATGTACCGTCCTTTCTTTTTTCTATAAGTTCAGGATATTCCTTATAAAAGCTTTTGAGCGCCGCCTTTATATACAAGATATCCGTCTTACCCTCCGTCACGATCATAGGCCTTTCGCCAGCCACAAAATATTTATAGAAGAGAAATTTCCTGTATTCCCTCTCCCGTCCGTTTAAATGCCTGAAATCATGCTTTTTCTTTTCATTCCCTCCTGCTCCGGCGCCGGCTCTGCCGCTGGCTCTGCCGCTTCTGCCAATCCTGCCGCTCATCTCCAGCTTGTTGTTATACTTGTCTATCTGATTTACAAAAGAAAATCTGCCCTCGAGCTGCTCGAGGCTTCCCTCTTCACCGCAGATATCAAAACCGCCCTCTCTGTAGAGATTATGTGCCATCGCTCTCGTGGCCTTGTAATATCTGTGGTCCACGCTGACTTTTTCATTGACCACCAGCCCCGTCACGGTCTGCCTTGATTTTCTAAGCTGTAGCCTGGTCTTATCCCGGTTGATTTTAAACCCGGCGTTGTCTATTTCTTTTGAAAGTTCCTCCGTAAACTCGTCGATTCTGTTTTCAAACTCCGCGTTATTGGTGGAAAACGTCAAGTCGTCGGCGTATCTGGTGTAATCCAGTTTATATTTCTTGGCCAGCCGCAAAAGCTTAAAATCAAATATTTCGCATATCATGTTGGTGATTATCGGAGACGTAGGCGCGCCTTGTGGCAGTCTGCCCTGATAGCAAGTCAACTGGGCGATTATCGTCGCCACGTCCAGATTCATGCGAAAATATCTGTTTTTCCAGAAATATCCTCTTACCCGGCCGAAGTGAAAGCTGTCAAAGAAGTTTTCCAAATCATAATTCAAGACGATTCTCTTGTTCCTATGCACGCTGCCGTTGGTGATTATTCCCTTTTCCTTTTCAAAAGCATGGGCAATATTGCATTTTACATTATTGAAGTTCTTGATATTCGAACGGTGCTCGTACAAAAGTTTTGCAAGATTCTTCTGAATATCCATCAAATCTCTCTGCGGAGCATTTATTACTCTCGTGCCGCCGTTTTTCTTGGGAATTTCAAAAGTCCTGTAGCAGCTGTCAACCGTGGCCACGTACAGTATGTATGTCAGCTTGCTCAACGGCACTCTGAGAGCCAGAGCCAGTTCTTCTCTTGAGTTTACATCAGAAAATTCTTTCACGGTGATTCTCCGTTTCTCCGCTAAATCAGCATTATGCAGGGTAAACTAAAGCGTATGGCAACTCATTAGGCTGAAAACGTCGCTCTGTCCGTTTCTCTTCTGGTTGTAATAAATCCAGCAAATGCTCTATCCGTTTAATCAATGTTTGCGAAACACAAACAAAAAATCTTGCCATACGCTTATCACTATTATACTTGAATATATACTTTTTTCAACTTTATTCTATGATTCCTACTTCAAGCTTGTATTTTAAAATTCTGAGAACCGATTCATCTATTCTGCTTTGTGAAATCCTCCCGCTTTCGACCGCTTCGACGACGGCTGGATACTGGGTCTCATAATCAGTGCAGCACAAGAGGTCGTTGCCTGCCATTACAGCCATCACCGCCGCCTCCTGGCCGTAAGTATACTGGCGTATGGCGTCCATGTACAGGTCGTCGGTTATGATCAGGCCGTCAAAGTTCAGCTCTTTCCTCAATATGTTGTGTACTGCGGAGGACAGCGAAGCAGGCCGCTCTGCATCTATCGACTTCACGATGTTATGGGACACCAGCACCACGGGAGCTCCGGCTTCTATGCCAGCTTTAAACGGCAGAAAGTCGCTTTCCCTGAAACTTTCCAGGCTGCGCTCGTCCACCGCGATACCGGTATGCGTATCTTTATTATTTCCATATCCCGGGAAATGTTTGAGCACGCTTCCCATATTATTTTCTCTCATCACACCGACGACGGTTCCGACAAATTCCGCCGTCTTTTCTGCGCTCACACCGAACGAACGCTGATACATATAGTCCTTCTGGTCTGTTGAAACATCGGCCACAGGTGCGAAATTAAGGTTGATGCCCAGCGACTTGGGCAGTGCGGCCTTTTCCTGCGTATCGCTCTTTATAAGAGACCAGCCTCCTTGATTATAGAGTTCTCTCGGCGACAGGAACGGAGCCGCTCTGAACTGTGTATAAAGGCTTACCCTGTTCACCGTTCCGCCCTCTTCATCTACTCCTATGAACATAGGAATCTTCGCACTGTTCTGATAGCTGCTTATGTTGGCTTTGACCTGCTCTCTGCTGTAATTTTTAAAGTCACGCGCAAAGAGGATATATCCGCCGAACTGGTATTTTGAAGCTACTCCTGCAGCGTCTTTTTCAGGACAGCGCACGATAAACATCTGTCCCACTTTTTCTTCCAGCGTCAGCGAACTTAAAATCTCAGTTGCCCTCTGCTCAGCCGAGTCATGCCCTCCGCTGCCTGAGTTTGCCGGCTCTGCCTGTGCTTTTTCGATATAAAAGCTGATGAGTTCGACGTCCTGCACGTTGTTGTCTGACTCTTCAAGCTCCCCTGCGTACGTGACATGGATATTTCTGTCTATTTCAAGTATGCCGTCCGGCGAAACCACCAGCGAGTCGTCCCGCTGAAAATAATAAATCTCTCCCTCTTCGTCTTTCACCGCAATCGTTCCGTTGGTAATGTCTTCTATGGTTCCCTCGAGAACTTTTGGAGACTGGTCCTGTTCCGGCGAGGAACTGCCAGCCTCCCCGCCGGAGGATTTTGATGAGCATCCGGCTAGGCAGCACGTCAGCGCTAAGACGAAAATTAACGTCAATATCAAAGTTTTGCGGTAATTTTTAATAAATTTGCCGTAGTTCATATTGAATTTACGACGATTCATGGTTTTCCCCTTTCTCAAATCTTTTTTTAATCATACCATAAAATATATACACTGCAAAGTTTCAAAGTAATGTTATGTGGATAAGCTTGTTATTTCGCACGAGCTTTTTTATCCTGCTCATATTTGAAATTATTCAAACACCATTACAAAAGGCGCTCTATTTTGAAGCGCCTTTCAATGTCATCTATGCACATCTAATTTTTGCATCAAAGCTTCTTGCAATACTCTTGAGACATTTAAATTTGCAGCCTCTGCCTCTTGATTCAGCCAATTCGGCAAGGTCACGTTTCTCCTTACCGTTTTATTATCTACCTTTCGGCGGTACTCTGCCAAGTCGACGTCTACAAGAGAAACGATGCTTTTTCCCTCCTCTGCAAAGGTTCCTTTCGCCGCGTCTATTTCGTAAAACGCTGAAGCTTCGGCCACCAAACTTCCTCCGTCTTCCGCCGAAATGCATGAAAGTCCTATTGCATCTCTCGCGGTTATAATAGCATCCGCAAAAGACGCTTTTTTATCCCCCTCTTCGTTCGCCTCTGTGAGTATTTTTAAGTCTGGAACTTCTATCAGTATATTTGTACTGGTATCTGTAAAAATAACCGGATAAACCTTTTTCATATCTATTGACCTCCTTTAAAGTCAGCCCGGCTTTTTTAACGGGCTATTTATCGTTTCATTTTAACGGAACTTATAAGTCCCATCTCCTGAGGATTTACCCTTACATCATAATTGTACACATTTAATACATACTTTCCAATAGTTTCATACGTATTTTCCTTTCATGCCGCTTATTTCTTCTCAAAATCTCAAATACATTGTAAAAGCCTCTCCCGAAAGTGAGAGATGCTTTTTAAAATTGCAAAAATACAAATGTAAACGTCTTGAAACAGCCATTTATAGCGTTTTTTTCTGTGGCTTCAGGTTCAAGTCCTCTCAGCCATAATTAAACACATAAAAACAGCGCCTTTTAGGGCGCTGTTTTTATGTGTTTGGTTGCGGGGAAAGGACTTGAACCTTCGACCTCCGGGTTATGAGCCCGACGAGCTACCAACTGCTCTACCCCGCGTCGTCATCGGCACCGGCCTCCGCGTCTCCGCAGTGCCAAGCGTCATATAACTTCATAAGCCATATTATATTGTATTCAGTCGACCCTTTAAATATGTCTCCGTCAAAACACACTCCAAGGGTTGGTGCCGGAGACCGGGGTCGAACCGGTACGATCGGTAAGGATCGCAGGATTTTAAGTCCTGTGCGTCTGCCAATTCCGCCACTCCGGCAAAAAAATTGGCTCCAAGGGTGGGGCTCGAACCCACAGCCTATCGGTTAACAGCCGAGTGCTCCACCATTGAGCTACCTTGGAACAAAAAGTTGCCTTTGTGCGACAACAATATGATTATACATTAACATATATGGCGTGTCAAGTATAATTATGACAATTTTTCATTTTTTCCTGCCATGGCCTCAAGCCTGTCTTTTTCAACGTTTTCAACTACAAGAGCCGCTTTTTTTCTGTATTTTTCTGCCTTTTCTTCGTCGCCGGCGGCTTCATAGAGCTTCACCAGCTCTTTCATGGTGTCCGTGTTGCTGGGAGAAAGTCTGAGAACTTTCAGAAAATCATCTATTGCCTCCTCTGCCATGTTCATTCCCTTGTGGGCGACTCCGAGATAGTACCACAGCGGCCACCAGTCGGAAAATCTGCTGTCCGTGTATTTACTGAGGATTTCCGCGCCCTCCGCCATGCGGCCTGAGAGGATCATGTTATAGCCCTCTTCGATTTCCACCGGTTCTTTAAGAAGAGCGAGCCGCTCTCTGATTTCTTTCTTCTTTTCCTCATCGCCGGAAAGTTTGACGAATTCTTCCCACGTTAACTTAGCTTTTACATAAAGGCCGAGATTTATGTATCCGTAGCCTAAAAAATAATAGCTTTCGGCAAAATCTGGCTTGCGGAGAGTCACTTCCTCGAAAGCCTCGATGGATTCAGCCTTAAAGCGGGCTATCAAATCCTCTTCTTCCCCGTTCTCGTATACGTCCTTGCAGGCGCGACCGTAGCAGTATACAGCGTCTATGCTGGAGGGGTCTATGACCATCGCCGCCCTGAACTGTATGCAGGCGTATTCAAACTCATTCCTTTGAGCCGCCTCCACGCCGTCGGCTATCAGTCCCTGCGCAAAACGCTGATCAAAGAATTTCATTATAAAGGCGATATAATTTTCTCTGTATTTGAATCTCGGGTCGCATCCCATTATAAATGCCATATTTCTGGCTATGGCGAGGGTCGAAATGGAGTTGAGCTCGGTTTTGCGTATAGGAACGGGAACTCCCGTCAGGACCTCTGTGAGTTCCGCCTTTTTCAGATAATTTTCAGAGAGCTCGTCGAATACGAAATCATCGGTATGCGACCGCAAATATGCTCCTATCCTGTCATCTCTGTTAAGCATGTCCATCTTCTATATCTCCCATCCTCTTTTAAGAAATCTTTTCACTTCTTCAGGCGCAAACGTCTCTTCCAAATCCCTCTGCAACGCTGCGAAAGCCTGCTCCCTAAGTTCCTCTGTCAGGTTCTCTGCGCAAAAGCTGCGCAATATCCTGTATTGGTCCTCTTTTTTATGGTTTTTATGCTGAAAGCCTCTGCTGTAATAATAATCCGCCAAAGCTTCATACAGCCTGAAAGGCGTCTTTTCCAGGGCTTTCATAAGAAAGTCCAGCGTAGAGGAAAAGCCTTTTCTGTTATAAAATATGTCCAGCACTTTCTCTATGGACTTGAGTCTGACCAGCTCCATGGCGCTGAGCCATCTGGTGGATATCACCTCGTAAGGCGCGCGCGCCCTGGCCTTTATGCCGTATTTGAGCCTTTCCCCGTCCATAGGCGTTCCCTTTAAGACTTTGAGAAAGCCCATCTGGAGCATGTCGGCCCCGAGAGCATACACCTTGTCGAACGACCTGGCGAACAGCTGGTAAGTCTCATATGGGAGTCCGGCTATCAGGTCGACGTGAATATGTATGTTCCCTGCCTCCAGCAGTTTTTCCGTATTGTAAAGCACCGGATATACGTTTTCTTTTCTATTTATAGCCGCCAAAGTTTCAGGGTTTGTCGACTGTATGCCTATCTCCAGCTGAAAGAGTCCTTTCCGCGTCGTCTTCAGCAGCGCGATAAGCCTTTCGCTCATCAGGTCGGCGCATATTTCAAAGTGGAAATTTGTCACGCCGTTGTCGTTATCTATGAGATATTTGAATATTTCATAGGCTCTGGCCTCGTCGTAGTTGAACGTCCTGTCTATGAATTTGACCTGTTTTACTTTTTTATAGAGAAAATAGCCCAGATCTCCTTTCACTCTTTCCATGGAAAGAGCCCTCACCGACTTGTCTATCGAGGACAGACAGTAACTGCAGCGAAACGGACAACCCCTTGACGATTCATAGTAGACCACCTTGTCGAGTTCGCACTCGAGCACCGAATATGGAAAAGGTATGAGCTGAAAATCCATCGGCTCTATCTGCGGATTTACATATACTTTCCCCTCCTGCCTGTAGACAAGGCCGGGAACTGTGTTAAAATCATCCGAATATCCGGGACGGCCGTTTTCTTCGGCTTCAACAAGCAGCTGGCACAGGCGGTAAAAAGAATATTCGCCCTCGCCGCACATTATGTAATCGACCCATGGGTTTTCCACGGCGAAAACATGAGGCTCAAAGCTCACCTCCGGCCCGCCCACAGCTATCTTCATCTCGGGCGCGGCTTTTTTCAAATCTGAGGCCAGCACCCTGGTCTGTTCTATATTCCATACGTAGCACGAAAAGCAGACCATATCGCAGCCTGATCTCAGGATTTCACCGTATACATAAGATGGTTCGTTGTTGATGGTGAATTCAGCGATATTGACGTCAGCCGGACTGTCTGCCGTAACTGTATACAAATACTTCAGCGCCGGGTTGCTGTGCACGTATTGTGAATTTAAAGTCGTCAGCAATATCTTCATAATTATAACATTCTGAACCTCTCGTCTTTGAGAAGACCTTTATCTTCCATGCAGCGTTTAAGCGATTGTATCATGCTTTCATTGTCCTCCGGCAGATTTCCTCTCAGGGACACGTAGTTGGAGGCGTGGTTGCTGCGGAAAACACATGGCTTTGATGGTTTTGCGTGTTTAAGCATAAGACATGTTTCCGCCAGCACCTCTTCAGCCGTGAGGGGCTTGAACTTTCCGGCCTTATAATCATCGTACATAGGAGCGGGAGGCTGGAGCATCAGCGTCAGTAGGCTGACATAAGATGCGTTCATCTCAGTTATCATCTTTCCTGTCTCTATGGCGTGCTCCTCCCAGAGATCCGGTCCGCCGAGGCCGCTGATGAAAGTAACGGACGTCATTATGCCTATGTCTTCCAGTCTGCGTACCGCATCTATCAGCTGCTGCCTGGTCTCTCCCTTGTTGATAATCTCCAGGACTTTGCTGCTTCCCGATTCCGCACCGAGATAGACCATCGTCACTCCGTGTTCCTTGAGGGTTTTCAGCTCCTCAGGCGTTTTGCGCAGTACATCGGTGGCTCTTCCGTAGAGAGTGACTCTCTCACATTCAGGGAAGTTATCTCTGATATAGTCCAGTATCACAAGAAGTTTGCTTGTGGCCAGGCATAAAGCGTCTCCGTCGCAGAGAAACATCCTCTTGACTTTGGAATAGTGTTCTCTGGCCCATGCCAGATCTTCCAGCACTTCTTCCTGCTTGCGTACTTTGAACTGTTTTTCCTTGAACATGTTGCAGAAAGTACACTTGTTATGAGAGCAGCCGATGGTCACCTGTACCAGAAGGCTGTAAGCTTCACTGGGCGGTCTGTAAATGTCTCCTACATATCGCATAACTGTTTTCCTGTTCCTTTCGTTCTTTTATTGGGCTTTTGTTTCGCCCAGGCCTGGTTCGCAGCTCCAGCGGCCAAACGTGCGCCATGAGCTTTCAGCTAAATTTCAGCCAATTTTAAGCTAATAGCGCAAAAGAAAATATATGACATACACCCAGCTAAACAATCCGTGAATTATTGCCCAGCCCACTGATTTCCATGTCGTATAGCTGATTACCATCGCCAGGGCGCTGCCAAAGGTAATTCCTGATTTCACAGTCTTTTTTACTACTGTAGTTTTATTCTCTTCCATCTCGCAATATATTTCCTTGATACTTAAAGTCATGCCGCGCGCTGCGGCTCCTTGCTTAAGCTCGGATTTCCCGGACGCTCGGCCAAAACCTCGATTAAAACCTCGGTTAAAACCGCTGTCACAACCTCGGCCAAAGCAAGCCCTACATTCTCTCCGGAGCTTCCATGCCCAGCAGCGCAAGGCCGTTCCTGATGGCAGTCTTGGCGGCAGTGACCAGAGCCAGTTTGCTCACCTTTTCTTCCTCGTCGTCCACCAGTATATGCTCGTCGTGGTAAAAACGGTTGAAAGCCTGCGCCAAATCGACGATATGTCTGGTCAGTACCGACGGCTCGTATTTTTCACCGGCGTCTATCACCACCTGCGGCAGAGCGTATATCAGCTTCGCCAGCTGATAAGCGCTTTCGCTCACTATGTGACCTGCTTTTACGTTGGAAAGGTCGCCAGCCTTGGCGGCCGCTTCTTCTCCCGCGTTTCTCAGTACGCTGGCGGCTCTGGCATAGGTATACTGTACGTAAGGTCCGGTCTCTCCGTTGAAGTCGAGGACCTTATCCCATGAGAACACATAGTCCTTTATCCTGTTGTTGGAAAGCTCCTGGAAGATGACAGCGCCTATTCCAACCTGCTTTGCAGTCTCTTCCACATTGTCCGTGTTCACGCCCTTTTCCCTGATGATCTCCTTGGTCTGCTCCACAGCTCTGTTGAGAACGTCCTCGAGGAAAACCACTCTGCCGTGGCGTGTAGACATGGTTCCTTCTTCAAGGCTCACAAGACCGAACGGAACGTGCACGTTGTCTCTCGCCCAGTCAAAGCCCAGCAGCTCTATTATCTTTATCCACTGCTGGAAATGCAGGTTCTGCTGAGAGGCTACAACGTATATATTCTTGTAAAAATCATAAGTTTTCTTTCTGTATATCGACGCGGCTATATCTCTTGTGATGTACAGAGACGAGCCGTCCGACTTGGTTATGAGGGCCGGAGTCAGTCCGTAAGGCTCCAGATCCACTATTTCAGCGCCCTGAGACTTTTGAATCAGGTTCTTGTCCTTGAGCATCTGGACTACCGCAGGCATCTTGTCGGAATAAAAGCTTTCGCCGGCATAGGAATCGAATTCTATACCCAGCATCTTGTAAACTCTGTTGAATTCCTTGAGGCTCTCGTCCCTGAACCACTGCCAAAGCTCTGTTTCCTCTTTTTCACCGTGCTCCAGCCTGGTGAATATCTGTCTCGCTTCGTCGTCCAGCTCAGGATGCTTTTCCACTTCTTCGTGGAATTTCGTATAGTAATGGAGTAGCGTCTTGATAGGTTCCTTGATGACGTCCTCCTTATTTCCCCAATGCCTGTAGGCGCAGATCATCTTGCCGAACTGGGTACCGTAATCTCCCAGATGGTTTATGCGCACTACGTTGTAGCCCATGGCTGAATAGAGCTTGTTTATCGAGTTTCCGATTACGGTGCTCCTTATGTGACCTATATGAAAAGGCTTGGCGATGTTAGGCGATGAGAACTCCACGATGACCGTCTTGCCGCCGCCTACGCTACTCTTGCCGTAATCCTCTCCCTCGCGGAGAACTTCGCCGACCACGTCTTTGACCAGTTCTTCCCGGGAAATGAACATATTGACGTAGGCGTTGACCTGCTCGACCTTCGCAAACATCTTATTTCCCTCTATTTTAGATGCGATGTCGGAAGCGATCATCGGCGGCGCTTTTCTCAGAGTTTTGGCCAGCTTGAAGCATGGGAAAGCGTAGTCTCCCATCTTGGAGTCCTGATGTATCTCGACTATTTCAAGCGCCTCGCTCTCAGAAAGCCCCTCAACCTGACCGGCTATCAGCTTAGCTATCTCTTCCTTGAAGTTTACCATTTTATCTTCTCCTTTTCAGTGATAATTTCTATATTATCGTTCTCAACTATCTGGGCGAAAATTCCGTTTCCCTCTATAAGAGTTCCGGTGAAGGTTCCGTCATAGATCTGTCCGTGGCCGCAGGATGGACTGTTGGCCTTGAGTATGGCCCCCTCAAGCCTTTCTCCCCTGACCACTGCTTCTTTCAGGCAGTCGAGGAAACATGTATACGCGCCCTCGCGGAAATAGAAGGTAACGTCGTTGCCGTTCTTATCTATTATCCTGTCTCCGACTCTTTCGGCCGGTGGTCTGGGACATGGCAGCTTTCCTGAGGTTTCCGGGCATACGGCGATGTATTCGTGGGTCTTGCAGAACTCTATCACTTCCTCGTTTCTGTTGTTTCCGCCGTCGTACTTGCAGTTTTCTCCTAAAAGGCATTTACTGATAATAAACATATTCTTTACTCCTTTTCATATGCTAATCCTTGAGTGTGACTACAGTCACTCCGTCTCCGCCCTCGTTATAGCCGCCTTTTCTGTAGGATGCCACGTGTTTATGTCTTTTAAACAGCTTTCTCAGGCCCTCTTTTAAAATTCCTTCTCCTCTTCCGTGGATGACCGTGACTTCTCTGAGTCCTGCCATATAAGCGTCGTCCAGATATTTGTCCACGTCCATCACGGCGTCGTCGAGATATTTCCCCTGGACGTTTATGGACGGCGACACGGTCTGCGCCTTGGCTCTGTACAGGCTTCCGTATCTTCCCTTTCGCTTTTCTTCTCTTTCAGCGGGTTCTTCCATAAACATCAGGTCGCTGACGTTTATACTGACTTTCATGATCCCTATTTTGACTGTAAGATCGCCTTTGTCGTCAGGAAGAGAAAGGATTTCTCCGGTCTGATCCAAAGTCAGAACTTTTACTCTGTCGCCGATTTTCAGCTTATCGGCTTTGACAGGGCTTTGATTGACTCTCTTTATCATCCGCTCGGCGAATTTGTCCTCCGCCGCTTTGAGCTTGCCGCGGCTTTCCGCGAACCGCCTGTTTCTCTCTCCGAGACTTTCAGCCTTGGACAGCTGACGCAGTTCTCTGCTGACGTCGCTGGCCGTTTCTCTGGCTTCCCTGAGAATGTCCCTGGCTTCTTCCTTGGCTCTGCGGATTATCTCTCTTTCCTTTTCCTCCAGCCGCGCCTGCCGCTTATCCAGCTCTTCTTTCTGCTTCTTCATGGAAACGTTGAGAAGAACGGCCTCGTCTCTTTCTTCCTCGGCTTTTCTCTTGTCAGCTTCTATGGCGCTTATCACGTCTTCAAACTCTATGTCGCCCCGCTCAAGGAGGGTTGAAGCTCTGTCTATCAGTTCCTCGGAAAGTCCCAGCTTCCTTGAAATCTCAAAAGCGTTGGACTTGCCGGGAACACCTGTCATAAGCCTGTAAGTCGGGCTCAGCGTGTCGACGTTAAACTCCATCGAGCCGTTTTCGACTCCGTCTGCGGAAAGAGCGTATTTTTTCAGTTCGTTATAGTGAGTCGTAGCGATGGTACAGGCGCCCCATGCTTTGAGATTCTCCAGTATGGCGATGGCAAGAGCCGCCCCCTCGGTCGGGTCGGTTCCGGCGCCCAGCTCATCCAGCAGTACCAGCGAATTTTTATCCACCTCGCCCAAAATCGACACGATATTTCTCATGTGGGAAGAAAATGTCGACAAGCTCTGCTCTATGCTCTGCTCGTCGCCTATGTCTGCGAAAACATGGTCAAAGACCGGAATCCGGCTGCCGGAAGATGCCGGTATGTGAAGTCCGCTCTGTGCCATCAGAACCAGCAAGCCTACGGTCTTGAGGGTTACAGTCTTGCCTCCCGTGTTGGGTCCGGTCACCACCAGAGTCCTGTAATCGCCGCCCAGCTTCACGTCTATAGGTACCACCTTCTGCCTGTCTATCAGCGGATGGCGTGCTTCTTTCAGCCTCAGTTCTCCGCCTTCGGCCACCTCCGGCTCCTCGCCTCCCATCGTCATGGAAAGCTTGCCTTTGGCAAATATGACGTCCATCATCGTCAGCAGATTCTGATTGTTGGTTATCTCATGAAAATGCTCGGCGACGGCAGATGACAATTCTGCCAGGATCCTGTCCACCTCGGCTTTTTCGGCCAGTTCCAGTTCCCGCAGCTCGTTGTTCATATTGACTATGACCTGCGGCTCGATGAACAGCGTGGCTCCGCTTGAGGACTGATCGTGTATTATACCGGAAAATCTGCCGCGGTGCTCAGCCTTGACAGGTATCACATATCTGCCGTCTCTGACCGTCACAATGGCGTCCTGCAGATAAGACCTGTTGTCTGCCGAATTCAGTATGCTGCTGAGCTTGTTTCTTATGGCGTCGTTCTGCCTGCCGATGCTTCGCCTTATGCTTTTAAGCTCAGGGGAAGCGCTGTCGGCCATCTCGTCTTCCGACAGGATACATCTGTCGATGTTTTCCGCAAGTCTCGGAAAAGTGACGACGGCATCTCTGATTCCGTCAAGAATAGGCAGTTCCGGCAGATCGCTCTTTAAAAAGGTGATCACGTTGCCGGCCACTTTCAGATTATACAGTATCTGCAGAAGCTGTTTCATGGTCAGGCTGCCGCCCTTGCGGGCGTAGGAAAGGCTGTCCGCTATGTCATAGAGCTGCCCCAGCGGAGCATTGCCTTTCTTTAGAATCACCGTCTGCGCCTCTGTAGTTTCGGCCAGCGCGTCTCTTATATCGGCCGCGTTTGTCATCGGCCTCAGCTCTCTGAGCCGGTCCTTGGCCATATTTGAGCTGGCCTGCGAAACGAGCGTCTCCAATATTTTATTGTACTCGAGTGTGTTAAATGTCTTAGATTTCATCAGACTTTCTGTACTTTTCAAGTTCGTTCTTCAGCTGCAGGTTTTCCATCTGCAAATCGAAGAAAGAGTTCTCAAACTCGCTGCAGCGAGCTTCCAGCTCTCTATACTTGTCCTCGCTCTCCTTTTTGTCTTCGGCGGCCTTGGCTGCGTTTTCCTTGTAGAGGGTGAAGCTTTTTTTAGCTTCGTCCCACATCTTCAAGTAATGCTCAGTCTCTTTTTCCAGCTGAACCTTTGACTCCTTCAGCTCATCTATGGCCTCGAGAGTTCCGAAGTATTCCTCGGCTATGTTTATGGCAGTCAAAACAGCAAGGGCTCCCTGACCGTTATTTGAAAAGCTGCGCCCAAGCTGCCGCATCTTTTCGTCCACATGGCCGGCTATTTTTCTTATGGTCTCCTCATCTTTTTCACCTGCTATAGTGTATTCCTGTCCGTAGATCCTTACTTTTACCTTGTTGTTTTCCATATCGCTTCTCCTTAAAATACTGCGAAACTGCCGTCTAAATATCTCTGAGGGTCACGTTGAGCTTTTCTTTGAGCGCATTCAGTATCTTGTCGTGAACTTTGCTGACGTCCTCGTCGGTGAGAGTCTTGTCGTCATGTCTGTAAGTAAGGGCGAAAGCAACGCTCTTCTTGTCTTCTCCCAGCTGATGCCCTCTGTAAACGTCGAAAAGCTTTATATCTCTCAGCAGCTTGCCGCCGGCGCCCTTGATTACTTTCTCGATGTCGCCTACAGCCATCTCTTCATCCACCACCAGGGCTATGTCCCTCGATGTGGCCGGATACTTAGGAAGCTGCTTATATGATTTTTCCAGGTTCGCCATTTCGGTAATCACGTTGAACAGGAGCTCTGCCGTATAGCAGCGGACTCCTATGCCGTATTTTTCAGCCACGTCAGGATGCACTTCTCCCATGATTCCAAGCTCAACCAGCTCTTCCTCAGGACCGTTTGCCGTATAGTGTATCTCCTTGGCCATTATTCTGGCGCATCTGCCCGGATGATAAGTTCCGTATTCCTTTTCAGCGACGAATTCCAAATCCTTTATTCCCAGCTTGCCGAGCATTTCAACAATTACACCTTTGAGAGTGAAGAAATCCTCGTCTTTGCCGTAGAAGCCTATGGACATGGCGTCGCTCTCCGTCGGCAGGTCTTTTTCGTCAATAAGGTTTACCATGAAAGTATTGCCTATCTCGAAAGCTCTGACTGATTCTATGTTTCTCGCATAGTTTCTGCCGAGGACTTCCAGCATTTCAGGCGTAAGCACCGTTCTCATGACCGAAGTGTCCTCGCCCAGAGGGTTGAGAATTCTGACAAAAGCTCTTTCCCATGAATCCTCATCAATCCTGATATTATCCACACCCTTAGGGCTTACGAAAGAATACGTCTGTATTTCATTGATTCCAAGGCCGCACATGGCTTCTCTGGCCAGGTCTTTTACATCTCTTTCATAGGACTGGGAAGCTTCGTTGTTGCCTTTAGGGATAGTGACCGGCAGTTTATCGTAGCCATAAAGTCGGGCGACTTCCTCTATTAAATCCTCTTCGATTTCGATATCCTGTCTCACCGTAGGTGCCGTTACGTACAGGTCGTCTCCCTCGCCCCCGACTTTCATTTCAAGGCTTTCCAGATATTTGACCATCTGTTCTCTCGAAAGCTCTATGCCAAGGACTTTATTTATCCTGCTGACTCTGCCGTGAACCTTTCTGGCTTCCTCTGGATGCGGATAAACGTCTACTCTGCCGCCTACGACGGTGCCTGCGCCTATCAGCTCTATCAGATAGCACACTCTGTCGGCCGCGGCCCTGCAGAGATTAGGGTCTATGCCCTTTTCGTATCTGGACGAAGCTTCGGTTCTCAGGCCCAGTCTCTTGGCCGTAGTCCTCACGCTGTTTCCCAGGAAGTTGGCTGACTCGACGATGATGGTCTTGGTATCGTTTTCTATCTCCGAGTTGAGACCGCCCATCACGCCTGCTACGGCGATGGATTTTTCCGCGTCGTGTATCATCAGCATCTTGTCGTCGAGAGTTCTTTCAGTTCCGTCAAGGGTGGTGAACTTTTCGCCCTCTTCGGCTGTGTCTACCACTATCTTGCGTCCCTCAACGCTGTTTATATCGAAAGCGTGTATAGGCTGGCCGTATTCCAGCATTACGAAGTTGGTCACGTCTACGATGTTGTTTATAGGTCTCATGCCTGCGTGGATAAGTCTTCTCTGCAGCCACCAAGGGGAATCTTCGACTTTTACGTCCTTGACTATCCTAGCAATATATCTCTTGCAGAGATCCGACTTTATCTCGACGGATACGTAATCCGAAGCCTGACCCTCTTCCTTGCTGCATTCTGTCTCAGGATGCTTTACTTTCGTGTCGAAAGTAGCGGCGGCTTCCCTGGCCATTCCCACCATGGAAAGGCAGTCCGGCCTGTTAGGCGTGATTTCGAAATCTATGATATAGTCTTCAAGCTCCAGAGCCTTGGCAAAATCCATTCCTACCGGATATTCTCCGTTTAAGATCCATATTCCGTCTCTTTGATTTACAGGAACCACCTTTTCGATGAATCCCAGTTCTCCGAAAGAGCACAGCATGCCGCGGGATTCCACGCCCCTCAGCTTGCCGGCTTTTATCTTGACGCCGCCCTCCTGCTTAGGCTGTCCGTGGAGAGGTCCCGGTATCCTGCTTCCGTCAAGGGCGACGGGAACGTATGCTCCCTCGAACACGTTGGGCGCTCCTGTAACTATCTGCACAGGTTCCTTTTCGCCTACGTCGAGCTGGCATACCACCAGCTTGTCGGCATCAGGATGCTTTTCTATCTTTAAAATTTTTCCCACAACCACTTTCTCCATGTCGCATCCGACGTGCTCCATGGTCTCCAGGTTTGAGCCGGACATTATCATTCTGTCGCAGAATTCTTCCGGGCTGACGTTTATATCTGTATAATCCTTTAACCATTCCAGTGAAACTATCATGTTCAGCCACCTCCTACTTGAATTGCTCTATGAAACGCATATCGTTCTCATAAAGCAGTCTGATGTCGTCAATTCCGTACTTAAGCATAGCTATCCTCTCGACTCCCATGCCGAAAGCGAAGCCGGTGTATTTTTCGGTGTCTACTCCGCCTACCTTCAGCACGTTCGGATGTACCATGCCGCAGCCAAGTATTTCTATCCAGCCGCTTCCCTTACATACTCTGCAGCCCTTGCCGCCGCACTTGAAGCAGGATACGTCCATCTCTGCCGACGGCTCAGTGAACGGGAAGTGGTGAGGTCTGAACTTGGTTCTCGTGTCTGAACCGAACATCTGCTTGGCAAAGCTGTCCAGCACTCCCTTGAGGTCTGCCATGGTTATGCCTTCGTCAACGACCAGACCCTCCACCTGATGGAACATAGGCGAGTGGGTCGCGTCAGGGGTATCACAGCGGAAGCATCTTCCCGGTGCAAATACCCTGATAGGCGGCTTCTGGCTCATCAGAGTCCTCACCTGCACAGGCGAAGTCTGTGTTCTCAGGAGCACTTCATCATTGATGTAGAAAGTGTCGGTCCAGTCTCTTGCCGGGTGATAAGGTCCTGAATTGAGGGCGTCAAAGTTGTTGAACACCGTCTCCACTTCAGGCCCCTCTGACAGGGAAAATCCCATCGACTTGAATATCTTTGAAATTTCTTCTATAGTTATGGTAATAGGGTGCTTTGTTCCAAGCTTTGCCGGTTTGCCGGGCTCTGTGACGTCCACGGCCTCAGCCTTGAACTTGGCTTCTCTGGCCTTTTCCTTGATGGCGGCCGCCGTATCGGCCAGCATCTTTTCTATGTCGGCCCTGGCCTGATTGGCCGCCTGCCCCAGTTCTTTTCTCTCTTCCGGTGAAAGGCCTCCCATGGACCTTAAAATCTCGGTCAGCTGGCCTTTCTTGCCCAGCACCTTTATTCTTATCTCTTCCGTATCTTTAAGAGAAGCGGCTTTTTCAAGCTCTTTCTTCGATTCCTCTAAGATCGTCTTTAATTTTTCACGCATTTTTTAACCTCTCGATGTAAAACTAAATTACCTTTGTCCCGTCTGCTGCCCGGCGGCGTACCGCGGCCGAATTGATTCGTACATTATGAGCGCCGCTGCCACTGAAGCGTTCAGGGACTCTATGTTTCCCTCCATGGGAATCTTTATCTTCAAATCTGATCTTTCCGCAAGGCTTTCCGAGACGCCTCCGCCCTCGTTTCCTATCACCAGGGCTATATCGCTGCTCAGATCTTCCTCGCAGTAATAACGGCTGCCGGTAAGACTTGTCGCCACAAGTTTTTTGCCGGCAGCCTTAATAAATCGTACCAGCTCCTCTTCATTATCGGCAAAGGCTATCTTCATCCTGAAGAGCGAACCTGCCGCGGCTCTGACCACTTTGGGCGAGAACACGTCCGCCGTTCCTTTCATGGCGATCACGAGTCCATACCCGGCGGCATCGGCCGTCCTTATTATAGTGCCGATATTTCCCGGGTCCTGAAGCCTGTCTAAAACGACAAAATTTCCCGCAGAGTCGCTCTCCGGAAAATCGTTTGACGAACCGTTCGGAAAATCATTCAGCGAAAGATCCGGCTTTCTAACGGCTGCCAGTATCCCCTGGCTCGTCTTCGTCTGGGCGAGGCTGTCGAACAGCTTGCCGTCGGCGGAGAAAACATCTGCTCCGTCCAGCCATGGTTTGACCAGCCTGCCGGTCATGTCCGCCCTCACCATCACGCTTTCTATGCGGGCGCCGTTCTTATATGCTTCCTCTATCAGATTTTCTCCCTCTATGAGATACAGTCCGAATTTATCCCTGTATTTTTTTGACTCCAGCTTCTGATAAAGCTTGTAATGCTGATTGTCCTTAGAATATATCTCTTTCATAACTTATCACAAGAGCCGGTTTGGAAACCGGCCCCGATATTACTGTTTTAGAAATTCCGGAATTTCGAACTTTGAAGTGCCTTCCTCTTCGTCGCTCAAAATATCCTGCAATGTTCGTTCCGTGCCGCTCAGGCCCTCTACCCTGCCGAAGACCATCTCCTCGCCGCTGCCGGATTCTTCAGCAGTGGCTTCATTCTTCTCCGCGGATGCTGCTTCAGGTTTTGCCGCTTCTTTGACAGACGATGAATTTTCCAGTCCCTCATCAAAACCGGTAGCTATGACGGTTATGGCGATCTCGTCTTCCATATCCTCGTTGACGGCCGCTCCGAATATCAGTATGCAGTCTCTGTCCGCCTGTTCCTCGACCATGCCGGCAATTTCGCTTACCTCAAGCATACCCAAGTCGTATCCTCCGGAAACGTAGAGCAGTATCGCCTTGGCTCCGGCGATGGTGGTCTCAAGCAGCGGACTTTCGATGGCTGACTTGACAGCATCCTGCGCTCTCTTTTCGCCTGTTCCGTAGCCTGTTCCCATGTGGGCCACACCTCTGTCGGTCATGACGGACTTTACGTCGGCGAAGTCCACGTTTATCAGCGCGAAATCCGATATCAGATCGGAAATGCCCTGCACGCCCTGTCTCAATATATCGTCCGCCATGCGGAAAGCTTCCAGCATGGAGGTATTTCTTTCGCAGTTCTGCAGCAGCTTGTCATTAGGCACTATGACCAGGGAATCGACGAATCTCTTGAGAAATTCTATCCCCAGCTCCGCCTGTTTCTTTCTCTTTGCCCCCTCAAAGGAGAAAGGCTTGGTTACGACTCCTACAGTCAGTATGCCCATCTCTCTGGCCGCCTTGGCAATGATAGGCGCGGCTCCTGTTCCAGTACCGCCTCCCATGCCTGCGGTTATGAATATCATATCGGCTCCGTCCATCAGAGCCGTTATATCGTCTAAAGTCTCTTCAGCAGCTTTCTGTCCGACCTCCGGGTTTGCCCCCGCTCCCAGGCCTCTGGTCAGCTTTTCGCCGATCTGAATTTTAGTTTCAGCCAAGCATCTGCTTAAGGCTTGTCTATCTGTATTAACTGCAATAAAGTCAACGCCTTTCAGGCCTGCCTCGACCATGCGGTTGACCGCGTTACATCCGCCGCCGCCTACGCCGATGACCTTGATCACAGCAGCTTTTTCCATATCTGTCTCAATTTGCAGCATCGTAAATCCAACCTCCTAAAGTATTTACCAATTATCTTTTTTATTGTAACATATATCAGAGCATAATGCACCTTTTTTTAGGCTTTTTTTCTGCTTTTTTCAAGCGATTTCAGGGCTGAAAGATATGTATTGATCACCGCTCACCTTTAAGGTGCCCCTTTCCACTTCGTTATCGAGAAGATATCTGACAGATTTCTGCAGTTCTCCTGCTTCCATGGACTCTATTATGTCTCCCGGAGACCCCTGGCATACCAGGTCGTCCAGTACATAAGCCTTCACCCCGGCCTCGGAAATGGTTATCTTCTTGAAATACATGTCGTATCCCTCCATGGTTTTGATTATTTCCATCACCTGGCGGAAGCGGACTTTTTCTTCCATTTCAATGGTCTGGCCGACTTCCAGCTTCGTTATGGTCAGCCCCTGTATCAACGGAAGTCTAGGCTCGACGCTGCTCTTTCGCAGCACCAGGGAATTTCCGTCTATTATGGCATAATTATCGTCGTACATCACAGCGGCAGTCTGCTTTCTCTCAGTCAGCTCTATCTTTATCTTGTCGGGAAGTATGCGCTTGACTTTTACCTTTTCCATGTAAGCGTCCTTTTCAAGCCTGTCTTTTATTTCACCTATATTGCTTCCCCAGAAAATATTGCCTCCCGTCTTGCATCCGCCCATCATCAATATCTCGTCTTCATTGTAGTAGGAATTGCCTGTTACTTCAAAAGAGGTCACGTTAAAATATGACGACGAGGCAAAAAAGTAGAGGCCTGTCAAAACTGCCAGTGTTATCAGCAGCTTTACAAGCAGGCTTACTTTAGATTTTCTCTTCTTTCTTTCTCTTTTCTCTCTTTTTTTCAATTAGCCCACCTAGATCTTTTATCCCCTTTTCAAAATCCTCATATCCTCTGTGTATATGAAACGTGTCGTTTACTACGGTTCTTCCCTCGGCCATAAGGCCTGCCAGCACCAAAGCAGCGCCTCCGCGCAGATCTCTTGCATAAACTTCCGCGCCGCAAAGAGCTTCGACTCCTTTTATTATAGCATTTTTTCCGCAGATTTCAATATCAGCCCCCATTTTAAGCAGATCGTTTTTATGGGTAAATCTGCTCTCGAAAACCTCTTCCCTTATGGTAGTCAGGCCTTTGGCCACCGTGGACAGCGTCAGTATCTGCGGCTGGAAATCTGTGGGAAACCCGGGATACGGCTGAGTTATAATCATGCCGGGGCTCTTGAGCCTGCCGCAGGCCCACACTTCTATGGTATTTTCATAGGCTCTGACTGCTGCTCCCATACTTTCGAAGCATTTCAAAATCTCGGATATATATTCGGCTCTGATGTTTCTGAACACGGCCCGGCCGCCGGTTCCGATGACCGCTGCCATATAGGTCGCCGCCTCTATCCTGTCTTCGAGGATGAAGTACATGACTTCTTGTGGCCTTTCACACAGGGCGGCTCCTCTGGCGCCTTTGACAAATATGGTGTCTGTGCCGGCTCCGTATACCTGAAAACCGCATGTTCTCAGAAACCCTTGCAAATCCTTTATCTCGGGCTCTACGGCGCAGTTTTCTATGATGGTATCGCTCTCTCCGGCCAATGCTGCCATCATCAGATTTTCCGTCGCTCCTACGCTCGGGTAAGGAAGAGTTATCTTTCCTCCCTTGCAGATTCCGCGGCAGCTGACTTCCTCGTCTTTTACCGCAACTTCAAAGCCCAGCTGTTCGAGGCCTGATATATGTATATCTATAGGTCTCTTGCCTATATTGCATCCTCCCGGACGGTATATCACCGCTTCGTCGCTCCTGGCCAGCAGACTCCCCATCAGGAACACGGAAGAGCGCATTTCGGCCATCAGTTCTTTCGGGACGGAGGTTTCTGTTATTCCTCTGCTGTCCACTATGATGCAGTCTTTCTCCCATCTGGTCTTTGCCCCCATGGAATTGAGTATCTCCTCCATGGCAAAAACGTCTCCTATTCTCGGACAGTCGTATATTTCATAGACCGCCCCTCTGCAAACCGTCGCCGCTAAAATCGGCAGAGCCGAATTCTTGGCTCCCTTTACTCTGTATTCTCCACGCAGAGGAATCCCGCCTTCAATTTCATAGCTTTCCAACAAAAAACACCTCCCAATTCTATTTTCATAGTATGCCTTAGAGGTGTTTTAGGTAACACTACTTCAAGTCCTTTTTCCTGCGTCGCGAATGGCCGCAGTCAATAAGATAATTTTCATGAACTTTATCGTATATTATGTCAAGAGCTTTGTCCGGCGCGCACTCTCTGCTGGCTTCTGACATGGCTCTGAGCTTTTCAGGATTGTTTTTGAGGCTCAGTACGTCGGCAACGACTTTTTCTATCACCAGGTCTTTTTCTTCTATGAGCATGGCTCCGCCTCTGTCAGCCACGGCCTTGGCGTTGTAGAACTGATGGTTTCCGGTCACGTTGGGAGACGGTATCAGTATGGAAGCTTTGCCGCATACTGTTGTCTCAGCGACAGAAAGGGCTCCTGCGCGGCTTATCACCAAGTCGCAGGCCATCAGATAATATTCCATGTTATCTATATATCCCTTGACTCTTATGTTATCCCTGACGTCTATGTTTCTCTCCCGTATGGCCTGATTCATCCTTTCGGTATAATACCTGCCCGTGCCGATGATCATAGTCACTCCCTGGTGTCCGTTGAACAGTTCCAGGAGGCCCTCGGCAATATCATTTATCTTGGCTGCCCCCAGACTGCCGCCGAAAGTGAACACCACGAAGTCGTCCTTTGGTATGCCCAGCTTTTCTCTGGCTTCCCTCTTGCTCATGGTGAAGAAAGTCTTTCTCACAGGATTGCCGGAAATCACATGCTTTTCAGGTCTTTTGAAATACTGTCCCGCGTCGCCGAAGCCTAGGAATATATTGTCCACGTGTTTCTCCAGCGTTCTGTTGGCCAGTCCCGGAAAAGCATTCTGTTCATGGAGATATTTCCTGCATTTCATCATCCTGGCAGCCATCAGCACAGGAAAGCACACGTATCCTCCGGTGCCTATTATGGCGTCCGGCCTGAATCTTTTCAACACTTTAAAGGACTGTTCTATGCCGTGGGCTACTCTGGCTCCGGTCCAGATTACCTGCTTGGGCGATTTGTTTTCTATCCACCTGGCGTCCACCAGTTCCATCGGATAGCCGCTCTTAGGCACTACTTCCTTTTCTATCCCCTCGACGTTTCCTATATACAGTATCTCCGTCTCGGGCTCCATTTCTTTGAATTTGTCGGCGATAGCAAGGGCCGGATATATATGGCCTCCCGTTCCTCCGCCTGTCACAACAAGTCTCATGTTTTCACCTATAATTTCGACGATTTTGAAATATTTATCAGGATTCCCATGGCTCCCATGAATATCATCAGAGCGTTGCCGCCGTAGCTGACGAAAGGCAGGATAACTCCCGTAGGCGGAAAGGACGAAGTGACTACGGCGATGTTTATGACCACCTGGATGCCTATCATTATGGTTATGCCCGCCGCCATCATCATTCCCATGTAATCCTTTGCATTCATGGCCACATGACAGCCTCTCCATATCAAAATCATATATACTATCATCAGGCTCAGGATTCCGACGAATCCCAGTTCTTCGCCTATTATGGCCAGAATAAAGTCGTTCTGCGGCTCGGGCAGATAGAGATTTTTCTGGATGCTGTTGCCAAGACCAAGCCCGGTCAGACCGCCGGTTCCCATCGCCAACAGTGACTGCACCACCTGCCAGCCGCTGTTCATCGCATCCGCAAAAGGGTCGAGAAAGCTGGTTACTCGGGAAAACCTGTAGCCGTCAGGATCGGTAAAGATAAAGGCAACGCCTGCTACCCCTGCGCCGCCTGCCAATATCCCAAGGTGCGCCCATTTAGCGCCTGACACCAGCAGCATGCCTCCTGCGATAAATACCACCGTAAAGGCCGTCGACATGTTGGGCTGCAGCATTATTAGACCTGCATAGACGCCTGTCACAATCACCACCGGCACCACGCCTTTCCAGAAATCATACGCCCGCTTCGGATACTTGTCAAAATATCCGGCGACAAACACTATCAGTCCTATTTTAGCCAGTTCTCCCGGCATTATGGTGATCGGACCTATCGCCAGCCATCTGACAGCTCCTCCGGACTCCTGTCCCAGAGGAGTAAGCAGCAGACCAAGCAGCACCAGGCACAGCAAAGGTATCACCTTGAACAGCCGTCCCCAAACGTGATAATCTATCTTTGACACTATCCACATGCCGATAAAACCCGCTATGGCCCATATCGCCTGTCTTTTAAGATAGACGTACGGATCTCCCACATCGCTTATGGACTTGTAGTAGCTGGCACTGAATATCATCACCGTGCCGAACATCACCAGTATGACCGTAAGCAGTACTAGGGACAAGTCTCCGCTCTTTCCTTTTGAGGCGAGCCTGCCTGACTTTTTCGCTTTGGCTGTGCCGCCGGACGTGCCGCTGTTTGCAGACGCAGCCTGCAGTGTTCCCTGCGCTGTGCCGGCGTTAGATGAAGAGAACGCACCGCGCGCTGCACCTGCTTCAGGCGAAACGGCTGTAAGCTTTTTTGATTCAGTTTTGCCTGCCTTTTTTCTTCTCATAAATAAAACGATTTAAACTCCCAATTTTCTGACCATTTCCTTAAAATGATCTCCGCGCTGTTCAAAATTATCGTACATATCCCAGCTGGCACAGGCCGGCGAAAGGAGAACGGAATCCCCCTCCTGTGCAAGGCCGAAAGCCTTCCGCACGCAGTCTCCCATATCGCTTCCGTAAGTGATAGATTCAAAGCCTGCATTCTCGGCAGCCTCGGCTATCGCCGGGCCGTCTCTTCCCAGCAGCACCAGATGTTTGACGCTCCCTGCCAGCTTTTGGCCGAGCGGCGCAAAATCCTGTGATTTGCCGTCGCCTCCTGCTATGAGGACGATATTTTTCTCCAAAGCTCTGATAGCCGTCAGTGTGGCGTCCACGTTGGTTCCCTTGGAGTCATTATAGAATTTAACTCCGTCGAGAGCCCCGCAGTATTCTATTCTATGCGCGACTCCGGCAAAAGATTTCAAAACTTCGCTGATTACAGCCGCATCTATGCCTGCATAATAGCTTATGGCGGCTGCGGCCAGAGCATTTTCGACATTATGTTTTCCTATTATTTTCAGTTCGTCCACGCGGCAAAGTTCAGTGATCTTGCCGTCTTCTGCAGCTATGACCAGCTTTCCGTCCCTGATGAAAGCACCTTCAGCCAGCTCCCTCTCCGACGAAAAATATACTATTTTAGCTCTGCATTTTTCAGCCAGTTTTCTGCATGTCGCGTCTTCAATGTTCAATATGCAGTAACCGCTTTCATCCTGATTTTCAAATATCTTGCCTTTGGCAAGGCCGTAATTCTCCATCGTGTGATGCCTGTTGAGGTGGTCCGGCGTGACGTTGAGTATGGCTGAAATGGCAGGCTTGAAATACTTGGTCGTCTGAAGCTGGAAGCTGCTGGTTTCCGTTATAAGCCAGTCATCAGTATCCGCGTCCAGCGCCTTTGAGATCACGGCCACGCCTATGTTTCCCACCACATGGGTTGTTCTGCCCGACTTCTTGAAAATCTCTCCGGTAAGAGCCGTGGTGGTAGTCTTGCCGTTGGTTCCAGTTATGGCTGCGAAATGTCCCCTGGCTATTCTGAAAGCTATCTCCAGCTCTCCTATGATCTCAGCCCCGGAAGCTTCCGCTTCTCTTATGAAGGGCAGTTCCGGATCGACTCCCGGACTCAGTATGAGCATATCGAAGCAGCTCATATCCTCAGGCATCCTGCCCAGACAGAATTCTGCGCCCTTGCCCTTGAGAAACGTCACCAGCTGTCCGTCTATCTTATCTATATCCTTTGAATCCTGAACGGTGACGACGGCGCCCAGACTCAGCATGGCCTGAGTAGCAGCGATGCCCGATTTACCCAGTCCCACGATCAGCACTCTTTTATTTTTGATGTTGTTCAGATTGATGTTTTCCATAGTAACACCTCGGTTCTTTTGTTCGACATTTTTATCCGATGTTTATACCTCATATATTCATCAGCAGTATGGCCAGGGCACAGCACAGAAATGCGGCCAGCCAGAACATGGCGACCACCTTTCTCTCGCTCATTCCGCAGAGTTCAAAGTGGTGGTGCAGCGGGGCCATTTTGAATATCCTCTTCTTAGTCTTTTTGAAATACGTGACCTGTATTATTACGGAAAGAGCTTCCGCCACATATATCAGTCCTGCTACAGCCAGCAGGAATTCAACTTTCATCATCAGAGCTCCCGCGGCCAGAACGCCGCCCAGAGCCATCGAACCGGTGTCGCCCATGAATATCTTCGCCGGGTTCTTGTTGAAGATGAGGAAGCCAAGGCAGCCTCCCGATACTGCGCCAAAGACGATAGGTAAACTGGTAAAGCCGAAAGTCCATCCGGCTATCAGCACGAAAAACGCCACCATGGCCGTTATGCCTGACGCCAGTCCGTCCAGTCCGTCGGTCAGGTTCACTGAATTGCTGAAAGCTATCATCACAAACATGACAAAAGGAATGTAGAATATTCCGATGTCAAAGGTTACGTCAAACACCGGTATCCAGATCTCCGTGCCTTTCATCATGTTTCCTCCTGAGAAGTACATGGCGAATACGGCGAATGCCGCTGAAAATACCAGCTGCATCAGCACCTTCTGCTTGGGGCTGAGCCCCAGATTGTTTTTCTTGATAGCTTTTTCATAATCATCGACAAAGCCTATGACGCCGAAAAGCACCATCGCCAGCAGAACGCCGATTATCTCTGTGTTCATTTTGCCCGCGGCGGCGGAAACTGCCAGCGATGAAATGATCACTGCCGATATAATGGCCAAGCCTCCCATGCTGGGCGTTCCCGTCTTTTTCAGATGAGACTTGGGACCTTCTTCCCTGACAAACTGTCTGAATTGTTTCTTTTCCATAAAAGGGATAAACGCTTTTGTAAAAAGCGCGCCCAATATCCATGCTGAGACTAATGCTATAATAGGGAATATCAATGGTTCCATCTTGAATCTCCTTAATCTTTATCCTTTAATATTTCTTCAACTACCTCTTCCAGTTCCATGCCTCTGGAGGCTTTGACCATCACTACGTCTCCTTTTTTCAGGAGGCTGGTCATCGCTTCTATGAAATCCTTTTTCTGCGGAAAATAGACTGCTCTGTCTTTTCCCATGATGCGAGCGGCCTCTTCGGCATAATATCTCGCTTCCTCACCTATGGCGATAAGCAGGTCCACGCCTCTGTCCGCCGCATATCGTCCGATTCCTCTGTGAGCTTCCTCGGCTCTGTGGGCCAGACCTATTATGTCTCCCAGCACAGCCACTTTCCGCTTCCCCTCAGTCGCCATCAGCGTATTGATGGCTGACTTGACGGAATCTTCGCAGGCGTTGTAAGTATCATCTATCACCTTAAATCCGCCGTTTTCCCTTACTTTCAAACGCTTTCCGGTGAGCTCTGCCTGCCCGAGGCCGTCTATCGCCTGCTGCGGCTCTATCCCCAGAAGTTCTCCTGCGGCTATGGCCAGAGCGGAATTCATGGCGTTGTGAGCGCCCGCGGTAGGAAGATTCACTTCATATTGTTTATCTTTTCGGTGCAGCGTATATTTTATACCTTTGTCGCCCAAATCGCAAATGTCGGAAATCACATAATCTGCGCCCTGTTTTGTGTCTGCCGTTATGAGATGATAATTTCCGGCTACTTTTTCCGGCGTAAGCATACGGCATGAGCCGTTGACTATCAAGGTGGAGCTTTCATCAAAGAATGTCGTTATCTCCATCTTGGCTTTCAGTATATTATCGAGGTTTTCCATGCTCAGAAGATTCACGTCGGTTATATGGGTTATTATTCCTATGTCCGGCCGGACTATATCGGCCAGAAGCTCTATCTCTCCGAAAGTGTCCATACCCATCTCCAGCACGGCGACTTCAGTATCCGGCTCGAATTCCAGAATGGAGAGGGGGAGGCCGAAAGCGCTGTTGTAGTTCTTCTTGTTTCTTCCCGTCTTGTATTTTGCAGCAGAGACATAGTAAACCATGTCTCTGGTACTGGTCTTGCCTACGCTGCCGGTGACTCCAATCTTCTTTTTTAGAGGCAGAGTGTTCAGGTACCATCTGGAAAGCTCCTGCAGAGCTTTCAGCGTATCCTCTGTCACTATCACGCTGAGGTCATCTGGCTTTTCTGCCGGAAGCTTATTCATATCGGAAATCACCAGAGCCCGGCATCCCTTTTCTATCACATTTGCCAAAAAATCATGGGCATCATTTCTGGCGCCTTTTGTGGCAAAAAACATGTCGCCGACCCCTGTTTCCCTAGAGTCTATGGCAAAGCCTCTGACTTCATCGGCCGGTGAACCGCATATCAGTTCTCCGCCGGTGGCTTTTAATATTTCTCCTATAGTAAAAGTTTTCATAAAATCCCCTAAAGTTCCTTTCCAAAGGATAGAATCTCTTCTCTGTCATCGAAATGGCGTTTTTCACCGCCGATTATCTGATAAGTCTCATGACCCTTTCCGGCCACGACTATTATATCGTCCTTTTGCCCGGCTGCAACGGCTTTTCTTATGGCCATGCGCCTGTCGGGCTCAACGACCGCTTCTTTTCCCGGCGGTATGTTGTCGGTTATATCTTTTATTATCTTCATCGGTTCTTCAGTCCTCGGATTGTCTGAGGTGACGATTATCACGTCGGAAAGCTTTGCAGCGGCTTCCGCCATCTCTTTCCGTCTGTTCCTGTCTCTGTCACCTCCGCAGCCGAATACTGTTATCAGTCTGTTGTGATGATATTTTTTCAGGTTTTCAAGCAAGCTCATCAGCGCTATGCCGTTATGAGCATAGTCCACCATCACGGTGAAATCCTCCGACACAGGCACTGTCTCCGCTCTGCCGGGGATCCTGATATTTCTCAGCGTGTCAAGGGCTGTGCTGACAGGCACTCCCAGCAAGCTGACAGCAGCTATGGCTGCCGCCGAGTTATAGGCGTTGAAATCTCCGGGAAGAGCTGTAAAAACTTCAAAATGACCGGCGTTTAAGCCGTTTTGCGGAACATTCCCCAAGGTGCCGGCTTTGTTCAAAGCATGAGCTTCGCTCAAGGCACAGGTTTTGCTCAAGCCGCAAGCTTCGCTCAAGGTATATTTTACGCCTAAAGAGCCCCTTTCACTCCACAAATCTATATTATCTATGCGAAAATCAGCTTTTTTGTCCCTGCCGTAAAACACTATGGCCGCGCTGTCACGGCAGCTCCCGGCAAATGTTTCAACCATGAAAGAACACTCCGCGTCGTCTATATTCATCACCGCCGTGCGGCACTGACAGAAAAGCCTGCTCTTCCAGTAACGGTAATCCTCGTAGCTGTCGTGCTCGCCCCTGCCTATATGGTCGGGACTCATATTGGTGAAGACTCCTATGTCGAAGTCTATAAAGTCCGTCCTCCGCTGCATAAGGCCCTGAGACGATACTTCCATGACCGCCGCCTTGCAGCCGGCTTCTTTCATGTCCCTCAGCTGCCGCTGAATGTCTACGGACTCCGGCGTAGTGTGTTCTGCTTCTTCCAAAGCCCCCTCAAAGCCGGCGAATACAGTCCCTATTATGCCGCATTTGATGCCGGCGTTTTCCAGTATACGCCATATCATGTATGCCGTGCTGGTCTTTCCTTTAGTCCCCGTGACGCCTATCACGAAAAGTTCTTTCGACGGCTGACCGTAAAACCTTGATGCCATCTGCGCCATAGCATGACGAACGTCATCTGCTTGTATCAGTACGGCGCCGCCAAGTTCTGCCCCTTCGTCTGAAATCAATTCGGCGGCGGCAGGGCAGTTTTTCTCAGCCACAACCGCACAGCAGCCCTTTGCCACAGCGTCTCCTATGTAAAGGCTTCCGTCGGTATCCCGGCCGGCTGCGGCGAAGAACACGCTTCCGGCCTCTGCTTTATCTGAGTGGTATATGAGCGATTTGATCTCTTTGTCCTTTGTTTCCCCTGTAATCTCGTAATCCTGCGAGTCTAACAAAGTGTCAAGGTTCATGCTCCCTCCTCGGACTTTAATTATTTAATTATATGTAATACAGATTTATCTGCTGTACGCGTATACGTCGCTGCCCACCTTAACCTTGGTTCCTGCGGCAGGATACTGGGCGGCTACTGCATAGCTTTCGCCGGCTCCCTCCTGCTGCGCGCAGTTCAGGTCTTTTCCGGCCAGGATTCCCACAGCTTCGCTGTATTCCTGGCCTACTATATTAGGCACAGTCGTGTAATTGCTCTCCATCGCTTCCTTTTCTTCATCGGTATACTGAGGTTCTATGTTCATATACCGCAAAGTATCTGTCAGGATGCTCTTGGCGATAGGGCAAGCTACGAGAGAACCGTAGAAAGAGCCTTTGGGACTGTCTACGACCACCAGTATGGCCACTTTAGGATCGTCCATCGGCGCCATTCCTATAAACGAACTGTAATAATTGTCTCCGTATTTTCCCTCTTCTACTTTGTTGGCCGTACCGGTCTTTCCTCCGACTCTGTATCCCGTGACTTTGGCTCCTCCGGCTCCTCCGTCGGAAACTACGTACTCCATGATGTCACGCATTTCTGCGGCGGTCTCCTCTGAAAGCACCCTGCGCACTTCTGTCGTTTCATATTCTTTGACTACCTTACCGTTTTCATCGGTCAAAGCCTTGACATATCTTGGCTGAAGCAGGACGCCGTCGTTTCCTATGGAGCAGACTGCGGTGAGAAGCTGTATCGGCGTTATGGATATACTCTGTCCGTATCCGATGGTCGCCAGCTCTACCGGGCCTACGTCTTCGACGTTGTACATTATGGAACCGGTTTCTCCCGGATAGTCTATGCCGGTCTCAGAAGTTATACCGTATAAATCAAAATATTTGTAAAGGTTCTCTTTGCCAAGCTTAGAAGCCACCTGTACCAGCACCGGGTTGCAGGAATTTCCCACGGCCTGCTTGATGGTCTGTGTTCCGTGGTCTCTGGTGCTCCAGCAGTGGAGGGTTACGCCGGCAACGTTTATCTTAGTGTTGCAGCTGAAAGTGTCCTCAAGGGATATGACTCCCTCTTCCAGGGCGGATGAGGCCGTTATCAGCTTAAAAGTAGATCCCGGCTCATAAGTGTCGCTTACTATAGGATTTCTCCAGAGCTTGAACAGATAATCGGTCTGTTCTTTTTCTGAAAGCTTTTCAAATTCTTCCAGTTCTTCTTCATCGTCAGGCTTGGTCGCGTTGTTGGGGTCAAATCCGGGAGTTACGGCGCTGGCCAGGACTTCGCCCGTTTCCGGATCCATCACCAGTGCCATTATCCTCTCTGCTCCTGTTTCCTCCATGCCCTCTTCCAGCGCCTTTTCAACATAATACTGGATGGCTTCGTCTATGGTGAGGACTACGTTCAGTCCGTTCTGCGCTTCATGATATTCTTCAGATCCGTCCACTAGTTCGTTGCCTGAGACGTCGGTGTTCTTTACCCATCTTCCCGCAACGCCGCTGAGATACTGGTCATATTCCAGCTCTATCCCCGTTCTTCCCGTTCCGTCGTCGGTGACGCTGCCCAAAAGCTGGGAAGCAAAATTGCCCGACGGATAATATCTCTTGGTTTCCTCGGAAAGGCTCAGAGCTCCTATTCCCAATTCTTTCACTTTGTCGGCCGCCTCTTTTTCTAGTTCCTTGGCTACCCTTACCAGCGCCTGTTCTCTCGTCAGCCTTGTCTTTACTGTTTCAGCTTTTACACCTGTAATTTCCGACAAGTCTTGGACAAGCTTATCTATCCCCGCTTCATCCAGCTCTTCGGCCAGCTGCGCAGGTCTGACCCAGAGGGAATAACAGGTGAGGCTGGTAGCCAGCTCTTTGCCGTTTCTGTCGTATATCTCGCCGCGCTTGGCGTCGATAGGTATATCGCTGGTCTGCTGCTCTATGGCTTTTTCCGTCAGTTCGTCGGCCTGGACCACCTGTATCCATGCTACACGAAAGGCCAGCAGCAGCATGAGCACTGCTATCAGCGTGAATCCTATAGCTATCCTTCTCTTGTTTTTTACACTTACCGGTGTGGTTCTTGCCATGTTTCCAAAACTCCCCGTTAAAATACATAAAGCCAGATACTGTTCTCCCTATTAAGTTATCTGGCTTGCTTTTCTATGAAATTATCTCTTACTATCTATACTGCCGTCTGAGCGGATTTATTCATACGCCTTTTGTTTGATCAGTTCAGCTAGGCTGCTTTCAGATGTGCTGAGTGTGGAGACGTGCACACACTGTTCTCCCTGCGGATAAAACATGTTCAGCTTTTCCGTAGCGTACTTCTCCAGGTTTTGTATTCCTGTCTCCCTCTCTATCTTTATGTTAAGGCTTCCTATCTCGTTTTCCAGCAAAGTGTTCTGGCTTCTCAGCTGGTTGATGGAATACTGAAACTTGGCCGCCTGGGCGTTGACCACCACCATGCATATAAACATTGCGCCTATCAGGACTACAGCGATTATGAGTGTGCGAAGAGCGGCGGGGGTGAGGATCGTCTCCTGTCTCTGTTCCTGCTGTCCGTTTACTTCAGGTCTCTGTCTTGTACGTCTGACTCTTTCAGGCTGTACTTCAGGAGTGAAGCCATATTGATATTCAGCTGTATAAGCTCTTCTTGCTGTAGCCATTTTGTTCCTCTTTATAATGTCGTATTTTAAGACCCCTTTTAAATCTTCTGTATCACGCGCAGCTTAGCGCTCCTCGACCTCGGGTTATCTTCCGTCTCTCTTTCATCAGGCTGAACCGGTTTTCCTGTGATTTTCTTTATATCAGCTTTTTTTCCGCACACGCATACGGGGAATTCCTTTGGACAGGTGCACGGATTGGCTCTTCTTGCAAAGATTTCCTTTACTATCCTGTCCTCAAGAGAATGGAAAGTAATGACGCACAGCCTGCCTCCCGGTGCGAGCACGTCGCAGAATTCTTCTATCGCTCTCTCCAGCTGATTGAGTTCGTCGTTGACCTCTATCCTTATGGCCTGAAAAGTCCTCTTGGCCGGATGAGGGCCTGTCCTTCTGGCCGACGACGGTATAGCCGCCTTTATGACATCTACCAGCTCAAAAGTAGTTTCCAGGGGCTTGTCCTGCCGTTTTTTCACTATGAAATCGGCTATCCGCGAGGCCCATCTCTCTTCACCGTACTTTGAAATTATTCCGGCGAGTTCTTTTTTGCCGTATTCGTTCACCACGTCGTAGGCGGTGAATTTATCGTCCTGGCTCATCCTCATATCCAGAGGCGCCTGGTTCATGTATGAAAATCCCCTTTCAGGGTTGTCCAGCTGAAATGATGAAACTCCCAGATCCAGCAGCGCTCCGTCGAGCTTTTCTACGTTAAGTCTCCTAAGCACGTCTTTGATTTCTGAGTAATTGCTCTGTACGAAATATTTTTTGCAGCCATATTCCTTGAGGCGTTTCTCCGCAGCGCTGAGTGCGTCCCGGTCTCTGTCTATTCCTATCAGGGTGCCGTTTTCGCCCAGCCTTTCACATATACCTGCGCTGTGGCCTCCGCCTCCCAGCGTTCCGTCTGCGTATATGCCGTCCGGTTTTATATTGAGTCCCTCCATGCACTGGCTGTACAATACGGGTTGGTGTATGAATTCCATTGCCGCGGCCCTCCCACTAGAAATTGTATTCGGCTAAAGCGTTGGCAAAATCTTCTGTATTCATCTTGCTTTCATTGTCAGGAGCATCCCATACTTCTTTGCTCCAGACTTCTATCTTCGACATGGCTCCCATAGTTACCAGCTTCTTTTCAATTTTAGCGTAATTCTTCAGTTCCTGCGGAATCACTATCCTGCCCTGCTTGTCGAATTCACATTCAGCAGCGTTGGCGCAGAAATGCCTGATGAAAGCTCTGACTTTAGGGTCTGATTCCGGCAGTTTTGAAATCTTCTCCATCTGGCGGTCCCATGCTTCAGTAGTATAAATGTAGAGGCAGCAATCAAGCCCTTTGGTTAAAATGCAGCGGCTGCCGAGTCCGCTGCGCAGGCCGGAGGGAACTATCATTCTGTTCTTTTCATCTATGGAATTGTTGGAAGTTCCCATGAACATGATTTGACGTTCTCCTCTTCTTAGCCACTGCTCCACGATAATTTAGCTTACTTATCTACCACTATACACCACTTTTAAACACTTATCAATACTTTTTGTCCATTTTTCTTCTTTTTTTCACCACCAAAATTAGGAAAGCATATATTATAACATCTCAGTTTATTTAAAGAGAGGATTGTTAAAAATGAATTGTTTACAAAATAACTGCACATGTGCAAACCAGAGAGGCAATCTTGTTTATCTGACTAAAGTTTTTTTCGACGGACAGGAAAACGCTTCTCCTATAATGTCGTCGCTGACTACTTCAACTACGACTTTCACTCAGCAGCTAAGCATCGGTTCGTCCGTCTGCGGAGGCAGCTGTGAGCCGTGCTGCAGCTTGCAGCCATGCCGAACAAACGGCTGTGCGAATACATGTCAAAGCGGATGCGGATGCGACCCTTGCTGCATATGCAACATCTGCTGCTGCGGATGCAATGACTGTTCCAACATTACCGTAACCACCGCCACGACCTTTGACGTAACTAAGGCTTATGTTATAACCCATTCCTTTGACCTGACCAGCGCCACTCTTCCCGACGATCTCGCCGTCACAGTGGACGGCCACGCCATCACCGGAGTAGAAGAATCGGGCGGACAGTATATAGGCGACATCAGCGGCATCATGCCGGAAATAACAAAATGTGCCTGCACTTCGGCCTGTTCAAATGCATGCCCCGGCAACTTCGTAATGGTTTCAGCTACCGGCCCTTGGAGCCTGGACGCTACCATCGTGCTTGAAGGCACCATCTATGAAGGCGGTTCCGCCTGTCAATTCAGATTATGCTACACCAACGTGGATGGTACCCCTATCTCCGTAACCGGCAATTCTGCTTTTGCTCTGTGCGGAGTGGAAATTCCTTGCCAGGTCAACAGCGTATCGCCTTCACTGCAGATGGACTTCGACGCATGCGTTTCTATACTGAACCCTGCGCTTACAGCCGCCGCCAACGGTGCAGTCACGCTGACAGGTTCGCTGGTGGTCACTCCTCAGCTTCGCCTGAGAGTCACAAGGCCGTCTCTGTTCAATCTTGATGCCAGGGAAATAAACCTTCCTTGCGACGATTTAGGGCAGTGCAACTCCTGCGATCCGATAGAAAGCAACTGTCTCAGCGATGAATCTGCATGCTGCTGCGGACACAGCACGCCAAACAGAATAGGCGATATTCTCAACATGATTGCAGACGACAGCTGTGAATGTGACTGCTGCAGCGACAGCTGCGGCTGCAGTGACAACCGATGCCAGCCGAACTGCTGCGACTGTCAGCCAACATGCAACTCACGCGAATGCCAATGCGGATCAAACCGCGGCTGCGGAAATGACAGCTGTCAGCCTGCGGGCTGTGATTGTTCCTGCAGCTCAGGAAACGCAGGCGGAGGCTGTTCCTGCAGCTCAGGCGGTTCAAACGGCAGCGCGAGAAATTCCGCTTCAACAGGAATAACCTGTCAGTGCTGCGACACCAACGGATACAGCTTCTAAGCCTTAACTGAAGCTGATTTAAGCACCGGGAAAAATACTAAACAGCAAAACCCCGCCGGAGCGGGGTACATATCATGATTCCATATATATCTTCAAATCAATCCATAATCATTCTCAGGCCGCGGGGCCATGCGCCCACAGGGGCGCGATAAGCGCGCATCGGTGAATTCCATCCGGTGCGCGGCTAATTTCTTACTGTGAGGGATTAAAAAGACAAGTAAAAACACGGTACATACAAAAGCAGAGATATATCCACTTTATAATTATACGTGTATTTCTCGTTGATTTTTTGACCTTTTCACGTATACTAAAAGTAGGGAAATTCCTATTTTCCATATTCCCGGAAAGGTGGTTAAAACCATGTTAACAAAGGCATTTGTAGACAATGCAAAAGTCATGTCAAAAGGACAAGTCACGATTCCTAAAGATGTGCGAGATGTACTCGGTGTAGCAAGCGGCGATAGGGTTACTTTCGTAGTAGAAGGAAAAACGGTTCGCATCGTCAACTCTGCTGTTTATGCCATGCAGATACTCCAACATGAAATGACCGGAGAAGCAAAGCGCACCGGGCTAACTTCAGAAGATGATGTGATGAGGCTTGTCGAAGAATTACGAAATGAGGAATAAAAGTCATGAGGGTTTTAATAGATACCAATGTCCTTATCTGATAGCAAAACGTGGATGAAATGAAAAGAATTTTTAATATATTAATTTTTGAAAATAAAGCGGACTGATGTAAAAAATCAGCCCGCTTTATTTACATTTGCCATATCTCGCTTTTGATCCTATGGTCAATTTTTTCATTTTTTACGAATATAAATTCTGAAATAAAACTCAATACTTATTCTTCTTCCCCAGCCGGCTTTTATACCGGTTCTTTCTGTGGCGGAATATGGTGGTTTCCCTGTTTCTGCGTTTCTTGGCCTTGTCGCATATGATCAGGATGATAAGAAGTATGACGACAACAATAATAGCCATGGCGATAATTTCGTTAACGTGCAGTACTCCGTCAAATGCTATGCTTAATTTCTCTTCTAAAAACTCTTTCATAAGCTCATCCCCTGCCAACTTTTGGTTAATTATTTTACCATACTTTAGTAGGAAAAGTAAAGTATAAAGTATTTGAGGTAAAAGATACTATATCTATGTAAATATTCAAGCCCGGAGGTCAGCATGAAAAATTATGGTTTGAGCATGAGAAATCACAGTTTGAAAACGAATGAAATCATAGCTTACACTCTCTTCACGGGAAGCTGTTTCAGTCTTCTGACGCTGCCGGGAAACATGAACTGTCTCTTCATAATTTTTATCTCTTCAATCCCCGGACTGCTCATCGTAAAATCATGGCTTTGCCGTCTGCCCTTTTTCCCTTGCGCCTTTCTTTCGGCGCTCATCGCTTGTTATGGCGGTTATCTATGCGTTTATTGGCAAGGAGGGTTTCCGCTTTCATATGCGGGAGCTGTGCTGATCGGGTTGTTTGCAGGAGGTATGGGGCTGATTCTGCCTCCGCAGACCACCATCGCTTTAAAAAGCAAGATCGTATTTCCGCTGGCTTTCGTGTGGAGTTTTTCCATTTTTACTGCTGTCGCAGCGAGGTTTCTTTTCAGAAATCATCTTCATCTGCTGCCTGCAGCTTTATTCACGGTGATGCTGATCAGTCTCTTTCTCATAAAAGAATCTATGATAAGTGATTCTTATTCGCCGGCTGCCGGCAAAACCGCTTCGCCCGCCGACAAAAAGACAAAGAAGAAAATTCTCAGCATAGACCTCTTCGCGATGTTCAGCGGCGCTTCTGCGGCAGCGATTGTACCATCAGTAAGGGAAATCATCTCCGGCGTTAAAGAAGCCGCTTTTTCGGTCCAGGATACAGTTTTTCCAATACGTGAAACAGTATTTCCCCTCATTTCCCCATTGCCCCTCACCCTGCTGGTCTTCGGATTCATTTCGGGCCCTGTGATATCAGCTTTTTTTGTAGAAAGAAAAGGCGTTTTCAATGCCACTCTGTTCGGCATTTTCATCACCGAGACATGCGTCCTCTGTTTTTCTTTGTACAACCGCAGCTTCGTCCTTGCATATTTAGGATGTCTGCTGTTCGGGACGTCGCTGTCCTTTCCCCTCGCCGTGTGTCCGCTCATGTCATATTATCTCTTCGGGCCGGAAAGCTGTATAAAAAAGACCGCGGATATGCTCATATTTCTCCTCGTCGGATATCTGGCCGCTTTCCCGGTAGGTATCGCCGCAAAACCGGTATTTTCTTCATCTCTCGTACTCTTTCAGACTATTTTATTGCTTCTTAGCAGTTTTTTTGCAGTTTTTTCAGCCTGGAAACACCGTTTAATCCTTTTGCAGTCACAATAAATGTGTTATACTTATCATAATTATATACAACATGCAGAGGAGGCAGACTATGGCACCTTTTGTAAAGTTTGAAAATGTAAAGAAAGTCTACATGATGGGCGAGATCGCCATCGAAGCGCTTAAAGACGCCACATTTGAAATCAACAAGGGAGAAATCTGCGTCATAGTAGGGCCTTCCGGAGCAGGAAAGACTACTCTGCTCAATATCCTCGGAGGCATGGACACGCTGACGTCCGGCAGCGTGTGGCTGGACGGAAACGAAATATCCAAATACAGCCAGAAACAGTTGACTTCTTACAGGAGATACGACATAGGATTCGTATTTCAGTTTTATAATCTTGTGCAAAATCTTACAGCCCTTGAGAACGTATCCTTAGCTACGCAGATATGTAAAAATCCCATGGATTCGGCCGAAGCCCTGGACAAGGTGGGACTCTCAAACAGACTCAACAATTTCCCCTCTCAGCTTTCAGGCGGAGAGCAGCAGCGCGTGGCCATAGCAAGAGCCCTGGCCAAAAATCCCAAACTTCTCCTGTGCGACGAACCTACCGGCGCGCTGGACTACAATACGGGAAAAGCTATCCTCAAACTGCTGTCAAACACGGCGCGCCAGACGGGAATGACAGTTATCATCATAACCCATAACCTGGCCATAGCTCCTATGGCCGACAGGATAATACATGTAAAGAACGGAACCGTAGACTCGGTTGAAATCAACGAAAACCCTGTTCCTATCGAACAGATCGAATGGTAACTCCGCGAGGTACAGATGGTGAAAAGCTCAATGATAAAATCAACTCTGAGAGAAATAAAAGGCAGTTTCGGCAGGTGGCTCGCTATTTTAGCCATAGTCGCTCTTGGAGTCGGCTTTTTTTCAGGTCTTAAATGAGTTAAAGACCGTTTAACCGAAACCGGCAACCGCTACCTCGATAAGCACCAGTTCTTCGATTTTCAGCTCATTTCCACCCTCGGCCTTGAAGACGAGGATGTTGAAAAGATACAGACCGCCAGAGGCGTAGAATACGCTGAAGGCTCCTTCTCCTCCGATGTGCTCATAACCGTTGATGGCAGAGAAAGCAGCGAAAATTCCGGTGAAGCAGTCAGCAAATTCCATATGCTTTCAGAAGAGATCAATACACCTTCTCTCAAAGCAGGCGAGATGCCCGCGAAGGCTGATCAATGCCTAGCAGACGCCAATTATTTCACGGAAGAAGATATTGGAAAGAAGATAACCATAAGTTCCGGCAATGCGGACGACACATCCAATATGCTGGCCTACGGCACTTATACGATAACAGGTATCGCAGATTCACCGCTCTACCTCAATTTTGAAAGGGGCACCGCTTCCATAGGCGACGGCAAAGCGGACTGCTTCATTCTCATACCGAAAGACGGCTGGAATTCTGAGATATACACGGAAATATACGTCAAGCTGAGCGACACGGCCTATATATTCAGCGATGAATACGAAAAGATCGTAAACCGCTCCAAGAGTTCCGTCGAAAAAATTCTTGAAGAATGTTCAGACAGGCGTTATAACGAGATCATCGACGAAGCTCAGGCCGAGGTCGATAAAGCCCAGCAGGAAGTTGCCGACGGAGAAGAGCGCCTCAACGACGCTGAGATCGAACTGGCGGTCGCCCAGGCAAACCTCGACAACGGCAAGCAGCAGCTAAAAGAAGCTCAGGATCAGATGACTCAGCTGAAAGCTTCCTATGACGCAGGACTAAAAGAGTACGAAAATATGAAATCCTCCGTATACGACTATATTCAGGAGCTGTACGATACGGGGGTCATCACGCAGGAACAGTATGATGAAATGAAAGAAACTCTCAATCAGCAGCTGGAAACTGCACAGCAGGAGATTCAAAAGCTCAAAGCTCAGCTGGATGAGGGACAGGCAGAAATAGACAGGAACCAGGCCGAAATATCCAGAGGCGAGGCCGAAATCGCCAGCGGCAAGCAGGAGCTGGAATACGGAAGAGCGGAGATAGAAACCGCAAAGGCAGAGCTTAAAGACGCGCAGAAAGAGATAGATAAGATAGAGCATCCCGACATCTACGTTCTCGGCAGGGATACCAACGTGGGATATGTATGCTTTGAGAGCGACACCAGCATAGTAGAAGGAATTGCCAGGGTATTTCCGGTATTCTTCTTCCTCGTCGCCGCTCTCGTATGCATGACCACCATGAGCCGCATGATAGACGAGCAGAGAACCCAGATCGGTGTTTTGAAAGCTCTCGGTTACAACAGAGGCCAGATCCTGAGCAAATACATCTTCTATTCCGGAAGTTCTGCCGTTATAGGCGGCGTGGCAGGATTTTTCTGCGGCACGTATCTGTTCACTTGGGTAATCTGGGAAGCCTACACCATGATGTACGGTTTTTCAGACGTGATATTCGTATTCGACTGGCTTACCGGAGGACTATCCCTCCTGGCCGCGGTAATATGTTCCGTCGGAACGACGATATATTCGTGTTACCATGAGCTTTCCCAGGTTCCTGCCCAGCTCATACGTCCTAAAGCGCCTGCCGCCGGAAAGCGTATTTTCATTGAAAGAATACCGTTCATCTGGGGCAAACTGAAATTCCTGCATAAAGTTTCGGCGAGAAACATATTCCGATATAAGAAGAGGTTTTTTATGATGGTTCTGGGTATATGCGGCTGCACCGCCCTGCTGGTTACCGGGCTCGGCATCAGGGATTCCATAAAAAATGTCGTCGCAATCCAGTACGGTGAAATCTATCATGTGGATTATTCGGTGACTTTTAATAAGGCGATGACAGCTGAGAATGAAGATGAATTCTTGGAAGAAAGCAGCAGCGTGATAGACGAAGTCCTGTTCCTTTACACCGGCACGGTGGAGGCACGTTCAGGCAGCGCCGTCAAATCGGTCAATCTGGTAGTATGTTCTCAGGACGATCCCATATCCGATTTCATAGACCTTCACAATGACGATGGCAGGCTGGATTATCCCGGTCAGGGAGAATGTATAATTAACTCCGGACTGGCCGATGTCCTTGAAATAGAAGCAGGCGATGACATAACCGTATACGACAGCCAGCAGAAGGAAATCACCGCCAACGTCACAGGTATCTGCGACAACTACGTCTACAACTATATCTATATCAACGATGATACTTATGCCGACGTCTACGGAGAGGCGGAAATCAACTCGGCATATGTCATAGGACATATAGACGGAAGCGGTCAGCTGGAAAATCCAGGAGACACCAGCGCAGTTCTCATGAACGCGCCTCATGTTTCCTCAGTATCGGTGACGCAGGACTTCAAAGACCGGGTAGACAACATGATGATAAGCCTGGACTATGTCGTAGCTCTGGTAGTCATCAGCGCCGGCGCGCTGGCTTTCATCGTGCTCTACAATTTGACAAATATAAATATCACCGAAAGAGTAAGGGAGATCGCCACCATCAAAGTCCTGGGATTTTATCCGCGGGAGACTTCAGCTTATGTGTTCAGGGAAAACATAGTGCTCACGGCCATATCAGCCATTGTCGGTCTTCCTCTCGGCACTGCGCTCCACGCTTTCGTAATGAGCCAGGTTAAGATAGATTTGATGTCTTTCGACATCCACATCGAACCTTTGAGCTATATACTGGGAGTCGCAGGCACTTTCGCCTTCGCCATGATAGTGAACCTTGTCATGTATTACAAAATCAACAAGATAAGCATGACGGAGTCACTGAAATCAATAGAATAGAACAAGTAAAATCCCGGCTTCCTCGCTGTCATCATAATGAGACGGTGAATCGGCCGGGTCTTTGTTTTATCTTCTTATTTTTGTTTTCTTGATTTTATCTTCTTATCTTCCGACAGGAACTACGCTTATCTCAGCTTCTACGTTGACCTCTCCCATTTCCTTGAAAGTCTTGAACCAGTATCTGCCCTCTCCTGCGGAAAGCCTCATGATCCTGAGAGTGTCTCCAAGAGGCGCTTCCTTGGCATAGTGTATCCTCATTCCGTCCACGCGGTGAGTACCTGCCAAAAGCTCCGGTACATGGTCGCAGAGCACGTCGGCGTAATAGGTGTTGTTCATGTGTTTATTGGAGTCCAGGTGACTGTAGAGGATGCGGAAGGTTCCTGCCTCTTCCAGAGCCGCGTCCTTAGGTATCTTGAATTTCTCGCTTATCAGTTCGCTGTAGGGACCCATATAGTAGTTGGAAAAATCAACTTCTTCAACTTTAAGTATCTTTCTCGAAGCTGAATCCACCAGTACCCACTGGCTGGAAATCTCGGCTACCGGCTTATCGCCCCTCTTCATCTGATACATTCTGAGGAAAGTCGCCCTGCTGCTCTCGCACGGCCAGGACGTGACTTCCACCTCTTCTCCCAAGTAAACCTCGTCGTATATCTTCATATCCAGTCTGCTCAGCATCAGCGCCTTGCCAGTCTTGAGAATATCCTCATACGATGGTTTCTGAGCTGCCATCTGGCGCCTGCCGCATTCCTGCAGCACCTGCAGCACTCCTGAAGGCTTGACTATCTGATTGCCGTCGCAGCAATATGTATCCAGCTCAATGTCGTAAAAATATCTCTTTTTCTCCATGTTAACCCCCTAATGTCAATCGTCTTTTTTCTTAAGTGTCTTTAAATATTCTTTTCTTTCCGGGGAAATCCTGTAACTTTCCACCGCTTTCTGGATAGATTTGTTCTGTATCCACTTGTCCAGAGTCTTAGCTTCAAAAAGCTTTATGGTCTCGTCGTACTGCTTGATGAGCGCGTAACTGTAATACCAGGCCACAGCCATGTTAATATAATACTCTTCTGATTTGATTTTAGCAAGTGTCTCCAGGTCTTCACGGCGAAATTCTTCTTCCAGGAAATATCCCAGCATGGTGACTATGGCAAATCTCACGCGGTAAACCTGGTCGCTTTCCAGCCACGGCATTATGCTTTTTCTGACCAGCGGCAAGTCTTTTTTAAATATTTTCGGAGGAAGCAAATCGCACGTAGCCCAGTTATCCACATAAGGCAGCAGCATGTCTATCATCTCTATGGCCTCCGCCGGAGACTTGGCTAAAAGTCCGATAAAAATCCCGTGGAGATTGTTTTCTTCATAATATTTGTGCGGCAGACGGCACATGAATTCCAGAACCGCATCTTTGTCCTCCCGGACCAGATCTTTGGCCAGCTTCCTCAGCTGCGGAGTTCTCACGCCTATCACCAGTTCTTTATCTATCCCCGGCATCAGCTTGCTGTGAAAATCCCTGTATTTCAAATCTTGCAGCTCCATAAGCCTTTTTACTATGTAATCCATATTATCCTCCTCATCATGTGAACCGGCGGAACCCGGCACAGGATATACCGGCGCCGGGCTTTTCGGTTATGACTTTGATCAATAGTTTTCTTCCTTGACCTGGAAGAAAGACTGCAGGTGTTCGCACACAGGGCATATCTGCGGCGCTTCCTTGCCGAAATGCAGATGTCCGCAGTTGCGGCACTCCCACATCACTTCTCCGTCCTTGCTGAATACCTTTCCGTTCTTAACATTGTCCAGCAGTTTCTGATATCTCTCTTCGTGGGATTTTTCCACAGCTCCCACCATTCTGAACTTGGCGGCCAGCTCCGTAAAGCCCTCTTCTTCAGCCTCTTTGGCAAACTGATCGTACATCACGGTCCATTCGTAATTCTCTCCGGCTACTCCGGCCAGGAGATTTGCAGGAGTATCTCCTATGCCTTCTAAGATTTTAAACCAAATTTCAGCGTGTTCTTTCTCGTTGTCTGCCGTCTTCTGAAAAAAGGCGGCTATCTGCTCGTATCCCTCGCGCTTTGCCACGCTGGCATAAAAAGTATATTTGTTGCGTGCCTGTGATTCTCCGCCAAAGGCCGCCATCAGATTGGCTTCCGTCTTTGAACCTTTTAATTCCATAATGGTCCTCCCTTACTAAATAATCTTTCTGCAGGTTATTTTTTCCCGTATTCAGGAAAAATATGCAGGGACGGCCGTGAAAAATATGCAGGGACGGCCGGAAAAATCGCCGCTAAATATCTATGTCAAGTTCCACCGGACAGTGGTCGGAGCCCATGACGGTACCGTGTACCCTGGCGTCAAGCAGCTTGTCCTTAAGCTTTTCCGATGCTATGAAATAGTCTATGCGCCAGCCGGCGTTCCTCTCGCGGGCCTTAAACCTGTAAGACCACCACGAATAGACTTCTTCAACATCAGGGTAGAAATATCTGAACGTATCTATAAATCCGGAGGCCAGGACATTTTCTATCTTTCCTCTCTCCTCGTCGGTGAAGCCCGCGTTTCTCCTGTTGGTCCTTGGATTTTTCAAATCTATCTCCAGCCTGGCCACGTTCAGGTCTCCCGCGTATATGACCGGCTTCTTTTCGTCTAATTTCTTGATATAGGCGAGGAAATCGTCCTCCCATTTCATCCTGTAATCCAGCCTCTTCAGCTCATCCTGAGAGTTGGGCGTATAGACGGTCACAAAATAAAAACCGTCAAATTCGAGAGTTATGACTCTTCCTTCCTTGTCGTGTTCTTCTATGCCTATGCCATAGGAAACGCTTAAGGCTTCTTTCTTTGAAAACACAGCCGTACCCGAATAGCCTTTCTTTTCGGCATAGTTCCAGTACTGATGATATCCCGGAAGCTCAAGCTCCAGCTGTCCCTCCTGCATCTTAGTCTCCTGCAGGCAAAAGATGTCTGCGCCTGCTTGATTGAAAAAGTCCATGAATCCCTTGCCCATTACAGCTCTCAGTCCGTTTACATTCCAAGAAATAAGTTTCATATTTTTCCCTCCGCTTTCATCATCTCTTCGCCCCAGTCGCTAAAACTCTCCAATATGGGCATCAGCCTATCGGCAAGGGCTGTCGATGAATATTCTACCCTTACCGGTACTTCCAGATACTCTTTTCTTTCTATCAGGCCCTTTTCCTCCAGCTCCCGCAGTGAAGAAGCGAGCACAGTGTTTGAAATGCCGTCCATCTTCTTTCTCAGCTCGTTGTACCGCAAAGTTCCTTTGTTGTTGAGCGTGCATATTATCTGCATCTTCCACTTGCCCCCTATTATGGACATGGCATAGTTCAAAGGGCATTTTTCAAGACAAGGGCAGTCGTAATGAGTTTGTATCATAGTAAGATTCTCCTTACTTAGTCACTATTTTTTGCGCTATTGCGCTGTCTGGCCAACAATAATATAATTATATCAGGTAATAAAAACGGAGTAAATATATTTTCAGGAGGCCATCTGGTGGATATCTATCTTCAAGGTCTGACCATGGGGCTGGCATACGTGGCTCCCATAGGTCTGCAAAATCTCTTTGTCATAAATACGGCTCTGACTCAGCCGAGGAAAAGAGTATACGCCACAGCACTGATAGTCATTTTTTTCGACGTTACATTGGGTCTGGCGTGCTTCTTCGGTATAGGCGCAGTAATGTCGGCCTCTGTGTGGCTTGAAATGATAATTCTCGCAGTCGGAAGCCTCATCGTTATCTGGATAGGCATCGGTCTGATCCGCTCAAAGGAGGAATCCCTCGAGGGCGGAAAGGACGTAAACGTCCCCATAATCAAAGTCATAACTACGGCATGCGTCGTCACCTGGTTCAACCCGCAGGCCCTCATCGACGGCAGCATGATGCTGGGAGCTTTCAAGGCAACCCTGCCTGAGGGCACGGACCTTTTCTTCGTCGGCGGCTTTGCCTCTGCCTCGGTGATCTGGTTCCTGACGATTTCCACGGTCATATCGCTGTTCAGCGCCAAATTTACGCCCAAGACGCTACGCGTGATAAACGTCGTATGCGGCGCGGTAGTCATCTTCTACGGCGCGAAGCTGCTCCGGAATTTCATCGGCCTGGTGATTGGCTGATCTCGCTGCGGCCGTCCCGGCGATTGGCATGCTGCAATTACTTAACGAAAAAGCCTGCGTTTCCTCTTAGCTTTGACGGAAACGCAGGCTTTTGGCCTACTAATATACTAACCGCAGAAAACAGTAAACATCAGATTGGCCGAAATGCCTGCGGTAAGACCTCCTATAGTGTGGCTCAATATGGCGTGCCCTGTGAGTTCACGAAAATTCAGGCTGTCCATCATGGCCATGTGAGTACTCAGATAGCCGCTCCAGCACATGCACATTGATGTGAACACCGCCACATCACCAGCGTCTGCCAGACCTTGCTGCAAGAGCTGCGGTATCAGGCCTATTGCAGCCCCGGCAGCACCCAGCGCAGTCACCGGCACAGCTATCGCTTCCGGCGACGAAAAGCCGAACAGCGCTTCAAGCACAAAATCCAATTTCTGAGCAGCCCACGGCAGAAAAGCCACTCCCTCTCCCGCAGCTCCTGTGTAAGTTCCGTCAGCAGACGGTCCGTTGGTCAGCATGAGCACTACGGAGCATATCACCAGCACTCCTGGAATGATAGAGATCCCCATATCTACGCCCTTTCTGCCGCCGGAGAGCATTGACTCTATGAAGCGATAGCCTGCGCTTCCCTTTCTTATGCGGCGCATCTTTTCAGGAAGCTCAGCATCCGCTTCTGTTTCGCTCACATCTTCGCTCTCATCAGCCGCGGCCTCAGTGCCATATAACCGCCGCGTCTTCACCAGCATCAGCCTGGTGCTCACTATGCTTCCGACTACAGCGCCAAGATTTCCAATGAGAACCGCCGCGATAAAATTGCCGCTTCCACTTCCTGTGACGGCTGAAAGACCTATCACGAAAGACGTTATGACTAACCCCATGCCGAAAGCTGTCCCGATATTAGTAAGAGCCGGCAGCTGATATTTCTTGAAATATCTCCTGAAATTCTGATCCGAGGCAAGGGCCAGAATCGCCGGATTGTCCGAAAGATAAGTCGCCATCACGCCTATCACCCCGGCTCCCGGAAGTCCGTAAAGAGGCCTCATCAAAGGCGACAGCAGCCGGTTTATGAGAGAAATCACGCCGAACTCAGAAAGCAGTCCCGAGATCGCACCTGCGATTACGGCTATGGCCATTATATAAAACACTGTATTCATCAGCAAGTCAAAGGCCGTATTCATGAGTGTGTTGAGCATATTTACCATGCCCATCCTGCTTCCTATAGCTCCGAAAGCTGCAATACAGGCGCCTAAAAATACGAACGCCTCAAGACTCACCTCCGGCTTATAACCGACTCCCGTTTCAACGTGAGACAGATTTTTCTCTCCGCTGCGAAAAAGCCTCTTTCCCGCACGGAATTTTCTTTCTCCTGTCATTTCAGCTGCTTTCATAAAACCTCTCCTTCTCCCGCGCAGAGAGGATGACGACGATATCTGGTAAAGCTCATATTCTTCGTCCAGGCCCGGTCTATGATCAGTTCACATTCTCTCATCACCTCGAATAAAGCCAAATCGGAAATATGGTGCGCATGAGCGTTGAGCTTCATGTAATCTCCAACGGCCGTCTCGTCGGCTACCTCCGTGGTCCAGTCCACGGCGGTGATTTCAGGATTTTTAACACCGTAGTTAGCAGGCCGCGGATGCTTGTCAGTATCAGTCCAGTAGAATACCACTTCGTTGAATCTCTCGAGCCTGAACAGGTCCGGGAACCATTTTTCAGCATATTTATAGAATCTGTCTTCAAATTCTCTGTTTAAACGGTAGATTTCCCCGTCGCAGTTGATGGCGTCGGAAACTTTCTGTCTTATGGCGTTTCCTATTTTCAGCATGTGCTCCTTTTCTCCGCTGAACCATATATATCCGTAGTAGAACGCCCTAGGTACCCAGAAGCTCTTGTACCACGGTGAAATATATCCGGAAAACGGCTGCACCAGCTCGTGGCCCTCAAAGCCGTGATTATCCGTCACTATGTCAAACAGATACTTGTTCCAAAGCTTGCCTAAAAGTCTAGCCTCTCCGTAAATGCTGTCAGGGTTGTTGAAATCCTTGCGGAACTCAAAGCCTGCGCTGTTGTAGCGCGCCGGATGGCACAGCCACTTAGGATGTTTTCTGTGCACATCGCAGTGGAGCTGGCCTCCGTCTATGTTGATAAAAGGCACTAAAACGACGTTTATGCGTTCCAAATCGCCTTTCATATCCGAAAGCAGCCTGTCGAGAAGCATGAACGTAGAATTAAGGCTGGAAGCTTCGTTGCCATGGTGTCTTGCCGTAAACAGCGCTGTTATCCTTTCAGAAGTCATCTTGGAGGCAGAATAGCAGACGCCTTCGTCGCGGCGGAAACATTCTATGCAGAAGATTTTCCTGCCTTTATACGTGGTCTCCGCCGGAATAATTTTAACTCCTGGCCTTCCGTCATAATATCCGAGAAGTTCAAGATACTGCTCGTAATCCACCACGTCGCCGGCCAGAATCTCATTCTTTTTCTCTTCATCAAGCGACGAGACCATCGTCTTTCTTTTCGGTATGGTGATTTCAGCCGTTCCGTCCCTGCAGACAAGAAAAAGCTTGAAGCAGCAGTCGGAAAACATCTCTATCACTCCGGTTTCTATCATCTCTCCCAGCGCTTTGGCCCGCGCCAACGCCCCTTCGCCTGAAACCACTGCCGTGACCTCGGCAGAACTGCTGTCGGCGCTGAAGCATATCGACTCTGCCGCAACCTTGACGCCGCACGCTTCACATATCTCAATTTGCTTGTCGTCAACTTGCAGCTGAGCGCCTGCGGCCAAATCGTCGTACAATATCACTTCGATTTCTGTTCTCTCGCCGCGCATGATTTCAGGTTCCGGCATTATCAGTCCGATATTGTCCAGCTCCTTTTCACATTCTCTCTCACCGTAGGTCTTGAACCAGTCGAGAATGTAGAAATATATGTCCTCCTGCATAGCTTCTGCCGTAGAAATCCTTTCTTCCCTGAATCCCAGGTCTCTGTCCACTTCGCTCATCCGGACATTGATCTGTAGCCTGTTGAAAAGAGGCTGCGCCGCTGCCAGGCCGTCTTTGCCGTAACGCTTTACCAGCCGCTGCTCAAGCTGAGGTATGGTCTCGTCCTCAAGTACGCGCCAAACCTTTTCTATGTCGGTTTCAACGCGCTGGTCGAGAACCGTTTTGCCGTTGACTTCGACTTTTATCCAGCCCGTAGTGACATGAGTCACGCCTATCTGCGGATATCTTTTTATATAAGGTTTCTCTATGTATTTGACGTCAAAGCTGTCCTCAAACAGGCTCTGACCGTCCTCAGCGAGAAATTCTATCCTGTAAGTATGCTCCAGACTATCGTCCCTGACAAATTCCACTTTTTCGCGGCTTATCCCTGCTTCCCTCTCGATTAGTTCGTCTGCCGGGAAGAATTCCTGCAACCACCTGGTGGGAATGTCGAAGAATTTCTGCGGATCATCCATGTGTTTGCCGTAGTTGGGCGCGGACTCGTCTTCAAATGTATCGTCGCCGCGTTCATTGAGCAGATAAGGAAATGTTATCTTTACAGAATCAAGCCGCTCATCGGCCTGAGCAGTCCACATAGGGAGCACCTTTTCCTCCAGCCACGAATAACCGGATTTGTACGCGCAGAAAATATCAGCCTCAGTCTCTGCGGCTCCGGCGGTTTTCAGCTGGTCCCTGATCATGCTTGCAAGGCTGCTGCGCATTTCCATATCTTCGCTTAGGCGGCCCTCCACCCTTACGTCATCTCCCGGCTTTACGAGAGGCAAGGCCTTGCTTCTGAAAAGTTCCATAAAATCGTCTCCCTCCCATGAAAGAGAAGACGCGCTTCTGAACACTTCCTTTCCGTCGTTGAAATTCCTTACTTCTGTCTTTCCTGTCTTCTCAGTCAGATACCTGGCCATGGCTTCCCTGTCCACCATGCCTCTGGCATATTCCCGCGTTATGAGGACATTCTGCGCGCTGCTGCCGCTGCCCGAGGCCTTGTCCCCGGCCTCTCCGCTGGCTGAGCCGTAAGCGGCTGCGAAGGCTGCCTGACCTGCTTCGTTCCTGCAGGCGATCATATCCTCCACGTCTTTTAAAATATCGCTCGCAAAAGGATCTCTCTCACATGAGGCGTAAGCATATACCTGTTCTTCCAGAGCTTTTCCCTTTCCGCAGAAAATTATATTGTCTCCCTCTTTTCTGACTTCGGCCTTTTCCGCTTCCCTCAGGTATATGCCGCCGCACCCTTCGGGAAGAGCTTTCACGCAGTAAGGATATACGGTCTCGTAGTTTTCCATCGCGATGCGCAAAGCGGCGGCCAGCAGCGCTTCAGCGCAATTCTCCGGTTGGCCGGGTTCGCCGCCCATCACGATTCTCATGCGGCGGTTCTGCTTATAATGGCTCTCAGCTCTGTTGAAAGAACTACGGTTGCCGTATATCAGCTCTCCACCTTTGTCCGCTGCGGCGCCAGTTTTATCCGCCGAAATACCGGCTGCATCCGCCAAAACACCGGCTGTGCTTTCCTCGGCCTCCCTTATCGTAAGACTGGCTGTATCTATAATCACCGACGTGAGCTTCCCGATGCCTGCCATGGCCTCAAGGCTTCCTCCCTTGCCGTCAAGGGGATACAGAACGGTCATGTACTCAGTACCCCGTCTCAGGTCCTCCAGCGACGAAGCCGCCAGCTCAACGCCGCCGCCTGCCAGCCTCAGCTGGCTGGCGCCTGTCTCCACCGAACTGTCAAGAGACAGGCGCAGAGCGTCCGCCGTGCGGGCGCTCGTCAGCGGCGGCTGGAAACCGGCTAATTCTACGCCCAGCCTGGCGGTCAGGTCGGCGTAAAGACTCAGCAGCTCTCTATCTGTATCGGGCGCAATGCATAGGGCGCCTTTTTTGTTTACAGGTAGTCCCGATGACTTGGTCAGAATACCTTCTTCAGAAAATATACAGCTCAGATTTTTTATCATTTCACTTTCCTCCCGGCTAAAACGCCGCACTATCTTTAAAAAACCCGCGCGTGGAGCAAGATATGCTCTTCCCGCGCGGGCAAGCTGTCAAAGGCAGTCTCTATATCATATGGCACGCTACGAAGTGGCCTCCTCCTACGTCGCGCAGCTCAGGAGCCTGCTCATGGCATATCTGCTTACACATACTGCAGCGGCCCGCGAATTTACAGCCCTTTCCTACATCTATAGGACTCGGTACGTCGCCCTGCAGAAGTATTCTCTTCTTTGCCCTCGTCACCTTAGGATCCGCGATAGGAATCGCCGAAAGGAGCGCCTGAGTGTACGGGTGGAGCTGATTCTTGTAGAGCTCGTCGCTTTCCGCAAGCTCGACCACAGCGCCCAGGTACATTACGGCCACACGATCGGATACGTGGCGCACTATGCCCAAATCGTGAGCTATGAACATATATGTCAGCTCTCTCTTTTCCTGCAGCTCGAGCAGGAGATTGATTATCTGGGCCTGTATGGAAACGTCGAGGGCTGAGATGGGCTCATCGCATACGATGAATTCAGGGTCTATGGCCAGAGCTCTGGCTATGCCTATCCTCTGCCGCTGTCCGCCGGAAAATTCATGCACGAATCTGCTGGCATGCTCTTTATTCAGGCCCACTGTTTCCAGAAGCTGATAAGTCCTGTCTTTCCTCTCCTTGGCGTCATACAGGTTATGTATCACCATTCCCTCGGCGATTATATCTCCCGCAGTCATTCTGGAATCCAGAGAGGCGTAAGGATCCTGAAATATCATCTGGGCTTTGCGGGTAAAGGCCAGGTATTCCTTGCGGCTCATATTGGTTATGTCTTCGCCGTCATATATTATCTGACCTGACGTCGCGGGTATGAGATGCATTACAGTTTTACCCGTAGTGGACTTGCCGCATCCCGATTCGCCTACGAAACCGAGAGTCTCTCCCTTTCTGACGAAGAAGCTGACATCGTCTACGGCGGTAAGCGTTCTGTGGTCTCCGACGTCAAAGCATTTCTTTAATTTCTTCACTTCCAGGAGCATCTTGTTGTCCATCTATTTCACCTCGCGTTTCGTTACAGGATTGGTTACGGCCGGAGCCATTTCGTGATGCAGGAAACATCTGGACACGTGTCCCTCGCTTATATCGTAAGCCGGAGGCTGGTAGCTGTGGCAAACGCTCATGGCGTATTTGCATCTGTGCTTGAAAGGACAGCCCTTTATCTCTGCGTGCAGATCAGGCGGAGTTCCCTTGATGCTTTCCAGTTTTTCCTTGTTTTTCTGTCCCTCCTTAGGTATGCTTCCGAGAAGTCCCCAGGTGTACGGGTGGGACGGGTTGTAGAAAATATCGTCGCAGCTGCCGCTTTCAACGATGTTTCCGGCGTACATTATCATGATCCTGTCCGCCATTTCGGCGACTATGCCCAGGTCGTGGGTTATGAGGATTATAGATGTGCCCAGCCTGCTCTGCAGATCTTTCATGAGTTCAAGAACCTGCGCCTGAATAGTTACGTCGAGAGCCGTCGTCGGCTCGTCGGCTATGAGCAGCTTAGGGTTGCAGGCCAGCGCGATTGCGATGGAAACACGCTGTCTCATTCCTCCTGAAAATTCATGGGGGTATTGACGCACGCGCTTCTCAGGCTCAGGTATGCCTACAGTCCTGAGCATCTCGATAGATTTTTCTATGGCCTCGCTTTTTTTCAGCTTCTGGTGCTTTATTATACTTTCAGCTATCTGCTTGCCAACCGTCATGGTAGGGTTCAGAGATGTAAGAGGGTCCTGCAATATCATTCCTATTTCGCTTCCTCTTATCTTGCACAGCTCTTTTTCGGTAAGCTCCAATATAAGGCGGCCGTTAAAATCTATCGTTCCTGTCTTATATCTTACGGTTTTGTCCGATGAAAGCCTCATTACGGACTGAGCCGTTACGCTTTTTCCGGATCCCGATTCTCCTACTATTGCCAGCGTCTCGCCTTTGTCTACTCTGAAACTGACGCCTCTGACTGCGCGCACTTCTCCGGCATAGGTATCGAAGGAAACTCTGAGATCATCAACTTTCAATAATGTTTCACTCATCTTTCTTCCCTCCTATTTTCTAAGCTTAGGATCGAGCGCATCGCGGAGCCCGTCTCCAAACAGCTGCATTGACAGCATCGTGATACTTATGAACAGAGCCGGTATTATCAGCTGGTACGGATAAGTCTTGATGACTGCCGCTCCTTCGTTGGCCAGCAGTCCCCAGCTGGTCAGCGGCGGCTGTAATCCTATACCGATGTAGCTGAGGTAAGCTTCCGTGAATATGGCGGTAGGTATGCTCATGGTGAGGGTAACTATGATGACGCCCAGCATGTTAGGTACCATGTGGCTGATGATTATCCTCATATTGGAGCCTCCCAGACCTTTGGCAGCCATGACGTAATCGCTCTCCTTGAGGGAAAGGGCCTGGCCTCTTACCAGTCTTGCCATCCTTATCCAGCCTGTCAGTGCGAAGGCTATGATTATAGGAGCCATGCCTGAGCCCATTATCATCATTATCAGTATGACGTATACCAACAGAGGTATGGAGTCCACGATATCGGACAATCTCATCAGGAACATATCCACTTTGCCTCCGAAGAAACCCGATATGCCTCCTATTATTATTCCCACGGTGCTTTGAACGAGAGCAGCGACGAAAGCTATGAACAGCGATACTCTGGCTCCCATCCACACGCGCGCCCACATATCTCTGCCCAGGTTGTCGGTACCGAACCAGTGCTCAGCTGACGGGCTCTGGTTCATGGCCGCATAGTCCAGCGTAGCATGACTGTAAGGAGATACCATAGGAGCGACTATAGCCAGTACCGCGAGCAGGATTATGAATATCATGCTGGCCATGGCTACCTTGTTCTTCTTGAGACGTCTCCAGGCGTCCTGCCAGTAGCTTATGCTCGGCGCATACATTTTTTCCGCCGCACTTTCGTCTCTTTCCGCAAAGGTAAACATGTCTTCTGTGAAAGCCGCCTGTTCATGTTCAAACTCTACATTGTATACTTCTTCCTGTATCTTTTTCTTTTTCATAAATGCAAGCTCCTCTCTACCTCAATTTAATCCTCGGGTCTATAAATCCATAAACCAGATCGACAACGAGCTGCATCAGAACGAGAAACACGCTGTACACGATGGTCATTCCTAGTATAAGCGGATAATCCAATGTCTGTATACTTATGACATAATGCCGTCCCAGTCCCGGTATGGCAAAGATATTCTCTATTACAAATGTTCCTGTAAGCAGTGTGGCCACCATCGGTCCCATTACGGTTATTACAGGAAGCATCGAATTTCTCAGTTGATGGTTCAATGTTATCTCGCCTTTGCTGAGCCCTTTGGCTTTAGCTGTTTTTATGAAGTCTTCGTTGGTAACTTCCAGCATGCTTGTACGCATAAGCCGTGCTATCGTGGCTACAGAGCCGAGGCCAAGCGCAAAGGTAGGCAGTATGGTCGAAGCGAAGCTGTCCCATCTGGCTACCGGCAATATGCCCAGCTTTACAGACAGGAAATATTGCAGTACGGTTCCCACGATGAAGCTTGGAATGGATATTCCTATTACAGCTATCGCCATACTGAAATGGTCGAGAAATTTATTCTGATTAAGAGCCGCCACAATTCCCAGCAGCAGTCCTGCCGCCACGGCAAATACCAGGGCTCTTATACCTAAATCTATCGAATATGGGAACGCGGACGATATTATTTCATTTACTGTCCTGCCTTGTGTCCTCAGGCTGTAGCCCAGGTCCCCCTGCAGGAGATTTCCCATATACGTAAAATACTGTTTATATAACGGCTCATCAAGTCCATAATATTCTCTCATTTTTTCCTGAGTCGCCTCAGGTACTTTGGGGTCTGTAAAAGGATCTCCCGGCAACAGCCTGACCATTACGAACACTGCAGAAATCAGTATGAATAATGTTATTAGGGCTATCACGATCCTTTTCAATGTATACTTCAACATAGCCTGCATTTCCTTTCCGTCAGTCAAATGACGAAGCCCCGCCTGCAGGGCGGACCTGCAAGCGAAGGCTTTCGTCTATTCCGGATGTTTAGAGTGGCATTTTTACATGCGCTTCATGTCCTTATTCCTCTCCGTCGTAATGAACTCTTGAGAAATCAGGGTCGTTGGCTCCTAATCCGCATTTCGTTATGCCGGACATATAAGTCTTCATTCCCCAGTAGCCGGATGTCTGGAAGAGAGGTATTCCTACCATCTCGTCAACCAGTATCTGCTCTGCTTCAAACATCTTGTCGGCTCTTGCCTGCATGTCGTCTGTGGAGTTGCAGAAAGCTATGATCTCATCATATTCTTTATTCTGCAGTCCACCGAAGTACATGTTGTAGCTGTTATTCGACTCATAACATTCAAGGAATGTCATCGGGTCATTGTAGTCAGGAGCCCAGTTGGTGATGCACAAGTCGTAGTCTCCCTGGTTTTCCTTTTCAACACGGGCTGAGTAAGTCTGAGTATCCATGATCACGTTGAGGCCGAAAGCTTCGCCCAGCTGTGCCTGTATGATCTCTGCTGAATCCTGAGCTCTTTCATCATCAAAGGTGAGAAGAGTTATGTCAGGAAGGTTGTCTCTGGTGAAGCCTGTTTCTTCAAGGGCCTTGTCAAAGAGCTCCTGAGCCTTTTCTGCATCTCCCTTTGTCGAATATGGCTCGAACGGATACAACTCTCCCAATGTCGAATCCTGTACTGTGATAAGGTCAGGTATCATGCGGGTTATGCCGAACGAACCGTCGCCGCAGGCAGCTTCCACCAGAGCTTCTCTGTTGAGTACGTAGGATATGGCCTGACGGAAGTTCTTGTTTTGCAGAAGCTTGGAAGCCTCGCCTCTGTCAGTCTTTGTATTTACTACTGTGTACCATATGGTAGCGCTCTCGATGAATACCGCCTCATCGGTTTCCTGATACTTGTCGATATATTCCTTGCCGATGGTGTTCATTATTTCCAGCTCGCCGTTGTCAAACATGTTGATTATGGTTTCGGTATCGCCGATTATGTATGCTTCGACTCCGTCTACATTGATAGCGTCAGCATTCCAGTATTCAGGGTTCTTCTCAAATACCAGCTTGCTCTCATGCTCCCATTCTGTCAGAATGAAAGGTCCGTTGCATACTACTTTGTCCGGAGAAGATGCGTATTCCTTGCCATACTTTTCTCCCATATCTTCTCTTACAGGATAGAAACAAGGAAGCTTCATCAGCTCTACGAAGTAAGGCATGTTCTTGACAGCTGTGATTTCCAGTGTCTTGTCGTCTATAGCTCTGATTCCCAGCTCTTCGGCGCTGCACTCTCCTGCATTGAATTCCGCGCCGTTCTTGATGTAATATCCCATCCAGGCATAGTTTCCGTTAGGTGCGTCTTCGCTCGGGTCGAGAAGTCTCGTTATACCATATACGAAATCATGTGCTGTAACAGGTTCTCCGTCTGACCAACTGCTGTCTCTGAGGTGGAAAGTATATGTCACACCGTCATCGGCTACTTCCCATCTTTCGGCCATACCAGGATGTACTTTGTTGTCGTATATCCTTACGAGGCCCTCAAACATCATTCCTCTAGGGCATATGCTGTCTGAGCTGTTTCCATAGCCCGGGTCGAGGGATGATGGCTCGGATGCAAACGGCACTCTGATGACGACGCTGCCGTCGTCTTTCACAGGTCCGGCTGAAGTCCCGCCGTCTTTACCGCATCCGGCAAAGAGTCCGATGACCAATACCAGAGACAACATTACTGTTATCATCTTCATCAAATTCCTTTTCATTTTTCTCCTCCTTTACAATATATTTACCGTCGAGCAAATTGATTTTTGCTCAAGGATAAAATATCTTCAATAGCTTCGGTATACAAAAGCTTCGGTGCATAAAGGCTTCGTGGTGCAGAGGCTGCTGTTCTATTTATACAGCGGCACGCTGTCCCTCTTGAGGAATGCCGTCATGCAATGTATTGCTCCGTTGCCTTTGATTATTTCGCTTACATCAAGCTGTATACATTCCACGCCTGCCTTTTCCAGAGCGGATACAGTCTTCGGGCAGCCTGTCGGCATGACTATCTTTCCCGGCTCCAGAGCTACGAAGTTCTGGCAGAACCTGCCGAATTCCTCGTAGTCAGGTATATCTACGATCTTGATGTCTCTCGCTTCAAGCTCGTTGTATATGGTATCGGGAGCGGCCAGTTTGAGAACCAGCGCTACTTTCAAATCTGCGAATGCCATGAAGCTGTCCAGGTGTGCACATCCTCTAGGTATCTCTACTTTTATGAGGTTCTCCACACCGATATTGCGGAGTTCCTCTTCCACCTGAGCAGTGGCCGAAGCGTTGCAGCGCTTGCCGTATCCCAGCATGCATGTTTTTCTGTCCATCCAGAGGCAGCAGGCTCCGTCGAATATGCCGTCGCCGTTTACCATCTTTATGATAGGGACTCCTATCTTAGCCAGCTGACGGGCTGCGTATACTTCTTCTCCTATCCTGCAGCCTGCCGCCGGTCTCGCTATTATGGCTCCCTCAGGAGTCATGAATACCAGGTCTCTGGCATATATGGCATTGGGCAGGTTTTCATCCATATCTTCTATATAATAGACGTCAATTCCGTGGCTGCGGTATATTTCAGCAAGGGCGTCATGCTGCTCCCTTACTTTGCCTACGTCCCATATCTCTTTCATGGCCACGGCTGCCGGATCGGTTATTCCTTCGATTTCCTTTCCCGGCCTTCTCATGAGCACTGCTCTGAGCTTGCCCACTTCGGAATCCACTCCCCAGTCGCCGTAAAGCTTAGGCATCATGGTTTTGAATTCAGTTTCTCTGTTATCGTTGTTAAACATTTTGCTCCCTCCGGTTAAAACGGTTTTCATTTTATAAAAGTATTTACGCAAGTCTTATGCCAAACCTTGAAGCAATAGCTGTATTAGCGGCGTTAATTCGTTCATTTAAGGTAATTTAGGAGAATACCAAGATAATAATGAAAAAAATTGTTCTCAGAGCACAAAAAAATTAGTGATAATTTCTCTCTAAAATGATAGAAATTATCACTAATTATCATTTTTTATCATTTAAAGTTTATTTGTTGAGGATACGATACAGGGTCGCGATTCCGATTCCCAAACTTTTTGCAGCATTCTTTTTTCCTTTCGTATCCCAGCCGTATTTGTCCAGCGCCTTGAGCACCGTTTCGAGGTCTGCTTTGCGCCGTCTTTCCCTGAGCCATACGGCTTCGTCCTTCATCTCGCTCTGATCCTGAAAGCTTCCGTAAACCGCGCCGGCAGGCATCGTGTACGTCTGTTGGGCAAATCCTCCTGCCCCTGTATCTGCAGCGCTTTGGCTCTGGTTCATCATGCCGTATACGCTCTCGCGTATCTTCTCCGGCAGGCTTGTGACGGTAAGCACTCCGCTGGTCTCTATATTTACGGCACATTCTATGGCGTTTTCCAGTTCCCTGAGATTTCCCGGCCAGTTGTAAGCGCCCAGCACCCGCTTGGCGTCAGGCGAAATGAATTCTATCTCTTTTCCCAGGCGCTCAGTATATTTTTTCAGGAAATATTCGCTGACCGTAAACACGTCTTCCTTACGCTTGCGCAGAGGCGGCAGAAATACAGGAATGACGTTGAGTCTGTAGTACAGATCTTCCCTGAATTCTTTTTTAACTATCATCTCTTCAAGGTTTCTGTTGGTGGCGGCGATGATCCTTATATCGACTGGTATGCGCTTGTTTCCGCCCACCCTCTCTATGCATCTTTCCTGCAGCATCCTGAGGAACTTGGACTGGAGAAACAGCGGTATATCGCCCACTTCGTCGAGGAAAAGCGTTCCGCCTATGGCCAGCTCGCATTTCCCCATCTTTCCGCCGTGTCTGGCGCCTGTAAAGGCTCCGTCTTCATAGCCGAAAAGCTCGCTTTCCAGCAGCTGCTCAGGTATGGCAGCGCTGTTTATGGCCACAAACGGTCCGTTACTGCGGGAGCTGGCTCCGTGGATTGCTCTGGCGAACATCTCCTTGCCGGTGCCGCTCTCTCCCCTTATCAATACGGTGGAATTGCTACCGGCGACTCTTCTGGCGAAGTCCTTGGCGTTCTCTATTTCAACTGAATCTCCGATTATGTCGTCGAAGCTTATCTTGTAGTCGTCGTCCCTTATAACTCTGCGCGCCAGCGCGCTAAGTTCTTTCATGGTTTTTATGGTCAGCACGGTGCCGTAAGGCATGCCGTTCCATTCTATGGTCTGAGCCGTGACGAGCACTGCAACCTTGGTGTTTCCAACGGATATGCGTTCTTCCGCCTCCGTAAAATTCTTTTCTTTTCTTATCCGCTCCATCAGCTTGACGGAAAAAATCTTTTCGAGGGGCTTATCGGTGTAATCCTGCGCTTTTCCGCCCAGCAGAGCGACTGCCGAATCGTTTATCTGATATATCCTGCCGTTTTCGTCGGCGGCGATAACGCCATCATGTACTGAATTTATGATGGCGCGGTTCTGCTCCAGATTGACAGACAGCATTCTCAGATATTCGTCTGCCTGCATTTTGCTTGAAATCAGTTCCGCCAGCTTTTCTGAAAATCCGCGGAAGGCTTCATTTTTAAAGAACGGGCTCTCTTTCTGCTCTTCGGTAAAAGCAATGATTCCAATACCCCCCTATCTCATCGTTGACCTTTAAAGGGGTATAGATGGCTGCCTTTTCCCTGCATTCGGCGCGGTTCCTGCACAGTCTGCACACCGCTTCTTCACCCGGCTTGTCGATGATTATAGTCTTCTCATTTTCCATTACTTCCTTGAAAACATTAGGGTTGGCCGCCGGTTTTCCCACCTGAGCCTTGTAATGGTCGGTGCCGGCAATGCGGGTAAAATCCTTGTCCACTATGGTGATCACTACATTGAAAAGTCCAGACATTATCTCGCATGTTTCCTGCAAAAAGAAATCTTCTTTCATCATCGCTTCAAGCCCTCTTTTCTCCGTATTTACAGCACGGCGCTTCTCTGCCCGCCGCATAGCCGCATAAAAGCGCAAGCCGCGCATGAGACGCCTTTTTCTGTCGATAAACATACATTAAAATGATACTACGTCATGTCCTGTTTGTCAATTATCCATACCCCTTTCTCAATAACAGCATACCCCCCCCTCTCTCAACGATGGCACATAGTTTGCATATAGAATTTAGCAAACGACCAAATTTCTGATTTTTTTGTGTGGGAGGAAATAAATTATGACTGTTAAAATGAAACAAAGCATCAAGATGAACGACATACCGTTCTCAGGGATCCGAAAAGTGACCGAGGCTGTCGCCAAGCTTGAAAAAGAAGGCAAAGATATCATAAGCTTGAGTATCGGCAGGCCTAACTTCGATACTCCTGCTCATATCAAGGAAGCCGCGAAGAAATCTCTCGACGAGGGTCACATTTTCTATACTTCAAACTACGGTACGGAAAGCCTGCGTCAGGCTGTGGCAGATAAGCTTAAAAGAGACAACGGTCTTGACTATGAAATGTCAGACGTCATCGTCACGGTGGGCGCTAACCAGGCTGTTTCCATCGCGATGACCGCTCTTCTTGACCCGGGCGACGAGGTCTTAGTGCCTAATCCATCCTGGCTTCACTATTTCTACTGCGCCGATCTGGTAGGAGCAAAGACAGTTTCCTATCCGCTTCTGGAGGAAAACAACTTCAACGTAGTTCCTGAGGATATCGAGAAGCTGGTTACACCTAAGACCAAAATGGTGATCGTCAACTCACCCAACAATCCGACAGGCTCGGTTCTGAGCAAGGAAAGTCTGCAGGCCATCGCTGACATCGCAGAAAAGTATGACCTGGTGGTTCTTTCCGATGAAATTTATGAAAAGCTCATCTATGATGACAGCGTTCACCACAGCATCGCTTCTCTGCCTGGAATGAGAGACCGTACAGTGATGATACACGGTGTTTCCAAATCATATTCGATGACCGGATGGAGAATAGGTTTTGCCGTAACTGCCAACAAGGAATTCATCAGCGCGATGATAAGAGTACTTCAATATACTGTAACCTGCGCCAACTCTTTCGCACAGGACGGAGCCGAGGTTGCCTTAAATGGTCCTCAGGACTGCGTGGAAGACATGAGACAGCAGTTCGACCGCAGAAGAAAACTGGTATACGACAGGATCAACAAGATCGAAGGCTTAAGCTGCATAGCTCCTAAAGGTGCTTTCTACTGCTTCGTAAATATCAAAAAGCTCGGCATGAGCGACGAGGAAGCCTCCAACTATTACATAAACGAGGCGGGAGTGGCCATGGTTCCAGGTTCTGCTTTCGGCGAATATGGCAAAGGTTATCTGAGGGTTTCTTTCGCCAATTCTTATGAGAACATCGAAAAGGCCATGGACAGGATAGCCAGGGCTACCGAAGCATATCTGGCTAAGAAATAGCCGCGGCAGCATAAACCGCAAGGGCTGGCCGCTCCGGCACATAAGCCAGAAGCGCAAAGCCGGCCGCTCCGGCGGCACAGAAAATAAGAAAGAGGTAATTCAATGACGACTTTGTTCTATGAAACGCCTGAAAAAGGCACAAAGTTTTTCAAAGACCTGCCGGTGCAGGATGCTTACGGCAATAAGACGGTTCTTCCGTGCTACATGATAAGAGGCCTGGAAGAAGGTCCCAAATTATGCGTGACCTCCGGAGTCCACGGCACGGAATATCCCGGTATAGCCGCCAACTTAAAGCTTTACCACGACATAGACCCCGCCAAGCTGAAAGGGACGATAATCGGCTGCGCCATGTGCAATTTCGAAGCGTTTACCCACAAAACGATGTTTGTAAACCCGCAGGACAACAAAAATCTCAATGAGGTTTTCCCCGGAAATCCTGACGGAACCATAACTGAAGTCATAGCCAATACTCTGCTTCAGCTGGCCAGCTGCGCCGACTACCACATCGACATGCACAGCGGTGACAGACAGGAATATCTCAACCCTTATGTCTTCTACCACAGAAATTCAGCAGGAAGAACCGACATAGACGAAATGTCTCTGAAGATGGCCAAAGCTTACGGCCTTGAATACATAGCCATCACCGAAAGCGCAGGCAAAGGCGCCAGCGACATCGGAAACTTCTATACCAGCGTTTCAGAGCTGGGCATACCTTGCATACAGCCTGAGATCGGCGGGCTGGGACTGGTGGACAAAAAGACCAAAACGCTCCATTACAACGGTCTGCGCAGCGTCCTCGACATGCTTGGCATGTACGAAGCTGAAGAAGTGACTTCCGCGGACAGGCAAGTGGAGCTGGACAGCTTTTACCGTCTTAAGGCTGAACACGACGGAGTGTTCAACTGCTATGTCGACCCGGGAGAAAAGATCACCAAGGGGCAGAAGCTGGGAAATATAACAGATTTTCACGGAGATAAGGAACTTCAGGAGTTCTTTGCCGAGGATGACGGTGTATGCTGCTGGAGAATGGCCAGCCTGGCGGCCAACAAAGGAGACGCGCTCCTGGCTCTGGGAACGGAAAATAGCTGAAGCCTGGGGCATGATGAAAATTTGCTGAAACACACGGCCCGGAGCGGTCATAGGACTTTAGTCATAAGGCTTTTGTCATGAGACTTTCTCCGGGCCTTTCAAAGACTAAAAGAAAGGATTAAGAAACATGACCTTCAACGGAATTTATACGCCAATAATCACGCCCTTCGACGAAAGCGGCGTCATAGATTATGGCAAAATGAAGCATAACCTTGAAAAATGGGGAAAAACTGATCTTGACGGCATCGTCGTCCTCGGTTCCAACGGCGAATTCGTGTATCTCACGGAAGCGGAGAAGCTGGAAGTGATCCAGTTCGCCGTAAACAACTTCACCAAGGCCAAGAAAATAATAGCCGGAGTTTCCTGCGAAAGCACCGCGGAAACCATCGAAACAGCCAAAAAAGCTGCCGCCCTCGGCGTGGACGCCGTTCTCGTTCTTCCTCCTCACTATTACAGAGGCGCCATGAAAGACGAAATCCTCTACGGCTACTTCACCGACGTGGCCGACTCAAGCCCTGTGCCCGTAATGCTCTACAACATGCCAGGCAATACAGGCATAAATCTCTCTTCCGCCCTCATCGCCAGACTCTCCAATCACCCTAACATCGCAGGTGTGAAGGACACCGGAGGAAACATCGTTCAGCTGGCCGAAACCGTGCGCGATACAGATGACAACTTTTCCGTATTCGCCGGAAATACAGGTTATCTCATGCCTGCCCTGGCCGTCGGAGCCAGAGGCGCTACTTTAGCTCTGGCCAACATATTGCCGCAGGAATGCTGCGATTTGGTCAAACTGGTAAGGGAAAACAGATATGAGGAAGCCAAGGCTCTTCAGCTCAAGCTTCTTAAGATAAACACCCTCGTTACAGGAAAATACGGAGTTTCCGGCCTCAAAGCGGCTATGGCCATGCTGGGCTACGAGGGCGGAGTTCCGAGAAAACCTTTAAAGCCTGCCACAGAAGAGGCGAGAGAAGAAATCAAGGCTGAACTTGAAAAGATAGGAGTACTTTGATATGATGAGATTAGCAATCACAGGCTGCGGCGGAGTGGGCAAAGCTCTGATAAACCTGCTCGATAGCCGCCGCGGGGCTCTCGCGGCCGAGGGCCTTGATATTCAGGTAAACTATGTCCTTGAATATTACGGAGGAATATATAACAAAGACGGCATTGATCTTTCAGCCCTCTTTGAATTCGTACAGAATGAGAAAGATATAACTAAATTCGACGGAGGAAGCAAGGACATCACCATCGACACAGTCGTCGAAAACGGCGACGTTGACCTGGCGGTGATAATGACTCCTACCAATAAGGAAACAGGAGAACCTGGTCTTTCATACATCAGAAAACTGCTGCAAGCCGATATCCACGTGGTTACGTCGGACAAAGGCCCTGTCCTCGTAGCTTATGACGAACTGGCCGCCACGGCTAAAGAGCGGGGACTGCAGCTCGGCGTCGGATGCACCACAGGCGGAGCTCTGCCATCGGTCAACGGCGGCATGATGGATATGGCCGGAGCCGATATCACTTCCATAGAAGGAGTTTTAAACGGCACGACCAACTTCATCTTAAAGGACATGGAAGAAAACGACGTAACTTATGAGGAAGCCCTCAAAAAAGCCCAGGCTGCCGGCATCGCCGAAACCAATCCTACTCTGGACGTGGAGGGCTTCGATACGGCAACCAAGCTTCTCATACTGACCAGGCTGCACATGGGAATCAAAAAGAGCCTTGCAGACATGGAAATCACAGGCATAACCAAGCTGACCAGAGACGACATCGCAAAGGCTCTGTCATCAGGCAGGAAATACCGTCTGATCGGAAGAACTTCCGTCGGTGAAGACGGCTCTGTAACCATGAAAGTCGCCCCTGAGATGGTCGGCCCCGACAGCCCATTCTACGGAGTAGAGGGGAAGAATAAAGCCGTCCGCTATACTTCAGACACGCTGGGCGACCTGTTCGTCATGGGCGGCGCCTCAGGAACCACTCCTGCTGCGGCTTCCATCCTCCGCGATATAGTGAACATTCACAGAGGATATAGATTTATCAGATAGAATTTGCCGGACCAACTGCCGAAATTTATCAAACCTCAGGAGGAAAAATATGAGAGAAGAACTAAAAGCACTGCGGACGCTGATGAAAGCAGGCAATATAGACGCCTGCATTATACCCACCACTGATTTTCACGGCTCTGAATACGTCAACGACTATTTCAAATGCCGCAGATTCATTTCAGGCTTCACAGGTTCCGCAGGGACTTTGGTTGTGACTTCAGATGAGGCCGGTCTCTGGACAGACGGCCGGTATTTTCTCCAGGCGAAAGAAGAGCTCAAAGGAAGCGGTATCCATCTGCAGAAATCCGGTGAAATAGGCGTTCCGTCTATTCCCGAGTTTCTAAAACAGCATATCCCTTACGGCGGCAGACTGGCCTTTGACGGCAGAGTAATCAGCCTCACGGAGGGAGAAGAATATAATTCTGTCTTGCAGGATAAAAATGTTGAGATAATTTACGACAGAGACCTGGCCGGAGAAATCTGGAAAGAGCGTCCTAAGCTTTGCGGCAGACCGATATATAGCCTGCCCCTGTCTGTCACGGGAAAAAGCTGCGAAGATAAGATGGCGGATTTGCGCGCTGCTTTAAAAGAAAAAAATGCCGCTTACCACCTGATAACCCGTCTGGAAGAGACGGCATGGCTTTTCAATCTGCGCGGAAGCGACGTCAAAACCACGCCTGTGTTCTTCGCTTTTACACTCATCACACCTAAAGAAGTGCGGCTGTATATCTTTGACGGAGCGGACAGAGATATGCAGAGTAACGGCGTGCAGGACAGCGGCGTGCAGGACAACAATGCCCAGAGCAGCAGCGCACAAGACGATTCCGTGATCCCTGCCGGAGTTCAAGTCAAGAATTACTTCCAGATATACGAAGATATAAAGCAGCTGCCACAGGGCTCCAGCATCATGGCCGACTGTTCGGCAGCCTCATATACGCTGATAAAAAACATTCCGGAAGGCGTCGGCATCATCGACGAGCCGTCGCCGATTCAATTGATGAAAGCCGTGAAAAACCCTGCAGAAATCGAAAGCACCCGGGCTGTCCATATACAGGACGGAGCTGCGGTGACGGATTTCATCTGCTGGCTCAAAAGAGAAGCTTTTGCAGGCGCAGGCAGAGTCACGGAAATTTCAGCATCCGAGCACCTGGAGGAATGCCGCCGACGCCGCGGAAACTTTCTTGAGCCCAGCTTCAGCACAATAGCCGGCTACGGGCCTGACGGCGCAGTTGTCCACTACTGCGCTGTTCCTGAAACAGACAGGGAATTGAAGCCTGAGGGTCTCTTTCTCGTCGACTCCGGAGGCCAGTACAAAGGCGGAACCACCGACATTACGCGCACGATAGCGCTGGGCGAGCTGACGGACAAGATGCGCAAGTATTACACTTTCGTCCTGAAAAGCCATATAGCTCTCGCCTCCTGCCGTTTTCCGGCGGGAACCAGAGGCATCGACCTTGACAAAACAGCCCGCAGGCCGCTTCATGAAGCCGGTCTTGATTTCAACCACGGCACCGGTCACGGAGTAGGTCATCTGCTAAGCGTTCACGAGGGTCCCAATACTATAAGTCCAAGAGGAACGGTAGCTATACAACCCGGAATGATCACCACAGATGAGCCGGGCGTTTACATCGAAGGCAAGTTCGGCATAAGGCTGGAAAACGAACTTTTGTGCATAGAGGACGGTGACCTTTTGGCCTTTGAAAGCATAACTCTCTGCCCATTCGACAGAGACGCCATAATACCTGAGATGCTGACCCGGCATGAACGCGAATGGCTCAATAATTACCATAAGCATGTATATGAAACCCTCTCTCCCGTTCTCAGCGAAGATGTCAAAGGCTGGCTGCGTCAGCAGACTGCGGAGATATGAAAAAAGCTGGCTGCGCAGATAACGGATAGACTGCAGAGATATGAACTGTCTGATAACCGCAGCGCATTCAGAATGTATAAGAAAAGACCTGCCCGATATTAAATCGGGCAGGTCTTTGTATCGTGATAAATCACTTATGCAAATGTAATTACTGTGCCTGTCTTTCCCTCCAGCGCGTCGATAGCTCTGTCAAGAGAAGTGATGATGGCTTTCTTGTCCGGATTTGCTTTTACGAACTTCATCGCAGCCTGAACCTTAGGGAGCATGCTTCCTGGTGCGAACTGTCCGTCCGCGCAGTGTTTTTCAGCCTCGGCGTAAGTCATGTGAGCCAAATCCTGCTGATCAGGCTTATTGAAGTTTACGGCCACCTTTTCCACTTCGGTCAGGATTATCAGAGCGTCCGCTTCTATTTCCTCGGCCAGAAGTTCAGCCGCGAAGTCCTTGTCTATGACTGCGGCAACGCCTTCGAGAGAACCGTCAGCCTTTTCGATTACAGGGATTCCGCCGCCGCCGCATGTGATGACGATGGTCGTATCCCAAAGTTTTCTTACAGAATCGATTTCAACGATTTTCTTAGGAATAGGCGAAGCCACTACTCTTCTCCAGCCTCTGCCGGCGTCTTCCTTTACGGAATATCCCTTTTCTTCCACCATGGCCTTGGCTTCTTCTTCCGAATAGAAAGGGCCGATAGGCTTGGTAGGATTTTTGAATCCAGGGTCGTTTTCATCGACTACGACCTGCGTAGCCAGAGTAACTACAGGAACGTTTCTGTCTCTTTTCTTGAGAGCAAATCTCAAAGCCTGCTGAAGATGGTAACCTATATATCCCTGAGACATAGCTCCGCACACGTCGAAAGGCATGGCCGGAGTCACATCTTTGGCAGTCTCTGAAGCCAGGAGGATTCTTCCCACCTGAGGGCCATTTCCGTGAACAACGGCGACTTCATATCCTCTGCCGCTGATTTCGGCTATATGCTCGCATGTCTTTTTTACTACTTCCAACTGCGCCTCAGCAGTGGCAGGTCCGTTGCCTGACTGCAGCGCGTTTCCGCCTAAAGCGACAACAATTTTCTGCATAACTTTACTCTCTCCTTAATTGCATTTAGTTATAAGCGATAGCTGTTTACAAATCGTCTCTGTTTACAGGGCAGGACATACATCTAGGGCCGCCTCTGCCTCTTGAAAGCTCCGATGAAGGCATTGTGAGAACCTTGATTCCCTTCTTTTCCATCAGCTCGTTGGAAACGTAATTTCTTTCGTAAGTCACCACAGTTCCCGGAGCTATACAGAGAGTATTGGAACCGTCGTTCCACTGCTCTCTCTGGGAAGCCATCATGTCTCCGCCGCCGCATCTTATGAAATCTACTGCCGGGAGATTCAGCTCTCTGGCCAGAACCTTATTCAGCTCTTCCTTGACGGCATTAAATTTCAGTTCATTGTTAGCGCCAAGGGTAATTTCATAAACGCTGAGAGGTCCCTCTATCTCCGGATGTATGGTAAATTTGTCGTAGTCTATCATGGTGAACACCGTATCCAGATGCATGAAAGCTCTCGATTTAGGAATATCGAACACGAGAATCTTTTTGTAATCCGAGTTCGGCAGCAAATTCTTGGCGAATCTCTCTATTCCGTCTACGGTAGTTCTCTGTGACAGACCTATAGCAACCACGTCCTTTGAAAGCACGAGAACGTCTCCGCCTTCTATAGAATAATCTTCGTATATGTCATACCAGAGCTTGTTATCCTCAGTTGCGAAATCTCTGTCGTATTTGAACATATATTTGAGGAACAGCGCCTCTCTCCTTCTCGCCGGGGTGCTCATGTGGTGCAGGTTCAGGCCGTTTCCCACGCACGCTCCGGGGTCTCTTGTAAAGTACAGGTTCGGCATCGGGTCTGACACGAAGGGATAATCGTTTTCAATTATATCGTACAGCGACGTAACTTCCTCATGATGGCGCAGGTCTGTCTTTTTTACTCCTGCAATCAGCTTAGCCACCATCTTGTCCGGTTCCATGGACATCAGAAATTCTATTATGGATTCTCTGAGGCCCGCAGCTTTGACATCGCTCAGATCCAGAAATTCGTTTATAAATTGGGTTCTTATCTTTGCATCTGCAAGAGCTTTGGCCGTTTCATCCACATAGAAGATAACCTCAACTCCGTTGTCTTCAAGTATTTTAGTAAAAATGTCGTGTTCTTCCTGAGCGATCTTGAGAAACGGTATGTCATCGAAGAGGAGCCTTTCCATCGTAGTCGGAGTAAGAGCCTCAAGCTCAAGTCCCGGTTTGTGAAGCAGAACTTTATTCAGTTTGCCTATTTCTGAAAAATTATGAATTCCAGGGTACATATCCTATGTCCTCCTTTCATTGAGCGCACACTCAATTCTTGTCCGGGGAAGGAGGAAGTCATGCTTCCCGCCGGAAAATCCTCCGTCTCTGGTAAGCAGCACATTTCTCCCTCCCGGTAAATGTTTAACTTTAGAATATTGGCGTATCGCGCCTTAACTGCAATATTTATGCGATAGTAGCCACGATAACAGCCTTGATGGTGTGCATTCTGTTCTCAGCTTCATCGAATACCTTTGAATGTCTTGACTTGAATACGTCGTCGGTTACTTCTCTGATGTCGTATCCCAGTTCTTTCTGGCTCTTGGCCATTGTAGTCTCAAAGTCATGGAATGAAGGCAGGCAGTGCATGAAGATCACGTCGTCGTTTTCTGTAGCTTCCAGCATTTCCTTGGTTACTCTGTATGGAGTCAGCATCTTTACTCTTTCCGGAATCTGATCTTCTTCACCCATGGAAGCCCAGATATCAGTGTACAGTACGTCAGCTCCCTTTAAGCATGATGCGTCTGAGCTTACTTCTATTACGGCTCCTGTTTCCTTGGCAACTTCTCTTGCTCTTTCTATTACAGAGCTGTCCACCTGTGAAACCAGTTCAGCAGGTCCATATGCCACGAAGTGCATTCCCATCTTGGCGCAGCCATACATCCATGCGTATGACATGTTGTTTCTTACGTCTCCTACGAATACCACCTTTACCTTGTTCAGAGGCTTGGCCACGTGCTCTTCTATCGTCAGAAGGTCTGCCAGTATCTGTGTAGGATGGTCTACGTCAGTAAGTCCGTTCCATACAGGTACTCCTGCGTATTTTGCCAGGTCTTCCACTACTTTCTGCTCATATCCTCTGTACTCGATTCCGTCATAGAATCTGCCAAGAACTTTAGCTGTATCTTCCAGTGATTCTTTCTTGCCCATCTGTGAGCTCTTGCTGTCGAGGAAAGTAACGTGTGCTCCCTCTTCCAGGGCTGCCACTTCAAAAGCGCATCTCGTTCTCGTGGAAGTCTTTTCAAACAGGAGGCAGATGTTCTTGCCTGCCAGCACGTTGTTGTAGATGCCTGCTCTCTTCTTGGCCTTAAGGTCGTGGGAAAGGTCAAGCATGTATCTGATTTCCTCCGGTGTGAAATCCATAAGCGTTAAGAAACTTCTGCCTTTTAAATTTACTGCCATTTTTTCTCTCCTTTTCTGAACATAATATCATTTGCATTTGTGATAATAGTATCTACCTAGAATTTTACTTTTATAGCGGGAAAATTGAAAGCACCAGCATTCACTATTTTTTATGTGCCAGTTTATTCCTCCTTGACATATTATTTCCTAGACAGAACTCATATATTCAATTAAATTTTCCCAAAACTTCATAAAGTCTATACCGGTATTTTTTTCCGGCAGAATTTTGTTTTTTCGCAGCGCGGCGGAGCGGCCTTATTGCTCTTGCAGTTTCGGAACAAAAGAAAAAGAATAATATCGAATAAATCTAATATTATTCTGAATATTATTGATATTATTCTAAATCTGATTGACAAAATTCCGAATTATGCTATAATATCTATGTAAAAACGTGAGGAGGTGTCATTGCACGATGGCTGATACTATGTTTGTAAAAGAAGCTGCAGAGCTTTGGAATATATCCGAAAGGCGAGTATCCACCCTTTGCAAAGAAGGAAAAATACAAGGTGCAGAAAAGCAAGGCAAATCTTGGCTCATTCCCGCCGACGTAGAAAAGCCTGCAGATGGACGTGTAAAATCGGGACTTTATAAAAAGTCTGCCCGTCCCGTTAATCTTCCTCTGCCTATCGGTGTTTCCGACTACCGCTTGGCATCTTCGGAGTATTACTATGTTGATAAGACAATGATGATCAAGGACTTCATAGACGAACGCCCTATGGTCTCTCTCTTCACACGCCCCCGCCGCTTCGGAAAGACTTTGAATATGGATATGCTTCGTACATTCTTTGAAAAGACGGATGAAGATACTTCCGTATATTTCAGAGACAAAAAGATTTGGACCTGCGGCAAAAAGTATCGTGACTACCAAGGTAAGTATCCGGTTATCTTTGTTACTTTTAAAGATATTAAGTTTAACACCTGGGAAGAAACCTTGGACGCTATCAAGGCAATCTTTTCCAAAGAAGCCGCTCGCCATATCGAGCTTCAAACATCCGATAAATGCAACGAATACGAAAAAGAATCCTTTGAAAATTTATTGTCGGGCAATGTCAATGAAGTGGAGCTATCCGGCGCTCTTCTCACCTTATCCAGTATGCTCCATAAGCATCACGGCGTTGCTCCTGTAATTATTATAGATGAATATGATATTCCTATTCAGCAGGGACATATGGAAGGCTATTATGACCAAGTCATTCTCTTTATGCGCAATCTCTTTTCCGGCGGGCTTAAAGATAATAAGCATCTGTCTTACGGCTTCTTAACCGGAATTCTTCGCGTTGCAAAGGAAAGTATCTTCAGCGGCCTTAATAACCTTACTATTCATTCTGTATTGGATAACAAATATAGCTCTTATTTTGGCTTTACCTGCGAAGAGGTAAAGGAGATGGCGGCATATTACGGCGTTCCTGACAAATATGGCGAGCTCTGCGAATGGTACGACGGCTATCGTTTCGGCAATACCGAAATCTTCAATCCTTGGTCTGTTATCAACTATTTCAATAACGAATGTGAGCCGAGAGCCTTTTGGCAGTCTACGGGAAGCAATGACATCATCGGAGAAATCATTGCCGAAGCGGATGAGGAAATTTATGAAAAGCTCACTTCCCTTATCAAAGGCGAAACCTTTATTACCTATATCGACACAGGCGTAATATATCCTCAAATCAAAACTAACCCTGCGACTATTTACAGCTTTCTGCTGGTTGCAGGCTATCTGAAAGCGATTAAAACCACTCTGTCTTTCAACGGCGATTTCATGTGTGAGGTTGCTCTGCCCAACAGGGAAATATCTCTTGTGTATCATAAGGAAATTTTACAGCAGCTGGATAACATCATTCCCCAGCCTACTGCTATTTCCATTCAAGAAGCGATCTTCTCAGGCGATAGAAATAAGCTGCAAAAACAGATTCAAACTCTGCTCACACAGTCCGTAAGCTCCTTTGATACTGCCGGCGAAAATTTCTACCACGGCTTCATGCTCGGTCTGTGCGCCTTGCTCGGCGGTTCATTCATTTCTTCCAATAGAGAATCCGGCGACGGCAGATACGACATCCAGCTTAAACCTATGAATAAAAATCTGCCCGGCATTTTGATCGAGCTGAAGGCCGAAAAAGATTGCACGGAAGAACAGCTTAAAAAATTGTCCGAAACCGCCCTTCAGCAGATCATCAATAAGAAATATGATACTGAGCTGGTTGCCGCAGGAGTTGAAACAATTTATAAATACGGCGTGGCTTTCAGCGGTAAAAAGGTTGAAATCACAGTGGGCTAATCCGTTTTAGCCAGCCTTGCCAAACGGCCAGCAGAGAAATCTTGCGGCAGTCAGGAACGTGCGCCCTCATGGGTGCACCCTGTTAAAAAAGGAACTCCGGGGGACATCATCCCCCGAAGTTCCTTTTTCTGTCTTTGCTTCCGCTTCTAACGCGATTTGCCAAAAGGCGGCAAATCATGATTTGGTGATCTGTGGCGGGCTCGAACCGCCGACCTTCTGGTTGTCACCCAGACGCTCTCCCAGCTGAGCTAACAAATCGCATATCGAGGCGGCAATTTGCTCTGCCGCCGCCTCGCATATCATCTCATATTGGTAAGCTCTATCGCTTCCTTACCCGTCATGTACTCTATCTCCAAAGCTACGATGACAGCCCGCGGTGCGTCGCTTTTCATGACTTCATCAAGTCTGTCGAGATCAGGCATGCAGAACTTTTCTGCCAGGAGCCTGAAACCCTTGGCTCTTTCTTCCTTGTCCTCCACTATGTATGCCTTGCCGAAACCGACGACGCTCTTAAAATATGTAGTGTATTCGGCTGATACGACGTCGTCCTTGCCTACTACGCAAAACGACGCTTTAGGATTGTTTTTTATCGCGTCTATCTTATGGCCGGATACGGCAGAATGAAAATACAGCTTATTGCTCTCTTCATCAAAGGCATGGCTTATAGGAAAAGTATACGGATAGCCCTCGTCGCCTATAACGCCTACAACGGCGCAGGTAGCCTGATTCACTATGTCAGTCAATTCGGACTCAGGCAGCAGTTGTTTTTTTCTGCGCATTTCTCTGAACATATACTCACCTCGTCTGTCTGTCTTATATCTACATTATAAATCAAACAGACGAGGCAGTCTACAAGTTTTTTGATATTTGATGCACTATTTATTTGCCGTGCGTTCTATACAAGGTACTAAATATTTTGCACGATGTCTCGAATTTTTCAGAGCTCGGATTTATTACACAGGGCGCCGGATTTATCGAGTTCTCAGATGCGCTCGAATACAAGAGGTCCGATTTGAGTATAAAGCTTGAACTCAAAACGGTCTATAGAGCCATCCTGCGCATTTGTCAAAAAGTTTATAGGACATGTATACAGGAGCGTATCCTGTTTTACATCCGGAACCTTGAATACATCGTAATGCATATGTATCATATCCTGTTTTACACCGCGGTACAGGCATTTAAGACTATCACCCTCACGTATGATTTCTATGATGCCGTGACCAGGTTCATAGTATTTCCCGGTATATGCATCCAGATCATGAGAAATCCTTGTATCCTTGACACAGCTGTCGCCCGCCATATCTATACGCCAATCCTCAAGCATGTGTCCGTAGTTTTCTCTCTGTTCCCACATGCGGGAAGACCAATCTATTTCAGATAGACCCAGAACATGGTCTATGATGGAATAAACCACCGACAGTTGTATCAGCACATCTGGTTTCTGAATATTGTTGAACACTACAATGCCTAAATTGTCTCGAGGGAGAACAAACTGCATCGTTCCATAGCCCTCTATTTCTCCTAAATGCCAGTAGAGATAATGACCGCGGTATACGTCGTTATACCATCCGAGGGCATAACCGCCCATCGGCGGAACTTCATCAAATCTCCACTGCCACAGGTGGTATCTGACATGCTGAAGATGAATTTCCTCCATAGATTCGTGGCTGATCAGACGCTCTCCGTTTACTATACCGTCATCCAGCTGGAACTGCAGCCATTTGAGCATATCGTTGACAGTTGAATTTATCCCTGCAGCAGGAGCGCCCAAGTCGGTGTTCCAGCTTTTTATTTTATATGGTCCCTCGCTGCTCTTCCAGTATAGTTCCGCGCCAGAAAGTGTCGTATCCTTTCCCTGCCAATATGGAGTAGCATGATCGCCATCAGCCAGCATCTGTTCCATAGTTGCATTGGAGCGCGTCATTCCCAAAGGCTCAAAAATCATTTCTTTAAGCAGCTGTTCATAAGTCTTTCCTGTAAGTCTTTCGGCAATGTGCCCCGCTATGGTATAGATAATGTTGCTGTACTGTATCTGACTGCGGAACGGAGCGCTCGGCTTCATGTAGCGTAGCCGCTCCCATAAGACCTCTCTGCTTTCTATATTTGCGTCAAACCACGGAGCATCATATCCTCCAAGTCCTGTGCGGTGGCACAGCATGTCCTTGATACTGCACAGCTCCGTTGCGTGAGGATCATACATCCTAAAATCAGGAAGATATTCTCTGATTGGCTGCTCCCAGCCCAGCAGTCCCCTGTCCACGAGCATGCCTATCAATGTCGCTGTAAAAGATTTTGAGCAGCTTGCTATCCCAAACTGTGTGTCTCCCGTAATTTTTGTTTTCTTTTCAATATCTTTATAGCCGAAGCCCTCACTCATCATGACCTTTCCGTCCTTGATGACGCCGATTCCCATTCCGGGAAATTTGTACCGTTTCAATTCGGCTTCCACATATTCTCTGCTTATTACATCCATCCTTTTTCTCCTTTACCCACAAGATAATCTCATTCCTGTCAGAGTTAAATATCAATGTTGGCAGCTTCCACTTCTCCGCCCTTTTTCTTAATATATATCCTGCTGAATATATAAATGCCAAGGTAACAAGGCGCGCCTACGAAAATCGCTATTCTTTCGCTTGGATCATATAAGGTGAACATCAGCATGATGGCAAAAGCGATGATGCCGAGAATAGGAACTGCAGGGTAACTGAGCACTCTGTACTTGAGGTCTTCTACCTTTCCGCCGTCGGCGATGTATTTCTTACGGAATTTGTACTGACACACGCAAACCATGGTATAAAGGAATATATTTCCTCCGCCTATAAAATACACGAGGAAAAGATATACAGTATCTTCTGCAATAAATTCAGCGATCAGAGCAACTACTGCGAACAGCATACTTATGGTCAGCGCTGCTCCGGGAACGCCGTTTTTCAAAGTCTTGGCGAAATACTTAGGCGCCTGGCCGAATTTTGCCATCGACCACAGATATCTGGAGCAGCCATATACAAAGTAATTCCCTGAAGAAAGTGCAGAAGTAAGCACAATAATATTTACAACCAGCGCTGCATTATGCATACCGGCGTTTCTGAATACATAGACAAAAGGACTTCCCAGAACATTCGCTTCCTGCCAAGGAAGTATGGAAGCTACAATTGCAATCGTAGCTATAGTTGCGCCAATCAGAACCAGTAGCTCTATATTGATAGCCTTTTTTATGTCATTCTGATTCTTGAGTTCACCTGCTGTGGCCGCCACCAAATCGCATCCCGCATAGGCGTAAAATGCAGTGAGAAAGACGCTTCCGATGCCCACTATACCGGCAGGGAATGCTCCCCCCTCTCCAGTATAACGGCTGAAGCCGATGGTTTCATTTCCGATAGCGCCTCCCATCATCGCCACGCCGACAATGATAAAGACAACGACCAATACGATCTTCAGCGTTGAAAACCAGAAAGAAAACGTTCCGAAAGTTCCTGCATCAAGGAAATTCAATCCAAAGAGAAGAAGTGTGAACAGGACGATCCATATCCATGTCTGTGACTGCGGAATAATGTCTTTCATTATGATAGCTGCTGCGACTATCTGTGCCGGAATAGTAGCCGCCGCTGCAATCCAGTTGACCCATCCTACTGTAAAGCCCAGGGCCGGGCCGCAATACTCCGTTGTGAACGCCTGGAAAGAACCTGACACCGGCATCATTGAAGACATTTCTCCCAGACATGTCACCATCAGAAATGCCACAATGCCGCCGATAATATAGGCGACAATCGCGCCTCCGGGACCCGCCGTATTGATAACGTCACCTGAGCTCAAAAACAGCCCTGTTCCTATTGTGCTGCCAACACCGGTCATTACGGCCGCCTTGGTCGACAGACCGCGTTTCAGACCTGCGCTTTTACTCATGACACGCTCAATAGAAGTCATTTTTTTGTTATTGTCGTTCATAACATACCTCCATAAAGTTGTTCTTGTACTTAGCTTTTACTACTGCATAAAGCATGCCATATATATTTCAATCTTTATGGTGCTGTAAAACCTCTAAAAATGCGGGGTCTTAATTTTTTATCAAAACGCTTTTCCATTTTGTAAAAGGAAATATATTTTACGTAAAAATATTTTCATCTCTGCCTGTTTTTCAGTGTTTTAGGAGATACTTTAAGCATCTCTGCTGCTCTTACCATATTTCCGCCGCTGGCAGCTATGGCCTCTTCAATCATTCTATTTTCAGCTTCTGCCATATACTCAGTCAAGCTTCTTCCACTGTTTATAAAGTCTTCATAATCAGCGTCACTTAATTTATATTCATTCTCTCTTTGCTCCTGCAACTTCTGTTTAACCGTTTTCAAGGAAATCATTTCCTCCGTCGAATCATCAAAATACAAACGCTCGATAAGATTTTTCAGTTCACGTATATTTCCCTTAAAACTGTATGACATAAGATATGATTCTGCCTCATCTGTAAATCCTTTCAGTTTCTTTTCGGCAGTCATGTTGTATTGCTCTATATAATATTGTGCAATCAAAAGCACGTCCCTATCCCTCTGGCACAGAGGCGGCAGTTCCAGCTGCAGGACTGCAAGACGGAAATAAAAGTCCTGACGCAAATGGCTGCTGTTCATAATCTCACTCAAACTGCGGTTACAACTGGCAATAATGCGAATGTCGAACATATACTCTTCCTTACCTCCAATCGGTCTGACCCTGCTGTCCTCTATCGCTTTCAGCAGCTTCCCCTGAACTTTAAGGGGCATGGTGTCTATCTCATCAAGAAAAAGTGTACCGCCGTCAGCCATTCTAAACAAGCCGTCTCTCTCCACAGCGTCAGTAAAGCTTCCTTTAACTGTGCCAAACAAAATCCCCTCCAGAAGTTCCTCCGGAATAGAATTGCAGTTCAAGTACACGAAAGGTTCTTTCTGCCGTTTGCCGGAATAATGAATGGCTCTTGCAAGACGTTCTTTGCCCGTACCTGTTTCACCCGCAATCAGAATCGAAATTGAAGAATCTAAGACCTTTGCCGCTTTTTGTTTTATCCTCCGCATCTTAGGACATTCTCCGATGACATCATCTATATATACAACTTCTTTTTCCGCCAGCCTTTCCCGCGGCTTTTTCTCAGAAGCCCTCAGCACGTCCTTTTCCTCGTCGTAATTGTAGGTGAACTCAACGGCTCCCAGTACGGTCTCACCGTCACGAATCAGTAATGTGTCGCTTGTCTGCTGCACGGACTTGCCGCCTTGTGTCCTCAGTACCTGCACGGCCTGAAGCGTTTCTCTTTTTTTATGTACGGCAATCTCAAAAGTACTCGTGTCTGCGTCAAGATTTTCATACAGCTCCGGCATGGTTTTGCCTAAGATTTCCTCAGGTTTCAAATCAAAAAATTCCATTGACCCGATATTGAAATACTGAAGTCGACCCTTGGCGTCAACGATCATCACATCTTTAGTGTTGTTGATATCAAATTCGTAATCCATTTTATTTCCGCCTGTTCATTTTATACCAGAGAAGTTGTTTGCTCAGACCAAGATGCTCTGCCGCTTTTCCTAATTTTCCATCATCTATTTTTAGCTGCTGTCGTATTATGTTGTTCTCCATTTCGTGAAGTCTGCCATGCAAACTTTCCCCTGATCTTGTCTCCCTGCCCTGCTGCCGGCTCTGAACTATATAATCAGGAATGTCCCAAACATTTATCTCATCATTTTCGCTGAGAGCTACAGCGCCTTCAATTACATTCCTCAGTTCCCGTACATTTCCGGGCCAGCTGTAGTTTCTCAGAATCGTCATGATTTTCTCCGAGGGGAGCGCCACTTCTGTATGCATTTTTCTGTTGAAATAGCTTATAAAATAATTTGTGAGCAATTCAACGTCATTCTGGCGCTGTGATAAAGGCGGGACTTCAATATACAAAACAGCGAGCCGATAAAACAGATCTGGTTTTATCCGTTTTTCTTCGAGCAGTTTATACGGATCTACATTGGCAGCAGAAATGATTCTTACATCTACTTCCTTTTCGTCCGGCGAACCGATTCGACGGATTTTTTTACGCTCTACCGCTCTGAGAATCTTTGCCTGCAGTTCTGTGGACATGGAATTTATTTCATCTAAAAAAATAGTTCCTCCCTCGGCCAGTTCAAACAGACCTGCGCGATCCTCCGCGCCGGTATAACTTCCCTTTGTTGTGCCGAATAGGATTCCCTCCAGCAAGTTTTCCGGAATCGCACCGCAGTTTTGTGAGATAAACGGCGCATAAAATCTTCTGCTGCAATTATGGAGAGATTGCGCGATCAATTCCTTGCCGGTTCCCGTTTCTCCGTAGATAAACACATTTGCTTCAGAATCTGCATATTCCTGTATTCTTTCTTTTATACGCATCATTTTTGCGTCCTGTGTGATGATATCGCGCAAAATATATTTAGTATTGTTTCCTCTGTAAATAGCATTGTCCGAGACACGCTCAAGCTTTGAAATATGCTTCTTATCATACAAAATCTCACTGAACTGGAACGCCGCCACCGGCTCTTCTCCCAGATACACAGGGTATGCCGCGCCTTCTATTCTGATTTCACTTCCTGAACCTGTCAGCAGCGTTTCTTTGTATCCGGAAAAAGCTTTTCCTGTCTCAATTGCCATGAACAGCGGATATTCTTCAGTAATGCCGGGGAAAATCTCTTTAAGATTGAATCCCGTCAGGCTGCTCTCGCCCTTTTTCAGAAACTCCACAGAGCCAACGTCACTGAACAAAATTTTCCCGTCTCGGTTGATTAGAATAATGTCTGTGTATTTATTTATGTCGAGCAAATCTTCCATAATCCTTTCTCCCTGCTTATTCCTCAGTCAGGAAATACAGATTTTCCCTATGCACTTTTCAGGATCTGCCTCCATACCGGCGCTTTCAGCAATGGCCTCCACAGGGCAAAGTCTCGCGCAGATGCCACATTCAGTGCATCTGTCCATGGTCTCAGTATGCTTTGCCATTCGCACAGCTTCTTTCCTGTAAGGGATTTCGCCCGGAACGTCAGGTTCTCTCAGCCGGTCTTTTTCCAGCAAATCTTTTACTTTAGCGCCGAAAGACGCGGCTTCTGCCAAATCCTCCGCGGCAGGCCGGCCTCCTGCAAGTTTTTCTGTATAAGTATGTTCTGCCAGAAGCGCCCCAGCCGCTGCAGGTACAAACTCTTTTTCGATACACAGATTTTTCAATTCTAAAAGCGCATCGTCAAAGTCGCGGTTTCCGTAGGTGACCACCAGGATCGTCCTTGTTCCCTGCCCTTTCAAATTTTGGAAAAGGCCCTCCTCAACAATGGACAGCCGGCCTGCATAGACAGGCGCGCCTAAAATCACCACATCGTCTGGACTGAAAGAAAAACTTTTTCTGCGGTTCTCCGCCCTTGTCAAATCAACGGTCATAAAATTTTCGTCTAAGCTTCCGGCAATAGCTTCCGTATATTTTTTCGTGCCTCCTGTCGGGCTGAAATAAGCGGCTGTTACTTTCATATCTCCCTCCTGGTTTTACATTTCGTGCAGCGGTTTTTTTATGTTTTAATTATATCACGGAAAACTCGGTCTCTCAAGGGACCTCGGACTATCTAAACAGACACGTCCACTCTCGCGAGCGATACGCCGAGAGCACCGCAGCGCTTCCATAAAAGCAAAGCGGGACTGTAAAACGCTATTCCTCTTCGTCTTACAATCCCGGATTCAAATTCTGCTTATACGTTTCTATCTGCTCATGTCCATGTCATGTCTCATTTTACATGCACATACATTTACAATTGAGACATTCAGCTACGCACTTCATTTCTGCTATGGCCTTTTCCTGACCGCTGATTATGGATTCCAAAATAGGCTTCAGTTCGTCGCATATGCAGTAGCACATAGCGGCCTTTGCCATCATGATGCCTCCCTGCGCAAGGGGTATCATCTGCCTGATGAAATTACATTCTATACTGTTATCCACGTATGCGCAGTTCATGTCTTTGAACATGGACTTCATTATGCAGTTCATTCTGCACTTATATTCACAGAGGTCTTTGCAGCAGTTGGTGACGCTGCTGCAGCAGCACAGCGCTTTTCTCAGGTTTTCAATGCCTCTGGTCTGATCGGCTATGATGTTCTGTGCTATGCAGGCGAGTTTTTCATTGTCTGTATACTTTAAAAAGTTTTCAGACATCTCTATCGCCGCTCTGTGGTGCGGTATCATCTGCCTGATGAAATTCCCTGAAATACTGTCATCCATATCAGCTTCGCACATTCCGCATATCATATCTTTGAGGATACAGCCGAAAGAAGCCATATAGTCTTTAGTTCTGCAGTTCAATCTGTCGTTTTTATTCATTATAAAACCTCCCCTGATAATATATGTTCAAGGGAGGATACAAGTTACAGACCCCTGTCTTTGAGGTCGGCGGCCAGCTTGACGTAGAATTCCCTTACGTCGAAGCCTTCTATGTTTTCTCTGTTCAGATCTATCATATCTCCGTGGGAAATGCCCCTGCTGCCCTCTGTGGTAAGGAAAGTGTATTTCTCGCCCCAGACGAAAGACTTTTCCGACACCAAGCCGTCGTTGGGTCCGTCAAAATATTTGACCAGATTGTATGTAAAGTTGAGCGGGAATTTTCCGCCTGTTGCTTTATTGAGTTTGGAGCCTACGCTCTGGCAGAATATGCCTGAGAAAGCTCCCGCCCCGCGGCTCTCATCTCCCTGACCTTGCGCCCACTCTGATTCCGACAATCTCTTTCTGCAGGCTCCAGCTGTCAGGTCTCTCACCGCCGACATGAAGTCAGGCTCTTCATCTCCCAGTTTTTTCATCGTGCCGTTATACGTGCTTTCTATCTTTTTCTGCATTTTAACTGGTATCTTCTCCAGCAAGTAATCGGCGAATTCGCATCCCCTGTGGGGAGTATTTATCGTAGTCACGGAAGCTACCATATCTCCTGCGCCGCAGTGTTCCACGGCCCATATTATATCCAGGCCGCCTTTGGAATGGGCTATGACGTTGACTTTTTCGCACCCCGTCTCGCTGACTATTTCCTTTATCCTCCGGGAAAGTTCTCTGCCGCTGTCTGCTACTGAGGCGGCTGACTGCTGATTGCCGAAATAGATTTGGGCTCCGTTGGCTTTCAGCTCGCCCGGTATTCTTCCCCAGTATCCGGGGAACTTATAGTCTCTGAAAAACACTCCGTGTACCAGCAGTATGGGATATCTGGTCTTAGCTATTTCAAGTTCCTTTCTGCGGCGGTCGAGCTCAAGCTTTTCTCTTTCAAATGATACTTCTCCTGAAACTGTCTTTATGATCTTTATGAGAAATATTATGTTGACCACCGGCACCATGCCAAAGACTGCGCCCAGCACTCTGATCTTGATGCCAAGCTGCACAGATGTAGCATAAACGCAGATAATACCTGTCCAGAACAGCAGGAACTCGGCCGCGCCGAAAGCTGCGGACCACAGCAGCCAAGGCAGCCATCTCTCAGGCAGCATATAAAATGCGCTTATTATGATTCCCGCCGCAAGGATCGTCACTGTAACTAAAAATATTTTGAGACAGATGACCCCTGCAGATGATATTTTTAATCTGAGTTCTGTGTACATATTGCGGCTTTCCTTTCCCCTTTCGCCTGCGCTGGTCTTAAAGTTTTTGAGCCTTTGGATTTTCCATCAGGCACAACTCCAGCAATTCTTTTAAGTCAGCAGTTTTTACATCTGCTGTATCTTCGTATTTCAATTCGCTTACAACGGCGAATTCAAAACCGCTTTCTCCGTACTTGTTCCACAGCTCCTGCAATCGCTTATTTCTGTGCCGTCTGCCGCTTAGCTCAAAGCGGTGACGATTGAACCATGTATTTGTATCCTTGGAAATATCATAGAACTGTTCGCCCGTATCTATGCACTCCACTGAAACAACGCCCATTTCAGGATGCCGCTCTTTCCATTCGGAAATGAGTTCTTTCTTTTTGCTTTTATCCATTTAAAGCCTCCGTTGTGTTTTTAAGTTCTGCGGACTGTTTTTTCTGCCTCCGAGCAATCTGCAAGCCGGTTCACTGTAGGTCCCATACCGCCTGGCAACACACGCCGGCCGTCATCACAGAAAAAGCTCCATTTCATTGTCCTTTTCTTTGAAACCCTTTTCTGCATATAAACGCCTGCCCTGATCGCTGCTGTTGAGCCACAGTTTTTTTATGCCGCTCTCACGGCTGTATTCTATGATCCTATCTAATATCCGGTCTGCAAGGCCGCGTTTTCTGAATTCAGGTAAAGTGTATATGTTCAATATATAGCCTTCGGCTCCGCTCAAGTTTTCTTCATACGGAATACGTGTGAACAGGCACAGCGAGCCTATCGAGGCAAGCCGTCCGCCTGCGGATATTCCCCAGCTGAACAGATCTTTATTTATGTGCGAGAGAAAATATTGCTCAGTCGATGATTTTAGCTGGGAAATATCAGCGTATTCATCTATCTCTCCCAACTCGGAAAGCAGCTCTATTCTCAAACGCAGAAAATCTTCTGCTGATTTTTCGTCGAGCTGTATGACATCAGTTTTCATCATATATAGTACCTCCGTAAGCCAATTGATTCTTCTAACCGGTAATTGTCATATAAATAGCTCACCGCATGCATCCGTTGACAAATTTTATGGGCACGTCCATGCGCTGCGCTACTTGTTCCGGGTTCATTCCGCTTTCCAAGAAACGTCTGCATACTGTTTTCATGTTTTCTCCAACCTCTATGATATGTTTGTCCGGATCATAAAAGCGAACGACTCTCTGTCCCCACGAATGTTCCATGACGGGATGAACATATTCGACGCTGTATTCTTTCAGCCTGTCTATAAAATCATCAAAATTATTTTCTTCAAAGTAAATCTCAAAATTACCGCCGCCGAAAGAGATATCGTTTATACCGGTAAGCTCTCTGTATGTTTCAGCAGTCTGCAGAGCCAGCCCGCCTGTTAAAGTTTTATTGGCTCCGAAATCCATAATTACATGAAGTCCCAAAGCCTTTTTATAAAACTGAAATGACTTATCTATATCGGATACTACCAGCATAGGACTTTTCAATTTCATCTTATTGTCCTCCTATTATTTATCTCTGCGCTGTACCATATTTTATCATAGTATGGTATCATTATACAAACACATTGTTGACGAAGGAGGCACTAATGAAAAAAGCATGCATACTGGCTTCAAGCCCCAGAAAACAAGGAAACACCAACGCACTGCTCGTTCCCTTTGCAGCTCAGCTTACGGCCTGCGGCTTTCAGTGTGAAACAATAAGACTGTATGAGAAGAATATAAGGCCGTGCACCGCCTGCAGAGCCTGTCAGAAAAGTCTTGAATCGTTTGGCTGCGCCGTCGATGACGATATGGCTGAAATTTCTGATTCCGTGCTGTCTTCAGAGCTGATGGTCTTAGCTACTCCCATATACTCCTGGTACTGTACGCCTCCGCTGAAAGCCACCCTCGACAGAATGGTATACGGCATGAATAAATTTTACGGTCCGCCTGTGGATTGGGCGGATTCGCAAACAGCATCTTCTTCTCAAGCGCTGACGGAAAATGTGCAAGTCTTTAGACAGCAAACTACGCCGGAAAAAGTCTCCCTTTGGCGCGGAAAATACGCGGCCGTCATAACTACCTGCGGCTACCGCCCCGAGAGAGGCGCGGATCTCTTTGAAGAGGGGATAAAAAGATACTGCCGTCATTCCGGGCTGAATTACATCGGCATGCTGGCGGAACGCCAGCTGGGATACGATACCGTTTTCATGGACGATGAAAAAGAACTTCGCGCAAAAGAGTTTGCCTGCAGGCTGGCGGAACTGATAGGCTGACTTTAACAGGCTGACCGGACTGATAGTATGATCCCGGCAGGCCGGCCGGGGCTGCGAGCATGATCCCGGCAGGCCGACAGACAGCCGGAAAAACAAAAAACTGCCGCAAACCGGATAATCGCTCATCCTATTCGCGGCAGCATTATTTTTTTAATTCAATCGCTTTTACCAAGCTCTGATTATTTGCTCAGCAAGACTACCACTGCTTGATCAGCTCTTCAGGGTCTGTCCAAGGTACTTCAAATTTCTCAGCCGTCTCTTTGAGAGTAAGCTTTCCGTCGAAAGTAGTCAGACCAGCTCTGAGGTGTCTGTCGTCCTTAAGAGCCTGTTTGATTCCCTTATTGGCCACTGCCAGCGCATAAGGCAAGCTGTCGTTGGAGAATCTTACAGACGCGCTCTTTGAAAATGCTGACGGAATGTTGTCCACAGCATAGTGAAGGATTCCCTCTTCATAGTAAACAGGATCCTCGTGAGTAGTGCTTCTGCATGTTTCCACCGCTCCTCCGTCGTCGCAGGCCACGTCTATGATCATCGCGCCAGGTTTCATCATTTTGAGGTCTTCTCTGTAGATGAGATGGTCTTTTCTGGTCTTAGGCCAGAGAACGCAGTTTATTATGACGTCGGAAATCTTCAGACATTCTTCTATAGCAGCTCTTGAGGAATACATGAAAGAAACGTTTCTAGGAAGCATGCTCTTGGCTCTTTCCATGATTTCAAAATTTATGTCCATCATCTTGACCGTATTTCCGAGGGAAGAAGCCATTTCAGCTGCTCCCATTCCCGTATAGCCGCAGCCGATGATGGAAATTATCGGAGAGTCTGAACCGCATACGTTGTTGAGCAGAAGTCCCGGGCCTCCGTGGATAGACTGGGCATAATAACATGCCGCCAGGAATCCTCCCTTGCCGGCCAGCTCGCCCATGTTGGCTACCAGCGGAAATCTGCGGTGCGGATTGTCGGAAGTTATATCCTCTAAAGCTATGCTGGGGCATTTTGCATCCAGCAGAACCTGCGTCTCGTCTCTGTGGGCGTTGGAATGTATGTACGTCATGATGATCAGATCTTCTCTGACGTATTTATACTCGGAAGGAAGAATTTCCTTTACTTTGTACAGCAGATCTATATTGTTCCATACGTCCTCTGCCTTTTCAACCATGATGGCTCCGGCTGCAGCGTATTCTTCGTCTCTGAATCCGCTTCCGATTCCTGCTCCGCATTCAATGTAGACTTCATGTCCGCATCTAATAAATTCTTTAACAGAAGAAGGAATTATGGCCACTCTGTTCTCGCTGTTTTTGATTTCTTTTACGATTCCGACTTTCATCGCTTAAGTACCTCCTGTTGTCTTTTTTTCTTGTAAAAGAATATTTATTTTAATATCTTAAGATATGATAAGACGCTTGTCAAATGGTAATCCGGCTCAGCCGTCCCTAGCTCTGTCCGCGTCTGCCGCACTTGCGGCGGGCGTTCTTTACTTCCCGCACTTTCCGGCGGGCGTTCTTTACTTCCCGCACTTTCCGCAGGCGCTGCAAGGATTGGCGGAATATTCGTTCATGCAGGTTCCCAAGTCGTTTATTCTGCCCTCTCTCAATTTTTCACCCACTCTGAGCACAGCCTGCACCATTCCGTCAAGCCCTACTGCCGTATCCAGACCCAAAATGGCGTAGTTTGCGCATGTCATGGCCACAGGCACAGAGGCCACATTCCTTATAAAGCACGGTATCTGCGGATAACCGGCTACAGGGTCGCAGACCTGCCCGATTATGTACTGCATGGCCAGAACCGCCCCTCTTTCCGCCGTTTCAGGATCGTCTGTAAGGAAAGAAACCAGGCCGGCCGATGCCATGGAGGCCGCTATGCCCACCTCTGCCTGGCAGCCAAGGGCTCCGTGATAGTGAGTGGGAAAGTAGAATACTCCTATAAGGCCGGCTACCAGCAGAGCCTTAACTTCGTCCTCCTTTGTCTTACCCAGCGTTTTTGATGTATTTTTAATCGCCGCCGGAATAATTCCGGAGGCACCGCCGGTAGGCATGCAGATTATTATGCCGTGGGAATTGCTGTATTCCATTACCGCCAGAGCGTCCAGCGCTCCGTCGTCTGCTGCTCCTGTGGGAATGAGCTTTGTGGTTTTCATCTTTTCTCTGATTTCCGGAGCTTTTGCAACAGTTATTCCGTCAAACTTCACTCCGTCTCTGTGTCCTGCTTCGATGGAAGCGTATGAAATGTCGAGAGTTTCCTCGGCTACTTTCCATACTTCCTCAGCCGTAAGGCCTGTGAGACTGCATTCGTAATCCAGAGCCGCCTGCCAGAGCGGTTTTTCATTGCTTTTCGCATATTCTATCATTTCCGCGCTGGTGGAGAAAGGAGGAACGGCCCCTCTGACAGTCTTGAGCGGATAAACGGAGGGCACGGTTCTCGGCTTGTCTGAGCCTTTTATCATTATCTCCTCCTCGTGCATTCCTTTTATCTCGCACGGCTGTCCGTTGATATCGCGTATGAGGATTTCGCCGCCGCCCATGGTGATCCCTGTCAGGACAATGGTCTCCTTTTCGGATTTAACAGTGAATTCGCCCATTTCAGTGGGTATCTTCTCTATCCTGTCGGTGAAGAAAAAGTCGTATTCAAGTCCTCTTTCTTTCGCTACATCGTATATCTTCCCTAAATCGGATTTTATCAAATCTTCTCCCAGAATTCCGGCAAGGCACGCCTTATCGCTGTCCATGCCGAAGAAAGTATCATAAAACCCTCCTTTGGTGCTCATTTCAACTTTCAGAGAAACAGGCTCTCCGTCCAGTATAGCTCTCGCGATGGAAGTAATGCGGTAAACGCCCACCGTATTGGAGCTGGAAGGTCCCTGCGTGGCCGGAGCCAGCACGTCGTTAAAGATAGATGGATAAAATGTTTCCTCTTGCTTTATTTCCGCTTGTTTATTTGTTTTGTCTGCCGTCGTCATAACGTCTCCTTTCAGATTTCAGCATGTCAGTTCGTATTTTAATTTTCTTAATATAATTTTATTTTCTTAATATAAATTGTACCGCAATTTTTGTGCCAATGCACGCATAAATCGTAATATATAGAAAATATTCTAAATTTCAACATTTTTTTAGCTTCATTTCCTGACTACAGCCGTGTGCCGATGATGTTTGCGGTGATAAATTTCCGCTGAACAAAAAATAATGGCAAAATTTCGCCATTAGTAGTCATATCCGCCCCCTTGCTGAACAGTAGAAATTCATCGTGCACGTCTTCGCTTGGCTGGTTTGCATGTGTTAGAACAAACCATCATAAAACCTTCGTCAGCCTTTTGATGCAAGGCGATTTTAAAAGCAAAATTACCGCCCTGCAAAAAAGCCCTTATCCATGGCTACCACAGCAAGAAACATTCTTCATATCTCCAAAACAGATATTTCCGCAAGATAAAAAGAGATAAAGCTTCGTGCCTTATCTCTTTTTGTCTTATCACATTAAATCCACAGCATCCTCTTTATCTCTCATCTTCCTTTTGTCCTGCAACGGCTCTGCGGGATTCGGCCTGATATGTGCCGCATGCCGCGATTGATGCTGTCAAAAGCACTGCCAGCCAGAGGAGCAGATTCTGCTCGTCGCCGGTCTTGATTGGATTTCCGGCGTTGACGGAATCGGAATTATCGCCGTCGCCAAAGTTATTGCCGTCAGCGCCGCCGTTTCCGCCGGTCTGAGTGTTGTTGTTATTGCCAATCTGAGTGTTACCAGTACTGCCGCCGCCTATATCAGTCTCTTTTTCATCGGTCAGATCGTAAAGGAAGTTTTCTCCTTTTACAAACCTTTCATAAGCTTCCAACGCGTATGTGATCTGATAAGTACCCATGGCGTCGCCGTCCATTCTGGCGAATGTGGCGAACCCCCAGTCACGCTTAAAATCGTTGAGCTTGGTTACGATATGCCATAATTCATGGTGACGAGTTCAGTTGCCTTGAATATAACATGAACAGGGACACGATCAGCTGGATTCGGCAAAATTGAATACAGGAGGTCGCTATGGAAAAATTAGAGAAACGTATCCATGATGACAGCAATGGTCTGGACTATGTTCTGGTCGGGGACTACTACATCCCAGAGCTGAAGCTGCCGGAGGAAAGCCGCCCCATCGGGCGGTGGGGTCGGATGCACCGGGCGTATCTGCAAGAATGCCGCCCTGCCCAGTATAACAGCCTGCTTCTGTCAGGGAAACTCTGGACGTATCTGGCTGACCTGAACGAACAGGCACAGGACAGGCTGGACTGCATCATTGTCCAGATGAAGGCTACGGAGGGTATCACCGAAGAACTGAAAGCCCGTGACTGGCTCTGCTGGGTGCAGTCTATGAACAGCATCCGCAGCCGTGCGGAGGAAATTATCCGGGCAGAGCTTATCTATTGTTGAGAGGTAAGCCCAAAACAGGGCGAACCTCTGGTAAAACAGGGGCATCGTTCGATTCTTAGGGGCTGCCGTGATTAGCGGCAGCCCTTTGAAATTGGAGCCTGTGCCACGTTTCGGAGCAAAGGGTACGCCATTTCACCGACCCCTTTGGAACATCTTGTTCCACTGCCGGTATTACCTGCGCTTCTTCTTTTTCGTACCGTGCTGAAACTGAGGACGGGCTTTCCCACGCATACTGTTGGGATTTTTGAGCAGTTCAGACAGGCTCAGTATCCGCAGGAATGCAGAAAAATCCTCTGAGCGAATCTTGTGAAAGGGTATCTTCAAACTCTCGCAGAACTCGTGGATGATAATTTCTTCGTTGCTGCCCTGCTTCATGGCCTGGTCGAATTTTTCTTTTACATCCTCCAATGTGGGCTGCGGGTCGGCTGTGGTGCGGTCGGTGACATGGGAATCCCGAATATCCCGGACGATACTGTCCAGATCGTCATGCAGGACATGGCTGTAAAAGGCGGTTTCCTGTACCTGCCCCAGTTCCAGTGTCCGCAGGTACAGGTCATCTCCACCCGGCTCATGCTTGCGGATGATTTCCTGCCGGGTGGCTTCCAGTATCAAGTTCATCTGCTCCACCCGCATATCGGCAATCCGGTCAACGAAAATCTCAATATCCGTCATCAGCCGCCGGAAGTTTTTGTGGGTGGCGATCTCACACAGCAGCCGGTTGTTGATTGTACCGCTACTTAATAATGCAACCATATCATCACTCAGATGCAGAGCTTGCAGCTCCGTGTTTGAGTGATTTTTATTTTCCGTAAGCCCCATCAGGTAGTCGATGGACACCCCGTAAAAATTCGCCAGCGTTGCGATGGCAAAGGCGCTGATGCCCTGATTTTTTCGCTCGTAATTCCCCAGTGCCGCCCTGGACAGGCCGGTCTGCGCTTCCAGTTGTTCCAGTGTCAGGTGCTTATCGACTACCCGTAAATCTTTCAGCCGCTCCTGCGGCGTTAGTTTTGTGTGCATGGAGATGCCCCTTCCATCAGGATAAAACCTGTTCTTGCCATCCATTATATCACATTTCCAAAAGCGTGGAAACAGGGCGCTTTTTCAGATTTTTCTAACCTCTTGCATATACGGGAGGAGACCGTTTTTTTAGATAAGATAGTACTTGCCAACAGGCACAGAACCTTGAAAATCGAATGACCGGCTGCAAGGGGTATGACCTCCGGGGAAGTGCTGCGATGATACGAGCGCGCCAAAGAGGACAATACGCCGGGAGAGATTCCGGGCAGGAGCGGCTTGCAGGCAGACCGGCAGATAAAACAGAAATGATTATTTTCAGGAGGTTGATTTTTATGAAGTTAAATATGAAGGAAAAGAAAGTGCTGTACGCCTTTGCCTGTTCCAATTACCGCAACACGGTGACAAGGCTGAAATGGCTGACATCTCTGACCGTTGACCCGGAAGCCAAGCGCCGGATGCTGGAACTGGCTCGGAAGATGGAAACAGAAGTTGCGGAAAACTGGTACGCCGGTTTTTATCTCCGCTTCCGTACCGAGATGGATGAATACCGTCAGGCGAAGCGCCGCCTGAAAGTGATCCGGAAGCATACCGATTATGAGGAGGATTTTTATGATGAAGCTGTCTAAGTATGAGAAAGAAACCATCATCAACTGTAACGAGGCGGAGGATACCGCCAGCATCTACACCTTCAATGCCAGATTGAAGCACAGACTGGCGGAGTTCAGCCGCAAATATCCGCTGTTGTGCCGATTGGAGCGCAGCACCCCGGAGGGTAGCGTGACCTATGTGATGGACAAGTCCCGCCTGTCCATCCGTTTGGTGCCGCCGTACAGTGAAGAACGGCTGGCCGCTGCCAGAGAGTACGCCAAACAGCACGGGTTTCAGGTTTTGCACACAGAGAAGGAAAGCGCATGAAATCAGGGCGTTTTGACACGCAATCCCCGCTGGTGTATCCCATATCCACCTGCCGCCGTTTGGCGCAAATGTGCGGATATGGGGCCGGTGAAGCTGGTGCAAAGCCACGGAGCGGCGGCAACCGGCTTCGCCGGTGCGGGAGTACAGAGGGCGGCAAGCCCTTTGTGGCTGGGTGCAGGGGCGGCAGCGCACTGCTGGGGTCAAGGGGCAAAGCCCCTTGGCGGGTTAATGGCGGCAGCCATTATCGGGTCAAGGGCGAAGCGCCTTGCCCAGTAAGAAGTGATGCTCTGCGTCACGCCGCACTGGGTATTACCTGACGCAGAATTCGCAGGATTTGCGGCTTCGCCGCCCTTCCCCGCCCCGGAACATCTTCACAGGAAGGAGGGAAACTGTTTGAAACTGACACGACACAACGGGCGCTCCAGCAAGCATGGAACCTATAATCCCCGGCACAATGACCGCCGGTTCGATGTGGAAAACAGCGAACACATTGATGCCCAGCGAGCCAAGAAAAATGTGTACTGGGACTGCTACCGTGGCTTCACTACCCCCGAACTTCGGGAGAACCCGGAACAGCCGGATTTCAGCTTTGAAGAAATTGAGCGGATGTATTACTACGAGCATTACTCCGACCATGTGGATGCCCAGAACGCCCGGAACGAGAAAACCCGACACACCGAGCGCAACCGCACGGTGGAAAATCTTTTGAAAAACAACAAGACTTGCCCGGAGGAAAGTATCTACCAGATTGGCACCATGGAAGAATCCGTTCCACCGGGTACTCTGGCACTCATTGTCAGCGAATTTTACGAGGAGTTTGAACGGCGCTTTGGTTCCCATATCCACATTCTGGACTGGGCGCTGCATCTGGATGAGGGCACACCCCATATCCATGAGCGCCATGTGTTTGACTGCAAAAACCGGTATGGGGAGTTGTGCCCCCAGCAGGAAAAGGCGCTGGAGGAACTGGGCTTTGAATTGCCTGATCCGAGTAAACCCAAGGGCAAACACAACAACCGAAAACAGACTTTTGATGCAGTATGCCGGACGATGCTCTTTGACATCAGCCTCAAACATGGGGTTCATCTGGAGCAGGAGCCGTCCTATGGCGGGCGGGCGTATCTGGAAAAGCAGGACTACATTCTGATGAAGCAAAAGGAGCAGCTGGCGGCTCAGGAACAAAAGCTGGAGGAGCTGACCCTGAAAATCGAGGATGTGGAAACACTGGTGGAGGAAGTTTCGGATATTGCCTATGACAAGGCGGTGGAGGTTGTCACCGACACTGTCCGGCAGGAAACCCACAAGGAGGATCTTCGGTTGGTGGAAGAAACGAAAAACTGGGTTCTCTCGCCGGAACGGAAAGCGCCGCAAAAAGAGCGTGAGTATGCCGCTGCCCGGCTGGATGGAGTAATCTCCAAAATCAAAAATGCCATGCAGTCTGCGCTGACAAAAATCCAGAAGAAGCTGATGCAGCCGGAAGTCAAGCAGGCTGGCAAACAGCAGATTCAGGAAAAGGCAAAAGAATCCATTCTTGCTTTTCTGAATAAATCCAAACAGGACAGCGCACAGCGGGAAGCAAACCGGAAAAAGCAACAGCAGCGAAAACAGGATATGGAGCTTTAAGGCATCTGATTTTGCGAACAAATCAGATGCTTTTCTCTTGAGGAGGTGAGAAACATTGAACAGCGAATCGCAGAGTTTAGTGCCTGCAACCCAGCAGGCCGAAAGTGAGGAATTGACCGTTGATGAAGTGCGGGAAAGCCTTTCCACGACGGAAAAAGGACAACCGGCCAACACCATTGGAAATTGCCGCACGGTGTTTTGCCAAGATCCGCTTTTGCGGGGCGCAATCCGGCTGAATCTGCTGACCGACCGTGTTGATATTGTGCGGGATCTGGGCTGGCGTAGAAACACCAGCGCCTTGACTGATACCGATGTCAAATATCTGCTCCTTTACTTTGAGCAGAAGTATGGCCTGACCAGTGAAAAGAAGCTGATGGCAGCTCTCTCCATCGTGGCAAATGAAAACTGCTATCATCCCATTCAGGATGTGCTGAACAGTTTGGTGTGGGACGGCAAGCCCCGGATACGCTCTTGCCTGCATCATTTTCTGGGGACAGACGAGAGCAACTATGTGGAAGAAATGCTCAAACACTTCCTGCTGGGAGCCATCCGCCGGGTGTTTCATCCAGGTTCCAAATATGAGGAGCTGCTCTGTCTGGTGGGCGGCCAGGGAGCCGGAAAGTCTACCTTCTTTCGCTTCCTGGCTATACAGGATGAGTGGTTCTCTGACGACCTGAAAAAGCTGGATGATGACAAGGTGTTTGCCAAGCTGCAAGGCCACTGGATCATCGAGATGTCAGAGATGCTGGCCACCAGCAACGCCAAGAGTATCGAGGAGATCCGCTCCTTTATCAGCCGCCAAAAGGAAACCTATCGCACCCCCTATGAGACCCAGCCCAAAGACCGGCTGCGGCAGTGCGTGTTCGGCGGTTCTTCCAACACGCTGGACTTCCTGCCCCTTGACCGGGCCGGGAACCGGCGTTTCCTTCCCATCATGATTTACCCGGAGAATGCGGAGGTTCACATTTTGGAGGACGAGGACGCTTCCAGAGCCTACCTGTTGCAGGTCTGGGCAGAGGCCATGACCATTTACCGCAGCGGCCGCTACTCCATGAAATTCAGCAAGTCCATCCAGCGGCAGCTTGTGGAGGTGCAGAAGGATTTCATGCCGGAGGACACGGAGGCCGGGCAGATACAGGGCTTTCTGGAACACTACACCGGCAGCATGGTCTGCTCCAAACAGCTGTTCCAGGAGGCGCTGGGCCACACCTATGAGGAGCCGAAGCGGTGGCAGCTGCACAATATCAACGAGATCATGAACACGGTGGTGACGGGCTGGAAGCCGTTCTCCAATCCGAGGATGTTCGCCGGGTATGGCAGGCAGAGGGGCTGGGAACGGGACGTTTCCGGCAACGAACTGCCCGGCAACGAAGATGGATTTGTGGAGCTGACCGAGGAAGAATGCCGCCAGCTGGAACTGCCAAAAGAGTGGAGCGCCTGAAAATGGCGGTCTGTTGCCGGGACGGTTGTCACTTGGTTGCCGGTTCGTTGCCGGGGATTTTCCGGTCTGGATACGGAAAAAGCCTGTAAATAAGGCATTTTCTAATATCTATCTTTATCTCCGGCAACGAAAGCAACGAGATTTTTCAAGAAAATTGATAAAGTAAGATTTGCAGGTCAGACGGTAGTTTACAGGTTTTCAGAGGTTCGTTGCCGGACTTCGTTGCCAGTATGCTGCTCGCTGGCCTGTCACTCTATGGAGGTAGCCTATGGAAAATGAAAAAACGATGACTTGTAGTAAGAAATGTTTAGATATTCCGGTTTGGCGGCGCTATACGCTGACCATTGAGGAAGCCGCCGGATATTATCATATCGGAGAGGGGAAACTGCGGATGCTGATTGATGAGCATCCCAACGAGGATTTTTATGTGATGAATGGAAACCGCGCTTTGATCAAACGGGAGAAGTTTGAGAGGTATCTGGATCAGGCCACTGCTGTATAATAGCCTTTCAAAAAGTCGATGGCAGATTGCCATTCTTTCATGGCTCTCCTGGTATATTGTAAAAGACTCATCTAGCGGTCACTACAATATACCTTTTCCTTTCTATCAACCTCTTATAAC
>UQXL01000001.1 GCA_900545135.1 uncultured Eubacteriales bacterium | reverse complement strand
TGTAACCGCCGCTATGTTCCAGACCATGCGGAACGCATTGGCGGAGCAGAAACAAAACCTGCTTTCCGTTGACGATGTAACGGCGATGATTGCCGGACAGATCGGACAGCTTGCGCCAATGGACGAGGAAACCACAGACCTATTCCGGCAGTTGGCAAAGAAAATGATTACGAAAACAGAGGAAATGTAACTAACTTGTCATTATTAACAAATAGATATATGATGTTTTTTCAAGTAGAACTGGGGCGTGGTGGTCTTTAGGGCCGCCGCGCCCCGGTCTTTTCTATGTTTAATGAAAAATTCATATTTAAGTATGAAAACATACTTGACGCAGGTATGATTTCATACTATAATAGCGGTTATGCAAGTACGAAAACATACTAGTGAGGTAACACCATGAAGGAAAAATTAAATGAATTGTTGATGGACTTTAATAAGATTAACAAGGAGTGCGACGAACTATATCACAAAGTAGCTTCAAAGATGGGGATTTCAGACAGCGCCTTTTCTATCTTTTACACTCTTTATGACTTAGGCGATGGCTGTCTGCAAAAAGATATTTGCTATGAGTTTTTTGCCAATAAGCAGACGGTTAATTCTTCTATTCGGAAGCTGATACAGGAAGGATATATTTATCTTGAACAGGGCGTTGGCCGTGATAAGCACATTTTTCTAACCGAAGCCGGGAAACAGTTTGTTGAAAAGTACATTGTGCCAGTCGTCCAAAAAGAAAATGCAGCCTTTACCGCCTTGAAAGAGGCGGAGCAAAAAGAACTTTTACGCTTGGCAAATATTTATATGGAAAGTTTGAGGACAAAATTAAATGAGCTTTGATTACATTTTCCATAGCAGACGACTGAATTAAGGAGGGAACACAGAATGAAAACAATTTTACGGTTCATAAAACCGTATAAATGGCTATGCTTTTTTACACTACTCGTTATGTTTTTAGATGTTGCGGGCGGCTTGCTCATTCCGACCATCACAGCGGATATGATAAACGCCGGGGTGAGCGGCGGCAATATGGACTACCTGATCCGCAGCGGAATACTTATGCTGATCGTAACAATCGTTACCAGCTCCGGCGCATTGTTGGGGAGCTATCTTGCCGCAGACCTTTCCTCTAAAATTGGCCGGGATATGCGGAACGCTCTTTACGATAAATCGCTTACCTTTTCCTCTTACGATTTTGAACAGTTCGGAACAGGTTCTATGATTACCCGCACACTGAATGATGTAAATGTGGTTCAGCAGGGCGTTGTATGGTTTATTCAAATGGTGCTTCCTGTTCCCGCAGTTTGTATCATGGGAATTGTCATGGCGTTTTCCATTGATACCATGATGGGCTTTTTATTGGTTGGCGCAACGCTGTTTATTCTGCTTCTGGCAGTTTTTGTAACCCGTAAAGCCTCGTGGATTTTTGCCAAACTGCAAAAATTCCTTGATCGAATGAATGTTGTTCTACGGGAAAATGTTACAGGTGTTCGTGTGATCCGCGCTTTCAATAAAGAGAAGTATGAAGAAAAGCGAATGAGAAAATCTTTTGAGGATTACGCCGAGGCAGCAATCAGCGCAAACCGTCTGTTCGTCGGATTGGAGAGTATTGCCCTGCTTGCAATTAACCTTATCATTGTCGTGATCCTCTGGTTAGGCGGAAATCGGATCGGAGCGGGATTTATGGAAATTGGCGATATTACCGCCCTGACGCAATACGCTATGATGATCCTTTTTTATATCATTATGGCCCAGATGGTGATGATTTTAATTCCCCGCGCTATGATTTGTGTTCGGAGAATTTCCGATGTGCTACATCTTGCGCCGGAAATTCAAGACGGAATTGCGTCTGTTGATAATAACCCCAATCAAACGGAAGAAGTTGTGCGGTTCAAAAACGCAAGTTTCCGTTTCGCAGACGCAGACGAAAACACCTTGGAGAATTTGGATTTTACCTGCAAAAGAGGGGAAACAACTGCCATTATCGGCAGCACAGGCAGCGGAAAATCTACGATTGCAAAATTGATCCTGCGGTTTCACGATGTTACTTCCGGCTCTGTCCTTCTGAATGGCAAAGATATTCGTAGCACGACGCAGAAAGAATTAAGGGCGCATATTTCTTATGTACCTCAAAAAGCGTGGCTGTTTTCCGGCACGATTGCCGACAATCTGCGGCATGGAAATGACCGGGCGACTGAACAGCAAATGAAACACGCCTTATCGGTGGCGCAATCCGAATTTGTTTATGATCTCCCTGATGGCTTATACTCCCGCGTATCACAGGGTGGCACAAACTTTTCAGGCGGGCAAAAACAGCGTCTTTCGATTGCGCGGGCATTGTCAAAGAAAGCCGACCTTTATATTTTTGACGATAGTTTTTCCGCTCTGGATTTCAAAACTGATGCAGCGTTAAGAAAAGCCCTTGCAAACGAAGTAAAAGACGCGGCGGTGCTGATTATCGCCCAGCGGATCAGCACCATTATGAACGCGGAACAGATTGTTGTTTTAGAAGAAGGGCGGGTTGTTGGAATTGGCAATCACGATTTCTTAATGCAGACCTGTCCTGTCTATCAGGATATTGCAAAATCTCAAATGAAAGGAGATGTGAGCCATGAGTGAGAATAACAACAATGCACAGGCTCTTACAGAAGAAATGGATTTTGAAAAGCCGGATCATGCGTGGCAAACGCTAAAAAGGTTGTGGCGTTCCACGGGCGATCAGCATAAGCGGTTAGCGGTTGTGCTGGTATCGGTAATCCTTTATACTTTTCTTTCCATTATTGCGCCGCTGTATAGCGCGCATATCGTAGATTTGCTTTGGAGCAACATTAAAGAGGCGATTACAAACGGCGCGGCATTTCAAGTTACATGGGCGACAGGTGGCCGGGATATTGTATTTTTATTGTTGATTTATCTGGCGACAGCCCTGTTTTACACCCTTCAATCCTTCCTTATGTCCAGTTTTGCGGAAAATCTTAATCTCCGGCTAAGGACGGAAATCAGCGAAAAACTCAATCGGCTCCCGCTCGTTTTCTTTGACCGCACCAAAACCGGGGCAATTCTCAGCCGGACAGTGAATGACCTGGATAAAACAGCGGAGGCCCTGCAATCAGGAATGTTGAAGCTGTTTACAGCCGTTGGCATGGTAATCGGCTCTTTGGTGATGATGTTCCGCTTTAGTATTCTATTGACGCTTGTTTTCCTGGTGTTTACAGGACTTGCACTGGTGGCGACTAATTTTGTGGCGGCAAAAACGCTGAAATCCGCCATGAAGCGGCAACAGTGTGTGAGTAATGTAACCGCACAGGTAGAAGAAGCATACAGTGGCCGGGTTATTATCAAGGCGTTTAATCAGGAGGAAAACAGCTCTGAAAATATGCACAAGGCCACGGAAGAACTGGCCGAGGCTACCAAAAAAGCGGACTTTATGATAAATGCCATCAATCCGGCAATCCGCCTGATTAACCGTTTCGGTCAAGTGCTGATTGCGGTATTGGCCGGAAAAATGCTGCTGGAGGGAAGATTGACCGTTGGTGTGTTTCAGGCATTTTTCCAGTATGTAAATCAGGCTTCGGAACCGCTCACGGAAGCCGCCTACATGGTAAACAGTATGCAGTCTGCTTTGGCCTCTCTGGAACGAATTTATAAGTTACTGGACGAGGTAGAACTTTCGCCGGAACCTGCTCTCCCCTCTGTTGTGGAGCAGGCAAGAGGAACCGTGGAATTTCAGAATGTCCGGTTTGGATATACACCCGATCATATCTTAATGCACAACATCAACTTTTCTGTAAAACCGGGACAGAAGGTTGCAATCGTCGGCAACACAGGGGCCGGAAAGACAACGCTCATCAATCTGCTTATGCGGTTTTACGAGTTAAACGGCGGAAAAATCACTTTGGACGGAACCGACACAAAGGATATGACCCGTTCCAATTTGAGAAGCAATTTTGGAATGGTGCTGCAAGATACATGGCTGTTTGGCGGCACGATTGCGGAGAATATCGCTTACAGCAAGCCGGACGCTACCCGTGAAGAAATTGTAGCGGCGGCGAAAGCGGCCAGAGTGGATTTCTTTGTCCGCACTATGTCGCATGGATATGATACGGTTTTGAGCAACGACGCGGAAAATATTTCTATCGGCCAGCGGCAGCTTCTAACCATAGCCAGAGTATTCCTCTGCGATCCGGCGGTTATCATTTTGGACGAAGCGACTTCCAGCGTCGATACCCGCACGGAAATTGAGATCGGCAAGGCCATGAAAGCCCTGATGAAGAACAGAACGAGCTTTGTAATCGCGCACAGACTTTCGACCATTATAGACGCTGATTTGATCCTGTTTATGCAAAACGGAAATATTATCGAGCAGGGAACGCATGAAACTTTGTTAAAGGCAAACGGGGCTTATGCGGACTTGTATTATAGCCAGTTTGCGTGACTCCTTTCTCACAAAAGAGGCAGAAACAGCCCTATATAATGGATTTTCCGGGACACACTTTGTCCACAAGTCGGAGCGTAGGACGAGGGATGGGACTTTCATATACGCCCTGTCTGCTGATGAAACCAGTCCTGCGCTTGCGGCTTCACGCCACGCAATCACAGCCCTGTTTTCCTGCCGTTTCAAATGCCCTTGCCCTCCCCGGCGACAATGGCATTTTCACGGCAACGCCGACAGAGCGTATAACACACTACACTTTGCAAGCAAAGTCGTGTGCCAAGGGGCAAGCCCCTTTGGAAACCCCGGACAACAAAATAGGCGGTATGCTGTCCTCTCTGGGAGCATACCGCCGTTTGTTGTCAGCAGCCCGTTTCACGGTCTGTTTTCGCCCTTTGTAAAGTTTGGCGTATCAAGTTTCATGGGATATCTCAAGGGAAAAAGTGCATTGATGATGTTTGAACATCATGCAAACTTAAAATACAAGTTTGGAAATAGGCACTTTTGGGCGGAAGGATACTATGTAAGTACAGTAGGAATGAATGAGGAAGCAGTCAAGAGATATATCAAAGAACAGGAGAGGCATGACATGGCGATGGACAAACTGAGTGTGAGGGAATACGAATACCCATTCAAGTAAGAAAGAGCCCCTTGAGGGGCAGCCAAAGAGGCAAGAGCAATGAGGCTTGAACGGAAGAGAAAGCCCGCATCTTTAGGTGCGGGCTAGTAACAGGGGCTTATAGCCCCAGTTCGAACCACCCGTTTTACGGGTGGCACCGATTTTTATAAATAGTGACGCACGGTATATTTATCGGAAACAGCCTGCGTGCCGGAAAGACGTTTGCTGCTAAGTAAAGCAAGCGGATTTTATTATCAGGCACAGGACGTTTTTTACGAACATGCAGAACAACTTTCAGTGCGCAGCCATAATATATAAGAGAATTTGCTGATAAAAATAGGCAAATTCATTTAAAGGAGTATATTGAAAATGAATAATGATATGTGTAATAAAAATATATGCTGTGTATGCTGCAAGCCGCAATGCTCAGGCGTCAGAATTGTTCAGGGACCTCCGGGACCTCAGGGTCCGCAGGGGCGCCTGGCACTCAGGGAGACACGCCAACTGTCGAAATAGGTGAAGTAGTTTCCGGAGGCAACGCTCAGGTAACGGCAAACCCTACTGATACAAGCGTTTCCTTGGACTTTGTGCTTCCTTCAGGACCTAAAGGTGATAAAGGTGAAAAGGGAGAAATTGGTGAACAAGGTCCTCAGGGTGAGCAGGGAGAGAAAGGTCCGAAAGGAGATAAAGGAGAAAGAGGAGCCCAGGGGAGCAAGGAGAGCAGGGAATCCAGGGTCCGACAGGCCCTCAGGCCCCGCAAGGTGAAAAAGGAGAAAAGGGCGAGAAAGGCGACAAAGGAGAGCAGGGCGAACAGGGAGAGACAGGAAGTCAAGGGGAAGCCGGTGAGATTCCATAGATGACAGTTGTAGAAAATACCAAGACCAGCTATAAAATCAGATTTAAAACTAGCCAGCAGGAATTTACAAGTCCTAACCTTAAGTCTAACACAGAGTGTTACAATTACAATCTATCTGTTGTCGGCAGTACCGCGAATATTCCTCTCGAGAATCTGACTCTTGTACTGAAAAATACTTCGTCTATCAGTATGAGAATCTCGGTAAACCCTAAGACAGAAGGCACTTCAATACTGGCAGATATAAGGAGAGCAAGCATATATGACGGAACGATCGATGCTCATACTAATAATAACGTCCTAATATCATCCAGTCTTGTATTAGATGATATCGTCTATACCATGTCACAGGAGATGCATTGGATAAGACTAAGGCAGCAGGATCCTAAGACAAAGCTGTGGTCCATGTGCGAGATAAAAACATTTGCATTGCAGAATGGCTCACGAGTCACAGTATGCATTGAATGGCTGTATACAGGCACATCTTTTTTAATGCCATAGATTCAACAGCATAAGTTGAGAAAAGCTTTCTATGTAAAAATAATGATTAAAATAAGCTGCCGGCCGCTTGACCGGCGGTTTATGATTCGTGTTTAAGTCATATATCTGCCATGCAATTCGCTCATATTTCATACACCGCCACTCCGTTTTCTGAATATTGTAATCCTGCATTTCTGAAAAGTATTGTAAAATATCTTCATTTATAAGCGGGCGCCATGCTGAAAATAAAGAAACGGCATAACTGAGGTTACACCGTTTCCTGTTTCTTTAAGATATTTATATTGTTGCTTTCTTTTGACGGCTTCGGAATCAGATATCAAGCGGAAGGGAGCACGGGCGTTTGCTCGCTGCCATTTTCACCGTTGCCACTTCCTTCGCCGCCATTGCCACTACCGTTGTTGCCGTTGTTATCACTACCGTTGTCTGAATCGCCGGAATCATCGCCCGAACTGTCGTCAGGTTCCTCCTCGTCAGGAGGAAGCGCAGGCGGTTCCTTGACTATCGTGACTTCTTTACCCGGTTCAGTAGGATAGCTGTCAGGGTCAGGATTGTGTAGATTACAGTAGTAATGAGGCAGTTCATTCTTGATATCGCCGACTTTGCTGCTAGGAATGTAAGGCCTCATTATGCCTGACTTTGAAGTGATATCAGGGCAGCTAGGCGTAGCCAGATATCCACTGGCGGCACATACGTCTACAGTCTTGTGAACGTTATCTTCTTCTGTAGGCTGAGTACCTGAAGTGAAATATTCGCTTCTTACGTGGCTTCCGCTGCTTTCCGTTGCCAGGAGGCCGCTCTTGGTATCTATTTTTACCTGGACTACATTGCTAGGCCTTTCGGCATAAGAACCGCCCTTAGCGTTTTCTACCTGTCCCATGATTTTTCCCCATACGCTTGCTGCAGCGTTGGAAGCAGAAGAAAGGTTGAGATTAGAATCACTTCCTATCCATAGAGCAGCGCTGTATTTTGGAGTGAACCCGCAGAACCATATATTATCTTGCCTATCTGTAGTACCGGTTTTTCCTCCTACAGAAGCACCGGAAATTGCCGCAGGATAACCGAGGCCTTCCGTTACGACTGATCTCAGCATATCCGTCATTATCCAGGCAACTCCTGAATCGAGGACTTTTGTTTCTTTGATTTCTGGTTCAAGGAGAACATCTCCTGTTCTCGTGGTGACCTTTGTGTATACGCTAGGCGATATATGGGTGCCTTGGTTTACGAAGGTCGAGTAGGCGCTAGCCATCTCAAGTGGTGAAATTCCGCTTGACATGCCGCCGAGAGCAAGTGCTGCCAGATTACGGTCGTCGCCTGTGACAGACGATACTCCGTAGGCTTCCAGAAGATCGGCGGAGTAATCCGCGCCTACCTGCGAGACTATCTTGACGGCACAGACGTTTACCGACTGCTGCAGCGCGCGTCTGAACGTATATAATCCGGAGTAACCGCTGTATGAGTTCTTAGGCCATACCTTTCCGTTAACTGTTGTAGGCTCATCATCTATTATTGAAGCAGCCGTGATGTAATTGCCCCAAAGCTCAGCTCCCTGCTTGCCAAAACCGTCATCTCTGATAGGGAACGCTTCGCCCGACTGTTCTAATTCAAAACTCCTTTGCAGAGCTGCGGAATATACGGACAGAGGCTTTATAGCTGAACCCGGCTGACGAGGTGATGTGGCTCTGTTGAATATCATTCTTCCGGTAGTCTTGCGTCCACCGCTCATTGCTTTGACTTGACCGGTAGAATTATCCACTATGACCATGGCCGCCTGAGGCTGTATCACACGCTGATTGAGCGTGAACTGATTGGTCGCAAGGCCGCCCTCCGTTTCTTCAAAGAAAGTAGGGTAGTCATCGAAGAATTCCGCGGAAATGACCAGATTTCCGTCGCTGTCCTTTGACTTGTAATTCTGAGGTATGCTCAGATATCCGCCGTTGATCGAATACATTATGTTGTTTTCAAAGACATACATGGTCTTGAATTCAACGCTGTAGTCAGTCTGTCCCTGTACGGTGGTATCGTATATATTGAGTCTCTTTCCGGCAAATACGGTCATAGAACCGTCGTCGTTCTTCTCATACTCATCGGATTTGAGCACGAACTTTCCGTCGGAATTTATATAATTGGAATAGGCATATAAAGTATTGCCGTTAGGACCGGTTATATTGCCGTTTGAGTCTTTGGAATATCCCGTAACATAAGGGAAATTGCTGTCGGTATTGAATTCTTTCTCAATTACAGCCTGTGCCTGAGAGTCCATTGTGGTATATATCTGGAGTCCTCCGTTATATACCATATTAGAGGCTTCTTCATAGCTGTAGCCTTCTTCGGTCAAATCTTCGATTACAGTCTGGATGGTGTAATCGGCAAAATAGTTGGAAACAGTATTGAGAGCGTCGATGTTAGGATTTACGATATCCTTTATTTCAACAGCTTTTGCTTCTTCGTATTCTTCATCGGTGATATAGCCTTGTTCATGCATCAAACTAAGGCATGTGAGCATCCTGCTCCTGCACGAGTCGTTCCAAAGATAAGCATAGTCACCGTTTTTTGCGATAAGATTCGGAGTGTCATCCGTAACTTCGGTGGATGATACCGTCTGGACCAAAGCAAATTCAGACGGAGCTTGTGGTATAGAAGCCAGCGCCGCTGACTCTGCTATCGTAAGGTCCCCGACATCTTTGGAAAAGTATGCCTGGGCCGCTGTTTGTATACCGAAACCGCAGCCAAAGTTTATAGTGTTGAGGTAGGCCTCAAGTATCTCGTCTTTTTCAAGTTCTTTCTCCAGAATCACGGCATAATAAGCTTCCGTTATCTTTCGGCTCAGTGACCTTTCAAACATCTTGTCCTCAAGGTAGAGGTTTCTCGCCAGCTGCTGGGTTATGGTGCTCGTGCCGCTGACACCGCCTCCGCTGAACACTGCATCTTTGATAGCTCCGAATATTCTTATTATATTAAAACCGTGATGGCTTCGGAATGTCTTGTCCTCGAGAGCTATGAAAGCATTTTGCGTGTGCTCCGGAATCTGGCCTATTTCAACTATAGTCCTGTTTTGATCGCCGAAAGCAGTATCTATTATATTGCTCTCATCGTCATAAAGGACGGAACTCTGGGAAAGCAGACTGTATATGTTGTCTGTTTCTATCTTAGGCGCTTTTATGATGATCGCCGCCACATAGACTATGGCAGCCAGAATCAGAGCCAAGATTACGCATATAGCAATCTTGAGCACCTTCTTTTTTGTTGATTTGGAAGATGCTTTCTTTTTGCTTTCTTTATTTTCTGAATTTTCGCTGCTGGTCTGACTCCTCTTTCTATTGTCAGAATTCCGTCTTTTTTTAGAAGAAGAGTTGTTCTTTTTCTTTGTTCTTGACCTATGAGTGACTTCTTCACTGATATTTTCATTTGGACTATTCAAATCGTCATAATTGCTCAAACTATCACCCTCTTTCTGTCGAAATAAATTATTATCACAAAATTTTCAGCCTTATACGCAATGTTGCATAACTTTCTGATTTTATAAAATTATACAACATTTTTGCGGTTTTAAGCAGTATTGGCGGCGGAAAAAAGTCCGATGTTGTAGATTTTTTCAATTTATCAAAATTTTACAACATAACCCGGGAGGTATGTTGCATTTTTTTAGATTTTTCTGAAATTCTACAACATTGGCCGGTAAGCCCGCGGTTTAACACCCTCCGCCTTGTTACGAAGCCGTTACAATCCCTTGCGGACATTCTAACGCCCACCAGTCAGCCAAACGGCGTTTCAATGTCCGCTTCCTCTCGGCGAAGCCGTTACAATCTCTCGCGGACATTATACCACAAAACAAGTCTGGCAACAGTGGTATATTTGACGTTTTCAACGTAAAAATCATCACAAAAGCTTTATTTCGTTGAAAAGAACAGTTTGTAAAACAGGCGAAGCTGCGCATGTTTTCAGCAGGGAATCAAAATCTGTTTGAGTCCGCCGCAGACTCTGCTTCTCAAAAGCGGCGGCGAGTTCTTTTGATTCCCTGAAAATAAAGCGGCAAGCCGTCGTTTTGCCTGTTCTTTGAAAGAAATAATAGTTTTGCGATAATTTATTATACCATATCCCAAGTATAAAGTTAAGAAATATTATGTAATAATTGGCGGAAAACATATCTTTTCTCAAAATCTGCACGAAATATTGATTTATCTGACGAAATGGAATATAATGTAAATGGTTTGGCCTTGTAAGACGAAAGGAGTGATGCTCCGTCATGAGGCGCAAACTTTTTTTGTTTACTATAATTACAATTTTTGCCTTGACAGCCGCAGATTATACAGGGATGCAGCTTGCCGGCCGTTTCCCTGAGGCAATGCTGGGAAAAAATGTTTTCTATGAAGGAAAGGTGACAGGCATAGAACGACGGGACGAAGAGAGGATTTCAGTCAGGGTGAGAATAGAATCCGCAGACGGCAAAAAGATGAGAGGAAGTCACTGCATATTGCTCAGCTGTTACGACGGGACGAAAAAACCATGGCAGCTGTGGCACGGACAGATAACCTTCGAGTGTGAGGCCGAGCTGGCGGCAGAGGCCAGAAATCCAGGCTGTTTCAGCTACAGGAAACATCTGCTGAGCGAGGGGATAACTGCAGTGGGATATATCGATGGGGATGTTTCGCTTAAAGAAGCAGACTCGCTGCCTGACAGGCTGCAGAGAAAATTGATAGAGCTGAAATATGAGTTTGCAGCTTCCCTCTCTGAAAGGACGAGAGGCATTCTGATGGGCATGGTGTTCGGTGATACGTCGTTTTTAGATGAAGATGTGTATGAAGACTTCAGGAATAACGGCACGGCGCATGTTCTGGCGGTGAGCGGTCTCCATGTGGGGATAGTGTACGGCATGATCAGAAAAGTTCTCGGAAAACGCCAGTCGCTGATTTCACTGTCTGTATCTTTGCTGTTCCTTACGCTTTACTGCTTCCTCAGTTCGTTCAGCATTTCCGCACTGAGGGCCGCATGCATGATTATGCTATCGTCGTGGGCCAGTTACAAGGATAGGAGATACGACATGCTTACGGCGGCCGGATTTACCGCGCTGATTTTCATAGTGCTGAATCCTTATGTGATTTTTAATACTGGATTCCAGATGTCGTTTTTAGCCGTTTGCTCGATAGCATTTTTCTATAAAAGAATTCCGGCCAAAGTACCTGACGGCGCGGCAATCATGCTCTGCGCCAATATCGGTCTGGCTCCTTATCAGATATATGTTTTCAACTGGTTTTCCTTTTCTTCTTTTGCCGCCAATATACCTGTAGTTTACCTGGCTGGGATTACGGTTCCCTTGGGCATAATTCATTTTTTACTCTTTGCCCTGATGGGAAATAGCCTGGAGACGCTGAAAGTTGTTTCGCTGATGACTGATTCCATGGCTAATATGATAATAGAAATGAACGAGTTTCTTTCTTTTGGCGGCAAGGGAGGCTGGGACATGACCAGCCCGCCGCTTTGGATATTGATCTTTGTATATCTGACGATGTTTTTTCTGGCATCGGAGCAGTTCGAGATCATGCGCCTGCGAAAAGAAAAGGGGAAGATCGCTGCTGTGGTCGGAGTTTTCCTGATATTTGCGCTGTTCATCAGAAGCGTGTCATTTCTGCCTATAAGAGACAGCGACTTGATTTTCGTCGATGTAGGTCAGGGAGATTGTGTTCATATCAGGACAGGGACTGCGGAGATAATGATAGACGGAGGCGGTAAAATCGACTATAACACCGGGGAGAAAACGCTCAAGCCTTACCTACTTAAAAACGGAGTACATAAAATAGATCTTGCAATAGCAACCCATCTTCATACTGACCATTTCAAGGGCCTGCAGGAGTTAGAAGCGGAGGGGATGATAGGCACGCTCAAAACAAGGATGACCGCAGGAAAAAGGTTTGAAGCCGGCGACAATGTGTCGATAGAAGCTCTCTGGCCGTTTTCGCTCGATGGTGATTTGTCACAGGATGAAAATAAAAATTGTTCCGTATTCATGGTGAGTTTCAAAGGTTTCAGGATACTTGTAACCGGCGATCTGGACAGCGAGGGAGAGAGGGAAATGGTCAAATATTACGAGGGAAGCGGCAGGCTGAAAGCCGATATACTGAAAGTGGGACATCACGGCAGCAAGACCAGCACCTCGGATGAGCTTCTCGCCGCCGTCATGCCTGAATATGCTGTAATACAGGCGGGAAAAAACAATTATGGCCATCCCGACTCTAAAATTATTGAAAAATGTCAGGAAAAAGGTATAATAGTATTGAGAAACGATACCCATGGAGCTGTGGGGTTTTCTTTTGAAAAGGGAAAAATACTTCACTATGAAATGATAAACACGGACGATCGGCACGTTTGTCAGCAGTAGGCGAGCAATGACAGTATAATATACAGAATAATATACAGAGGCGGGGTATTATTTATGGCTTATAAAGCGTATAATCAGGCTAAAACAGAACATGCTTTCCAGACTTTCCACAGAGATATGGCCGGCGGAGATTTTCCCCCTGTGATATTCATGTACGGCGAGGAAGAATACCTGACAGAATGGGCGTGCAGATCATTGGCGGAGAAATTTACCGATGAAGCTATGCGGGAAATGGATTTCGTCAAGCTGGACGGAGAGGAATGTTCCGCAGCTGATATTTTAGAAGCCTGCGATACGTTTTCAATATTTTCCGAACGCCGCGTCATCTGGGCAAATAGTTTTGCCCCTTTATCAAAGAAAAATGCGAAAGGTTTCGGAGAAGAAGAGAAACGCAAACTGAACGAATATATAGAGAATCCCAACGACAGGGCGATCCTCATACTTTCGTGCCTTAGGCCGGACGAAGGCGTAAGTCTTGTCAAGCTTCTGAAAAAACAGTGCAGGTGCTACAATTTTACCAGCCTCGACAGCGCGCAGCTCATCGCCTTTGCCGGCAAAAGATTTAAAGCCGCAGGAGCTGAGATAAGCAGGGCAGATCTGAAATATTTCATCGATGAAACGGGGTATTTCAACAGGGAAAGCGAATACAGGATATACAATCTTGAAAACGATATAAAGAAGATAATCGCCTACAGCGGCGGCTCCACGGTTACTCAGGAGGACATAGACCAGACTCTCCACGGAGATATGGACAGATTCGCCTTTAACTTTCTGGACGCCATCAGCGCCGGCAGGAAAGAGACTGCCTTTAGGCTCCTCTATAACATGCTGGGCGGTGGCAGCGAAGTCTTTTCTCTGTTGGGGCTGCTGGTAAACCAGTTTGAGCTCATGTATGAAATCAGGGATTTAAAGGATGAGGGCATGACTCAGGAAGAAATTGCCAAGCAACTCAAAGTGAATGGCTACAGAGTAAAAAAAGCTGCTTCCGCCGCAGACAGATTCAGTCACCGGAAGCTCAGAGAGACTTTGAGCCAGCTTTATGAAATCGACAGAAATATTAAGACTGGGAATATGGATGGAAATTTGGCTCTTGAAATGTTGATCGGAAGGATGTAAACTATGTCGAAACAAGTAAAAGCAGATGGAATTCTCATATTGGTCACCTTGTGCTGGGGCGTATCGTATCTCTTGATAGATATGAGCCTTTTGCAGATAGATCCGTTTACTCTGAATGCGTTCAGGTTTTTGGGAGCCTTCATCATTGCCGCGCTGTTCTCATGGAACAAGCTGCGCGGAGTGAACAAAACCACTTTAAAATACAGCGTTTTGGTAGGGGTAGCTTTGTTCTTTGTATATATAGGCGCTACTTTCGGAGTTAAATATACCACGCTTTCCAACGCAGGGTTTCTCTGTGCGCTGACGGTGGTGTTCACTCCGATAATAAACTGGCTGGTGTTTAAAAAGACGCCGGACAGAAAGCTGAGCCTAGTCGTCATGGTATGCTTTATAGGAATAGCCTTGATGACGCTGGGAGATGATTTCTCCATAAATATGGTCAACTTAAAGGGCGATTTGCTGTGTATAATGTGCGCTTTATGCTATGCGGCGGATTTGCTTTTTACAGAAAAGGCGGTTTTAAAAGAAGAAGTGGACGCCTATCAGCTGGGAGTATTTCAGCTTGGCGTTACGGGAATTCTCAACCTGCTTATGGCCTTTGTGACTGAGAGACCTCATTTCCCCGAAACAGCCGAGGTTTGGGGAGCAGTCATCTTTCTGGCTGTGTTTTGCACTGGCGTGGCCTTTGTGCTTCAGCCCATCGCGCAGCAATACACTACGGCTTCGCATGTTGGCGTGATATTCGCGCTCGAGCCTGTGTTTGCCGCTGTAGCAGCCTTTTTCTTCGCAGGAGAGGTGTTGTCACCCAGAGCATATCTAGGAGCTTTTCTGATGATGGCAAGCATATTTGCAATGGAAATAGATTTCAAGAAATTAGACAATAAGAAATTAGGCAATAAGAAAGAAATCGAGGAGGAACGAGGATAGTGAACAGACTTTTTATCAAGTCGCAGGATATCGTTCAGAAGACGGTAGAGGGACTGCATAAGGATTTGGAGAGAAGAATCATTGCAAGCCCGCCGGGACAGTGTCCTGTAGATATGACAGCGTCTTTCTTAAGACTGTGTCATTCGCAGAGCTGCGGAAAATGCGTACCGTGCCGCGTCGGCCTGGGGCAGCTGCAGTTGATAATAGACCGTATTTTGAATATAAATACGGATTCAAAGATGGAAGATATAGATCTGCTTGAGAAGACAGCCAAGGCCATAAGCGTCTCGGCAGACTGCGCCATAGGTTCGGAGGCTGCCAACATGGTTCTCAGAGGCCTGCAGGGCTACAGAAAGGACTTCGAGTCTCACATAAAGAATCATACCTGCGCTCTGAGCATAAGGACTCAGGCTCAGCCGGTGCCTTGCGTGGCCATGTGTCCGGCGGGAGTCGACGTGCCGGGCTACATATCGCTTCTTAAAGCAGGAAGATACGACGACGCTGTCAAACTTATCAGAAAAGACAATCCTTTCCCTACGGTATGCGCGCTTATATGCGAGCATCCTTGCGAGGGAAGATGCAGGAGAACTCTTGTCGACGCACCTGTCAACATAAGGGGACTCAAGAGATATGCTGTGGATAACTGCGGCAATGTGCCTGTGCCTGCAAAGATGGACGATACAGGCAAAAAGATAGCTGTCATAGGAGGAGGTCCGTCGGGACTTTCCGCCGCGTATTTCCTGTCTATAATGGGACACCACGTGACCATATTTGAAAAGCGTTCCCAGCTGGGCGGAATGTTGAGATACGGCATACCTAACTACAGGCTGCCGAGAGAAAGACTGCAGTGGGACATAGACGCTATCCTTTCCACCGGCGTGGAATGTAAGCTGGATTATGACGTTTCCACACCTGAGGCCATAGCTGAGATAAGAAACAATTACGACGCTACATATATTTCCATAGGTTCACATAATGCCAAGGATATAGGCATACCGGGAGAATACGCCAAGGGCGTTATTCCTGCCGTAGAAATGCTGCGCGGAATAGGAGACGACGCTATGCCTAACTTTGAGGGCAAGACCGTAGTCGTAATCGGAGGAGGCAACGTGGCCATGGACGTGGCGAGAACCGCCAAGCGTCTCGGCGCCAGCGAAGTGACCATCGTCTATAGGAGACGCAGAGAAGATATGACTGCGCTTCCTGATGAAATAGACGGAGCCATAGCAGAGGGTTGCAGTCTGTTCCAGCTCAAAGCTCCGTCCAGGATAGAGACAGATAAATCGGGCAACGTAAAAGCTCTTTGGGTGAAGCCGCAGATCGTCGGCAAGGCTGACAAGAGCGGACGTCCTAAGCCTGTGGATTCATCGGAGGCTGAAGAGAAGCTTTCCTGCCAGATAATAATTTCAGCCATAGGCCAGGCTACAGATATTCAGTTCTTTGAAGATTACGGCATACCTGTATTCAGGGGCAACATAAAAGCCGGAAAGAACAGCGTTGTTGACGCCAACCACGGCACTTACGCGGGAGGCGACTGCGTAACGGGGCCTTCGACTGTAATAAACGCGGTAGCTGCCGGCAAGGTAGCTGCTGCCAACATAGATTCATATTTGGGATTCAACCACGAGATCGAAGTGGACGTAGATATTCCTCTGCCTGAAATCGCCGACCTCACACCTAGAGGAAGAGTGGAGATGAGAGAGCGTTATGCTAAGCTCAGGGGCAGTGACTTCAACGAGATAGAATACGGAATGACTTATGAGGAAGCCATGCATGAAGCTTCAAGGTGCATGCGCTGCGACTATCACGGCTTCGGTTCTTTCAGAGGAGGGAGGAATACTAAATGGTAAAGCTTATAATCAACGGCCAGAAAGTTTCAGTTCCTGAGGGAACCACCATAATGGACGCCGCAAAGAAAGTAGGCGTGCATATCCCTCATCTGTGCTTTCTTAAAGGCATAAATGAAATCGGCGCGTGCAGAGTATGTCTGGTAGAAGTTGAGGGTATGGACAAACTGGTTCCTGCCTGCGACACGGAATGCCGCGAGGGCATGAAGGTTCTCACCAACAGCCCTAGACTGAGAAGAACAAGGCGTATCAATATCGAGATGATTCTTTCAGACCACGACACCGATTGCGCCGCATGTGTGAGAAGCGGCAACTGCACACTGCAGACCATCGCCAACGATATGGGCATAATAATGAACCATTATCAGAACACGGCTGAAAAAGCTCGCTGGAACACAGATCTTCCTCTGATCAGAGACGCTTCAAAATGTGTAAAATGCATGAGATGCATACAGATATGCGAAAAGGTCCAGAGCCTGGGAGTATGGGATCTCCAGGGTACAGGACACAGAACTACGGTGGGAGTGGTCGATAATCTCGATATTCAGGATGCCGACTGTTCCCTCTGCGGCCAGTGCATCACCCACTGTCCTGTCGGAGCTCTCAGGGCAAGAGACGACAGGGACGTTCTCAACGACGCCATAGACGATCCTGAAAAGATCATAATAGCGCAGGTGGCACCTGCAGTAAGGACTGCCTGGGGAGAGCAGATAGGCCTGCGTGATGAGGAAAGCACCATGGGCAAGCTGGTCTGTGCACTGAAGAAGATAGGAATAGATTATGTCTTTGACACCAACTATTCTGCCGACCTTACCATAATGGAGGAGGGCAGCGAGTTCTTAGAAAGACTTGCACACAAGGAAGATTACGCATGGCCGATGTTTACTTCCTGCTGCCCGGGCTGGGTAAGATTTGTCAAAACCCAGTATCCTGATATGGTGAAAAATCTTTCCACAGCCAAGTCGCCGCAGCAGATGTTCGGCGCCATGTCAAAGACTTACATAGCCCAGAAGCTGGGTATAGATCCGTCGAAAGTATTTTCACTTTCGATCATGCCTTGCGTTGCGAAAAAATACGAACGTTCGGTTCCTCAAGTCAATGATTCAGGCAGAGGAAGCGACGTTGATCTGGTACTTACCACCAGAGAGTTGGACAGCTTCATAAGAAGCGACAGCATAAAGCCTGAGGATCTGACGGACGTTCCGTTTGACTCCATATTCGGAGAGGGCTCGGGGGCCGGAGTAATCTTCGGCACCACAGGCGGCGTAATGGAGGCCGCCTTGAGAAGCGCCTACTATATGGTAGCCGGTAAAAATCCAGACGCCGACGCGTTTAAGAACGTGAGAGGAAATAAAGGCTGGAGAGAGCAGACTTTCAACCTTAAGGGAAATAAGCTGAAAGTTGCCGTAGCTACAGGTCTGGCCAATGCAAGGGAACTGATAGAAGCCATAAGAGCCGGGGAAGTACAGTATGACTTTGTGGAAGTGATGGCTTGTCCCGGAGGCTGCGTAGGGGGAGGCGGACAGCCTTTCACAGACGGCGTTGAAATGGCTGAAAAGCGCGGAGATATGCTCTATGATCTCGATAAGGCCAGCGATATAAGATTCTCCCATGAGAATTCGGCTGTGAAGCTGACTTATGAAGAATATCTGGGCGAGCCGCTTTCCAAGCAGGCGCACCACATGCTTCACACCAATATAGCCGAGTGGGATTTGGCTATGCTTCCGGAAGTGTAGAGGCGGAGCGCATAAAGTATATCATCGAAAATACATATAAAAAACTGCCGCATATCTTCTTATGCGGCAGCTTTGTTTTAAGACTTAAGCCATGGCAATATACTATTATAATCAAGAATTTTCTATCAGCTCTTTTGCCGCCTTTACTGTTGCTTCGGTGACAGAAACGCCGCCGAGCAGCCTTGCAATTTCACCGACCTTTTCCTCAGGAGAAAGCATCTCCACATGGGTAAAGGTACTGGTATCGCTGGAATCCTTATATATCCTGTAGTTGAAATCTCCGCAGGATGCAATTTGAGGCAGGTGGGTGATGCATATTATCTGGTGCGTTCTGCTGATTTCCTTGAGCTTCTTGCCTACGATGCTGGCGGTGACGCCGCTGATTCCGTTGTCTATCTCATCGAAGATGAGGGTAGGGATATTGTCGTATGAGCTTATGATGTTCTTGAAAGCCAGCATTATCCTGGACATTTCGCCGCCTGAAACTATCTTGGCCAGAGGCTTGAGCGATTCGCCCCTGTTGGTGGTGATGAATATTTCAGCCCTGTCCATTCCCGTCTCTGATGGCTCGCTGAGAGGCTCAACGGAAATTTTTACCTGAGCGTCTTTGAAATTGAGGTCGATCAGTTCGGACTGGATGGCGCCTTCCAACTCTGCGGCCTTGGCAGTCCTCTTGGCGGTAAGGGCGGCGCAGCTTTGCAGAAGCTGTTCTTTTGCGGCTTTGAGCTGGTGCATGAGTCTGCGCTTTTCTTCATCCATATTTTCTGCTATTGAAAGCTGCTTCTGAAGCTTTTCCTGATATGCGAGGATTTCCTCGATGGTGGAACCGTATTTCTTTTTCAGTCCGTCGATAAGTTCCATTCTGGCGATGGCTTCATCAAGCTCCGCAGGGGAAAAAGTCAGAGAATCCTTTATGCTTCGTATTTCCCTGCATACGTCTTCAAGCCTGTAATATATATCGCTGAATTCCTGGCCGAGGGAGGCGATCCTTTCCGAATAGGAAGAAAGCTCTTCGATGGATTTGACGCTCTGACTGAGGCCGTCCATGACGGAGGGAGACTCATCGTACATGGCCTGATAGGCGCCGCTGATGTTTTCGTATATCTTTTCGCTGTTCTGAAGAAGCATGATCCTTTCGCGAAGCTCTTCGTCCTCACCGGGTATGAGACGGGCTTTTTCGATCTCTTCTTCTTCAAATTTATAGAAGTCCAGTTTCCGCGTGTTTTCCTTTTCCAGGGAGAGCAGACGAGCCAGTTCTTTGCGTGCCTTGACGTAGAGGGAGTATTTATCCGCCACTTCATCTTTCAGCGAATCTGTATCCTGATGCTTGTAGGAATCGAGGAGAACGATGTGATAATCAGGGTCTAGCAGCGACTGGTTGTCGTACTGTCCGTGTATGTCGGCCAGCTTTGCGGAAAGAAGATTGACCTGGGATAAGGTGACTATTTCTCCGTTTATTCTGCATAGATTCTTGCCGGCAGATGATATTTCCCTGGTTATGACGAACTCCTCATCGTTCAGCGTGCCGGCCAGCTGTATCACTGCCTTGGCTGCTCCGCTCCTGACGTAGGAAGAATCGGCGCGGCTTCCGAGGGCAAGGCTTATGGCTTCGATGACGATGGATTTTCCCGAGCCGGTCTCTCCTGTGATGATGTTCAGGCCGTCTCTGAAATCTATCTCTGTATTTTCAATTATCGCGAAATTTTTTATGCTTATATGATTGATCATTTTCTATCTCCGCCCGAGAGCATTTCCTGAAACTTTTCCATGATTACCGGCACGTTCTTTTCATCGTCCGCCAGAAGAAATATTGTGTTGTCTCCTGCTACGCTGGCTATTATATGGGGGATGCCGCATTTATCTATAGCTTCGCCAGCGGCAGGGCCGCAGCCTGACAAAGTCTTGACGGCCACGATGTTGCCGGAGGCCACGAAAGACGTGATCGTCTCGCGGAAAATCTTTGAAAATCTGTCTGAAGCCGGCAGGTCGCTGTGGCTGCTCACGGCATATTTATACTTCCCGGAAGAGGTGAGGACTTTGACCAGCTGAAGCTCCTTGATGTCTCTGGACACGGTCGCCTGAGTGACATCAAAGCCGCTGTCTTTGAGCATTGAGGCCAGCCTTTCCTGAGTATCTATTTCGTAGCTGGCGATCAGCTCTAAAATCTTTGTCTGTCTTGAATATCTCATATACAATCTCCTTTTGTATATATATACTTTTGTTTAAGGAAATTTTAACATAATGACTTTCCCTTTGCAAGTAGACAAACAAATGTTTGTGTGGTATAATTTTTCAGTACATAAACGGATAAGAGGTTGAAAAATGCGGATTTTGGGAGTGGACCCCGGCTATGCTATATTGGGTTACGGCATAGTCGACATAACTGGGAACAAGTTTACGCCGGTGGCTTACGGCTCGATCACGACGGACGCTTCGGTGGATATGCCTGCCAGGCTTGAAAAGCTCTTTGACGGACTTACAGAACTGATTGATCAGTATAAGCCAGACGAGGCTTCTATTGAAGAGCTGTTTTTCAATAACAATGCCAAGACTGCCATTCTGGTGGGAGAGGCCAGAGGCGTGGCTGTTTTGGCGTGCTCAAAAGGCGGCCTTGTGATAAACGAGTATACGCCTCTGCAGATAAAGCAGGCGCTGGTCGGCTACGGAAGGGCGGATAAGACACAGGTACAGTACATGGTCAAAACCATGCTCAACCTCAGGGAAGTGCCAAGGCCCGACGATACGGCGGACGCTCTCGCCGCAGCTATATGTCACGGACACTCGTCGGGCAGGAGAGATTTTCTCAAAAGACAGACGAATAAGGATATTCTGAAAGGGCAGGTAATGTCAGGTGATAAGATACGTTAAAGGGATATACACGATGAACGTAAACGGCGGTATAGTCGTTGAAACGCAGTCGGGGCTGGGACTTGAAATATTTCTTCCGGCTAATTCGGCTGTTTACAGGTATAAGATAGGCGATTCGGTGATGATCTTCACGTCGATGATCGTCAAGGAGGACGACATGAGCCTCTACGGATTTCACAACAGGGAAAGTCTGGAGCTGTTTGAAAAGCTGATAACCGTAAGCGGCGTGGGAGCCAAGGGCGCCATGGCCATAGTTGGAACTCTTTCTGCGGAAGAGCTGAAACGGGCCATAGCTTTCGAGGACGCCAAGGAAATAGCCAGAGCCAACGGCATCGGCAAAAAGACGGCGGAGAGGATAATCCTCGAGCTGAAAGATAAGGTAGGCGTTCCGGAGGGCGAGCTTCCAGATGTGTCCGTATCCGGAGGCGGTGAAGTTTCGGCGGACAGCAGGAGCGAGGCCATAACAGCCCTTATCTCTTTGGGATATACCAAGGCGGAAGCGTTCAGCGCGGTGGCCTCGGTCAGCGATGAGGGTCTCACCAGCGAGGAGTATATAAAGAAAGCTCTGAAAAATTTGCTTTAGCTTTATATCTCCGAATTTATATTTCAGATTTTAGATTTCTGAATTTTGTACAAGATTTTAGATTTCCGGGAAAGGGAAGACGATGGAAGACGAAAGAATAACTTCAGCCAATATAAGTCCGGGAGAGCTGAGGCAGGAAACTACTCTGAGACCTCAGACTCTGGACGACTACATAGGTCAGAAAAACGCCAAGGACAACCTCAGCATATTTATCAAGGCGGCCAAACTCAGGAACGAGCCCCTCGACCACGTGTTGTTTTACGGGCCTCCGGGGTTGGGTAAGACCACCCTTGCAGGCATCATAGCCAATGAGCTGGGCGTCGACATCAAGATAACGTCGGGGCCTGCCATAGACAGGGCGGGAGACCTGGCCGCGATCCTGACCAACCTCAACGAAAATGACGTGCTGTTCATAGACGAGATACACCGGCTCAACCGCTCGGTTGAAGAAGTTCTGTACTCTGCCATGGAGGATTTTGCGCTGGACATAATCATCGGAAAAGGGCCGTCTGCCCGTTCGATCAGGCTGGATTTGTCGAAATTCACGCTGATAGGAGCGACGACCAGAGCCGGAAGCCTTTCTGCGCCATTGAGAGACAGATTCGGCGTGATGAGTAAATTTGAGATGTATACTGAGGACGAGCTGGCAGAGATAATAAAGCGGTCGGCCAGGATAATCGGCGTAGAGGCCGACGATGAATCTGTGGCCGAGATGGCCAAGCGGTCCAGGGGCACGCCGAGAGTAGCCAACAGGATACTCAAGAGGATAAGGGATTTTTCACAGGTACAGGGAAGCGGAAGGATAACTCTCGACATCACGAAGGAGGGACTTGAAGCGCTGGACATAGATTCCATGGGCCTTGAAAGGCTGGACAGGGAGATACTGACGGCCGTGATAGAGCGATTCAACGGTGGTCCTGTCGGCATCGACACCATAGCCGCTTCCATAGGCGAAGAGAGAGTCACAATAGAGGAAGCCTACGAGCCTTACCTGCTGCAGATAGGATTTCTTAGCAGGACGCAGAAAGGCCGCATGGTGACGCCGCTGGCCTATAAGCATCTTGGCCTTGAACCGCCGGAAGAAGACTAAATTTCAAAGGATAGACAGATGATGAATATAAACGATTTTGACTACAATCTGCCGAAAGAACTGATAGCCCAAAAACCTGCGGAACAGAGGGACATGTGCAGGCTGATGGTTCTTGACCGGGAGAAGAAGACCATAGAACAGAGAATTTTCCGCGACGTTCTCGACTACCTGAAGCCGGGGGACTGTCTGGTGATGAACGATTCAAAGGTGATTCCGGCGAGAATCTTCGGCGTGAAGGAGAGCACAGGGGCTAAAGTGGAGTTCCTGCTGATAAAAAGACTTGACGGCGACCTATGGGAGACCATGGTGAGGCCGGGCAAGAGGTTGAAGATAGGAGACACCGTGTCTTTCACAGAAGACGGCAGCTTCAGAGCTGTAATAGAAGATTACGGACAAGACGGAACGAGGCACGCCCGGTTCATATATGAGGGCGTGTTTTTGGGGCGCCTCGATGAAATAGGCAGCATGCCGCTTCCTCCATATATAGAGCGCCCTGCGGAGAGCGACGACAAGGAGATGTATCAGACCGTATACGCCCACGAGGAGGGCTCGGTGGCAGCGCCGACAGCAGGCCTGCATTTTACGCAGGAACTGCTCAGGAAAGCTGAGGAAAGAGGCATAAAGACGGCATACGTAACGCTCCACGTAGGAATCGGAACTTTCCGTCCTGTAAAAGTTGAAAATATAGAAGAGCATCATATGCATTTTGAAGAATATTCGGTGAGTCCTGAGACGGCCCAAATCGTAAACGATACGCTGCGAAGCGGAGGGAGGATCGTATCCGTAGGAACGACATCTTCCAGAACACTCGAGAGCGCGGCTGTTTTCGACGAGGCCGAGGGCAGATATCTGCTTGCAGCAGGCGAGGGAAGTACTGATATATTCATATATCCGGGGTACAAATTCAAACTGGTCGACAGCCTGATAACCAATTTCCATCTGCCTAAGTCGACGCTGATGATGCTGATATGCGCCCTATATGACAGGGACGAGATACTCAAGGCCTATGATCTGGCTGTCAGGGATAAGTACAGGTTTTTCAGCTACGGAGACGCGATGATGATATTGTAGCACAGCGAAAATTGATATCGAAGTGCGGTAAGAATGGATAATTTAACGCGGTAAGAATTGATATCGCCAGCCCGGCGAAAAGAAAGGATAAAAATGAAACACGCCGTAACTTACGAGTTGATAAAAAAAGATAAGCAGAGCAAAGCCAGAAGAGGCGTGCTCCATACACCTCACGGAGACATACAGACTCCGGTATTTATGCCCGTAGGGACTCAGGCCACCGTCAAAGCCATGCGTCCCGAAGAAGTAAGGGATATGGGAGCGGAAATAATACTTTCCAACACGTACCATCTCTATCTCCGTCCAGGGCATGAGGTCGTCAGGGAGGCAGGCGGACTGCACAAATTCATGAACTGGGACAGAGCCATCCTTACCGACAGCGGCGGCTTTCAGGTGTTTTCCCTCGGCAGCCTGCGCAAGATAACGGAAGAGGGTGTGAAATTCCGTTCGCATATAGACGGCTCCCAGCACATGATCACTCCCGAAAAATCCATAGAGATACAAAACAGCCTTGGTTCAGATATAATGATGGCCTTTGATGAATGTGCGCCATATCCGGCGGACAGGACTTATGTCAAGAATTCCCTCGAGCGAACCACGAGATGGCTCAAGAGATGCAAGGATTTTCACAAGGACTGGGAGAGACAGTCTCTGTTCGGCATAATGCAAGGGGGGATGTATAAAGACCTCAGAAAGCAGAGCGCTGAAGAAATAGTCGAACTTGACCTGCCGGGATACGCCATAGGCGGACTTTCCGTCGGCGAGCCAAAAGAACTGATGCTGGACATACTGGACGACTGCGTCGATCACCTGCCTGATAACAAAGCCAGATACCTGATGGGAGTAGGAACGCCGGACTATCTGTTCGAAGGCGTAGAAAGGGGCGTTGACATGTTCGACTGCGTTTTGCCGACGAGAATCGCGCGCCACGGCCTGGCTATGACCTCCCACGGCAGGGTGAACATCAAAAACGCACAGTACGAGAGAGACTGGGAACCGCTTGACCCTGAATGTGACTGCTACACATGCAGGAATTATTCAAAGGCTTATTTGAGACATCTCTTCAAATCTGGAGAGATGCTTTCTGCGATGCTCCTGTCAAATCATAACCTGCATTTTTTGATAAATATGATGTCGGAGATAAGAAAAGCCATAGAAGAGGAGCGTTTCCTCGAGTATAAGAAAGAGTTTTATGAAAAGTACGGCAGGTTTTAGTAAGTTTTTCGATGGGGCTTAGAATATTTTAGTATATTTCAATACTTCGAGGAGGAGGTTTACCGTAATTGAATACTTGTAAACATGATGAATTTTGCGGCGGCTGTATATATCAGGGCATTTCATACGAGGAACAGCTTAAAATCAAGGAAAGCGAGGTTCTGTCGCTGCTGGGAAATAAAGATATAAAGGTACAGCTTTTAGATAAAATTGAAGGCTGCCCCAGCCCTTACCGCTACAGAAACAAGATGGAGTATACTTTCGGCGACTTCGTCAAGGACGGCGAGATGACGCTGGGCATGCACAAAAAAGGCAATTTCATGTCCATAATAACGGTAGACCAATGCCAGCTGGTAGACGAGGATTTTAACAGAATACTCTCGTTCACTCTGTCCTTTGCCCGGGAAAAGGGCTATCCCTTTTACCATAAAAAATCTCACCAAGGAATACTGCGAAATCTGATAGTCAGAAAAGGAATGAGGACTAAAGCGCTTCTCGTGAATATAGTCACGTCTTCTGAGGAGGGTTTCGACGAAGAAGCTTTCAGAGACGGAATACTCAGCCTCAAGCTGGAAAACGAAGTCGTCGGCATCCTGAGGACATTCAACGACAGCCTGGCTGATGCGGTGGTCTGTCAGTCTGTGAAGACGCTCTGGGGCCGTGATTATTATATGGAAGAAATCCTCGGCCTCAAATTCAAGGTCAGCGCGTTTTCTTTCTTTCAGACCAATGTGGAAGCGGCCGAACGGCTTTATCAGCAGGCGCTTTCTCTGATAGACGACTTTGAGGGAAAGACCGTCTTCGACCTGTACTGCGGAACGGGAACGATAAGCCAGGTTCTTGCGTTAAAGGCCAAGGAGGTCATCGGCGTGGAACTTGTGGAAGAAGCCGTGGAGGCGGCGCGGGAAAACGCCGGATTAAACGGGCTCGAAAACTGCCGTTTCATCGCAGGAGATGTCTTTGAAGTTCTCAAGAACGTTGAGGAAAAGCCCGATGTGATAGTTGTCGACCCGCCGCGCGTCGGCATACAGCCCAAGGCGCTGGATAAGATTCTGGGCTACGGCGTGGAGCAGATAATATATATATCCTGCAACCCGAAGACTCTGGCGGACAACATAAAGTACATGGAGTATTACGGATATGAGTGCAGATACCTGAAGCCCTTTGATAATTTTCCGTTTACGAAGCACACAGAGACGGTAGCATTATTGTCCAAACTCGATGTCGATAAGCATATAGATGTTGAAATTAAGCTGGATGAGCTTGATTTGACATCTGCTGAAAGTAAAGCGACTTATGCACAAATCAAGGAATATATATTAGAAAAATTTGGATTAAAAGTTCCAACACTTTATATTGCACAGATTAAAAAGAAGTGTGGAATTGCACTGAGGGAGAATTATAATAAATCAAAAAAAGAGAAACAGATTATTCCACAATGCACGCTGGAAAAAGAGGAAGCTATCATGGATGCTTTAAGGCATTTTAAAATGATTTAGTAGAAATGGGGGGGGGGTATTTATGAGATGGATATTAAAAATAATCTTGTTTCCAATTAGCTTACTGATAAGTATCCTAACTGCATTTCCGACATTCCTACTTGGTATCGGAACAGCCCTACTATACTTGCTGATGATGTTTTGTATATTTGGAGCAATTGCCTCTTTTATGCAAAAAGAAGTTGCCATCGGAATAGAAGCATTGATATTAGGTTTCTTTTTAAGTCCATACGGAATACCGATGGTTGGAGCAGCAGTTATTGCTTTTTTACAAGGTATCAATGAAGCAATAAAATCAATCTAAAAAATTTCATAAAAATGGTTACCAAAGGCGATAGAGAAAAAACTATCGTCTTTTTTTGCAAATTTTTAAGGAGGGAGGTGATTTTTGTATGGACTTTGACTATTTCTATAATCGTGAAGCAGAGCGATTCAACTTTCTGAAAGTACCTGAAATATTGGTAGACGGCGAAGAATTTAAAGGACTATCTGCTGAAGCCATTATCCTCTATTCTATGTTTTTGAAACGAACAGGAATGTCATTTAAGAATAACTGGATAGACAAGGAAGGTAGAGTATTTATCTATTTCACAGTTGAAGAAATTATGAGAAGAAGAAATATCTCAAAGCCTACTGCCATAAAAACATTGGACGAGTTAGACAGCAAAAAAGGGATAGGGCTTATTGAAAGAGTAAGGCTTGGACTTGGTAAGCCGAATGTTATATATGTCAAAGACTTTATGAGCATATTAGCAGTAAAAGAAAATGACTTGCAGAAGTCAAAAAACTTAACTTCAGAAGTAAAAGATTTTAACCTCAGAAGTAAAGAAAATGAACTTCAGGAAGTTCAAAATGTTGACTCTAACTATATAGAGAATAATAAGAGTAAGTATAGTAAGAGAGAATATAGTTTTGGTGAAAACGGACTTGGAACATTTCAAAATGTATTTTTAAAGGACGAAGATATAGACGAATTACAAATAAAAATGGCAGGAGCGCTTGATAACTACATTGAGAGATTATCAACCTATCTTCAAAGTACCGGAAAGACATATAAAGACCATAAAGCAACAATCCTTTCTTGGTTTTATAAAGATCAGGGAAGTAAGAAAAAATCCAATATCCCTACATGGGAAGAATATAACAAAGGAGTACATTTATGAATAAGGAATTAGAAAAAGTGATGATAGAAGATGTGGAATATAGCTTTGATCCTGAAAAAGAATACATCAAAGACGGACATGCTTACTGTAAAGTGTGCCATGAAAGAAAAGATGGAAAAATGATGGATTTTTTAAATAGCAAGATGATATTTAAGACTGCTTGTAAATGCGATAGAGATAGAGAAGCAAAAGAAAAAGAAAGACAGAATCAACTTGAAATCGAGAGATTAAAAAATATCTGCTTCACATCCATTATTCAATGGGCATATACCTTTGAAAACTATCAAGGAAAAGAAAATCAGAGCCTTATCATCGCAAAGAATTTTGTAAAAGACTATGAGCTGATGAGAAAAGAAAATATCGGACTTCTGTTCTATGGTTAGGTGGGTAGTGGAAAGACCTATCTTGCCTGCTCCATTGCAAATGCACTGATTGAACAGTATCAGATGAGCGTTAAGATTAGAAATTTTTCACGGATAATCAACGAACTTCAAAAAGGCGGATTTGACCTTGATAAAAACGCATATATCGAATCTCTTGTAAACACTTCTGTTCTCATCTTAGATGATTTAGGAATTGAAAGAGATACAAGCTATGCAAAAGAGCAGGTATATAACATTGTGAATAACAGGTACTTAAAGCATAAGCCAACAATCTTTACCACAAATCTTTCTTATAGTCAAATTGAAAACTGTACGGAGAGTGTGGAATATCAAAGAATTTACTCAAGAATTATTGAGATGTGTATTCCAGTTATGGTAGTAGGGGAGGATTTTAGAAAGAAAATTCAAAAAGATAAATTAAACAAAAACAAAGATAGATTATTAATGGGAGGTGATTGAACTTGATTAATGAAGAAGTAGCAAGAAAAACCTTGAATATGGAAGTAAGAGCGGGAAAAGTAACTGGAAAGATTCTCTTGAACTTGTTGAAGAAACTGATGAAGGAGGCTGACAAATTAGGTGGACTTGAAAAGCTCGTCAATACAAATGGTAACGAAGCCTTTAAGGTAGCGAACTTCTCTGTAGTATCCAAAGGTGATGAGGGGAATAAGGTATATCGTAATTGCTCAGCTTACGGAGAAAAAAGTGATATTCCAAAGGACTTTAAGCAGGGAGATTTTGTTAAGCTCTTTGGACAAATCAGAACTTCTATTGATGATAACGGCAAGGAGCATAGCAATATCAGGCTGAAGATAAAGGAAAACCAAAAAAAGAAAAGAAGTTCTAAAAGAAACTGAAAGATAATAAAGTAGTTGAAGCAATATTATTACTGTAATTCTTAAATAAATATAACTTAAGAAAAAATGGTGTAGTCATATGGCTACACCATTTTTTTTGTGAGTTTTAAGAAATAAATAACAATGATATTATCAATAAATAACAAGCTACTATTTACAAAAGGGGAAAAATGCTGTAATATATATCTAATTAGATAATATCTAATTAGATATATATTACATGAGGAGGTGAACACCTTTTGGGAAAAACAGAGCTGAAGATTTTGATTGGACTTCACAGAAATGTAAATGCAATAGATAAAAAAACATCAAAAATAGCAGCAGAATATAATTTAACTTTTAGTCAGTTTATGGTTTTAGAAGCTCTTTACAGCAAGGGGGACATGAGCGTAGGAGAGGTAAGGGAAAGGATATTAAGTAGTGTAGGGACCATACCTCTTATAGTCAATAATTTAGTAAAAAGAAACTATGTTGAAAGACTTACTGATGAAAAAGACAGGCGTGTATGTATACTGCATTTGACAAAAGATGGATATGATGTGATTAGCAAAGTCGCACCTGAAAATGAAGAAATGATAGCAGAAAGCATGGGAGTTTTAGAACAAGAAGAAAGAGAAAATTTGTTATATCTTTTGAAAAAATTAGGAGGGAAATCAGATGAAAAGAAAAGTGAAGACAAAAGTAAGGGGCTTTAGAACAATAGACGGAGCGGGAGTGAACTTAGTAAGAGTTTTGGGTAGCCAGACAACAAAGGAGTTTGATCCTGTTTTAATGCTCGACTCATTTGACAGCATAAATCCTGATGACTATACGGCGGGATTTCCAATGCACCCACATAGGGGAATTGAAACAATCAGTTATGTCTCAAGAGGCAAGATGGTTCATAGGGATAGCTTAGGTAATGAAGATGGTATTTCAGACGGGGAAGTTCAATGGATGAATTCCGGTTCAGGGATTATGCATGAAGAAATGGTTCCGGCTGCGGAAAGGCTTTTAGGTGTTCAGTTATGGTTAAACTTGCCATCAAAAGATAAAATGAGCAAACCAAGCTACAATAGCATTAAAAATGATGAGATAGATGAAATAGAAATAGACGGCGGAAAAATAAGGCTTTTAGCAGGAACTTATGGAGAGCATGAAGGCTATAAAGGAGATTATCTTCCTATGGACTATTATGATATTCATCTAAACGCTAATACCGAAATTAAACTTACTATGGGGAAAGAAGATTCGGTAATGATTTTTACTCTTTTGGGCAATGTTTATATTGATGGTGAGCATATAGAAGAAAAAACTGCTGTTAAATTAACAGAAGGGGATAGTCTTACAATTAAAAACGGAGATCAGAATGCTCAGGTTTTATATATGAATTCGAGAGCGTTAAATGAACCGGTTGCATGGGCAGGTCCGATTGTAATGAATACACAAGAAGAATTGCAGAAAGCATTTTCAGAACTTAGAAACAACACTTTTATCAAAGAAAAAGCAGAGTATTAAAATAAGGAAAAGTGTGATGAGTAAAGGTAGAATGGAAGCTTTTAGCGATGGCGTATTGGCAATTGTCATAACTATTATGGTATTAAAGCTTAATGCACCAGAAAGCTTGACACTTGACGCAGTAAAAGAGGTTTTTCCAACATTTTTAGCATACATTCTAAGCTTTATCTATGTTGGAATATATTGGGCGAATCACCATCATTTAATTAATATGACCGATTCGGTATCTGGTAGATTATTATGGAAAAATCTCCACTGGATATTTTGGATGTCGCTAATTCCAATGGCAACTGAGTGGATGGGGCTAAATCCCTATGAAAGTCTGCCCGCTTTGTTCTATGGAATGATACTCTTTATGTGTGCGGTTTCATACAATATTGTTCAATCGGAAGTTATTAAAATAAATGGAGATAATTCTGAAATTTCTCAAAACATAGGAAATGATTTAAAGGGGAAAATCTCTATTTTTGCATACGCTGTCGCTATTATTTTTGCTTTTTATTTTCCGATCATATCGTATTTAATATATATTGTAATCGCTTTAATTTGGGTAGTGCCGGATAGTAGACTGGAAAAAAGCATGATGAAAAGGGGGTAAATATTAATGGAAAAGAGTTATGAAACAGAAAATCTAAAAATTTTTTGGAAACCTGATATATGTCAACATGCAGGCAAATGTGTGCATGGGGCGCCTAAGGTATTTGAGGTAGGAAGAAAGCCATGGATTATTCCTGAAAATGGAAGAGAAGAAGATATCATAAAAGTTATAGATAAATGTCCTTCTGGGGCTTTAAGTTATAAATTAAAAAAAGGAGGTAGCAAGGAGTGGTAAAAATCGTTTATGAACAACAAAAAAATAGAGCAGCTGCATATGATGATGAAAAATTCATTGGTGAAAGCACATACTCTAAGTCGAACAAACTATGGATTATAGATCATACTTTTGTTGAAGGCAACTATGGAGGACAGGGAATTGCGACTAGGTTAGTTGCTGAACTGGTCGATGAGGCAAGAAAAGGCAATATAAAAATTATACCTTTGTGTCCTTTTGCCAAAAGAGAGTTTGAACGAAAGGAAGAATATTTAGATGTATTATCAAAATAGGAGGTAGTTATGAGCATTATAAAATCATTAGCAAATAGAAGAACATATTATAACATTGATAAGAACATACCGGTTTTAGAAAAAGAAATTGAAGAAAAGATTAAAGAAGTTACAGAGTTAGTACCAGATGCATTCAATATGAAAAGTGCGAGAGTGGTACTTGCCTTTGGCGAAAAGCATGATCAGCTATGGGATGAAATTTACAATGTTTTTGAGGGAAAAGTGCTAAGAGAAAAGATTGATTCATTTAAAGCAGGAGCGGGAACGGTACTGTTTTTATATGACGAGGAAACTGTTAAAGAAATGCAGAAACAGTTTAGCACTTATGCCGATAATTTTCCTATTTGGGCAAATCAGGCAAATGGAATGTTGCAGCTTTCTGTTTGGTCTACACTAAGAGAACTCAATATTGGAGCTTCACTCCAACATTATAATCCTGTAATAGATGCAAAAGTAAAGGGAATTTTTAATATACCTGAGAATTATAAATTAGTTGCACAGATGCCGTTTGGAGGTATTGTAAGCGAACCTGATAAAAAAGAAAAAGAAGAAATAGATAAAAGAGTAACAGTCATAAGGTAGTGAAGAATTTCAGATAAATCAGGCAAACTATAAAATTTAATATTTACAAATATTCAAAATTCTGATATAATTTGTATAATTATATATATAAATCATGCAAGTTGCAGAAAAGAGTGGTGCGATTATATTTAAAAAAAGAATTGCTTTTGAAACAGAAAAATAAACATATAACTAATCAGCTTTTTGCATAAATTCGTATATATTTTTTAAAATATGGCATTGCTCGTAAAAAACTGTGCTATATTTTTTATCTATGAAAATGTTTTAATTTGTGCAAGAGTAGAAATGCTATGAAATCAAGAAAATTTACAGTGATGAAAAATGATGTAAAGGATGGTGATGGACGTGAAGCGAAGAAGAATTGTTAGTATAATAGCGATTATCCTATTGATGGGTTTTTCTACTATACCTGTATCAGCAGATGAAGAAATTTATAGTGTATCTGATTTTGAGGAGTTTAAAGCTGCGGTTGAAGAAATAAACGCTAAAACTTCTGACGGGACATATACAATCAGTTTGACAGGGGATATTGATTTTGGAAGTACAGGATATAATTGTAAATTTTATAAGAATACAGAGATATTTGGAAACGGACATATAATCAATTTAGGCGGTGAAATGTCAAATGGGCAATTACAGATAAGAGATGGTGCAGTCTTATCGCTGGGGAAAAGCAACAGTACAGGCAGCGAAAATCAGCTGAAAATTACAGTGGCTGCACCTAAACGCTCAACTGCTTTGATACTTGTTGGAAATACCAATCCCGAAAAAGCATGTACATTGAATATGTATGATGGAGTTGAACTGACAGGGAGTTCGACCAATGGAGCATCTTTAGGCTCTGCTGTTAATATTGTGAATGGACAGTTTAATATGTACGGCGGCGATATTCATGGGAATACAAATGATGCGATAGCTGCAATGGGTGGTGCAGTTGCCGGAGATGGAAGATATGGGAAAGTAATTTTTAATATGTATGGTGGAAGTATTAGAGGCAATAAAACACTGACAAATTATTTTGGCTATGGCGGAGGCGTTTTTTTATCAAATGCTTCATTTAATATGGAAGGTGGATCTATAAGAGAAAATATAGTGGAAAAAACAGTTGACAGTGCACAAGGCTACGGCGGCGGAGTAATGATATATGCTGGAAAAGCTGTTTTTAGCGGGGGCGAAATATCAAAAAATGTAAGCTCAAATTTTGGTGGAGGTATTTTTACGCATAATGGAGCTGATATTGTAATAAAAAATAGCTTTAGAATTACGAAAAATTCTGCTTCACAAGGAGGAGGTTTATGCAACAACGGTAATAGTGCTGTTGTAGAAGATGGAGCTATTATTGCAAACAATAAAGCCGTCATGAGAGGTGATGATATAGCTCATTATGGGGAGTCTCTTACTTTAGCATCTGCTCAAAATATGAATGCATTCCTTTTAACAGATGATTCGAATCATCAAATTACAGGCTGGTATTTAGATGATCCTCGTTGGAAGGCTGATAGTGCTCAAGAAATAGATGTAACTGCTCCATTAGGAAAGGATACTACTTTTTTAAAAGCAGCATATGAAAACAAGTATGTGGTTACATATCGTTTTGTGAGTGATTCTGAAGGGGAAGGATTACCTGATGAGGTCGTTGATTTGCTGCCGATTGACACCCAAGAGTATCAATTGGGAGATCATGTTGCCGCTATACAGCCTGTTCAACTCAGAGTACCTGTTACAGGCGGGGTATGGGAATTTAAAGGTTATGATGCAGATAACAAAACAATAGAATCTATAACAACTGAATTTGTAGGTTCATGGATGTTTAGACCTAATACGATTCTATTAAACGAAGCGCCTGTTATTCACGCAAGCGATAAAACAATAAATACTGGAGATGTTTTTAATCCGTTAGAAGGGGTAACCGCAACAGATAAAGAAGATGGAACAATCAATTTGACAATTGATAATGTAATAAAAAATGATGTTGATACTAATAAAGCAGGAGTCTATAGTGTTACATATAAAGTAACTGACTCAAATGGCGCTGATACAACAAAAACAATTTGGGTTACAGTTAAAGAAGAGGACAAACCTTTACCTCCTATTGATAATCAAAATACAAGTATAGATGATCCGGAGAAAATCATGTTGAAACAAGATTTGCCGATACATAAAGAAACAGAAAAAATAAATGCAAGCATACCAAAAACCGAAGATAGGTTAAATATAAAACGGTATTTACTTTTGTCATTGTTATCGATTATTATTTGCTTCTTTTTTGCAAGAAAGAAAAAGCTGATAAATAAGTAAAACTATATTAAAGATAATAAAATACAATAAATGAGAAAAGGAGCTTGTGATGCAAAGAAAGTTAAAAAAGAAATTCTCAATTTTTTTAGCATTGATTTTAGCTATTGGAACATTGTTCTCGGGTACGATGTCTGTACAGGCTGAAGAAGTTCAACGAGAAATTTTAAGTTTATCGTTTGATATAAACGAGGTAAAAGAACCGATTTATGAAGATGAAGTACCGGATAGTTTTTATGTTCAGCCAAATGATGGGAACAGCCGTACAGACGGTAGTGAAATATTTGTAAATTGGATGGTAAAACAAGCTGACGGAACTTGGGATTACGCAAAATCCACATCGAAAACAGTGTATTTTGAAGCTGGAAAAGAGTATCGCTTAAGGTTTGATATCCAGAACCTTAAGGCATCAGATGGAAAAATATTCATTGATAATGTGCCTACTGTCAAAGTGAATGATATGAATGTATCTGTTTTGACGGATGATAATGTTACAGATTCTTACTATACCAAAACAGATGTTACAACCGTATCATTTGCGATGTATTCAAAATCCTTTAAAATAGGAAATATAACATCGAAAAACCCACCGGCAGAAACACCAGAGAAAACATTTATCGTTACCAAGGACACAGATGGCTCTGAAATTGGCCGTTATGATACGCTTCAGGAGACACTTGGAGCTATTAATGGTGATAATAAAGATAAATGGAATGCATATACTATTATGGTAACTCATGATTATACAGAAGATGATAAGGCTCCAGTAATTCCTATGAATGCGACAGTCACTGTTACTTCATCTCCGGGACATCAATTTGTGATTACGCGTGCAGACCCGGGCAGGGCGTGGTCATCAAAGCATTTCAGTCTTGGAGGTGATGCGTCTCTGATTCTGAAGAATATCATCCTTGATGGAAACAATGCCATGGGAGGTATTTATTCGGATGGAGGTGTTGGAACACATACAAGGGCAACCACCATTATCTTAGATGAAGGAGCAGTTATAAGAAACTGCCTTGGACGGGGTAGTGATCCGTATACTCCTTGGGCAGGTGGAGCAATCGTTACCTTAGGTAACGGCAAAGGCGTAGTAACGACTATTAAGGAAGGTGCTGTAATTGAAAACTGTAAAAGCTCAGAAGGTTATGATGGTGGAGCAGTCTATGTAGATGAAGGCACACAGCTTAACATAGAAGGTGGTATTATTGAAGGCTGTGAAGCGATAGGCACTAGAGTCACAGTTGGAGTAAGTACTCATCACAGTAATGGTGGTGCGATTATGTTACATGGAACAATGAATATGACTGGTGGTATAATTTCTAATAACAAGACAACTGCCAGTGGAGGTGGTATCGCTGTATCCGATTCCGGCAGACTTTCTGTAACAGGTGGAACGATTAAAGGAAATAAAGGAGCACATGGTGGTGGTATTTTTATTCAAGAAAGTTCAGCGGAAACTAAGATTGAAAATGTCACATTCATGAGAAACCAAGCTAAATATGGCGGAGGAGTATACTTACACAGAAAAGCTGGAATAAATATAAGTAAAAGTGCATTTTCCGATAATTTTGCGATACAGGGGGGCGCAATTTATACTGGGAACTCTGATTATGGCAATCCGGCGGATGCAACCAAATATCAGACTGTTAAACTTGCAGGTGATGTGAGCTTCGAAAACAATTCTGCTTCATATGGGCTTTACGCTCCGCCTGAAAATGCAGATGAATTTACCAACCTTAAATTTTCAAAAACATCTGTGACAGGTAAAAATATTTTTCCTGTAGATTCGCTTTTGACAAACTATGATATTAACTATATCAATGGGGATAAGGTTGATCCAACTGAAAAATATCAAATTCTTTTTGAATTTAAAAGCACAACTGAAGACAAAGATTTGCCAAGTGATATATTGGATTTACTTCCAGACCCAATAAGTGGCATTAAAAAAGGCGATAAAGTAACTTTACCTATTTTTGCTGATTCTGAAATCAAGGTGGAAGATGGAAAGTGGGTATTCACAGGCTGGAAAGACGGAAAAGAAATAGTAGTTAATAACAATATGTTGGTAGTCGGTGAATGGAAGTTTTCCTCTAATATGAGTGTTATCAATAATGTGCCTATGATTTTAGCAAATGATGTCACACTGAATGTAGGCGATGATTTCGATCCATTGTCAGGCGTTAGTGCAACGGACAAAGAAGATGGCGATATTACGCTGACAAAGGATAATATCATTGCGAATGATGTAGATACTTCGAAAGCTGGTATTTATCATGTAACATATAAAGTAACAGATAGTAAAGGTGCATTTGCAATTAAAACCATCAAAGTTACAGTAAAAGATAAAGATACATCAGTAGTTCCAGACAAACCGGACGATATAAATAAACCAATTATTGTACCATATACATCAGTTAATGATAAAATTCCACAAACAGGAGACCATTCAAATATAAGTTTATTTATTTCTATGCTTGCTGGCTCAATGGGTGTATTAGCCGTTTTATTTGGAAGAAAACGAAAAAGAAGTACGAACGATTAATGAAATATATAACGACAATATGCAGATACAAATAACCTTTAATATAAAAGGACACCTAAATTATTAGGTGTCCTTTTCAAATTTTTATTGTTACATTAAAGCCTCATTTAATTGTGGCAAATTCATGATTAAATGAGAGATTTTCAATACTTCAAAATGCCTAAAAGTACAGTTCTTATGTGGAATAATCAAAAATCATATGTAAGATCATAGTTAGTTATTTTATACTTATCATATTTCAAGGCTAACTGCAACTATTCAGTTTAATTGTGCAAGAGGCACTCACCAAGTGTTAGACATATCAAAGATAGTTATAAGGTTTCTCTCACCTTTGCATTGGTATTCATGTCAATGATCGTACCAATGCGTTTTTTTATGGCAGGAGTCTTAATGGCTTCTCTTTTTTCAATGCGTTTTTTTTATCTTTCTTCGGTATAATCTTCTCCAATTGTTTTTGCTCTTGTAAATCTCGCCTTATCTTTCGGTTTAAAAGCGATGTGTTTACCATACTTAATTTCATAACCAAGCTCAGCCATTTTATTTAGAAATTCATCCCAATTTTGAGATTGTTTTATTATACGATCAATGTCAAATTGAAGTCTACTTTTCCAAGAAGAACCACGCCTTGCCTGCTCATTTTCATACCAAGACTTACCTTTTGTTTTGTACTTTTTCTTATAGATTTCATAGTGCTCATCAATAACAGAAAGATTGTTTTCTTTGCACAATTTATCGCTTTGATATCTGATTTTATGATAGCTTTTCTTGTTCGACTGATAGCATTTTCCGGTAACCATATTTACATTGTTAAAGATGATATGATTATGGATATGCCCTTTATCTATGTGCGTCGATAGGACAAATTCATATTCATCTTTTAGGATCTTTTTACATAGCTCAAATATTCGTGTTCAAACAATGGAAGGTCGTATCCAAAAAGCGAGGGAAGGCAAATGGAATGGCGGATTTGCCCCATATGGATATAAACTTGTAGATGGTAAATTAATAATCAATGAGGAAGAAGCAGTTGCTATAAGGATTATTTTTGACCAATATGTAAACACAAGTATTGGAGCAAACGGCATATCAAAATATTTAGAAAACCATGGCATAAGAAAAATACCAAGACAAAATGGTAAAAATCCGTTATTTGATGCAGGATTAATAAGGAAAATTCTTAAAAACCCTGTATACAACGGTAAAATAGCATTTGGGAGAAGAACATTAGAGAAAGTTCATGGGACAAGAAATGAATATAAACAGGTAGAACAAGATGATTACTTGATAGCAGAAGGTATCCATGAAGCAATAGTTTCTGATGAGGTATGGCAAGCAGCACAGGTGAAATTGAAAGTACAAGCTAAAAAATATGAACATGTAAACAAAGGGAAAAACATGCGAATTCACCTCTTGTCAGGAATTGTAAAATGCCCATTATGCGGTGCGGGAATGTTTGGGAATAAGTCAATTAAATATAAAAAAGATGGAACGAAATACAAAGATTTTTATTATTATGGTTGCAAACATAGGCAGATGAATAGAGGTCATAAATGCACCTTTAATAAGCAGATTAGAGAAGAACTGTTAGATGATGCTGTATCAGAAGTGATAATAAAATTAGTGAGCAATCCAAAGTTTGCAACTATGATGCAGGAAAAAATTAACATGAAAGTTGATACATCAGCTATCGAAACTGAGATAGATAATTATCAAAAGGAATTAAGGAAAAGCCATTTAACAAAATTTAAACTCATTGAGGAAATAGATAGTTTAGATGTTGATGATAAGCATTATAAAAGAAGAAAATCTGATTTAGACGATAGACTTTATCGTATGTATGATAAAATAGAAGAGTTAGAAGGACGATTAATAGAGGCTAAAACCAAGAAAGAAACTATAGAAACAGAAAAACTGACTGGAGATAATATATATAAAGTATTAATTTATTTTGATAAACTATATAAAGTGATGAATGATGTTGAACGCAGACAACTTATAGAAGCTCTTATTTCAGAAATTCAAATTTATGAAGAGAAACAAGCAAACGGGCAATGGCTAAAATCTATTATTTTCAAGCTTCCTATCATAGATGAAGAGCTAAGCATAAGTTTGGACAATGATGAGCAAGGTTAAGCGGTGTATCTGATGTCAAGGGTGGAGAAATAAGGAACTGAAAAAGCATATAAACCAACACCTCCCGGGAGTTTGGACTGTTTGGACAACGGTTCTGGCTCCCGGATTTTTTATGCGTGCATTTGTCTTTTTCTTACCGCTACGCTAGCTTCGATATACCCCAATGCCAGTCAGACAAGCGGCGTTTCAACGGCCGCTTCCTCTCGGCACAGCCGCTATAATCTTATGCGGACATTCTACCATACATATCATTCTTAAAAACTATGAAAAATCATGAATGACAACTGTTTGTAATCGAAGGCTCACCGCACTATAATAATATTAAATTTAAATGTAAGATGCTGGAAAGAATAAGCTTAAAGAGAATTGGAAGGAAAGGAGCATTCTTATGAGCCAATATATCTGCAAACTCAATGAAAATGTGGAGAGAATCCATGTACGTTACAATAACCGCTACGGTATCGCCCTTGCCGGCGATCTTTATACAATGAAAAATATGGGCAAAACGGGAAAACATGCGGCCATCGTTGTAGGCGCGCCTTACGGCGGCGTAAAAGAGCAGGGGCCGTCTGTATACGCCAATGAGCTGGCAAAGAGAGGATTTGTCGTTCTGACCTTTGACCCTTGCTATATGGGCGAGTCCGGCGGAGAGCCGCGCCATGTATCTTCTCCGGACATGTTCAGCGACATGGCCTATGAAAAGGCGGCAGAACCGAAGCGCATGATCGTTGTGCCGGACTGTAACCATGTGGATCTGTACGACGACATGGCAAAGATCCCATTTGATGAGATAGAGAGCTTTCTGCGCGGGAATCTGGGTTGAATTTAGGTTAAGGAGCAGCCATGAAAAAAATAATAGTCATTGTTTTTATGTCTCTTCTTCTGCTGAACGTATCAGCCTGCACAGTAGACCAAGACCAGGAGGAAAGAACTATGAGGATTTCTGTCAAATCAGAACAGTATGAAATCATCTATGAATTGAACGACAGTACAGTCGCCGAGCAGTTATACGAACAGCTGCCGCTTACAACCGAAGTGGAACCGTTCAGCAATAACGAGATGACATTTTATCCGGAAGAACTGGATGTAACGGATGCGCCGCTTTCAGACGGCGAGCCGGGTTCGCTGTCTTACTATGAGCCGTGGGGCGACGTAGTCATGCTTTATGCGCCATGTACGCCCAACAGCAGCTTGTACGAGCTGGGCGAAGCAGTATCCGGCGCTGAGTATATCGAAAGCCTGAGCGGAATTATTACTGTGTCCGCTGCGGAAGAATAAGCAGATAAAACGCAGCAAAAAATAAGGAGCAGCAGCTCGTTTCATGATTCGCAAACAATTCGCAAACAATTGGCAAACGGACTCACTGTTATTGACATGCAGCAAAATTTCTGATATCATGTTTTCCAACACCATTTCAACCATCACAACGAAAGGAAATCATTAGATGGAAGACAGTTCCGAAGGCGACGGGAACACTTGTAAATACACAAACGCTTATACTAAAATTATAACTGAGAATATCATTATAAATGAATATGTGGAGCTTTTCAAAAGGTACTGCAATCTGCGAATTTAATTTCCGGAGTTTTGCGGTGTCTTTTTGTGGTTTTGCGTGTACCATGTCTTTATACGCTGAAGATATACAAAACCGCGTATCAACACGCGTTAACACGAACGAAACGCGTGAAATCAAAAAATCAATAAATCCCGATGGGAGAAAACAGATAATAGGAGAAAATAGATGAACGCTGTAATTTTACTTTTGCTTTTGATAGGCCTGAACGCCGTGTTTGCCGCCACCGAGATAGCGGTAATTTCCATGAACGACGTCAAGCTTAAGAAGATGGCCGAGGAGGGAAATAAAAAGGCCGTAAGACTTGTGGCTCTTACGGACCAGCCGGCTCGGTTCCTGGCGACGATACAGGTCGCCATCACTCTCGCAAGTCTGCTGCAGAGTGCTGTAGCCGCAGAGACTTTCGCAGACCTTATCGTCATAAAACTGATGGCAGCCGGAGTTGCTATTTCACCAGCCGTGTTAAAAGCTGCGGCTGTGGTGGTAATAACCTTGATACTGGCGTATTTTACGCTGGTCTTCGGAGAGCTGGTTCCTAAGAGGGTGGCCATGAAAAAATCTGAGGGTATAGCGCTTGGGATGTCGGGCATCCTCTACTTCGTGGCTAAAATATTCGCGCCTATAGTATGGCTGCTCACTGTTTCCACCAACCTTATACTAAGACTTCTGAGGATAAACCCGGAAGAAGAGGACAGCACAGTCACCGAGGAATCCATAAAGATGATGCTGGCGGAGGGCAAGGAAAAGGGCGTCATTCAGCCTGAGGAAGACGAGCTCATACAGAACATATTTGAATTTGATGATATAACGGCAGAAGAAATGTGCACCCACAGGCGCGACGTGATAGCCCTCAGCGTTTCAGACGATATGGAAGAGTGGAAAGAAACCATAAGGGAGAGCAAGCATACGAAATATCCAGTATGCGGCGACAGTCTGGACGATATAATAGGCATTATGGACACGAAAGAATATTTCCTCTATCCAGAAAAAGAGCAGCAGCAGATAATAGACAACATAGTAGAAAAAGCCATGCTGGTGCCTGAAAGCATGAAAGCCAACAGCCTTTTCAGAAAAATGCAGGAAAGCAGAGAGTATTTCGCTGTGGTCATAGATGAATACGGCGGAATGTCAGGAATAGTCACACTCCATGATATAATGGAAGCCTTGCTGGGAGACCTTTCCGAAAAAGAAAGTCCTGTCAAGCCTGAAGAAATAGAGAAGCTGGCAGAAGGAAAATTCAGAATACAAGGCTGCGCCGATCTGGAAGATGTGGCCGAAGCTCTCGAACTGGATCTGCCGACAGACGTATATGATACTTTCAGCGGTTTTATATGCGGAATCTTAGGCAGGATACCGGAGGAAGGCGAGACCTTCCAGTGCAGCTGGCAGAACTGCAGTATAACGGCTCACGATGTGCAGCACCATATAGTGCAGAGTGCGACGATAGAGATCGCAACAGAAAATGGGAAAGATGACGACTAAGTAAGAAGTGAAAGATGAGGATTAAATAAAGTAACGGCCGCCCATTGGGCGGCCGTATTGTTTTGCCTACTGTTCTTCTTCCGCTTCAGGAGTCTGCAGATAAGTTATCAGTCCTCCCGCAAAATTGTCTTTTGTTCTCTGAGTCACGCCGAAAGCGATAACGGCCATGGACTGATTTTTGGAGCTCACAGTGAGGGCAGGAGTCCATTCGGCCATGTCGACCTTGTCCAGATTGATGTTCTGGTATTCTGTGTATGCGCTGTGGAATTCATCCGCCAGTTCTTCGCCTGATTCGTTGGCGTGGAAAGGCGCTGAAGATTCGCTCAAAGTATATTTAACGTCTGTGAGGGCGCTTATGGTTTCATAGGCTTCCGCCATTTCTGCAGTTAACTCGTCGCTGTAACTGGAAGCTGCGACTTCAATATTCAGTGTCCTGTTTTCGGTGGAGATGCGGCCTATATTTGCTATGGAAGCGATCTCACCATTGTCGTCCTTGTAATGCTCGCCGTTTATGGCCGTGTAGAGGAGACTTATGATGCTTTCCGTGTCCTCTGTGCTTATCACCTGCGAAGGCGTCTCGACCACTTCAAAAGCATATTCAGCGTCGGGATAGTCGTCGCCATATTTGTCATAGAATTTTTCTATCGCACTGTTGAGATTCTTTTCCAGCTTTTCCGCCGAATCTTCGTTGACAACGATGACCACCGACGCATCCTGAGGAATAACGTCCGAATCGCCGCCTCCGGAGAAAGAAGAGAGCTCAAAGAGGATGGAAGTAGATTTAAAATTAGCCAGCAGATTGCCCAAAGTCTTTATAGGGTTAGGCACATTGGAATTCATGCTGGAAAACCTGTGCGCAGGCAGTCCGGAGATGCTCACTCTGTACGCCGTATCGTAAGAAGTATCCGTGTAGTTCAGGTTCTTTGAAAGCGCATATTTGCTGAATCCTCCAGTCGAAAGGGAAAGCCTCGATGAATGGGTATCGCCAAGGCAGAATACCTTTGTATCGTCGGTAAAATATTTTTCAGAAAGCGCTTCTGCTCCTTTTTTGTTTCCCATCTCCTCTGACACGAAAATGACTTTGTATTCTCCATGAGGATTGTCGTTCTTGGCGACCGTAAGCGCGCAGGCGATGCTGTTTACATAAGAACCCATGCTGGCGTAGTCATATCCGCATAATATAACGGAAGGAGACTGATTTTCAAAACCCTCCGTCGCTTTAAGAGAGTATATGACATTGCCGGCGCTGTCTGTTTTGACGTCTATGCCTTTATTTTCAGCCCAGTTGACCAGATATTTTCTTACCGCCTCCTGACTTGTCATCGACGGTATTGAATCGGTCAGATCCGTTTCGTAAGCGGAGATCCTGCTGTTGACGGTCTCCTCCATGGTAGGAGGCTCTTTCTTTTCCTTGGAGAAATAGAAATATGCCGCCGTAGCCAATAATGCTATCAGAATTACGGCGCATACTGCGATGATTATCTTTTTCTTTTTATTCATATAGTTCACCCTATAATCTTATTTCAAATATTTTAATTACGTCTGAAAACGTATATAATGAAATATAATATCACAATTTTAGCCTCAATGTTATAACTTCATAAAAATTTCACATATTTGTAAAGAGCTTGAAAGATAGGAGGAGAGGCATGGAGCCATTGAAAATCAATATCAGAGAAAGTATTTTTGACGATCTGAAATATTTTGCCCGCTGGGAAAGTATGCCGGAAGTGACGGAATTTTTTACTATCGACGAGGGAAAGACTTATGAGATGACCGTTAGAGAATTCTGCGAAAGGGAGGAAGATGATAAAGCCAGACAGCTTACCGTATGTTTGGCCGGCACGGACGAGACAGCCGGCACGGACGAGGCAGCAGGCACGTGTGAGCCCGTAGGCACGGATACGCCTGTAGGAAGAATATATATAAGCAATATCAATCCCCATTATGATTCTCTTGATATAACGAGGATATATATTGCAGAACCCGCCATGAGAGGAAAAGGCCTGGGAGAGCAGGCTCTCAGATGGACGTTAAAATGGGCATTTGAGGAAATGGACTGTCAGAGAGTGACTCTAGATCACTTCATCGATAATATGGCGGCTGCTTCGCTGTATGAGAAAGTCGGATTCGTCGAAGAAGGCGTCATGCGGTGCGCCGGGAAGAAAAACGGAAAATACGTCGATCTGCGCCTTATGTCCATGCTGAAAGAAGAATATTATAGGAGAAAATAAAAAATATCAAATATAGTTATTTGACCCTTGACATATAGCGTAATTAGTGGTAAGTTTTTAATACGGCTACTACATATTGTGGGTATGCCTGATTTAGAAAAGAGGTAGAGATTCATGGACAGCATCAAAAAAATAACCAAGAGAGACGGACGCACAGTCGACTTTAACGTCGATAAGATCGCCGACGCTATATTCAAGGCAGCTCAGGTTTTGGGCGGCAAAGACAAAGAGATGGCCATGTACCTGGCCAAACAGACGGAATTATATCTTCTTGAAGTATGCCACAATCAGGTACCAGCCGTAGAGCAGATTCAGGACGCGGTCGAAAAGATCCTTATAGAGAACGGTCATGCCAGAACGGCGAAAGAATACATCCTTTACAGGGCGGAACGTACAAGAGCTAGGGACATGAACACCAAGCTCATGAAGATCTACGAGGATCTGACCTTCAAGGAAGCAAAGGAAAACGAAATAAAACGTGAGAACGCCAACATAGACGGCAACACCGCCATGGGAACAATGCTGAAATACGGTTCCGAGGGTGCCAAAGAATTCTACAAGATGTATGTGATAGATCCTAAGCACACTGCGGCTCACGAAAACGGAGACATACATATACACGACATGGATTTCTATACTCTTACGATGACATGCTGCCAGATAGATCTGGTGAAACTGCTGAAAGGCGGCTTTTCCACAGGTCACGGACATCTGAGAGAGCCTAACGACATAGAAAGCTATGCGGCTCTCGCATGCATCGCGATCCAGTCCAATCAGAACGACCAGCACGGCGGCCAGTCGGTGCCTAATTTCGATTACGGCATGGCTCCCGGAGTGAGAAAGACATATAAGAAACTCTATCTTACTAATCTTGGGAAAATGCTGGACTTTCTGCACGACGTGGAAGACGGCGTGGACAGAATGAAAGAGATTGGAAAGAAGATCGAGGAAGAGCACGGAGTATGTCCTTGCATGGCTTGGGACAACGATTACAAAGAGCTGGAGCTTGAGGAACTTAAAAAGATAGTTCCTGAAGATGAAGCCAGGAAAATGCAGGACAGAGCTACCAAGTTCGCCGACAATGAGATAAGAAGAAAGACTTATCAGGCTATGGAAGCCTTTATACATAATCTTAATACCATGCATTCCAGAGCAGGCGCGCAGGTGCCGTTCAGTTCCATCAACTACGGAACAGACACTTCCCCGGAGGGAAGACTTGTCATGGAATCAGTAATGCTGGCCACCGAAGCCGGCCTGGGCAACGGAGAAACGCCTATTTTCCCTATACAGATATTCAAAGTCAAAGAGGGCGTAAGCTATAACCCTGAAGACCCGAACTATGATCTGTTCAAACTGGCGTGCAAAGTATCCGCCAAGAGGCTGTTCCCGAACTTTTCGTTCCTGGACGCTCCGTTCAACAAACAGTATTATGTAGAGGGCGACCCTAACACGGAATGTGCTTACATGGGATGCAGAACAAGAGTTATCGGCAACACCTACGATCCGACGAGAGAAATAGTAACCGGACGCGGAAATCTGAGCTTTACTTCTATCAACCTGCCGAGGCTTGCCATCAAAGCCAAGGGCGATCTGGACATGTTCTTCGAGGGACTTGACCACATGATAGACTTGGCGTGCGATCAGCTTTACGACAGATTTAAGATCCAGTCTCAGAAGAAAGTAAGGAACTTCCCGTTCCTCATGGGACAAGGAATATGGCTCGATTCGGACAAGATTGGTCCTGACGACACCATAGAAGAAGTGATAAAACACGGAACTCTCACGGTTGGATTCATAGGTCTGGCGGAGTGCCTTAAAGCCCTTACCGGCAAGCACCACGGAGAGTCGAAAGAATCACAGATACTGGGTCTTGAGATCATAGGATATATGAGAAAGAGAATGGACGAAAAGTCCAGAAAGACAGGTCTGAACTGGTCGCTGATAGCGACTCCTGCGGAGGGCCTTTCCGGCAGATTTGTAAGGATAGATAAGGAAAAATACGGCATAATCGAGGGTGTTACGGACAGAGATTACTATACCAACAGTTTCCATATCCCTGTATACTACGATATCAACGCCTTTGACAAGATAAGGCTGGAAGCTCCTTACCACGCCCTTACCAACGGAGGACACATCTCATATATAGAGCTGGACGGAGACCCGCTGAAAAATCTCGACGCTTTTGAAAAAGTAGTGAGATTTATGAAAGAATCGGGAGTAGGCTACGGCTCCATAAACCACCCGGTGGACAGAGACCCGTGCTGCGGCTATACGGGAATCATCGACAACGAATGTCCTATGTGTCACAGAAAGGAAAGCGACGGCGATGTGGGCTTTGAAAGGATACGCAGGATAACCGGTTATCTGGTCGGAACCATGGATCACTGGAACAGCGCCAAGGCTGCCGAGGAAAGAGACAGGGTAAAACACGATGTCAGGACAGAACTTGAAAGAATTTGATACTATTAGAATAGCCGGGGTCGTGCGCGAGTCCATCGTTGACGGACCCGGACTGCGTCTCGCCGTATTCTGCCAGGGTTGTCCCCATGGATGCAAAGACTGCCATAACCCTGATACCCATGATTTCTGCGGCGGATACGACTGCGAGATTTCAAAGATAGTTGAAGCTGTCAAAGCCAATCCGCTTTTGGACGGAGTTACATTCAGTGGCGGCGAGCCCTTTTGTCAGCCGGCGGCCTTCTGCAGTCTGGCGGCGGCCCTCAAGGAAGCAAGGCCTGACTTAAACCTGATGGCCTACAGCGGATATACCTACGAAGAACTCACAGAGATGAAAGACATGGACGTAGACGAGCTGCTTTCAAAGATAGATCTCCTGGTGGACGGAAGATTTATCGCGGAGCAGAAAGATTTGACGCTTTTGTTTCGCGGAAGCTCCAATCAGCGCGTCATAGATATGAACCTTACACGCCAGAGAGGCGAGGTGGCTTTGGCGGAAAAATATGTGTAACAACGCATGCCGGCAATAAGAAAACAAAAAACAGGGCAGGAACCCTCCGGCCCGAAAAGGAAGTATAAGGGCAGAGGGAACCGGCATAAGGGAAGGAAAAGGACAGGCGTTTTTACCTGTCCTATCTTTATACGTCCAAACAGTTCAAATTCCGTCATACTAAGAGTGAGGCGGGAAACTGCGGAAGGGAACAAGCAGCGGAGAACAAAGAGGGAAGCAAGTAACGCGGAAGAACGGAGAGACAGGAGAAACGGACGGAGACATGCATAGACAACCGGCCTCGCCGCTTGACGAAACTTCGAACCTTTCGTCGGGCGGGCCACTGCGGGCGGCGCGCCCATAAATTTGGGGCGCCGCTTTTTTGCGTTTATTGAGTGCTATCAGTATTCGTCATACTAAAGATGTAGCATGAAAAGACGAAGGGCGTGAAAAAAGCAGTGGCCTACCTTGACGATAAAGAGGCGGCTAAAGGGTTCGAAGAGCAGCGGCCCCGTCCAGACGGATAATGGCGGCAAGGTGCGGGAGATTGACGTGCTTCCGGGAAAAGAAGAAGCGGTCTTGAAGTTTGCGGGAAATCCTGCCGGAAAGCCGGTCTTTGCTTCTGTCCCCTCCCACATGGACGTACACGGGTGCCGGAGGGAGTACGCCAACGCCATGTATCACAGCTATCAGGAAAAGCTGCGGAAAACAGAAGGAAGGGATTTCCGAAACCTCCCGCCCATATGGGAATTAAGGCCGGTGCGGAAACCAGACGGAACCTACACTGTGACCCTGCAAAAGAATATTACCCTGCAACAAGGGGCAACGTCCCCGATTACATTTGGGAATTACTGGGATGCAGCCGGGGCAAAGCAGCCTACCATGATTTTGGATTTAAATGGCTTTACCGTGTCTGGAAAAACTATTGTTATCAGCAATATGGGAAATCTAATTATCCGGGACAGCAAAGGGACCGGAAAGGTTGTATACGATGGCGGGAAATATCTGGCGGCTGTTCAAAATGCTGGATATTCGCTGACCATTGAAGGCGGCACGTTTGAATGCAATGGTGCAAACAGCGCAGCCTATAATGCGGCAATTAGCGCAGCAGCGTCTACCAAAACAGTGGTCAACGGCGGCGTCTTTGATGGAAATGGTGCAGGTGCGTTGATTGCATACGGAGATGTGATCGTAAATAGCGGAACTTTTAATGGCGCCTATGGGGTTGTCTCGAAAAAGGCGAGCAATAGCTCAGGAAACATTATATTCCCGGAGACATCTACTGCTGTCGTTAATGCTGAAAAAATGGCTTTTGTGGTGCAAGGGGACGACACGGCAGCCGGAACCATCTCAGCTAACGGCGGAACCTTTAATGCGCCCAATGTTGTAGGTAAGATCGGCAATGTAACGCCGCAAGATCAGGTTGTGATTGCCGGAGGTAGCTATACCGCAGACCCTTCTGCTTTTGTCGCTGACAATACAGCACTGATAGGACTCACAAACAATGGAACTACCCAGTACGCTGCTGGCGGTGACGCTCAAATCATGGCTGATTCAGCAAAAGAGGGGGATACTATTACTGTTCTCCAGGGAGATAAAATTACAGTACCGGATAAAGTAACGGTAAAAAACCAAACCGGCAGTGAAATTACTGTGAATGGTGAAACTGTCCAAAATGGCGCTGAAATAGAAGCTCACGTACACAATTATAGTACAGAATGGAAGTTTGACGATACAAACCATTGGTACGAATGCTCCTGCGGAGATAAGACGGATATAGCCGCCCATACTTTTAAGTGGATTACCGATGAGGAAGCTACCGCGACCGAAGCAGGCAGCAAACACGAGGAGTGCACCGTCTGCGGTTATGCGAAGGCAGCAGTAGAAATCCCTGCAACGGGAACAACAGAACAACCTACCAAACCGTCTACCGACGCTCCGCAGACCGGAGACAACAGCAATATGATTGTTTGGGTTGCTGTTATGCTCATGGCCGGCGCTGGAATGGCGGGCACCATTGTTTACAGCAGAAAGAGAAAGCACAGCAGATAATTAAGGCATAATAGGCCGGGGTACGGATATTCGGTATCTGTCCCCCGGTTTTTCTATCCCATTTCAGTATCCGGCATACTAAATACAGGAAGGATACTCTTCCAAAGAAACAGCCGGAAACCTGACGGGGTAACATGGGAAAGACCTTTTCGCGGAAACAAGGGATAAATCCGGCGGAAAGGAGGCCAGATGGAGCATAACAGGAAAGAGCCGCAGGAATATCTTTACAAAACGATGGAGATACAGAAAGGCGGCGCAACTTTTCTTGTGAACCTGTACCTCCCCACAACGGGGACGGGCAGCCTGAAAAGCCGCCTCTTGCGCCTGATGGAACAGGATTTGGAACGGCAGGGAAACCAAACAGAAAAATACACGCTATTGTATGGCAGGCTGTCCAACGAGGACAGCCGGGAAAGCACCAGCCTGAGCATACAGCACCAGGAGGAAATGCTGCGGGACTATGCGGCAAAACAGGGCTTTTCAAACGTCCTGTTTCTGTATGACGATGGTATTTCCGGGACAAAGACCAATCGCCCCGGCTTTCAGAAGGTCATGGCAATAATACGGGAGGGACAGGCCGCAACGCTGATTGTGACCGACCTGACCCGCCTGTACCGCAACCAGTCGGAAGCCAATAACCTGTTGGAAATCGTCTTTCCCGCGCTGGGTGTGCGCTCTATCGCCATTACCAACAACTACGACAGCGCCACCAACACGGAGAGCGACGAGGATTTAGCCATGTTCTCCAACCTGTTTAACGAGTGGTATCCCCGGCAGACCAGCCGGAAGATCAACGCCGTTATTCAGCACAAGGCGGAAAAGGGTGTGCGGATTGCCTCCATTCCTCCCCTACGGCTACCAGAAAGACCCGGCGGACAGGTTCAAAATCATTCCCGACCCCGGAGGCGGCGGAACAGGTGCGGCATATCTTCCGCCTGTGCGCTTCGGGCATGGGGCCGGAGCAGATTGCAAAGCGGCTGGAACAGGAAAGAATACTTGTGCCTACAGAATACGCCTACCGCAAGTTTGGGCGGGGCCATTCCAGCCGCAACCCGGACTTTCCCTATCGGTGGTCGGGAAGCAGTGTAGCGGATATACTGGAAACCCCGGACTATATCGGCATACAGACAAGCTGCAAGACGCACAAGCCTTCCTACAAAAGCGACCTTGTAGTCGAGGTGCCGGAGGAAGAACGCTACCGGGTGGAAAACGCCCATGAGCCGATTATTGACCGGGAGCTGTGGGACATTGTGCAGCGGGTACGGGAAAACAAGCGGCGGCCCACCAAGCTGGGGGGGAAAATGGATATGCTGGCGGGCATGGTACAGTGCGCCGACTGCGGCAGCACCCATTACCTTTGCCGGTGCGGGAGCTGGGACGAGAGCCAGTACAGCTATCTGTGCGGGCGGTATCACAGGCACAAGGAAACATGCACGCCCCACACGGTAAAAGCCCTGTACCTGCGGGAAACGGTACTGAAAGCCATACAGGACGCCTGCGCTGCGGTGCAAAAAGACCGGGAAGCCTTTATCTCCCATCTGACGGCGAAGAAATCCGGGCAGTTGAAAAAGGAGCTGGCGGTAAAGCGGAAGGAGCTGGAACAGGCGAAAAAACGGCAAGCAGAGCTGGACAACCTGATAGCCGCTACCTTTGAGAAGCTGGCAACCGGCATACTCACAGACGGACAGTTCAAGCAGTTAAACGGGCGGTATCTGGCGGAGCAGGAAGCCTTGAAGGGGCATATTTCCCGCTTGGAAACCGAGCTTGCCGGACAGCAGGACGAGCTGGACAGCGTGGGGAACTTCCTCGCCATTGTTGACCGGCATTTAGAGATGCCGGAGCTGACCCCGGAAATCCTGCGGGAGTTTGTCCACCACATCACGGTGCATGAGCGCGACGGCGCTTACAGGAAGAAGTTTTACACACAGAAGATTGACATTCACTTCAACTACATTGGGACAATACAATAGAGCAGGACACGTTTTGCGTGTCCTGCTCTACCGAAAATCGTTACTTCCCTATCATGCCGGGGCTAAAACTGCCCTGTTTTATTTTCGCTATTCTTCGCCTTTTATCTCCATATTTTCCAAAGCGTACTGCAGAGCCAGTCCTATAAGTTCATTGCGGGATCTGTTGGTGGTTTTAGAAAGGTCGTTATATTTTTCCTGCAGAGAACGGTCTATTCTTATTGTCATAGTCACTGATTTATCTTCTTTTTGTATAACAACGAACTTATTCATATTACCCCTCCTTTAAGTAATCAATTATATTATAGATATAATGGGGCAAACCAATCTATAACACAAAATACAGTGAAAAATCAATGGATTTTTAAAGTGGAATGTGATATACTGAACTAAACAAATAACCTGTATATAATAAGCAAGAAATTATATGAAAAAGGTTTTAGCATTATTGATGTCGCTTTTGATGGTATTTGCTTGCGCGTCATGCAGCTCAGAAGACTCGGGAGATGGAGAAGCTGAAAAGAAGACAAGCTTTGCCGTAGGAGAGACTGCAGATATCGACGGAGCAAAATATACCGTAACGGATGTGGAATATTCGCAGGGAGACGAGTGGGACACTCCTGCCGAGGGAAAGGAATATGTCATAGTCAGCATTTCCATTGAAAACGGCAGAGATGAAGATCTGTCATACAATGTTTTCGACTGGGCCATGATAAACGGAGAGGGTCAGGAGGATACGGAATCCATAACTATCATAGATACGGACACTAACCTCGGTTCAGGAGACCTCAAGCCAGAAGGAACAAAGAGCGGAACCATTGTGTTTGAAGAGCCGAAAGACACAGAATCGCTGACTCTCGTATATTATGAAAATTTCCTGATAGACGAGGAGCCTGCTTTTGAAGTAGTTATAAAATAGTTACAGAATAAAAGAGAGATTGAGGCGGAAGCTGAGGACACCATGGCTTCCGCTTTTTTATAAACAAGCAATTGCAGACGAAAGCCGTTTTGTTCCAGAAAATAAGGATATTTCCAAAAAATTTTTGAAAAAATATCTAAAAAATGACTGCTGCAGCTAAAAAAGTGCTTGAACAGCCTCATTCCTTATGATATAATAACATTCGTTCGAGTGTGCATAGAAGCGCTCAATATGTAAATTAACAATGAAAACTAGCTGATAAAAGCTGCTTAATATACTAAGAGGAGGTGCGGTAGATGTCAAGAAAGTGCGAGATTTGTGGTAAGGGTCAGGTATCAGGAAACGCTGTATCCCACTCCAACAGACACACGAGAAGAAAATGGAATGCTAATATCCAGACTGTAAGAATCGCTGAAGAAAATGGCACAGTAAGAAGAGCTAAAGTGTGCACAAAATGTATTAAATCAAATAAAGTGAACCGTGCCATCTAATTTGAGACGATCAACCAGAGAGACTGCGAAAGCAGTCTCTTTTTTCGTACATATAAAAGCCATATAGCTTGAGAAGAAATGTTATATTAAATAACACTGTTTTATCTTGACAAAATTATACGGGGGGGGGATACTATATAATATATAAACCAACTTATTTTGACAAGAAAGGACAAGGAATTGAAATGAAAGCAAAATCAAAATTTTTATCAGCGTTCATAGCAGCTTCCATGGTATTTGCGGCCGTTCCTTTTACCGCTTACGGAGCTTCAAAAGCTGCGTCGGTCGACGGTCAGGAATATGATACACTGCAGGCAGCCATCAACGCTGCAGACGGCAAGACGGTTGTCTTGGAAACTGACGTTAAGGAGAGCGTCACCATACCTGAAGGCTCCACCATTACCCTCGACTTGCAGGACAATACGCTTACGAACAAATCCGGTTCCCATACAGTAACAAATAAAGGAAACTTGACGATAACGGGAAGCGGAACTATAGATAACGTAAGCCATGGAAAGGGCGCTTTAGTCAACAACGGAACTGTAACTATGAAAAGCGGAACTCTCACCCGCTCCAAAGAAGCCGGAAGTTCAGCGACTAATAACGGAGGCAACTCATGGTACGTTGTAGATAATAACGGTGACAGCGCCGTCTTCAACATGGAGGGCGGAAAGATATACGGTACTTCCCGTTACAGCTCGCTGATAAGAAACTTAGGCGCGCAGTTCAATATGATAGGCGGCGATCTTGAGAGCGGATTCATCGTGCTCAAGAATGACGACAACGGCAAGATCAAGATGACAGGCGGAACTGCAACCACGACTGCCTCAGGCGGAAGCGCTATTCAGAACTGGGGCAAGCTGGAGATGACAGGAGGAACTTTAAAGGCAGCAGACGGAGCGGCAGCTCTCTATGCGCTTTCATGGAACAAAAAATATGCTCAGCCTGAAGCTATTATAGGCGGAGACGCTGTTTTAAACGGAAATGTAAAAGTCCAGATGGATAGGAATTATATAGGTGAAGAGGATATCCCTTCAACTAAAGTAACCTTTAACGGCGGTACTGTAACCGGAGACATTGAAGTCATGGATAACGGCGACGTTGCCATAAACGACGGTGTATTCAAGGGAAAAATAACAAAGACGGCAGAAGCTGAAAGCGCCGTGATTTCAGGCGGTACTTTCTCCGTTGCGCCTGACGCAAGTCTCATTGACGAGAGCAAAGCTGCGGCAGGATATACTAAAGCCGGTGAAGACGCTGTATTCTTTGTAGGAACTTCAGATGAGATAAACGAAAAACTTTCAGGAGCGGCAGACGGAGACCGCATAGACGTCATTTCCGGAAAAGTAGACCTTAAAATCGCAGAAGGAGTTGTTGTCAGCAATGACGGCGGTGAAGTCACGGTAAACGGTGAAAAGGTGGAAAAGGGAGACACGCTGGAAACTCCTCACGTTCACAACGCAGTAAAATTTGAAGCCAAGGATGCTACAGATACTGAAGACGGAAATATCGAATACTGGTACTGCGCAGGCTGCGACAAATATTTCAGCGATGCAGCCCTGACGAAAGTAATTTCGAAAGAAGACACGGTAATCGCTGCAGGAAAAACTTCGGATGAAGATAAAAAAGATCCTGTAAACGATGATCCTAAAAACGAGGAATCTAAAAATGAAACAAATACTCCTAAGCTGGGCGACGAGGCAAATATTTTCTTATACGTGCTTCTTCTGGCATCAGCAGGAGCTCTTGGCGGAACAGTAGCATATAAGAGAAAAGTATCAAAATAGATTTCTTTTCCATGCCATGACCATGCAGCATAGGTAAATGTTAAAAAGAGACGGGCGGAAGCAATGTCGATAAGCTAACGACATTGGCTGAGGCCGTCTCTTTTGATATATGAATCCTCAGGTCAAAGCTACCTCTTGAGCAGCGTTATCCCGCAGATTATCAGTATAACGCCCAGGAGGATCAGCCATGCCTTAGGAGGAAGAAAGAAGGCGCATATGGTAACGGCGCCGAAGACAAGCAGAACAAAGCCGATATCTTTTGTCTCCTTGTATAAGTTGAAGCATTTCTTTTTTCTAAAATTGTTATTCATGGCAATCCTCCCTGAAGTATACTATGAAATTACATGTTAATTTGTGCGAGAATATGGTATAATAAATTACCACAAAACTGTTATTTCTTTCAAAGAAAATGCTCAAAAACGGCTCGCCGCTTTGTTTTCAGGGAATCAAAATAACTCGCCGCTGCTTTTCAGGAACAGAGTCCGCGGCGTGCTCAAACAGATTTTAATTCTCGGCTGAAAACATGCGCGGCTGCCCCTGTTTCGTAAACTGTTTTTTTCAACGAAATAAAGCTTTTGTGATAATTTATACGGCGTAACATCAGTTGAACCACCGCTGATATAGCGGCTGGTACTCTGATGTTGGCAAAAATTAAATATGACACCAAAATGACAACATTTTTAAAAATCAATTCACGATTTTAGAGGTTTTAGAGAACTAAATAATGTAGATGTTGTACATTTTTGAGATTTGCGGCGAATTTGCCAACATATCTTCAAAAAAATGTTGGCAAATTTTCGGATATAGCAAAATATGGCAACATTTACTTAGTTTTATAGCTTTTCGACAACCTTCGACATCATTAAATATGAAAAATGTTGTCAAAAAGCGGCTAAAACAAAAAATAGTGCAACATTTACCATAATATTACAAAATAGGTATTGAATTGCTAAGCATATCTGAAATGAATCAAATATAGCTAGCTCGCCGCCGGCGTTAGTAAAACTTGCAGCCGCCGGCGTTGAGAATATATGAGTCGCAGGCCAGACCTGTCCGCCACCCGAAAATGCAAAGCTTCCGCGCCGCTTCTTCAGACGACGAGGCAAAGCTTCCGCGCCGCTTCTTCAGCCGATGATCCGACAGGCACAGAAAAGCGCGGCGGTTTTCACTGTTAAAATGTATGATAAAGGAGATAGAGAGATGACATTGAGTAAAAAAACAAGACTTGGAACCGTGACGGTCAACAATAATGTCATAGCAAAAGTCATACTGAGAGCAGCCGAAAAGACAGAGGGCAAGCTTTTCCTTTCATCGGAAAGAGGCAGAATACTGGGAGTGGCCTCACGCATAGGTGTCGGAGACATTTCCGGCAATTTTGAGATAGAAGAAAAAGAAGGCGCATATTATCTGAGCTTTTCAGGTATAGTGCAGTTCGGCAGCAGTATAAAAAGCGTTACCGACACCGTCCTCGACCATATACAGGAAGAAATGCAGCAGCTTTTTCCGTGTCATAGAGGCGTTATAACGCTGCACATCGTAGGCGTCAAATCTAAGCAGATCGCCGAGCGCGATATAGAGGTAAAGAGAGAATATGAAGCTGCAAGATAAGGTCAGTGAGATAAAAGGAGTCGGCGCAAAGAAAGCCGCGCTCCTCAAAAATTTGAGGGTTGAAACGATAGACGATCTTCTGCATCTCATGCCGCGAAAATACGAGGACAGGCGGGAAATAACGGCTATCATGGAGGCTCCTGAGGATAAAGACGTGCTGGTCAGCGGCAAGGTCATATCTAAGAAGCTGGGAGCCAATCCATACAACAGAAAATCTCCGCTGAGAATCATGGTACAGGACAATTCCGCCAATCTGGAAATCATCTTTTTCAACGGCAGATACTTGGCCGGCCTATTTGAAATAGGACGCGAATATACATTTTACGGCAAGATATCTATAAGGGCAGGACGGAGGCAGATGGCGCATCCGGAGTTCCATAAGCTGGGGGAAGAGGCTGATGCGAGAGGCATTTTCCCTGTCTATCCGCTGACGGAGGGGATTACCCAGCAATATCTGAGAAAGCTGCAGCGTGAGGCAGCTTCGGCGGCTTCACAGGTGGAAGAATGGCTTTCCGATGAAATCGTCGAAAGATATAATCTGTGCAGTCCGTCGTATGCGCTGGAGAAGATACATTTCCCCGAGGATACAAGGCAGGTCGGCGAGGCCCGCTACAGGATGGTATTTGAAGAACTGCTCACTCTGCAGACAGGTTTGCTTTACATCAAGCAGGGGAGAAGCGAAGCGGGCAGAGGTATTTACATAAGAAGGGATATCCCGGTTAAAGAGTTTACCGACAGTCTGCCTTTCAGCCTGACAACGGGGCAGAAGCGGGTATGGGAAGACATAGAGAAAGACTTGGCTTCCGACAGAGCCATGAACAGGCTGGTCCAGGGAGACGTCGGCTCAGGAAAGACGGTAGTGGCTGAGCTGGCCATGTACAAGACTGTAAAAAGCGGCTTTCAGGCAGCTATGATGGCGCCTACGGAATTGCTTGCCAAACAGCATTACGCCTCCTTATGCCGCGATTTTGAGCCCCTGGGGCTGAAAGTAGATCTGTTGTGCAGCAGCATGAAAGCTAGGGAGAAAAGTCAGGTCCTCGAGAGACTTGCTTCAGGAGAAACAGACGTGCTGGTGGGGACCCACGCCATAATCCAGCCCGACGTTATTTTTAAATCCCTCGGCACAGTCATTACCGACGAGCAGCACCGCTTCGGAGTGAATCAGCGGGCGCTGCTGGCGGCCAAGGGCGCCGACCCTAATGTGCTCGTAATGACAGCAACGCCGATTCCAAGGACTCTGGCTGTGATTCTATACGGCGACCTTGACATATCGGTTATAGATACCATGCCAAAAGGCAGGATACCGATAAGGACTTTTCTCAGAAACGACGACGCCAGGGACAAGATATATGATTTTGTAGAAAGCCAGGTAAGAGAGGGCAGGCAATGCTATGTGGTGGCGCCTCTGATAGAAGAGTCAGAGACCATGGATCTGAAGTCAGCCGAAGAACTCTATGAAGAAATTTCAGCAAAGCATCCGTCCATGAGAGTAAGCCTCGTTCACGGAGCGATGAAGCAGGAAGAAAAGGACGCGGTGATGGAAAAATTCGCTGCCGGTCTTACAGATATTCTCGTTTCTACTGTTGTTATCGAAGTCGGAATAGATGTGGCCAACGCCACGGTAATGGTCATAGAAAACTGCGAGAGATTCGGCCTCGCCCAGCTTCACCAGCTGAGGGGAAGAGTCGGCAGGGGAAAGCACCAGTCTTACTGCATCCTGGTATGCGGACATGAGAGCAAGATAGCAAACAAGCGCAACGAGATCATGCTGAGCACTGAGAACGGATTTGTAATAGCAGAGGAAGACTTAAAGCTCAGAGGGCCGGGAGAAATCTTCGGCACGAGGCAGCATGGACTGCCCGAACTCAATGTGAGCGATTTGGTGCGCCATGTGGATATACTTGAAGACGTGAAAGATGCGGCCGCCGGGATCCTTACAGACGATCCGGGTCTTGAAAAAGCGGAAAGCAGACCGCTGAGGCAAAAAGTAAAGAGGATGTTCGGCGAAAACATACAGCTTAATCTTTAAATTTAAAAAGATAAATATGAATATTATTTAAACCCCATATTTCAAAACGCATATTATAAACTGAGCCGCAATGCAGACGGCGCGGGACGCGGGAGCCAGCGCTCCAGCGCCTTTAGAAGCAGAAAAGCAGCGCCTTGAAAACAGCGCTTAAAAATGACGCTTGAAAACGGCGCTTAAACGGCGGCGGGAGGTTATGATATGCTGGATTTGATATTGGGAAATCTTACAGATATAGGATATGCCGCCATACTTTTGGCGATAGTGTGGCTGGCCAATTTTTTGCTGGATATATATTATAATGTTAAGATAGTTCATCAGTGCTGGAGCTGCAAAAGAGTATACGACGACGTGATACGGTTTTTCGCAGTATGCGCGGGAGTGACGCTGCTGACCATAGCCATAAGCGCTTTTCCGCGGTTTATTTCTCTCGTGGGCCTCACTGTGCCTGAGGAATATGTGGACGTCATGTCCGTTCTGACCATAGTGGCGCTCTTTGCCAAGGGCATATATGAGTATACGGCCAGCGCGATTTCAAAGCTCAACGGCATACTGAAAGATAATGTCGACGAAGCGGAATGACATTTGAAGAATAATGGGGAAATGAAACGTTCTCGGTGGACCCATTGACAATTCTAAAGTTATAGTGTAGCTGTGATGACATACGCAGCGCCTATGATAAATTTAGAGTTGTCAAACCATGCTTTTGATTGTATGCTTAAGGTAGTATTTCATGAAATAAAGATATATAATGATAAGCATAAGGAGGATGAGACGAGATGAAAAAGATCGAAGTAAACGCAATCGGCGAGCAGTGCCCAATCCCTGTAGTGAAAGCCACCAAGGCGCTTAAGGAAATGAAGGAGGCAGGCGTCGTCGAAGTGCACGTGGACAATGAAGTGGCAGTACAGAATCTGCTTCGTCTGGCCCAGAGCCAGAATCTTGAAGCTAAGAGCGAGAAGCTGGAAGAAAAGAATTTTACTGTAAGCATAAATTATGAGGGAGCTCCTGTAGAAGTCAATGAAGAGAACATTGCCTGCAACCTGGATATGCGCGGCGATACCGTCGTTGTGATAAGTTCTGACCGCATGGGCTCAGGCAACGACGAACTGGGAAAGGTTCTGATGAAAGGCTTTATATATGCTGTTTCGCAGCTTGACCAGCTTCCTAAGACTATCCTGTTCTATAACGGCGGAGCTACGATCACGACCGAGGGCTCTGCTTCCCTTGAAGACCTCAAGAACATGGAAGCTCAGGGCGTTGAAATAATGACATGCGGAACATGTCTTGACTACTATAACCTTAAGGACAAGTTGGCCGTGGGAACGGTTACTAACATGTACAGCATCGTCGAGACCATGAACGGCGCGGCAAAGATCCTGAGACCGTAGAACTCCGGGATCGTAGAGTTTGCAGATTATAGAGATTTGACCATGAGACAGAAAGAACTCAGGCTTATAATAACATTCAATTCCACGACTGATGCCATGCGGTTTGAAAAATATTGCAAGCAGAACGAAATCGAGGGCAGACTCATACCTGTACCGAGAATAATTTCTGCCAGCTGCGGAATGTGCTTCAGAACTTCTCCAGAAAATAAGGATAGGATCGAAGGCGATATCGATAAAGCAGGGCTCAGCGTAGCGGGAGTATATCAGCTGGTGATTTAGATCCGGCTGTTTTGCTGCACAGCAGGAATTGCAACAGAGAAAAACGTCCGGCAGTAATCTCCCGGACGTTCTTCTTTGTTAAGAAATATAACGATAAATTTTCATTCTGTGGAAAAATTATTTTCCAGCCAACTGTCTTTCAGCCATTTCAACTAATTTCTTAGTCATATAGCCGCCAACGTAACCGTTCTGTCTAGCAGTAAGGTTACCCTTATCAGCCTGTTCGTAGTTAGAAAGACCAAGCTCATTAGCAACTTCTGTCTTCAGACTCTTTAATGCAGGCTTTGCATTGATGTTCATCTTATCTTGTAATGACATTTTGTTCACCTCCTATTACATCAATAGTGTTACACCAGGAGAAATTATTATGTCATGCAATAAATGGTTATTCTGGACTCCTTTGGCAGCTCTTTTGACGGCTCTTTTGACGGCTTTTCCGAATTCCGCCGGCAGAGGTTTCAGCCGCGAAAAATTTGATTTTATTTTTGATATGAGTTATATTAAATTTATAATAAATTTAGTATTTGTTATTTTAGTTTAAAAATGCGCGGAGCCTGCGGCGTGTACAAAGATGACAGCGGCTCGAAACTTGCGGCGGAGATGTTTATGAGAATAATTGCAGGAGAATTTAAAGGCAGGAGACTTGAAGCGCCTGATGATAATCAGATAAGACCGACGACGGACAAAGTCAAGGAAGCCATGTTCAGCATAATTTCGCCATGGCTTTACGATGGAGTATGCGCAGATCTGTTTTCAGGAACAGGCAATCTGGGGCTGGAAGCCATTTCAAGAGGCGCGGCTAAATGCTATTTCGCGGACAATTCGAGGAAAAGCATAGGGATAATAAGGAGAAATATAGAATACTGCAGAGCCGGCAGCAGAGCAGTGCTGCTTGCCGGTGATTATCTCAGAGCGCTGGATAAAATAGAAGAAAAGGTAGACGTGTTTCTGCTGGATCCGCCTTATGAATCTGGATATTATCAGAGCTGCTTTGATAAGATAGCTCAGATGGGACTTTTGGCAGAAGACGGCGTCATCGTGGCAGAGCACAGGAGCGACTTGGCGCTGCCTGAAGAACTGGCCGGATTTGTAAAGATAAAAGAGAGAAAGTACGGCAACATAATTCTGAGCGTTTATCAATAAGCTGTCATTTGGGTGTCATGTGGGGCGGAGAGAATTTCCACCTTTTTTCGCGTCGTTTTTAAAATAACTTTTGAAAAGCCGTTCTTATTTTTGGTATAATCAAATATATAGAGTGGTTTTCAGCTTTTTGCAAGGGGAAAGAGAGGCGGACTGATGTTTTGCAAAGATGATTATGTCAACTACAGTACCAGCGGAATTTGCAGGATAGAAGATATTCGTTTCATGTCTTTCGGCAAAAAATCCGCAGGGCACGATTATTATGTTTTAAAACCGATAAATCAAAATGCCGAGAGCATATTTGTACCGGCCGATAACGATAAGCTCACCGAGCGGATGAGGCCTATATTGACTCATGAGCAGATTGACGAAGTGATTTTGAGCGTAAAGAACGACGATCTTCTCTGGATAGAAGATAGAAAACAGAGAACGAAGGAATTTAAAGAAATCATCGCAAGGAGAGATGAGCGTGAGCTGCTCATGCTCGCAAGCTGCCTGTATTTTAAATCAAAGGAAAGCAAAAAAGGACTTTCAGCGACGGACGCAGATATGTTAAAGACCGCAGAGGAAATAATCGAGCAGGAATTTTCTTTTTCCCTCAAACTGAGCGCGCAGAACGTCAGCCATTATATAAGAGAAAAGCTAGGTATTGAAGATGAGAAGGGCGGAGTATAAAGATAATGAGCAATGCGTGGCAGCCTCTGAGGCTATAAAGATAAATGGTTGCTTATATGACTTTGATATGTTAGAATAAAAAATAGTAGATTTGGAGGAAATTATGAGAACCAAGGCGCTTTACGCCGGCTCTTTCGACCCGCTTACTTTAGGTCATCTGAACATAATCGAGAGAGCGGCGGGCATCTTTGATGAAGTTGTAGTCGGAGTTGTTGTAAATCTTGAAAAAAAGACCATGTTTTCATTCGAGGAAAGAATGGAGATGATAGAAGAAGCAGTAGCGCATCTGCCTAATGTGAAAGTGGACATGTGCGACGGACTTCTGGCTGATTTCGTCAACGACAACGGCTTCAGCGTGGTGGTCCGCGGACTCAGAGGCATGTCTGACTTTGACAGCGAACAGCAGATGGCGCAGCTGCACCAGTACCTCTATAACGACAAGACCGAGACGGTATTTTTGATGTCCGACTCCAAATACGCATTTATAAGTTCTACCATGGCTAAACAAGTCATATCCCTCGGAGGAAGAGGGGACATGCTCGTACCGCCTTGCGTATTAAAAAAGATGAAAGGGAGATTGAACAAGTAATGGAAAATACGATGAAAGTTTTAGAACTTCTTGAAGAGTTGGAAGATATAGTCGATGAAGCAACAGGACTTCCTTTGACAGGCAAAATAATGCTCGATGCCGAAGAGATTTTCCAGATTGTTCGCGAAATCAGGCTTGCCCTGCCAGACGACGTGCAGCAGGCCAAATGGATAAGAGACGAGAGAGACAGGATACTGGCCGAGGCTAAAACGGAATATGAGCGCATAATCAGAGAAGCTAAGAAACAGGCCGATTATCTGGTAGAGACTGACGATATAACCATCAGGGCGACCAAGCTTGCCGCTGAGATCAAGCAGGATGCAGAGACTCATGCCCGCGTCATGAGAATGAGAACCTATGATTATGTGGACAAGATGCTCTACGACATGCAGGGCAAGATGGACGAGCTCAATATGAAATATTTCGGAGAAATGTACAGCAATCTGGAAGCGACATTCACACAGATCAACGAGATTCTCGCCGCCAACAGAGAAGAGATGAAAAATCTGGCGTACAAGACTCAGAATGAAGTCGAGTCCGGCACTTTTGCTGAGAGCATAGAGGAATAGCAGAAGCAGCGGGAAAACAAGAGTTACTAATTTAAAAACAAAGACTTTCGTGCCTCTTTAAAACTTTTCATGATTTTTCAGGTTTTAGAGCGTTGGAGCGAAGGTCTTTAATTTTTATCTATCAAACCCGTCTCTTGACTCTTTTAAAAAATATGAAATATATAAGCAAGCCGTCAATGGCGGCGTCGTATATGCGCGGACCGTCGAATAAAATAACGCTTGAAAGCACAGAAGCAGAAACTATGCCTATCCCGATGATTTTAGGGAATAAGCCTTTTTCTTTTGTCATCCATGCGAGGTACGCGAGCACAGGAGAAAAAAGAGCGAACAACGTCCAGCCGCCTATCATGACCGTGCTGTAAACTCCGTCCGTAAATATGGCCGCGGCATAATATGAAACAAGCATGCCCAGACAAAAAAGGAATATGTTTATCATGGCAGATTTTTTATCTTTGCTGTAGATTGAAATTACAGTTCCCAGCAAAATCCATACTGCCATCTGCGAAAATATATTTCCTATGTTCTGAGTATATATGTCAAAAAATCTGCTCAAAGCACCGAGGAGCAGCCCCGAGCCCAGCATGCCAAGAGGACTTAAAATCAATCTTTTCAACTCATCACCTATAATCTGTTTCTATAAATCTGTTTTCACCATGAAAGCCTGCTCTGTGCTTTCAGCGAATTCGTTTCTTTTATAAAATCTATAAGCGGGAACCGTTCGCTCTGTGAGAAGTACAATTGTATCTATACCATCTTCCTTTAATAAGAATTCTATTTTGCTTAAAAATTCTCTTCCTAAGCCTTTGCTCTGTTTTTCCGGCATGATTCCGAATTCGTCTATCCAATACTCAGTGCCTTCGCACCAGTGCTTAAGCCTTCCGAGAGATATGCCGATTATCCTCTCATTGTCGTAAAGTCCGAAAGGCAGGGAATTCTTATTGTCTATCAGTTCGATAACGTATGCGTTAAGCTGACTTTCACTTCAAACGTCATTCCACGGTTCGGCGGAAAAAATGCACAATATTGCCGATTTGACATCTTCGATGTCTTCTGTACTGAGACGGCGTATTTCCATGTTAAATTACCTCGCTGAAAGAAAATTTATTTAATATTCTACTATATCCGCGCCGTTTTTTCCATAACGCAGTAAAGATATCCAACATTCATAAAATTTTAAGATTTTACTCCGAATTTTTTTCATTTTAAAGGGAAGACGATAATATGCTTTAAGTATGAAAGACAGAAAGCTTATCGTAAACAAACTGGTCGTCGCCTGCGCTTCTTTTTTCGCCTTTGCCATGGTAGTATTTCCTGACATAACTGAAGCAGGCTCTAAGACGGCCATAATAATATGGGCCAATTCCATAGTTCCCGTACTGCTGCCGTTTTTCATATTTTCCGACTTCATAAAGAGAACCGGAGATTTGAAAAAACTGCCGCCGAGGATATATCCCTTTGTCATGGCTTTTCTTTCCGGCTATCCGATGGGCGCGAAAGTCGTTGGGGATTATATAAAGGAAGAGCGTCTCTCTCATCAGGAGGGAAAATGGCTGCTCAGCTACTCGATGGTCACAGGCCCTGCTTTTATGCTCTTTACTGTGGGAGAATTCATAGGCAGCAGTAAAGCCGCCGTTTTAGTCGCCATATCTCATTATGCGGGCGGCCTGGCCAACGGACTTTTGTATATAGGGAAAAAAGAAAAAACTCCCAGGAGCAGAAAGGAAGCTTTCATACCTAAAGGAGATTACCTGGAAAATTTCACTTACGCTATAGTGGGCGGATTTAAAGCCATGGCCATAATCTTAGCCTATCTGATAATCTTTACAATAGGCATAAATCTCTTAGACAAGGCGGGCCTGTTCGATGCCATCAGCAACAAAACTCTCTGCGCCTGCATAAAGAGCTTCTTTGAAATGACCATAGGAATAAACCAGATGGGTATGTGCGACATCGGAATAAAGTTTAAAACCGTTCTGGCTTCCATGATGGTATCTTTCGGCGGAATGTCCATCGTGGGTCAGTCGGCTTCCATGGCGAGAAAGACAGGGATAGGCATAAAAGATATATTTTTGATGAAATTGACCCACGGAATGTTGGCAGCAATTGTGGCTGTGATATTGGTGAATTTTGTGGTATAATAAATTACCACAAAACTGTTATTTCTTTCAAAGAACAGGCAAAACAACGGCTCGTTGCTTTGTTTTCAGGGAATCAAAATAACTCGATGCCGCTTTTCAGAAGCAGAGTGCGCGGCGTGCTCAAACAGATTTTGATTCCCAGCTGAAAACATGCGCAGCTTCGCCTGTTTTGCAGACTGTTCTTTTCAACGAAATAAAGATTTTGTGATGATTTATACGTTGAAAACGCCAGATACACTACTCTGCCGGATTTGCTTTGTGGTATAATGTCCGCAGGAGATTATGACGGCTGCGCCGAGCGGACGCGGACATTGAAACACTGTTTGGTGGACCGGTAATAAACGCCGCTGCAATTCTTTACGGCTTTTAGACCGCAGACGAAACGATAACTTGATGTTGGCAAAACTCAAATTTGTTGATGAAATGACAACATTTTTAAAAAGAACTCCGCTATTTTAGGAGTTTTGAGGTGTCGAATCATGTCGATGTTGTATATTTTTCGGAGTTACGGCGATTTTGCCAACATATTCTCATAAAAATGTTGGCAAATTTTCAGATTTTATATAATATGGCAACATCAGTTGGTTTTGATAGCTGATTCGGCAAATTTCGACGTACTTAAATACAAAGAATGTTGTCAAAAATCAACCGAAACATAAAATTGTACAACATTTTCCATAATATTACAAAATAAACCGTGTACTGTTTGTTCCGGTAATGTTCGGCTTCGCCGCAAGGCGGACAAGGCAGGCAAGGTTGACAAAGCGGAGAGTATTGCATTTCCGATTTATGTTGTAGAATTTTAAGAAATTGAGAAAATCTGCAACATTGGCCGATTTTCCTATTATGCGAGCAGCTCAGAACAGTAGGAATGTTGTAGAATTTCATAAAATTTGAGAATTATACAACATTGGGCGTCAGAGCAGTTGCGGCGTTCAGGCAGTCTCAGCCTGCAAGCAGGTTCGGTATTCAAACCACCGTAGCGCGCAAGCAGTTCAGGTGCGTCGTGCATTCAGTCGCAGCCTGCAAGCAGTCCTGGCCTGCGAGCAGCCGCAGAGCGCAAGCAGTCTCAGCATACAAACAACCGCGGCTTACTGCTTTACCGAGCAAAACATAAGCGGAGAAAAATGGACGATCAAAATATGGACAAGAAATGCGTAGGAATAATAGCTGAATACAATCCTTTCCACAACGGACACCTATACCACCTGGAACAGTCGCTTTCAGCGACAGGGGCAGAATTTGCCGTGGTCGCCATGAGCGGCAATTTCGTGCAGAGAGGGCAGATGGCCGTTGCAGACAAGTGGGAGAGGGCTGAGGCGGCCGTCAAGAGCGGGGCAGATTTAGTGGTGGAAATACCCGCCGTTTTCGCGTGCAATTCAGCGCCGGTGTTCGCACAAGCCGCAGTGGAGATACTGGAAAATCTGGGAGCAGACTGGATCTCTTTCGGAAGCGAGTCGGGAAATATCGGTGATTTGAGGGAGATTTCCCGGGAAATCTCGTGCGGAACCGAAGCAGGACGTGTCGAAGAAATTATAAAGCAGAAAGTCAGGGAAGGCCTTTCTTACCCACGCGCCAGAAGAGAAGCCGTTGCTGTTGTCTTAGGCGATGAAATAGCCTCGCTGCTTGATATGCCCAACAATATTCTCGCCGTCGAATATCTGAAAAATATGAAGCGAGCAGAAGCCGTGACCATCAAACGCGAGGGGGCAGGGCACGACGATATGGAGACTAAGAACGGCTTCGCGTCGGCCGCGGCGATAAGAGCGAAGCTGAAAGCAGGTGGGAGCGTAGCCGGATGGCTTCCTCAGACATCGGAGAAAATGCTGCAAAAGGCCCATGTACCATCAGAAGAAACCCTCTTTCAGATGATATGCCAAAAAACTCTGACGACACCGGCGGAGCAGTTAGACTCTGTGTTCTCCGGAGGAGAGGGCCTCGGCAACAAACTTAAAAAAATTATAAGAAAGACAGCCTCACTTGATGAACTGGGGGAAGAACTCAAGTCCAAGCGTTATACGAGGACGAGGATTGACAGATTTCTGATGCACGTGCTGCTCGATATAATGCAGCCTGAAAGCTACGGTAATTATATTAGGGTACTTGCTTTCAGCGAAAGAGGAAGCGCATATCTCAAAGAAATAAAAAAGAGAGAATTGTCAGCGCTTCCAATCATAACTAATATAAACAAGGATATACAACCAGGAGGCAAAGCTTACGCCGCTCTGGAAAAAGATATACTGGCAGCCGATCTGTATAATTTGGCTTCAGGCAGAGACCTGTATAAGAATTCAGATTATGTGAGGAGGCCGGTGAAAGTAGAGTAGAATCGGAAACGGCGGCGAGCGCTGCTCAAAACGCCCGCGCTGTCCGCACCGTTACCGCCATTTAAAACGTTACCGCCGCTTTAAAAAGAAAGGAGACAAAACTATGCGCATAGCCGATATGCACTGCGATACGCTGCTTGATTGTTATAAGAAGGGAGTTGATTTAAGAAAGAATTCCCTGCATATAGACTTGGAAAGGATGAAGAAGAATAACGCCATGGTGCAATTCTTCGCCGCTTTCCTGCCATCCGGAGAAATGGCTGATGAAGAAAACATACATAAAGAACCGTACCAGCTTTTCATTGAGATGTCGGATCTATATGAAAAAGAGCTGGAAAAAAACTCAGACATGATCAGACCTGTACTAAAATATTCTGACCTGCTCCGCAACAACGATGAAGGCAAGATGTCGGCCGTGCTTACAATAGAAGATGGCCTGCTGCTTGAGGGCAGGATAGAAAGGCTCGACGAGCTTTATGAGAGAGGCGTAAGACTCATCACCCTTACGTGGAATTACGAAAACTGCATAGGTTATCCCAACAGCACGGATAGGGAAAAACACATGAAAGGACTGAAGCCTTTCGGCATTGAAACAGTAAAACGCATGAACGAGCTGGGAATGATAATAGACGTATCACATCTTTCTGAGGGCGGCTTTTACGATGTGGTAAAATACAGCGAAAAGCCTTTCGTGGCTTCACATTCATGCGCCGCGGCCCTTTGCGGCCATTCGAGAAACCTGACGGATCAACAGCTCAGGAGCATCGCCGAATCTGGAGGCGTTGCAGGAGTCAATTTCTACTCAAAGTTTTTGAAAGACTCCGCTGAAAAGACGTTTGCCGAAGATATAATCGAGCATATCAAGTATATGGTCAAAATCGCGGGAGAAGATCACGTGGGACTGGGATCGGACTTCGATGGAATCGACTGCGGACTGGAAGTAGAGGGATATGATTTTATGCAGACGATCATGCTTAAGATGGAAAAGTATTTTAAAAGCAGCACCATTGAGAAGATCTGCTATAAGAATGTGATGCGCGTGCTCAAAGAATGTTTATAAAATGATATTTATAAAAAATTCGGAAGATAATTGGGAGGATAGATGAAATACGACGATTTAAAATACCTTTCCGTTCCGCTGCCTGAGCCTGTGCTGAAAGAAAAGTGGAGCGGCAGCTTCGATAAAGCCGTGCAGACGATAAACAGCATGCTCGGTCAAGATATACCAAAGCCTTTGAGACGGCGTTTGGAGCTGGAACTCAACAGCATCAAATATATAAAAAAGAAATATTCAGTTTCAGAGGAAGAGGCCCTCGCAATCATCCGCAGGGAAATTCCGGATATGACTGCCGGAGAGATGGAACTCCTGAGAAAAGAAGACAAGATAGACTGGATGTATGTTGAGGGAAAAGTAAAATACATAAATTCTTTTGCCGCGACTTTATATAAAGTCTATCCCGAAATATGGCGGAGAAGAGAGGCGGGAGATACTGCTGATTTCAGCCATGTTCAAGCCTTCGTTGAAAATGCAGAAGACGGCAGGGCGATGAAAGCTCACATACACATAAAACACGAACTGAGAATCAGAGACTCAGCTGTGGAGGAGGGCAGAAAGCTGATGGTGCACCTCCCGGTTCCCGTGGAAAGATACGGGATAAAAAATCTCAAAGTTCTGGAGACAAAGCCGGACTGCGGAACAGAGACAAAACCGGACTGTGTCATACTCCCCAATTCCGATGCAGCCCAGCCGACGGTCTGTTTTGTACAGAAAGCACGCAAAAACCAGGTTTTCAGCATCGAGTACCAGTTAGATAATGAGATCATTTATAAAGATATATCAAAAATAGACGTAAAAAAAGCGGCCGAGACAGCCATTCCTGAGGAAGAAAAAGTTTATCTCAAGGAAAAACTTCCCCATATTCGTTTTACGCCGTTTCTGAGAAGTCTGCTTTATGATGTAGCCGGCGATGAAACAAATCCTCTTATCAAAGCCAGAAAAATTTATGATTTCATTACGACGAAAGCAAATTACAGATTCATGAGAGATTACTGCAGCGTCGACAATCTGTCCGAGTACTGCGCCGTCAACAGGAGAGGCGACTGCGGAGTTTTTGCGCTGCTGTTCATAACCTTATGCCGCCTTGCCGGAATACCGGCCAAGTGGCAGTCCGGTCTGGACGCCAAGCCTGGAGCCGTGGGAGAACACGACTGGGCCATGTTCTATATACCGTCCGCCGGATGGCTGTACGCTGACTTGTCTTATGGAGCCGCCGCATATATCAGAGGCGCTTTTGACAGATGGAACTTCTACTTCGGCAATGTGGATCCGTACAGGATAGCCATAAACGATGATTTTCAGGAAGAATTTGAAACTCCTAAGAACCACTGGAGGATAGACCCTTATGACAACCAGTGCGGCGAAGCTGAGTACGAAGAAAGAGGATTGTCTTCTTCAGAGATTGAATACAAGTACACTGAAATAGACATTCATGCATATCTTTAATTTTCCATCTTCAGCATCTTTAATTTCCTCAAAAAATTCTCTTGACGAACAGCCTGTAAAGTGGTATCCTGTCACAAGAAATAAATTTTGAATATGCAAACGCGATCTTTATTTAATAAGACCGCAGGGAGGAATACATGAGGACCAGAGAGCTGAAAACTGCAGAAATAAACGTAAAAAAGCGCGATGGTTTGAATTATCAGACAAATAAAGGCATTATCATTATCCCCACTTTCGCAGATGTACATGTTCATCTTCGAGAGCCGGGATTTTTTTTTAAGGAAACCATCAAGACAGGCACTAAAGCCGCGGCAAAGGGCGGATACGGATGTCTGCTGGCCATGCCCAACTTAAACCCGGTTCCCGATTGTCTTGAAAATCTGCAAAAACAACTGGATATAATCGAAGCAGACGCGGAGATTACCGTCATACCTTATGGCTCGCTGACAGAGGGAGAAAAGGGCAATGCGCTTTCAAAGATGGAAGAAATGGCCCCTTATGTGGCGGCTTTCAGCGACGACGGAGTAGGACTAAACGACCCGGAGCTGATGGAAAAAGCCATGAAGACAGCCAAGAGACTGGGCAAGACCGTGGCGGCCCACTGCGAAGACATGGAGCTGAGAGCAGGAGGATACATACACGCCGGAGCTTATGCAAAGATTTACGGGCATAAAGGCATCTGCTCGGAAAGCGAATGGAGGCCTATAGAAAGGGATTTGAAAATCGCAGCTAAAACAGGAGCGGCTTATCACGTGTGCCACGTTTCCGCCAAGGAAAGCGTTCGGCTCATAAGAGAAGCCAAGAGAGCAGGGATAGACGTCACGTGCGAGACGGCGCCTCATTATCTGACTATGACGGACGGCGAACTCAAAGACGAAGGCCGCTTCAAGATGAATCCGCCAATCAGGAGCAGAGCCGATCGGGATGCCCTGATTGAGGGAATCCTGGACGGCACTATAGATATGATAGCCACGGACCACGCGCCCCACACTGCGGAGGAAAAATCAAAGGGTCTAAAAGACAGCGCAATGGGAGTAACCGGCCTTGAGACAGCTTTCCCTGTCATATATACCAAGCTTGTAAAAACAGGAATTCTGCCGATGGAAAAGGTGCTGAAGCTGATGTGCTCCAATCCACGCAAGAGGTTCGGTCTTCCCATGGCCCGCGACGGTGAAGATTACGCCATATGGGATATAGGAACGGAGTATACTATAGATTCGGCTGCATTTCTTTCCATGGGAAAAGCCACGCCTTTTGACGGCTGGCGAGTGTATGGAAAGTGCCTTAAGAACGTAACGGGCGGCAAAACCGTCTGGGAAGCTGAATAGAGCTGGAGAGAACGGGAAGCTGCTGCAAACATAGGCGAACCATGAGACAAGAAATTGTTGCAGACAGGAGCGAAACATGAAACAAAGCATATTTGAGATAGAAGAAAACAAGAGCATTGCGAAAAACACCATGAAGATGATTCTGTCAGGCGACGTCAGCCAGATAAAAAAGGCCGGACAGTTCGTCAATATCAAGATAGACGGCTTCTTTCTTAGACGGCCGATTTCGGTATGCGAAGCCTGCGGAGATAAACTTACGCTGATATATAAAATAGTGGGAAAAGGGACGGAAGCTCTGGCCGAGATGAAAAAAGGCGCCAGACTTGACCTGCTGACAGGACTGGGCAACGGTTACGACACGTCGAAGAGCGGCGCAAGCCCTGTCCTCATCGGAGGAGGAGCAGGCGTGCCTCCGATGTACGAGCTTGCCAAGCGTTTGCTGGCGGAGGGCAAAGACGTGCAGGCAGTCCTCGGCTTCAACAGCAGCGAAGAAATATTCCTCAAAGAGGAATTCGAAGAGCTGGGTGCAAAGACTTATGTGACGACAGCCGACGGCTCAGCCGGAACCAGAGGATTTGTGACGGACGTGCTGAAAAACTTGGATTACACATATTTTTATGCCTGCGGCCCAGAAAACATGTTCAGAGCCATAGAAAACACTGCTAAAACTTCAGGACAATACAGCTTTGAAGAGAGGATGGGCTGCGGATTCGGAGCATGCATGGGCTGTTCCTGCGAGACAAAATACGGCAGCAAGCGTATATGCAAGGACGGACCTGTCCTGGAAAGAGAGGAAATCATATGGTAAAAGACGTTGAACGTGCGACGGCGGTCAGCCTCGATATGACCACCGAACTCTGCGGCATAACCCTCGAAAATCCAGTGATTCCTGCCTCCGGGACTTTCGGTTACGGCTATGAGTACGCAGAGTTTTACGATATAAACTGCCTGGGGACATTTTCTTTCAAAGGGACAACGCTGGAAGCCAGATTCGGCAACCCGACGCCGAGAATCGCCGAAACGCCGGAGGGCATGATAAATGCCGTAGGACTGCAAAATCCCGGCGTTGACAAAGTGATAGAGTGCGAACTTCCCAAATTAAAAGAAGTTTACAATAAAAAAGTTATTGCAAATGTAAGTGGATTCAGCGTTGGTGAATACACGGAAGTGGTGCGCCGCCTCGACGATCAGGAGCAGATAGGCTGGTTCGAGGTGAACATAAGCTGTCCCAACGTTCACGGCGGAGGAATGGCTTTCGGAACTACTGCAGAGGGGGCTGCCAAGGTGACAAGGGCAGTAAGAAAAGTAACGAAAAAGCCTGTAATTATGAAGCTTTCCCCCAACGTGACCGATATAACCGAGATCGCCAAAGCCTGCGCCTTCGAGGGAGCCGACGGAATAAGCCTGATAAATACGCTCCTGGGCATGAGAATAGATCTAAGAAGCAAAAAGCCTGTGATCGCCAATAAGATGGGTGGCTTTTCAGGCCATGCAGTGCTGCCTGTCGCCCTGAGAATGATATATCAGGTATACGAGGCCGTCGACATTCCTGTGATAGGAATGGGCGGAGTTTCCACGGCGGAGGAAGTCATAGAGATGATGCTGGCAGGAGCGGCCGCAGTTCAGATAGGAGCGGCCAATCTCGTCAATCCTTATGCGTGCAGAGATATAATTGAAGATTTACCTGAGAAGATGAAAAAATATAAAATAAATTCTTTAAGAGATATTATAGGAGGTGCCCACTGATGACTAAAGACGTGATAATTGCCTGCGACTTCGCTTCGGCTGAGGAAACGCTGGCATTTCTGGACAAATTCAGGGACAAAAAGCCCTATGTCAAAATAGGCATGGAGCTGTTCTATTCAAACGGCCCCAGCATAGTGAGAGAAATAAAGGCAAGAGGACACAAGATTTTCCTCGACCTCAAGCTTCACGACATTCCCAACACCGTGAAACAGGCCATGGCGGCTCTGTCAAGGCTGGACATAGACATGGTCAATCTTCACGCGGCCGGAACTATAAACATGATGAAAGCCGCCCTGGAGGGTCTTACGAGAGAGGACGGTTCAAGACCGCTTCTCATCGCGGTTACACAGCTTACTTCTACTACGGAAGAAGATATGAAAAAATACCTGCTGATAGACAGACCGCTCAAGGAAGTGGTCATGGAATACGCTTTCAACGCCAAGAAAGCGGGCCTCGACGGAGTAGTATGCTCGCCGATGGAGTCAAAGGCAGTTCATGAAAAATGCGGAAAAGACTTCTTGACAGTCACTCCTGGGGTGAGATTCGCAGGAGGCGATACACAGGACCAGAGAAGAGTCATGACTCCTGGATCCGCTGCAAAAGAGGGCTCAGACTACATAGTTGTCGGAAGACCTATAACTAAAGCAGACGACCCTGTAAAAGCTTATGAAAGATGCGTAAGAGAATTTTTGGGAGAAGAATAGACTGCGGCGGCCGGGAAAAGACGACGCGGAGATATAATGGAGCCGAGGCGGCACAGGTTTCCGCCGGCAAAAGCAGAGATAGGAGGGAAAAATGGTAAGCAAGAGAGAAATAGCAGAGGGGCTGCTGTCCATAGGCGCGGTTTTCCTGAGACCGGAAGAACCTTTCACATGGGCCAGCGGAATCAAGAGCCCCATATACTGCGACAACAGACTGACGCTGACTGCGCCTGAAGTCAGAGACAAGGTAGAAGAGGGACTGGCTCAGATAGTAAAAGAAAATTATCCTCAGTGCGAAGTCCTCATGGGAACCAGCACTGCAGGAATCGCCCATGCGGCCATAGTAGGACATAAGATGAATCTGCCCATGGGATATGTGAGAGGTTCGGCCAAGGATCACGGCAGGACCAACAGGATAGAAGGAAAGCTGACGCCGGGACAGAAAGTGGTGGTCATAGAAGACTTGATTTCCACCGCCGGTTCTGCCGTCGAAACCGTTGAAGCCCTGAGAAAAGCAGGAGCCGATGTCCTCGGGATAGCAAGCATATTTACTTACGGCATGAAAAAGGGCCTTGAAAGGCTTGCAGAGCACAAAATCAAAAATATCAGCCTCTGCGACCTTGATGAACTAGTCAAAATTGCCGCCGAAAGCGGTTATATAAAAGATACAGCAAAAGACGGAATTCTCAGATTCAGGGATAATCCGTCAGATGAAAGCTGGATGGGAGGAGCGAAGTAAATGAAAGAAATCAGAAATCTAATCAACATCACAGACCTTTCCGTAGAGGAAATCGACAGCCTTATAAAGGTGGCGGACGACATCGTCGAAAACCATAAGGATTATGAGAACATCTGCGTACACAAAAAGCTGGCCACACTGTTCTTCGAGCCGAGCACCAGGACAAGGCTCAGCTTTGAAGCGGCCATGCTGGAACTAGGCGGAAGCGTGCTGGGCTTTTCAGAAGCCAATTCCAGCTCGGCAGCCAAGGGTGAAAGCGTTTCAGACACCATCAGAACTGTAGGCTGCTATGTAGACGTGATCGCCATGAGACACCCTAAAGAAGGCGCACCTATAGTGGGAGCACAGAGAACTACGGTTCCTATCATAAACGCCGGAGACGGAGGACATTTCCATCCTACTCAGACACTGACAGACCTCCTGACCATCAAGAGAAAGAAAGGAAGACTTGACAACCTCACCGTAGGACTCTGCGGAGACCTTAAATTCGGCAGGACTGTTCACTCGCTGATAGAAGCCATGCTCCGCTATGAAAACGTGAAATTTGTCCTGATTTCACCGGCAGAACTGCAGGTGCCTGAATACATAAAAGAGAAGATGGACGCCAAGGGCGCTCAGTGGAAAGAAGTAGAAACCCTCGAAGAAGCCATGCCGGAGTTGGACATCCTCTACATGACCAGAGTTCAGAAGGAGAGATTCTTCAACGAAGAAGACTACATCAGACTCAAAGACAGCTATATCCTGGATCTTGAAAAGCTGAAGCCGGCAAAAGAGGATCTGACCATAATGCACCCGCTGCCTAGAGTAAACGAAATCTCGACGGAAGTCGACGACGACCCGAGAGCGTGCTATTTCTTCCAGGCTCTCTGCGGAAAGCACATAAGAATGGCACTGATACTTTTCCTTTTGGGAATCAAAAAAGAAGCGTAAGGCAAGGAGGTTAGAATATGAATATTGACGGAGTAAAAAACGGAATCGTTATAGACCATATAAAAGCGGGAAAGAGCATGATGGTATACGACCTTTTAGGTCTTGACAAGATAGACAACTGCGTGGCCATAATCCAGAACGCCGCCAGCACCAAGTACGGCAAGAAAGACATCGTCAAGATAGACGAGCTCATAGACCTGGATTACGATATTCTCGGATATGTGGACAGCAACATAACTGTAAACATCGTAAAAGACGGCAAACTGGACAAAAAGCTTCACATGGAGCTGCCTGATACGCTGAGAAATGTGGTAAAATGCAAGAATCCTAGATGCATCACATCTGTCGAGCAGGAAATAGTCCATACTTTTAAGCTTGTGGACAAAGAAAAGAAAGTTTACAGATGCGCATACTGCGACGCGGAGCACAGGATAAAATAATGCTGGTCAAGCGGCCGGTTTTGTGGTATACATCAAAATAAGAGAACTTTATAATATGCTCAGTGAGAAAGGCGGGGCGCTATCCGCTGTTTCCGCTGGGCATATTGCTCTTGACAGATATATCTTGATTTTTTAAAGGAGGGAAATCCCGATGGAAAAATATTTTAAAATCAGAGACAAGATAGAAAAAGAAATCGAGAAAAATCTCGCAGAGCTTTCGTGTCTGAGCGAAGACATAGCCGATCATCCTGAAGTTTCCGGAGAAGAATACGAGACCTCCAAGAAGCTCGTTGAACTTCTCAGATCAAAGGGCTTCGACACGGAATATCCTTACGCAGGACTTGACACAGCCTTTAAAGCGGTCTACGGAAAAAACGACCATAAGTACAAAGTGGCTGTCCTGACGGAATTTGACGCCCTGCCTGAAATAGGCCACGCATGCGGCCACAATCTGAGCGGAGCCATAAGCGTCCTTGCAGGAATCGCATCGGCAGGGGTACAGGACGATCTGGACTGCGATATTCATGTCATCGGAACTCCGGCTGAAGAAACCGACGGCGCCAAGTGCCTCATGTGCAAGGAGGGAGTATTCAAAGATTATGACATGGCCATAATGGTTCACCTTTATAATCAGAACCTCATCTATTGCAAACTGAACGGCCTTGCCAGCATGATGTACAATTTCCACGGAAAGCCTGCCCACGCGGGAGCTTCTCCATGGGAAGGCATAAACGCTCTCAACGCCGCTCAGCTGATGATACACGGAACGGACTGTATCAGAGGATGCAGCAGACCGGACTCGAGGATAAACTCAGTGATCTTCAAGGGCGGAGCTGCCGGAGGAATAATTCCGGAAGAAGCTCAGGTGGAGACATGGGTCAGATCACCTGAATATTCCTATCTTGAAAAGCTCATGGAAAGAGTGGACAAATGCGCCGAGGGCGGCGCCATGATGGCTGAGTGTACATGGGACAAATATTTCACCGCTGAGATATATAAGAGCATGAAACGCAATTACACCGGAGAAGACGCTATCAGGACAGTATATGAAGAATTGGGTCTTGATATCAACGGAGACCACGAGGAACTCTTCGGTTCGTCCGATATAGGAAACGTAAGCTTCGAGTGTCCTGCCTTCCATCCTACGCTTCAGCTGGTAGAGAGAGACGTCGCTATCCACACCAGAGAATTTGCCGCGGCGGTAAAAGGTGAAAAAGCCCGTCAGTGCCTGAAAGACGGAGCAAAGATCATAGCCTATACGATAGCCATGATTTTCAGCGACGAAGAAAGGATAAAGAAGATGAAAGACGATTTTAATTCCTAAATTTTTCTGGTCTGGGACGCAGGTTCCATCTCCTCGATAAGTTTTGCTCTGCATACCCTCTCCGATATATGAGATTGAAATTTTAAAAGTGTTAAAGAAATTCTAATCTTAGATAAATAAAGTTTTGACAAATATGTACGGGGGGGGGTATAATAAAGTTAGCTTATTGTAACGTCATCAGCAATAAGGCAATCTCAATTATTTCTTTGAGATAGTGAAATTATAACTTATAAGGAGGTTTGTAGAAATGGAACAGAAAAAGAAATTTAATGTGCCTCATGTGTATATTTTATTGCTAGCTATTATACTTGTCTTTTCCATACTTTCCTACATAATTCCGGCCGGACAATATGAGATGATGACGATCGTAGACAATCCGGAAACAGGACACGAGAGAGAGGTAGTAAACCCTGACTCGTTCCAGTATGTAGAAAGTACGCCGGTATCATTGCTTCAGTTCCTGACCGCCGTACCGCGCGGACTTCAGGAAACGGCCCAGATCATCTTCTTCATATTTATCGTCGGAGGATCGATGACGGTATTGCAGGAGACCAAATCTATAGAGGCCGGTATGGGAAGGCTTATCAGAGCCCTCAAGGGTAAGACATGGGTCGTTATCCCTGTCGTCATGATATTCTTCTCACTGTGCGGTTCCGTATTCGGAATGGCGGAAGAAACGATACCGTTTATCCCTATCTTCGTATCGCTGATGATAGCGGCGGGTTATGACTCCATAACGGGAGCAGGTATCGTACTCTGCGGCGCCGGCGCAGGCTTTGCCGGAGCTTTCATCAATCCGTTCACTATCCAGGTAGCTCAGGGTATCGCGCAGGTAGAGCTGCTGTCAGGTATGACGTTCCGTATAGTAATGTACGCATGCTTGTTACTGCTCACCATATTGTTCATGCTGAGATATGCCGCCAAGGTAAAGAAGAACCCAACTTTGTCCACTATGCATGAAATCGATCAGAAGAGAGAGGACAGCATAGACCTGGATTCACTGCCTGAATTCACAGGAAGAAGAAAGGCAATACTGGTCATCTTCGTTATCGCGATCATCTTCTTGGTATATGCCGTAATTACATGGGGCTGGTACATGGATGAGATCGCCGCTCTGTTCCTGGCTATGTCCATGATAGTTGCAGTGATAGACGACAAGCTCAGCTTCAACAGCTATGCTGAGACTCTTGTCAGAGGAATGTCAGAAATAGCTACAGGAGCTCTCGTAGTAGGTTTCGCCAGAGGAATACTGGTAGTAATGACAGACGGAAATATCCTTCATACTATCCTCAACGCCTGCGCAGGCTTCCTCGGAAAGCTGCCTGCAATGGTATCAGCCATAGGAATGTACATCTTCCAGTGTCTGCTCAACTTCATAGTACCGTCCGGTTCAGGACAGGCCGCTGTATCCATGCCGATCATGGCGCCGCTGTCAGATCTGGTAGGAGTTACGAGACAGACCGCTTGTATCGCATTCCAGCTGGGCGACGGTATTTCCAATATCTTTACGCCGACGTCAGGATACTTCATGGCAGGACTTGCACTGGCTAAGATTCCTTGGTCAAAATGGGCCAAATGGATACTTCCGCTCATCGGACTCCAATATCTGCTTGGCGGAATATTCGTAGTAATTGCTCAAGTTATAGGACTGCAGTAGTTATCAGATTTTATATTCAGAAGATTAAGATAAGTGACATGCTTTGATAAGCATGTCACTTAATTATAACTTAAGGAAAACAAAATGCTTATTACAATCATTTATTTGGCGCCTATTATAGTGTCTATAGTGGCTCTGATAGTAGATTTTAAAAAGGGAATAAACAAAAAAGCCCTGATAGTATCGGCTATGTTTGCCATGGTTGCTGAAATGTTCGCCATGAAATATATCGCCGGCACATGGTACATCTTTGTCTTTTCACTTATCGTGCCTTTGGCGGTGGTATATACGCTGATATGCCTTTATCTTTCTTTGAAAGAAAGGAAGAAAGATGGCGGAACAAGGGAGGGACGGTAATGGATACGGCCATAAATTCGATGAAACTCTTTGGCATAATAATGATAGTCATGATGCTGCAGCTTATCATTGTCGGCGCTATAATACAGCGCGGCAAAGAAACGTGGCTGACGGACTTTCAGAAAAAGGGCATAGTCAACATGCCTCTTTACTGCAGGCTGTTTGGCAACAGACTCATATTGCTGGGACTTATCGCCGGGGTATGCGCCTATATGTCCATGACTTCAATTACGGTCGATTTGAAGCCTGTGATAGTATTCGGACTTGGAATAGCCATGTGCGCCGTTCTGATGATAAGCGACCACAAACGCTGCTCAAAATAGATAAACTAGCGAGGTAAAGATGTTAGACATATTGATAACGTCCGGCAAGTATCCGGATTTTGACAAAAATCAACTGATAAAAGCAAATATAGGTATTCAGGACGGTAAAATCGCTTATATCGGCGATGATGAACCGGAAGCCAAAAGCATCATAGATGCCTCCGGCAGAGTCGTATCTCCTGGATTCATTGACATACACATGCATGAAGAAAACGCGGCGGAAGGCGACAAGTGGGTCATAGCTGAAATGATGGTCCGGCAGGGAGTCACCACAGCCGTAGGCGGCAACTGCGGAGTGATGAACCAGCCGCTGAAAGAATTCAAAGCTATGATGGACCGTCTCGAAGGCTGCCCGGTAAATTATCTGATCTTTTCAGGATATAATTACTACAGGCACGACGTGCTAGGATTCGATCATTACGATAAGACAGATAAAGAAGTTTGGGACAAGATTAGAGATTTTGTCCGCGAAGATCTTAAGGAAGGTGCCTGCGGCATATCCTTCGGCATAGAATACGATCCGGGAATAACCACAGAAGAGATCAAATACGCCATAGACGTCTCAGACGACGATCATCTGCTCATTTCCGCCCATTACAGGGCTGACGGAGAAAAGGCAGCAGAAGCCATACGCGAGATGATAGATATACAGGAATCCACGGGAAAGCGCTTTCAGGTTTCGCACCTTTCCTCCTGCTCGGCCATGGGACAGATGAGAGAGGCTCTCGACCTGATAAATGAAGAAAACGCAAAAAATCCAAGGTTCAATTACGACACTTACCCTTACAACGCCTTTTCAACTCATATAGGCTCAACTGTATTTGAAGACGGCTGTCTCGAAGCGTGGGGAAAGGATTACAGCGATATAATGCTGACAGAAGAGCCATACAAAAATGTCCGCTGCAATAAGGAAATTTTTGAAGACGCGAGAAAAAATTACCCTGATATGCTGGCGGTAGCATTTGTGATGAATGAGGAAGAGATAGCTCAGGCGATAACCAATCCTATAGGCATGGTGGCCTCAGACGGTATAATCAACAACGGCCTGGGTCATCCGAGAGCTGCCGGAACTTTTCCGCGGGTTCTCGGAAAGTATGTGCGCGAGGAAAAAAAGCTTGACCTGCTGACAGCTCTGAGAAAGATGACTCTGGAACCTGCCAGGCGCCTCGAGCTTGAACACCGCAAAGGCGTGATAAAAGAAAACGCTGACGCTGATATAACTATCTTTGACCCGGAAACCATAATCGACGGTCCTGAATTCGGCAATATAGATATTCCTAACAAAGGCATAGATTACGTAATAGTCAACGGCCAGGTCGCCGTAAAGGATAATGAGATGATCAGCGAAAAAGCAGGAAAATTCATCTCACACGCAGACAAATAATTTTAAAATATGGCAATTTGACATAATTGTGCTTAAAATCCCTTGCAATTTCAAGGGATTTTATTTATAATATATAAGGTTAAATCGTTCAGAATTTTGTATGGAGGATAGATATGAAAGTTTTAGTAATCAATTGCGGCAGCTCATCGCTGAAGTATCAGGTTCTCGATATGACAAATGAATCTTTGCTCTGCAAAGGCCTCGTTGAGAGAATCGGAATGGATGGCTCAGTTATAACTCATGAAAAGATAGGAATGGACAAGGTCAAGAAAGAAGTTCCTATGAAAGACCACAAGGACGCCATAGAGCAGGTGCTGGCAGCGATCCAGGACAAGGAACACGGCGTTGTCAAGTCCATGGACGAGATAGGAGCGGTAGGACACAGAGTAGTTCACGCCGGAGAAAAATTCTCCAAGTCAGTTTTGATTACCGATGAAGTAATCAAAACGCTGGAAGACTGCGTAGAACTGGCGCCTCTGCACAATCCGCCTAACCTTTTAGGTATAGCGGCCTGCAAACAGCTGATGCCGAGCACTCCTATGGTTGGCGTATTCGATACGGCTTTCCATCAGACCATGCCGCCTGAATCATATATTTACGCTATTCCTTATGAATACTATGAAAAGTACGGAATCAGAAGATACGGCTTCCACGGAACTTCACACAAATATGTGGCTGAAAGAGCTTCAAAGATGCTCAACACCAGCCTGGACGACCTGAAGCTGATAACATGCCACCTGGGAAACGGAGCTTCAGTATCCGCCATAAAGAGAGGCAAGTGCATAGATACTTCGATGGGATTCACACCGCTTGAGGGTCTCGTAATGGGAACCAGGAGCGGAGATATCGACCCGGCCATCGTTACTTATATCAGAGAAAAGGAAAACCTGCCTCAGGGCAAGGCCAACGATATACTCAACAAGAAGTCCGGCGTGCTGGGTATCTCCGGCGTTTCCAGTGACTTCAGAGATTTGGAGGAGGCAGTTGCAGAGGGCAATGAAAGAGCTGCCCTGGCGCTGAAAGTTTTCGCCCATAAGGTAAGGTTCTACATCGGAGCTTACATCGCTGAGATGAACGGCGTAGACGCCATAATATTTACTGCCGGCGTAGGAGAAAACGACGTTTCGATGAGAGAAATCATCTGCGATAACTTGGGTAACCTGGGAATCAAGCTGGATCCTGTGAAGAACAAGGTAAGAGGCAAGGAAACTATAATCTCAGCCGACGACGCAAGAGTTAAGCTTCTTCTCATACCTACCAACGAAGAGCTGATGATCGCAAGAGATACTTACGACATCGTTACAGGAAAAGCAATTTAAAAAAAGTTGTTGACAAAACACGTGACTTAAGTATATACTTAAGCAGTTGACGATATAAAGGAGGTGTAAAACATGGCAGTACCTAAGAGAAAAACGTCAAAAGCCAGAAGAGATAAGAGAAAATCTGCTAATATGAAGATGACTGCACCTGGACTTTCAGTTTGTCCACAATGTCATGAACCTAAACTTCCTCATAGAGTTTGCCCTAACTGCAACTACTATGACGGCAAGGAAGTTGTAAAGGCAGAGGCTTAAGATGAGTTTACCGAGCGGCAGACGTATGTCTGCCGTTTTTGTATTTTCAGCTGAAAAAGAATTTAGAGAAGGGCGAAAGAAAAGCATCAGTCATAAAAGCATGCAAACTTCAATAATTCTTCAATCTTTTTTCTGTATAATGACGCTGGAGGCATATTTATGAAACTTTTACTTGTTGAAGATGAGAAACGAATGGCGCAGGCCCTCTGCGAGATACTGCGTCTTGAAAAATACGACGTTGATCATTACGCCGACGGAGCCGAGGGATTGTATGCGGCTGAAAGCGGCATATACGACCTGATAATCCTCGACGTTATGCTGCCGCATAAAAACGGCTTTGAGATAGCCTCGGATTTACGCAGAAAAAACATCAAAACTCCTATACTCATGCTGACAGCCAAAAGCGAGCTGGATGATAAGGTGATGGGGCTCGACTGCGGAGCAGACGATTATCTGACCAAGCCGTTCATGACGAAAGAACTGCTGGCCAGGCTCCGGGCTCTTGTGAGGCGCAGTATCAATACGCCGGACGGAGCTCTTTCTTTCGGCGACATCAGGCTGGAGGTGGATACTTCGGCTCTTATATGCAAAGAAGCAAGCGTGCGCCTTTCAGAAAAAGAATTCAGGCTTTTAGAATACCTGATTGCAAATCAGGGGCGCATACTGACGAGAGAGCAGCTGGCCGTAAAGATATGGGGATATGAAAACGACGCGGAATATAACAATGTAGAAGTATATCTTTCCTTTGCCCGCAAAAAACTCAGCTTTGTAAAATCCAAGACAGAGATAAAAGCGGTGCGGGGAGTCGGATATGAATTGAGGTACGGCGATGTTTAAAAAGTCAAGGCGTAAAATAGTAGCGGCGATTCTCTCCGTTCTGATAATGCTTCTGGTCGGAACTTTTTTAATCATATACATTTCAAGCTATGTGGAAATGACCGGCGAAAACCAGCAGATGCTCAGGCAGTATGTCAGCGAATACAATCTGTCAGCCGGCACTGACGCGGCTCCCGATAGAGAAGTTCCCAGAGACAAGTTCGGCGGCCGCCCTGAAGCTCCTCCGATACTGGAGCTTTCAACTTTCTATTCCGTCGCAGTAGCAAAAAGCGGCCAAGTGCTGAAAGTCGATACGGCAGACATTTCAACCATCAACGAAGAAGATTTGATAGAGATGGCGGAGGAAATACTTGCGGGCGAAAAGGCAGAGGGAACCATAGGCTCGCTGATATTCAGGGCAGAAGATAAGGGCGAGTATTATCTGGTGGCTTTTTTGGACAATACCGTCTTTTGGGATAACGCAGGGACACTGCTCAGCTATACGCTGCTCTTCGGAGGAATAGCCCTTGCAGGACTGTTCTTTTTGGCCAGATATCTTGCAGACAGGATCGTTTCACCGCTGGAAGAGAGCTATCAGAAGCAGAAACAGTTCGTTTCCGACGCAGGCCACGAATTGAAAACCCCGGTGGCCGTAGTCAACGCCAATATCGAGGTGCTTTCCCGCCAGATAGGTGAGAATAAGTGGCTGGCCAACATACGCTATGAAAACGAACGCATGTCGGCGCTGATCAGTCAGCTGCTTGATTTAGCCAGGGCTGAAAACGCCGCTTCAACCGCCGAAACGATAGACCTGAGCCGGCTCGTGTACGGTGAGACGCTGCCCTTTGAAACAGTGGCTTTCGAAAATGGACTGACCTTAAAAAGCGACATCGAAGAGGACATCGCCGTCAGCGGAAACAGCCTGCAGCTTAAACAGCTTACGTCCATTTTGCTGGATAATGCCATCAGGCACAGCGATGAGAATGAAATAGAGCTTACACTCAAAAGAGAAAAGAACTGCGCCGTATTGTCCGTCTTCAACTCAGGAAAAGAAATACCGCCGGAGCAGAAGCAGCTGCTGTTCGAGAGGTTTTACAGGTCAGATGAGGCAAGGACAGGGGAATGCGGCCATTACGGTCTGGGTCTTGCGATTGCCAAGGCTATAGTGACATCTCATAAGGGAACGATCGATGTTCGCTGCGGCGGCGGAAAGATAGAATTTTACGCCAAAATTCCCCTGCAGACTAAGAGTCACACACAGAACAAGAACACTGCGAAAAAATAATTTTTAAATTATTAAAAATATTCAATATTAGTTCAATCTTCCTCCTGTATACTGAGGCCATCAGAAATACAGGAGGACTTTTTTATGGGGTTTCAGACGGTTTTTAAACGTTATGAACTGAAATATATGCTGACAGCGGAGCAAAAGAAAAAAGTGCTGTCAGCGATGGAAAATCACATGTCGCCGGATCAGTACGGACGCGTGACGATTCGCAACGTCTATTTTGACACCGATAATTACAGGCTGATACGCCGTTCCATCGAAAAGCCAGCGTATAAGGAGAAACTCAGGATACGCAGTTACTGCCATGCTGACCCTGACAGCGACGTATTCGTGGAGCTGAAAAAGAAATACAAAAACGTCGTGTACAAAAGACGGCTTTCCATGCCGGAAGAAGCAGCCATGCGCTGGGTATGCGGCGAACATTTGCACTGCATGCATAACCAGATATCAGAGGAAGTCGATTATTTCATCTCATATTACCAGAATCTTCAGCCTGCGGCATTTATCTCTTATGAAAGAGAAGCGTTTTGCGCCAAAGATAAATCCGATTTTCGCGTCACCTTTGACGATAATATTCTCGCGCGGCAAAAAGATATGTCCCTGGAAAGTGAAATATACGGCGTGCCTCTGCTGCCTGAGGGGAAGACTCTGATGGAAATAAAATGTTCCGGTGGTATTCCAATGTGGATGAGCAAGACTCTTTCAGAAGAGCACATCTACAAGATGTCTTTCTCAAAATACGGTACGGCATACAGGAATCTTATCTATCCGGAATTGAAAAGGGAGGGTATATATAATGTTTAATAATATTTTTAACGGTCTGTTTGATACCGACCTTACGCAGGTCATAAGCGTGACTGACTTTGTACTATGTCTGGTATTTTCACTCATATTGGGACTGGCGATGGCCTTTGCATATATGTTCCGCAGCCGCTATACCAAGAGCTTCGTCGTTACTTTGGCGCTCTTGCCCGCAGTGGTATGCGTGGTGATCATGCTGGTCAACGGCAACGTAGGCACGGGAGTGGCGGTTGCCGGAGCTTTTAATCTTGTGCGCTTTCGGTCTGTGCCGGGTACTGCCAAAGAAATTTGTGCCTTGTTCCTGGCCATGGGAGCAGGACTCATAACAGGTATGGGATACCTTGGATTTGCCGTCCTGTTTACAGTCGTCATGTGCCTGATGTTTCTGCTTTACAACAGGACAGACCTGGGAGCAAAGAAAAATGCGGCAATATATAAAACGCTGACTGTAACCATCCCGGAGGATTTGGATTACACGGGAGTTTTTGATGACATTTTCAAAATATATACTTCCGCCTGCGAGCTGGTTCACGTTAAGACCACCAATATGGGCAGCATGTTCCGCCTGACTTACCAGGTAACTTTGCGCGATGCGGAAAAAGAAAAGGAAATGGTCGACAAGCTGCGCTGCCGCAACGGAAACCTTGAAATATCAGTTTCCAGGCAGGAAAACACCGTGTCAGAGCTGTAGCTCGAAAGGAGGGGCATATTTATGAAAAAATGGTTATCTTTGATTTTGAGCTTGGCATTGACAATGTGCTTGCTGAGCGGCTGCGGAAAAACGGAGTCGGCAGGCGGCGAGAAGTCTGCTGATGCTGAAACCGTTCAGGCGGATTTTGAATATACAGATGAAGATATGTTCACCGACTGGGATTACAATACGGAGTATGATGAAGACAGCGTTCAGATAGAGCTTAATGGAGATTCGGCAGAAGCTTCTTCAGACAGCGTTGAGATAAACGGTTCGACTGTGACGATTACGGAAGAGGCGACCTATGTCATTTCCGGAACGCTCAATGACGGAATGATCGTTGTGAATGCTTCCGATACCGCCAAAGTACATCTTGTCTTGGCAGGTGCGGATATAAACAGTGAGACTTCGGCTCCGATATATGTGCCGGAAGCCGATAAGGTGCTGGTTTCTCTGGCAGATGGAACGGAAAACATCCTTTCAAACGGCGGAACCTTTGAACAGATAGACGATAACAATATAGACGCGGTCATCTTCTCAAAGCAGGATCTCACTTTGAACGGTTCAGGCTCCCTTGAAGTGATTTCTCCTGCAGGACACGGCATAGTCTGCAAAGATGATCTGGCTGTTACAGGAGGCACGTATAGCATTGAATCCGCTTCCCACGGACTGGATGCCAACGACAGCGTAAGAATCACAGGGGATACCGATATTGCGGCTGACACGGGAAAGGACGGTATTCATTCGGAAAACAACGATGATGATTCTCTGGGCTTTGTCTATATTTCAGGCGGCAGCTTCAGCCTTGAAGCAGAGGGGGACGGTATAAGCGCAGGTTCATATATGCAGGTGTCAGACGGCGTCTTTGATCTTCTGGCGGGAGGCGGAAGCGAGAACGGAAGCAAGAGTTCTTCAGATACATGGGGAGATTTCCGCGGCGGAGGAGGAAGAGAGCCTGGTCAGGCCATGATCCCTCAGTCATCATCGCAGCCATCATCACAGTTATCGTCGCAATCTTCCGCGCAGGCGGATTCAGAAGACAGCAGCACCAGCATGAAAGGACTCAAAGCTTCCGCCGGCATGCTTATCACTGGGGGCAGCTTTAACATCGACTCAGCAGACGATTCAGTACATTCCAACGTATATATTACTGTAACGGGAGGCGACTTCCAGATAGCCTCAGGAGACGACGCTTTCCATGCGGACGAATCCATGACCATCGACGGATGCACCATAGATATATCCGAGAGCTATGAGGGCTTGGAAGCTCTGGAGCTTGAAATACTCGGCGGCGACATCACGATAGTTGCCAGCGACGACGGACTCAACGCCGCAGGAGGAACAGATTCCAGCGGCACCGAGGGAGGACGCGACGGCATGTTTGCAGATGTCGGAGAAGCAGGCATGGGCGGAGGTATGGCCTCTTCCAACGGAAGCATAGTCATATCCGGCGGCAGCCTGTACATCAACGCTTCCGGCGACGGGATAGACGCCAACGGTTCCGTGACTATTTCAGGCGGTTATATAGTCGTGGCCGGACCTAATCAGGGAGATACGGCGACGCTGGACTACGATACCAGCGCAGTTATCACGGGCGGAACGTTCATCGGAACGGGAGCTTCCGGCATGGCGCAGACTTTCAGCGATTCGGAGCAGGGAGTCATATCAGTCAGCGTAGGTTCCCAGTCTGCAGGGACAAATATTGTCTTGACTGATGCAGACGGCAATGAGATCGTCAGCTATTCGCCGGAACTGCCGTTCAGCGTGGTCATCATCAGCGATCCTGATATAGTGTCAGGCGAGACATATACCGTTACAGTAGGCTCGTCTTCAGGTGAAATTGAAGCCAGCTGATTTATCAGTACGATGCTTGAGTCTGAGTTCATACGAATCATGATAAACATGACAAAACTGTATGAGCTCAGGCTCTTTTTGTTTTTACGCTGAAAAAGGTTCAAAGAAATATTTTGTCGTTAATTATGGGAAAGAACTGAAAAACCGCCGGCAGCGTCCGGCGGTTTTGGCTTAGGTATATTCAATTGTGATTTTAATATAGAAACTGCAAAATACTGCGGCTTCCCGGCGTTTGTGGAAATACCGCAGCATTTCTTTTTATATATTCTGTCTGTCGCCTCTACATCTCACATTTCCATTGATGAGCGCGGACTACTCCACCAGATCGAATTCACGCAGCGTGTCGTAGAGCAGATACTGGGTCTTGTTGCTCGGCGGACACATAGGCAGCCTGTATTCTGCTGAACACATGCCCATCATGGATAAGGCGGCCTTTACAGGCACCGGGTTCACCTCGGCGAATACGGCGTCTATCAGAGGTTTGATGGCTACCTGCTCACGTCCGGCCTTACGCCAGCTGCCGCTCAGATATTCGCCTATCATGGCGGAGTATCTGGCAGGTATTATGTTTGAAACGGTCGATATACAGCCTATACCGCCCAGAGAGAGGATAGGTACAGTCTGGTCGTCGTTGCCGGAATAAAGGCTGAAGTTGTCGCTTACGCAGGCAGCGATTTCGCATATCTGTGAAATATTGCCCGAAGCTTCTTTTATACCGGCGATATTCGGGTGGTCGGAGAGGATTTTGACGATACGAGGGGATATGTTCACTCCTGTTCTTGAAGCCACCGAATACATTATTATAGGCAGCGACACTTTATCTGCTATAGTCTCGTAATGAGCTATGAGACCTGAATCTGTACATTTATTATAATAAGGAGTGACGATCAGGAGACCGTCCGCTCCGGCGTTTTCCATTTCCTTTGCCAGGCTGGCGGTAGTTTCGGTCGAATTGGTACCAGCTCCTGCGATCACGGGCACACGTTTGTCAGTCAAATCCACAGCGAATTTGACCAGCTGAACTTTTTCCAGGGAGGAAAGAGTCGCGGCTTCTCCGCTGGTGCCGCAGATCACTAGAGCGTCTATACCTTGGCCGATTTGCCATTCGATGAGCTTACCCATGGAAACGTAGTCTATTTTTCCGTCCTTGAAGGGTGTGATGAGGGCTGTCGCGGCCCCTGTAAATAATGGCAAACTAACACTTCCTTTCATCATATATTGATTATAAATTATTATATTCATCTGACCTTATTTTGTTGAAAACACTGCGAAAAAGTGATACAATAAATAGTCATGAATATTGATTTTAAATAGAAAAATCCAAATAGAGAGGTATTTTTATATGAGCGAGAAACTTAAAGTAGGAATTCTGGGCGGAACGGGAATGGTAGGCCAGCGTTTCATTTCACTGCTGGAAGACCATCCGTGGTTTGAAGTGGTAACTATAGCGGCCAGCGAGAGAAGCTGCGGTCTTCGCTATGAAGACGCGGTAAAAGGCCGCTGGAAGATGGATAAAGATATTCCCGAAGCTGTTAAAGATATCAAGATCATGAACGTTAAAGACGTGAAAGCTGTGGCTGAAACCGTCGATTTCGTATTCAGCGCCGTCGACATGACCAAGGAAGAGATCAAAGCCATAGAAGAGGAATATGCTAGGACTGAGACGCCGGTAGTTTCAAACAACAGCGCCCACAGATGGACGCCCGACGTTCCGATGGTCATACCTGAGATAAACTGCGAGCATTTTGAAATTATAGAAGCCCAGAAAAAGCGCCTCGGCACCGAAAAAGGCTTCATTGCCGTCAAGCCAAACTGCTCCATACAGAGCTACGTCCCGGCATTAAGCGCGTGGAAAGAATTTGAACCTTACGAATGTATAATCACCACATATCAGGCGATTTCCGGAGCTGGAAAGGATTTTAAAGCATGGCCTGAGATGGTGGAAAACATAATCCCTTATATCGGAGGCGAAGAGGCTAAGAGTGAAGACGAGCCGCTGAGGATATGGGGACGCGCCGACATGGAAAAGGGAGAAATCATTAAAGCCGAGGAGCCTAAGATTTCCTGCCAGTGCCTCAGAGTTCCTGTTCTCAACGGACATACGGCGGCGGTATTCGTCAAGTTCAGAAAGAAACCGACGAAGGAACAGCTCATTGAAAAGCTGGAGAGCTACAGAGGTTTTCCGCAGGAGGAAGACCTACCGATGGCTCCAAAGCAGTTCATAAAATACTTTGAGGAAGATGACAGACCTCAGGTCAAAGCTGATGTGGACAGAGACAAAGGAATGGGAATTTCCATCGGAAGACTGAGGGAGGATACCATCTACGATTACAAATTTGTGGGTCTTTCGCACAATACGATAAGGGGAGCCGCCGGAGGCGCGGTGCTTTGCGCGGAAGCTCTTACCGCCAAGGGATATATAGAGAAAAAATAAGGGAGAGAGATTATGTCGTATTTAGAATCAATAGTTTTAGGATTAGTTCAGGGACTGGCGGAATTTCTGCCCATAAGCAGTTCAGGTCATCTGGCGCTGCTGCAGCAGTGGTTCGGCATAGAAGAAGACAAAGTTCTGCTGTTTGCAGTCCTTCTTCATGTGGGAACTCTCATCTCCGTTCTCATAGTCTATTGGAAAGACGTATGGGAGCTGATAGTAGAGCTCGGACTTACAATCAAGGACATCTTCACGGGAAAGGGTCTGAGGTTAAATGAGAGACCTGTCAGGAAGCTGGGCGTGATGATAATCGTCGCGACGATTCCGACAGGACTCATAGGAGTGCTCTTCAACGACTTCTTCAACGGCCTGTATAATTCAGTGATTCCTATAGGAGTTGGCCTAATCATAACCGGCTTCCTGCTGGTCATCGCAGAAAGAATGGGAGACTCCAACAGGGGGATAAAGCAGATGAACTACCGCAACGCTCTGTTCGTAGGCGTAGTGCAGGGTATAGCCATATGTCCCGGCATTTCCAGGTCCGGTTCGACACTGTTCGGCAGTTTGATCTGCAATCTGGACAGAAAATTCGCGGTAAAGTTTGTATTCCTCATTTCGATACCGTCTATTCTGGGCTCGGCAGTAATGGAAGCTCCGGCGGCGATAGAGGCAGGGATGAGCATGTCCGAGCTGGGACCTATATTGGCGGGAATGGCAGTAGCTGCCGTCTCAGGACTCATTGCCATCAAGACCATGATCAAGATAGTATCGAATAAAAAATTAAGCTATTTTTCGTACTATGTATGGGCCCTCGGCCTGTTCGTAGTGCTGTACGGAATATTTGCCTAAGCCGCCATGCGGTTGGAACGGACGGCGTTCCATTCAACTTGGAGAAAGGATTTTTATATGGCAGAAAAGAAAAGAGGTCCCGGAAGACCGCCGGGCTCAAAAAATAAAAAAACTGCCCCTAAAGAAGAGTCCAAAGCGAGAGAAAAGGCTAAAGCGATTCAGGCCAAGCGGAAAGCTGACAGAAGGGTAGTGGATGAAATCTGGTCCATAATCGCCATCGCTCTCGGCGTATTTCTGGTGATTGCGATTTTTACTGGAGGCGCGGGACAGTTCGGCGAGCTTGTGGGAAACTTTTTCAAAGGCGTTCTCGGCTTTGTCGCCTACGTACTGCCTTTTTATCTCATACTGTTCGGCATACTGCTTTTTGCCAGACAAACTACTTCCATCTCCGTAAAAACCATCTTGCTGGCTTTCCTGGTTCTATGGATGCTAGCGACTATCAATTCTGTCAGATTCATCGACGCGGAGAAGATAAGCGTGTCTTTTTCAGCTTTGAAAGGCTTTTATGAGACAGGAGTGACGCTCAAGAGCGGCGGTCTGCTGGGCATGTTCCTCGGCTCCCTGCTGGTCAAATGGCTGGGCGTATCGGGCTGCCTGATTTTCACCGTAGTCGTGACTCTCATAAGCCTGCTTCTGATCATAAATACGCCGGTCTCCAGATTTCTGCGCAAGATAGGCGAAAAGCGCGAGGAAAAGAGACTGATAAAAGAAAACTCATATCTTGACAAAGAAGAGGCAGCGGAGACTGAAAAGCAGATGAGCGTAGATGACATCCCTGAGACAAATGTCAAAGTTAAGGAATCTCCGCTTAAGAGAAAAAATATAAAGATCGTCGACGGAAACGCTTCTTCATCATATGCCGATGAAGCTGTTTCTTCCGGGGGACGGCTATCTGCCAAGGATCAGGCCGGAAGAGATAAAAATAACGTCCTCTATTATATGAGCGACGATTCTCTCTTCGGCGGAACTGAACCGTCGGGAACCTACGGTCTGGAGGAAAAGGAAGATTACGGACACGGTTTCGGCATCACCGGAGCTCCTGACAGCGAAAGCACAGGTCTGGGTACAGGACTCGGGACAGGTCTTGGACCGGGATTTGGGAGCAGCTTCGGCTCAAATTCAGGCTCTGGCATTGGCTTGGAGCCCGATCAGAAAGATACATACGGCACAGGCTTGGGAGCTTCATCGAGAAGCAGCATCATTTCCGGCGCAGAAAAAGCTCATGACGGACAGAAGACTATAACCAAAAAAGAAGCCAGGGAAGCTATGCTTTCAAAAGACGAGATCAATAACGCTCCGGCTTCCAAAGAATATAAGATGCCGCCTGTGAGTCTGCTGGAAAGAAGCAAAGCAGCCACGAGAACCAACAACAGACTGCTGACAGATAAAGCTCAGAAGCTGGAAGAAACGCTGAAAAATTTCCACGTAGACGCAAGAGTAGTTCAGGTCACCCAAGGACCGACCGTCACCAGATACGAGATACAGCCGTCGGTGGGAGTAAAGGTCAACAGCATAGTCAGGCTGGCCGACGATATAGCTCTGAATCTTGAAGCCAGGAGCATAAGAATAGAAGCTCCCATACCGGGCAAAGCAGCCGTGGGCATAGAAGTGGAAAACGATTCCGTGACCATGGTGCACATGAGAGACATCATAGATTCTCAGGAATTCAAAAACAGCAAATCCAAGATCACCTTCGCCGTAGGCAAGGACATCGGCGGAAAGGCCATAGTAGCCGACCTCAAGGCCATGCCTCATCTGCTCATCGCAGGTTCCACAGGTTCCGGAAAGTCCGTCTGCATAAACGGCATAATAACCAGCCTGCTTTACAAAGCAAAGCCTGATGAAGTAAAGCTTATCCTCGTAGACCCTAAAGTCGTGGAGCTGGGCAATTACAACGGAGTTCCGCATCTGATGATACCTGTGGTCACAGACCCAAGCAAAGCCGCGGCAGCCCTCAACTGGGCCGTGGCCGAGATGACCGACAGGTACAAGAAGTTCGCCGAAGAGGGCGTTAGAGATCTGGAATCCTACAACGAATCGGTCAGGGCCAACGATGAACTGGATAAGGTGATGCCTCAGGTAGTTATAATCATAGACGAGCTGGCCGACCTGATGATGGCGGCTCCGTCGCAGATAGAAGAGTCGATATGCAGGCTGGCACAGATGGCAAGAGCCGCCGGAATGCACTTGATAGTGGCCACACAGAGACCGTCTGTAGACGTTATAACAGGCGTCATCAAGGCCAACATACCTTCCAGGATAGCCTTTGCCGTTTCATCCCAGGTGGATTCCAGGACCATACTGGATATGCAGGGCGCGGAAAAGCTGGTGGGCAAGGGCGATATGCTCTTCAATCCGATGGGCATGGGCAAGCCGATAAGAGTTCAGGGCGCTTTCATCTCCGACAGCGAAGTGAACAAGGTGATAGATTTCGTCAAGGGCCAGGTCAAAGACGTAGACTATAATCAGGACGTTTTGACCAGGATAGAGAGAACCGATCAGACGGCTGCCGAGGACGACGGAGACGAACTGCTTTCCGACGCCATCGAACTGGTGGTAAGGAGCGGACAGGCTTCAGTATCCATGCTGCAGAGGCGATTCAGGATAGGCTATAACAGAGCTGCCAGGATCGTCGATATGATGGAGGCCAGAGGCATAGTCAGTCCGCAGGACGGTTCCAGGCCGAGGCAGGTGCTGATAAGCGAAGAAGAGTACGACTGCATGAATGATGAAACAGGAGGAACAGGGGAAATATAGTTTATGAAAGTATACATGGAAACGCTTGGCTGTCCGAAAAATTTCAACGACACTCAGTCAGCCAAGGGCATCATGAAAGAGGCCGGCATAGAGCTTACGGACGACTTGGAAAATTCCGACGTGATGATACTCAACACCTGCGGCTTCATCAACGACGCGAAAAAAGAATCCATCGACAGGATATTCGAGCTGGCGGAGTACAAGGATTGCAGCAGAAAGCTGATAGTCTCCGGCTGCCTTTCCCAGAGATATGACGCAGAGCTTACGGAAGAAATGCCGGAGGTCGACTGCTTCATAGGCGTGAATGAATACGAGAGGCTTCCTGAAATCCTTTTGTCTCTGAGCGGAGATAACAGCAGCCCAGGAGACAGCAGTAGTGACGCCGGCAGGAGCGAGGTCAGCAGCCGGGAGGCTGGCGGCCGCAATCAGGTCAGGGCGTGCCCTGATGAAACTTTGAAGCCGATGCCAAGACTTTTGGGAGAAAATCCGTATTCGTCCACTCTTAAAATCGCCGAGGGCTGCGACAACCGCTGCGCCTACTGTGTTATTCCGGACATAAGAGGACATTTCCGCAGCAAGAGAAGAGAGGACATATTAAAAGAAGCTGAGTTTCTGGCGGAAAAAGGCTGCAAAGAACTGATTCTGATAGCGCAGGACGTGACTCTCTACGGAGTCGACCTCTACGGCAGGCAGGAACTTCCGGCGCTGCTGCGGGACTTGTGCAGAATAGACGGTATAAAGTGGATAAGGCTGATGTACTGCTACGAGGACAGAATCACCGACGAGCTGATTGAAGTCATGGCCGCCGAAGAGAAAATATGTGATTATATAGACATACCTATACAACATTCCGCAGACGGCGTGCTCAAAGCCATGCGCCGCCGCTCCACAGAGAGTTCCATCAGGGATACTATAGCAAGGCTGAGAAAAGCCATACCGGATATACATATAAGGACTACGCTGATCACGGGATTTCCCGGTGAAACGGAAGAGGATTTTGAAAAACTTCTCGATTTCGTCGGAGAGATGAAATTTGCAAGGCTGGGTGTTTTCGCCTATTCCCAGGAGGAAAATACTCCCGCGGGCGAGATGGAGAATCAAATTCTCCAGGAAATAAAAGAGCAGAGGGCCGAAACCATAATGAGGAGACAGCTGGATATTTCCCTGGAAAGCAACAGGGAAAAGATCGGCAAGACGCTGGAAGTCCTGGTGGAAGAAAGAGATGCGGACGGAAGCTACATAGGACGGACGCGGTATGACGCGCCGGAGATAGATAATTCCGTCATATTCTCTTCGACCCGGAAACTTGAGCCGGGAACGATGGTAAACGTATTGATCGAAGACGCTTTTGACTACGATCTGACAGGCAAGGAGGTACAGTGATGAATTTACCCAATAAGTTGACTATAGCAAGAGTTATAGCAGTGCCGTTTTTCATAGCGGCCTTTTACCTAGGCTGGTACGCCGTGGCTTTCGTCATATTCATAGCCGCTTCTTTTACTGATATGCTGGACGGACAGATTGCCAGAAAAAATAATCTGGTCACCAATTTCGGCAAGATAATGGACCCTCTGGCCGACAAAGTGCTGGTTTATTCAGCTCTGTGCCTGATGATACCTTATCTCGTTCCGGCATGGATGCTGATAATCATACTGGCGAGGGAATTTACCGTGGCCGGTATGAGAACTGTGGCGGCTTCAGAGGGAATAGTTATAGCGGCAGGCATGAGCGGCAAGATCAAGACCGTTCTGCAGATGATAGCAGTGTGTCTGCTGCTCCTAGTGCCGGCGTTCCCGTTCTTTATACCTCTTTGGTACGCTTCGCAGGCTTTCCTGTGGGCTTCCCTTATAATGACGGTTTATTCCGGCGTGGAATATGTCTGGAAAAACAGACAAGTCTTTTCGATAAAATAATATCGTAGGAAGAACCTGGCCGGCTGGCCATATGAAATTTGACATGACGGAGGAATGACATATGAAAACAGCATTGCTTACAGTGGGAACTGAAATCCTCTTCGGACAGATCGTCAATACCAACGCAGCGTGGCTTTCCCAGCAGCTTAACGACCTGGGCATAGACGTGATGTATCATTACAGCGTGGGAGACAATCCTAAACGCCTTGAAGAGCTGATACATTTCGCTTTCCACGACTGCGACATGATAATAACCACGGGCGGACTCGGTCCTACCCAGGACGATTTGACAAAGGAAGTCATAGCCAAGGCTATGGGAGATAGGATAGTTCGCAATGAGCAGTGTCTCAGGGATTTGAAGAGCCATTACGATAACGGACGACAGATGACGGAAAACAACCTTAAGCAGGCCGATATGCCGTCAACGGCGATTCCTCTGCCTAACGCGCAGGGAACGGCTCCCGGCTTTTGGCTGGAAAAAGACGGCAAGATAATAACTTCCATGCCTGGCCCGCCGAGGGAAATGACCGACATGTTCAACAAGCAGATAAAACCTCGTCTGGAAAAGCTACAAGACAGCGTGATATACTACAAGATCCTCAGAGCATTTGCCCTCGGAGAATCGAAGATGGAGACCATGCTGCTGCCGCTGATAGACAATCAGACAGACCCTACGATAGCCACATACGCCAAGGAGGGCGAATGCAGTCTGCGCATAGCTTCAAAGCGGCCTACACTGGCCGATGCACAGAAGGCCGTGGCCGATATGGAAGCCAAAGTCCTTGGCATAATCGGAGATTTTGTCTACAGCTGCGACGACGAAGAGCTGATAGAGGTGGTAGGCAAATTGCTGATAGAAAAGAATATCTCTGTTTCCTGCGCTGAATCCTGCACAGGAGGACTGTTCGCGGGAGCTTTGACGGATATTCCGGGAATCTCTGCGGTGTTTGAGAGAGGCATCGTGACATACAGCAACAGAGCCAAGATGGAGGAGCTGGGTGTTTCAGCGGAAACTCTGGAAAGGTTCGGCGCTGTAAGTCCTGAAACTGCTGTCGAGATGGCCGATGGTCTGCAGAAAAAGACCGGCTCCGACCTATGCGTCTCTGTTACAGGTATAGCCGGGCCTGGAGGCGGAACGGAGGAAAAACCTGTAGGCCTTGTATATATAGGCATAGCTTACAATGGAAAGACGGAAGCCATAAAATCCCAGTACCGCAATGTGAACAGACGCTGGAACAGGAACTACGCTGTCTTAAACATGCTTTGGCAGATATATAAAAGAATAAGGTAGATTATGGGACCGCTTGCCAGCGGCCTCTTACATAACAGAGGAAAGCCTGCAGAAAACCGCTGGCGAAAAAGTCAGCACTAATCCGCAGACGAAAGCCGCCGGTAAACCGCAGGTGAAAAATCCGCTGGCAAACCACAGGTGAAATGTTAGCATATTTCGTTAGGCGAAAGCGTATCCATTTTCCTCTCACAAAGCTTTCTGAAGCTCACGCAAGGGACTAAGCAAAAGAATGAAGAAGATATTAAGTATAATTTTAATAGTATCGACTATACTTGGAGCGACAAGCTGCAAATTAGTAGCGCGCAAGTATGTGATAAGCGATGACAGATGTGTATCTCTGTTTGGCGGCACATCAGCGGTGGTAGCAGATAATATTGATGAATCATATTGTATAGATGGCAATCATGTGTCAGCAGATGCAGATGAAGATGGCAATCTCGTCCTCGTACTCGATGACAAGCATATACAGCATTGGAAAAAAGAATTGACAGAATATATTGAAACTAGATATAGCACGGAAAAAAGCTACGGAGAAAAATATGCGGCGGCGCTATGGTGGATTTAGCATTGCTGCTTCCTAAATTTGGCATGTTGCAGATGCTGGACGAAAAAGATCCCAATAAATGGTACGTAGATATCACTATAAAAGATGCAGAAACAGGAACGACAATCAAGACTGGCCGTATGCCTGATGATGTCAGCTTCAGCATTACAGACGAAGACTGGGACAAGGCGCTGGGAGAAGGGGCGGAGTAAGCATACGCCATCGCCGCAGGAGACGAACTATGCAGACGGGATTCTATGTAGCTGCGGCTAAAATTTATTGACTTTTTCACTTTATGTATTGACAAAGAAAAATATGAGTAATATAATCAAGATACCCCATAGGGGTATCTTTTGGCTTTATTGAAGCATTTTCGGCTCTTGTCCAGCATCTGCGGCGGCTGAAGAAGCTTGTCTTCCGTGACGGAGATGCCGAGGACTGACGGAAATATCTTCTGAATTTAAACAAATCTCGAGGTGAATTAAATGGAAAATAAAGAGAAAGATATATGTTGTAAGAAAACTACTATGAGAACTGACGAAGAGAGGAATAAGCTGATAAACCGGCTCAACAGGATAGAGGGACAGATAAGAGGCATCAAAGGCATGATAGAAAGAGACGAATACTGCACCGATATCCTCATTCAGTCCGCGGCCGTGAGCGCCGCAGTCAACGGATTTAACAAAGAGCTGCTTTCAAATCATATTAAAGGCTGCGTGGCGAGGGACATCAGAGAAGGCAAGGATGAAGTCATAGATGAGCTGCTCGTTACGCTGAGAAAACTGATGAAATAAAATTTAAGTTAGATTTGCTCAAACATAGGTAAGATCAAACAGAAACAGAATCAAATAAAAGGGGATGATAAGATGGAGCAATATAACGTGACTGGCATGAGCTGCGCCGCTTGCAGCGCCCGCGTGGAAAAAGCCGTGTCCAAGGTGCCGGGCGTATCCTCATGCTCAGTCAGCCTTTTGACAAATTCCATGGGCGTAGAAGGCTCGGCCTCTTCAGCAGAAATCATAAAAGCTGTAGAAGAGGCCGGATACGGAGCGTCCGTAAAAAGTACGGGAAATTCGCAGTCCGCTTCGGACAAATCCGGCATATCCTCAGGTGAAGACGCTCTCAGGGACAGAGAGACTCCCGCTTTAAAGCGCAGACTGCTCGCTTCGCTGATATTTCTAATAGTGCTGATGTACTTTTCCATGGGAGTGATGATGTGGAACTGGCCGGCTCCGGCTTTCTTCGCGGAAAATCACGTGGCCATGGGACTTCTGCAGCTTCTGCTTTCGGCCGTTATAATGGTCATAAATCAGAAATTCTTCATCAGCGGTTTCAAGAGCCTCTGGCACAGAGCCCCAAATATGGATACTCTGGTAGCGCTGGGCTCCGCCGCTGCTTTCGGATACAGCACGGTGGCTCTTTTCGCCATGATCGGCGCTCAGCAAGACGGGGATCACCACGCTGTCATGAGCTATATGCACGAGTTTTATTTTGAGTCGGCAGCCATGATATTGGCTCTTATCACGGTAGGTAAAATGCTGGAAGCCCGCTCAAAAGGAAAGACCACCGACGCGCTCAAGAGCCTGATGAAGCTTGCGCCTAAGACGGCGGTCATAGTGAAAGACGGCATTGAGACGACGGTTCCTATTCAGCAGGTCAAAAAAGGTGATCTGTTCGTCGTAAGACCCGGCGAAAACATTCCCGTAGATGGAGTTGTAATCGAAGGAAACAGCGCGGTCAACGAAGCTGCACTCACAGGAGAAAGCATACCTTGCGACAAAGCTCCGGGCGATATGGTATCTGCTGCGACTATCAATCAGTCAGGCTTTATAAAATGCGAAGCGACTAGAGTAGGAGAGGATACGACCCTCTCCCAGATAATACAGATGGTCAGCGATGCGGCGGCGACCAAAGCGCCTATAGCGAAAGTCGCCGACAAAGTTTCGGGAGTATTCGTACCTGTGGTGATCGGAATTTCCCTCGTAACCATGGCGGTCTGGCTCCTGCTGGGTCAGACCATTGGCTTCGCCCTTGCCAGAGGAATATCGGTCCTCGTCATCAGCTGCCCTTGCGCTCTGGGACTTGCAACGCCTGTAGCCATAATGGTCGGAAACGGCATGGGTGCCAGGAACGGCATACTGTTTAAAAATGCTGTTTCCCTTGAAGAGACAGGCAAGACACAGATCGTCGTTTTAGATAAGACAGGAACCATTACCTCCGGAGAGCCTGTAGTTACGGACATAATCCCGGCGGAGGAAATTCCTGAAGAAATTCTGCTTGAAATGGCTTATTCACTCGAGGCTAAGAGCGAGCATCCACTGGCCAGGGCTATTCTTAAGATGGGAAAGGAAAGAAAGCTAAGTCTAAAGGAAGTAGACGATTTCAAGGCTCTTCCGGGCAACGGGCTTTCCGCCCACATCGGAGGGCAGACTCTTGCCGGCGGAAACTTCAAGTTCATAAGCGAGACCGTTCAGATTTCCGAGGAAATAAAGAAATCCGCAGAAAGGCTTGCGGATTCAGGCAAAACGCCTCTTTTCTTCGCCCTTGACGAAAAGCTTCTGGGCATAATCGCCGTGGCAGACGTAATCAAGGAGGACAGCCGTCAGGCGGTAAAAGAGATGCAAGGTATGGGCATCCGCGTTGTGATGCTTACGGGAGACAATGAAAAGACGGCTAAGGCCATAGGAGCAGAGGCCGGAGTAGACGAAGTGATCGCGGGAGTTCTCCCCGAAGGAAAGGAGAGCGTCATCCGCAGACTTAAGAAAAACGCCAAGGTTACCATGGTCGGAGATGGTATAAACGACGCTCCGGCTCTCACCAGAGCAGATATCGGAATAGCCATAGGAGCAGGAACTGACGTAGCCATCGACGCCGCCGACATAGTGCTGATGAAGAGCAGGCTTTTGGACGTGCCGGCCGCCATAAGGCTCAGCCGCGCAACTCTTCGCAATATCCACGAGAATCTCTTCTGGGCGTTCATCTACAATATAATAGGTATTCCGCTGGCCGCGGGAGTATTCATACCTGTTTTAGGCTGGCAGCTGAATCCTATGTTCGGAGCCGCTGCCATGAGTTTATCCAGTTTCTGCGTGGTTTCCAACGCCCTCAGGCTGAATCTGTTTAAGATATATGATTCCGGCAGGGATCATAGAGCTAAAAATAAATTTAAAGAAGAAAAGGAGAATGAAGTTATGAATAAGACGATGAAAATCGAAGGAATGATGTGCGGTCACTGCGAGGCTGCGGTAAAGAAAGCGCTGGAAGCTCTGGATCAGGTCGAGAGCGCTGAAGTAAGCCACAGCGAGGGAACTGCAGTTGTCGTGCTCAAATCGGAAGTAGCCGACGACGTGCTGAAAAAAGTCGTCGAAGATAAGGATTATAAGGTTCTGGATATCCAGTAAGCACCTAATTCGGGCGTCCCGGGTAGCCGGTAAGCACTTGATTTAGGCTCCTCAGGAGCCTGAAAACACCGATATAAAACTCCTTCTTTGACATGATGCAAAGCTTTTGACGGCGGGAAATTTTTGCTCGATGAGAAATTTCTATCTTATGAGAAATTTTTTCTGACGAAAAATTTATCTTTGATGAAAATTTTCTGTTTGCCGGGACAAAGCAAAGATGTGATAGGAGGAGTTTTTGCGTATAAACTGTAAAAATTTTCACGGCATATTATGGAAAATATTGACATTGATTTTCTTCCGATATATAATAGGCTCAGACGAAAACTATATCTTTTGTCGCAAAAAACAGCAAGGCCGTTTTGCTGAAAAAGCATAAAAAAGCCTTGACCTTGAGGAGAATATAAGTTATTATATAATTAAGAACAAACGTTCGGCACGGAGGAAAAAGATGGCAGCAAATAAAAGTGAAGTTACAAACAAGAGCGCTCTGGCAGATAAAAGCGAAAGGGACAAAGCCCTTGAAGCCGCAATGGCGCAGATACAGAAGCAATTCGGCAAGGGCTCTATAATGAAGCTGGGCGAAAAAGGCGCGCAGATGAACGTGGAAGCCATATCAACAGGCTCCATAAGCCTTGACATGGCTACAGGCATAGGCGGAGTGCCAAAGGGCAGAATAGTGGAGATATTCGGGCCTGAATCGTCAGGTAAGACCACACTTACTCTTCATATAGTGGCCGAAGCTCAAAAAACTGGAGGAAGAGCGGCATTTATAGACGCGGAACACGCCCTTGATCCTATATATGCAAAGAATTTAGGCGTCGATGTTGAAAATCTGCTGGTTTCTCAGCCAGATACAGGTGAACAGGCGCTTGAGATATGCGATATGCTCGTCAGGAGCGGTGCGCTTGATGTAATAGTAATAGACTCTGTTGCAGCTCTTGTTCCAAGAGCCGAAATCCAGGGTGATATGGGCGACGCCCATGTCGGACTTCATGCCAGACTCATGTCTCAGGCCTTGAGAAAGATAACAGGCAGCATCAACAAGTCCAATACTTGTGTTATATTCATCAATCAGCTCAGAGAAAAGGTCGGCGTGGTTTACGGCAATCCGGAAGTAACAACAGGCGGCCGGGCTCTCAAATTCTACTCATCGATGAGACTCGACGTAAGAAAGACAGAAACCATCAAGACAGGCGATAACATCATGGGAAACAGAACTAAGGTCAAGGTGGTAAAGAACAAGGTTGCGCCTCCGTTCAAGCAGGCTGAGTTTGACATAATGTACGGAGAGGGTATTTCCAAAGAAGGAGATATTCTCGATTCAGCAGTAGAAGCTAAACTCTTCGATAAGGCCGGCTCATGGTACAGCTACAAGGGCGAGAGAATCGGACAAGGACGTGAAAACATCAAAGTCTATTTAAAAGAACATCCCGAAGTTGTGGCTGAACTTGAAGGCCAGCTGCTTGATATGATGAAGAACGATACCGAACCTCCGAAGGAACAGGAAGTGTCGGAAGAAGACTTTTCAGAAATCATGGACATGCTCATAGATGAAGACGGAGTAGTAATAGAAGAATAGACAGAAGAGCAGACTCAGCAAAAGCCCCGATATCAGGGGCTTTTCCCAGCATATAAAATAAACCTTTAAACTGAGTGAAAACTAGAAAAAGTCCAATTGCAATCGGCAACAACCACGTAACAACCACGGCAATTTTTTTGACCTAAACCCTTGACATTAAGCCATTTTAATGTTATCATATCCAAGTTGAGCCGCACAAAACGGGTAATAAGCGGTACAAAATGTATCCGCCCGCAATGGCGAGACTGGATAGAGGAGGAAAAAATTTATTATGTACGCAGTAATCGAAACAGGCGGAAAGCAGTACAGAGTACAGGAAGGCGACGTTATAACCGTTGAAAAGTTAAACGCAGAAGCCGGAGAGACAGTTACATTTGACAAGGTACTGCTTATGAGCGACGGTAAGGAAGTCAAAGTAGGAACTCCTTATTTGTCAGAAGCTGTTACAGGCAGCGTTGTAGAAAACGGAAAAGGCAAGAAGGTCATAATCTTCAAGTATAAGGCCAAGAAAGACTACAGAAAGAAACAGGGTCACAGACAGCCATATACAATGGTTAAGATCGAATCCTTAGGAGGAGTTAAAAAAGCAGCACCTAAGAAAGCTGCAGCTCCGAAAGCTGAAGAAGCACCTAAGAAAGAAGCCGAAGAAACTAAAGCAGTTAAAGAGACAAAGGAAGCAAAACCTGCAGCAAAGAAGGTTTCAGCTTCTATGAAAAAGGACGAGTTGATTGCTTTCGCTAAAGAAAACAATATTGCTATCGATGAAAAGGCTACTAAAGCAGTTATAATCGAAGCTATTGAAGCAGCTTTAAAGTAATCTGACAATACAGGTAGGAGGTGTCGAAATGGCAAGTAAAAAAGGTGTAGGTAGCTCCAAAAACGGTCGTGACTCCGAGTCCAAACGTCTTGGACTTAAAGCCGGAGACGGACAGTTCGTAAGCGCTGGAAGCATTCTTGTAAGACAGAGAGGAACTAAATTCCACCCTGGCAACAACGTTGGCAGAGGCGGAGATGACACTCTGTTCGCTAAGATAGACGGAGCTGTTAAATTTGAAAGAAAAGGCAAGACCAGAAAACAGGTAAGCGTTTATTCAAAAGAAGCTTAATCGTAAGATCGGGACCCTGTAATGACATAAAAGTTACAGGGTCTTTTTGTAATACTGGCATGAAAGGAGGAAATCACCATGTTTGTTGACAGAGCCAAAATAACGATTAGATCCGGCAAGGGAGGCGACGGAGCCGTGACGTTCAGAAGAGAACCATTCGTACCGGAAGGCGGACCTGACGGCGGCGACGGAGGCCGAGGCGGCGACGTTATCTTTCAGGCCGACAGAAATTTAAGGACTCTGATGGATTTCCGCTATAAGATAAAATATGAAGCCGAAAACGGCCAGAACGGCATGAAGAGAAACCGCTTCGGAAAAGCCGGACAAGATCTGATCATAAAGATACCCATGGGTACAGTCATAATTGATGAAGAGACGGGACTGGTCATGAAAGACCTGACCGAGGACGGAGAAAAATTTGTGGCAGCCAAGGGAGGCCGCGGCGGCAGAGGAAACGTCAACTTTAAGAATTCCGTTCGCCAGGCTCCGAATTTTGCTGAAGCAGGAGGCGAAGCCAAGGAAAGAAAGATAATCCTCGAGATGAAGCTCATAGCTGACGTGGGTCTGGTAGGCTTCCCAAACGTAGGAAAGTCGTCGCTGCTTTCCATCGCCACCAGCGCGCAGCCCAAGATAGCCAATTATCATTTCACCACGATAGATCCCAACCTCGGAGTGGTAAAAATCTATGACGACAGCTTTGTGATGGCTGATATCGCCGGAATCATCGAGGGAGCCAGCGAGGGTCTCGGCCTCGGATTTAGATTCCTCAAACACATAGAGAGGACAAAAGTTCTGATTCACGTGGTGGACGTTTCAGGAAGCGAAGGAAGAGATCCGAAAGATGATTTCGACAAAATAAACAAAGAGCTGGAAGCTTACAGTCCTAAAATCCTGAAAAAACCTCAGCTGGTGGCGGCCAACAAGATTGACATGATCGATGAGGATTCCGAAGAGTACAGAGATTTCAAAGAATATGTCGAAAGCAAAGGCTACAAGGTTTTCCCCATGTCAGCTCCGCTCAACATGGGCGTCAGGGAAATACTTGCAGCAGCTTTGCATGAACTGAAAGAAATAGAAGCGAGCGGCCAGCCTCAGGATGAGGAGTACGAATATTTTGATTTTGAAGCTGAAGAACGGGATCCGGAATACAGAAATGTGAACGTCTGGTACGATGAGGAAAAGGGCGTTTACGTCCTGGAGGGAAAACAGCTGAGCAAGATATTCCGCTCGACCAATTTCAATGATATGGGTTCCTTAAGATATTTATACAAATATATAGAAAGCAAGGGAGCCATTGAGAAGCTCAAGGATCTGGGTCTGGAAGAAGGCGATCTCATAAGGATCGAGGACTACGAGATGGAGTATTGGGACGAGTAACGCAAGCAGGCAAATAAAAAAAAGAGATGTGGACGTTACCGTTTGCACTGGAACGCAGCTCTCATGCTGAAATAAGATTTGCGCGCCGAAGCGAGTCGCTCTATAGGCATAAGTATTTTAAGCCGGCGGAAAATTTTCCGTTGGCTTTTTTGCGGAATGAACTTAACAGAGCCTTTTATTTAACGGGGCATTTTATTTAAGTGGCGTTTTTATTTAACGGGGAATTTTGAACTTAATAATTGCATTTATCGGCAGTATAAGCATTATTCGGACAGATGGTTCATAAAATCATAATAGATTTGTGCCGCCAACTGAAAGGCAGCGGAATGGAGATTTTTATGAATTATCGCGATAAATTTCTTGTACAAATGATGATATGTCTTGCTGTATTCGCCCTGGCAAGGGGCGCCGCAATGATTGACAACGAGGGCTTTTCAAAGATTAAAAACAAGGTGGGCGAATACCTCGGAAGAAATTATTCTGTTGAAGAGATCAAAGAAACCGGAGCAGACTTTGTCGATAAAATAATAAACGCCCCGGCCGCGCTTACCAGCGCCGTGATGGAGGCCAACGAAATGAACGAGTTCGGCGCGCCGATAGACGAAAAGGATACTGATGAGGCGCAGGCCGTCCATGCTGTCGCAGGCGGCAGCGTAGTCTATTCGGGAATAGACAAGAACTTGGGTTTTTGCATAAGGATACAGCACGAAGATAAGATGTCCACATACGGAAACCTGTCCAGCATAAGCGCTGTGATGGGAGACCGGGTGAAAAAGGGCGATATAATAGGGACTTTTGACAGCGGCGACGGAGAGGATTTTTATTACAAGTTATCGGATTCTGTGGTATAATGAACCCAACATCGTATTATTCGGCGTTGCCGCAAGGTAGGGTTCATTGAATCACTTTGCTAGACTGGCTTTGTGGTATAATGTCCGCAGAAGATTATAGCGGCTGCGCCGAGAGGAAGCGGACATTGAAACGCTGTATGGCTGATTGGTATTAAAAGTCGCTGCAATTCTTTGCGGATTTTAGACCGCAGACTAAAAGATAACCTGATGTTGGCAAAAATTAAATATTATGCCGAAATGCCAACAATTTTAAAATAACCTCCTCGTTTTTAGGAGCTTCGAGGTGTCGAATCATGTCGATGTTGTACATTTTTCGGGGTTATGGCGATTTTGCCAACATATTCTGTGAAAAATGTTGGCAAATTTTCAGATTTTATAAAATATGGCAACATCAGTTGATTTTCATAGCTGATTCGACAAAGTTCGATGTGATTTAATACAAAGAATGTTGGCAAAAATCAACTAAAACAAAAAATTGTACAACATTTTCCATAATATTACAAAACAAACCGTGTAATGTTTGGTCCGGTATTGTGCGGTTTCGCCGCAAAGCGAACAGGGCGGAGGATATTGAAATGCTGCTTTATGAATAAATGTTGTAAAATTTTCTCAAAAACATGATATTTTACAACATTATAGACATATTCCAAGTTTGAATTGCCATGAAAACAGAGCGATGTTGTAAAATATCAGGAAAATATAAAAAAATACAACATAATTTCTGATTTGCGTTGTAGAATTTTGAAAAATAAAGAAAATTTACAACATCTGACGTTTTTGCGCCGCGTAGGCTGCGTTCAAAGCAAGGAATGTTGCATAATTTTATAAAATCTGTAAATTATGCAACATTTCATTTGATATGGAACATACAAAATCAGTAAAGCTAGACCAGGTTTGAACCATATCTGTTCAAAATATCAAAATAAACTGATCGGAAAGGCATAAGCTTTGAAAAAGAGAATTACCAGAGAAGAGATAGAAAAACTTTATGAACAGTGGAATACCCCAAAACATGTGCGAGCCCATTGCAAGGCCGTCGCAGAAGTGGCTGAGACGCTGGGTATACAGCTCAATAAGCATGGGTATGATCTGGATCTGGCGCTCATAAGAGGAACAGGACTGATCCACGACGTGGCAAGAGTCCATGAGGAGCATGCGCAGATTGGCGCTGAGATTCTGGAAAAGATGGGGTACTTTGATGAAGCTGCAATAGTCAGAGTTCATATGACATATCCCAAGTTCAATACAGTGGAAAATATAGACGAGTGCGATTTGGTGTGCCTTGCCGACAGGCTCGTAAAAGAAGACAGATATGTGGGCCTTGATGAGAGGATAGACTATATAATCAATAAAGCGCCGAAAGATGAAAAAATAAAACAACATATTTTGCAAAGCAAAGAGAAGACAAGAAAGTTTATCGGAGAAATAGAAAAAGTGATAGGAAGAGACTTGGATAAAATGTTTAAGCTGGAAGAGAAACTCGATGAGATACTGAAACAGGTAGAAAAACCTGGCAGATATATCGGCGGAGAAGTAAATTCCGTAAAAAAAGACAGGGGAGAAGTCAAAACGAGAATGGCTTTCGCCTTCCCCGACATATACGAAATAGGCATGTCCTACCTTGGTATGCAGATTTTATATAACGCTGTCAACAGAGAAGAAACTCTGTGCTGTGAGAGGGTTTTCGCGCCGTCTCCCGACATGGAAGAACTGATGAGAAAGGAAAGCGTGCCGCTTTTTACACTGGAAACCAAAACACCCGTATGCGATATGGACATGCTTGGATTTACTCTGCAGTATGAGATGTCGTTTGCCACGATACTGAATATGCTTGAATTGGCTGGAATTCCTCTTTTGGCTGAGGAGAGAAAAGGGCCGGGCAGCGACACCGGAACCGCTACCGGCGACATCGCTGCTGCCAGCTGGCAGTGGCCGGTGATAGCTGCTGGAGGCCCCTGCGCCTTCAACCCAGAGCCCTTGGCTGATTTCATAGACATCTTTCTTATAGGCGACGGCGAAATATTGCTGCCGCAGGTTCTCAAGCTTCAGGGAGAATGCAGAGAGGCTGGGCTGTCAAAGGAAGAGTTCCTTGAAAAGGCCTGTGAGCTGGAGGGCGTTTATGTGCCTGCCTTCTACAGACCGGAGTATAAGCAAGATGGAACGGTAAAAAAATTATGTAAACTAAACGACAAAGCTCCCGATATTGTCTGCAAAAACATAATTGCCGACATCGAAGAGATTGAATTTCCGGTAAAGCCAGTGATCCCGATGGTTGAAGCCGTTCATGACAGAGCGGTTACCGAAACTTTCAGAGGCTGCACGAGAGGATGCCGCTTCTGCCAGGCTGGAATGATATACAGACCTGTGCGTGAAAGAAGTAAGGACAAAATACTGGAACTGTCAAAAGCGCAGATAGAAGCCACGGGGAACGACGAGCTGTCGCTGCTTTCTCTTTCCACCAGCGATCACTCATGTTTTCAGGAGCTTACGCTGGAGCTGATGGAATACTGCAAGAAAAACAACGTTTCCCTTTCACTGCCGTCATTAAGAATAGATAAATTTGCTTTCGACGTTCTCAGCAAGATACAGGAATACAAAAAATCAGGCCTCACTTACGCGCCTGAAGCCGGTACCCAGAGACTGAGAGATGTTATAAACAAGGGTGTGACGGAAGAAGATATATTTACTTCCATAGAGCAGGCCATATCTTTAGGCTGGAGACATATTAAACTGTATTTCATGATAGGACTTCCAACGGAGAATTACGAAGACCTTGACGGCATCGCTCACATAGCGCAGAAGATAATAGACATAAATCACCAATACAACGGACCAAAGGGAGGAAGATTCCGCCTGACGGTGAGCGTGTCCAACTTCGTGCCGAAAGCGGACACTCCTTTCCAATGGGAAAGACAGAATACGCCGGAGGAGTTTGAAGAGAAGCACCGTTATCTCGAGGAAAAGCTCAAGATAAAAGGCGTTACTTTCAATTATCACGACAGCTTCACCAGCGTTTGCGAAGCGGTGTTCGCAAGGGGAGACAGACGCTGCGGAAAAGCGCTGCTTGCAGCTCATCAGCTGGGCTGCAGGCTTGACGGATGGTCGGAGCACTTTAAAGCGGAAAAATGGAAGAAAGCTTTTAAAATGAGCGGCGTGTCGCCTGACTTTTATGCGTTCAGAGAAAGAGAGCTTGATGAAACATTACCGTGGGAGCATATAAGCAGCGGAGTAAGCAGAGAATTTTTCCTCAGGGAAAGGGAGAAAGCATACGGAGAAACTACGACGGCAGACTGCCGCCATGGCTGCGCCGGATGCGGAATAAACAAGAGGGTAAAATGCGAGATGGAGGGAATCTATGGCTAACAGATATGTGCTGAAATTCACTAAAAACGGATATGCTAAATATACTTCCCACCTGGATATGCTGAGATTTTTCAAAAGAGCATTCAGGAAGAGCGGCATTTCTCTCAGATATTCCCAAGGCTTTAACCCACACCCGAAGATGAGCTTTGCCCAGCCTTTGTCCCTGGGGTATTCCAGCAGCTTTGAATTGCTGGAATTTGAGACCGAGATGAAGCATGAAGCAAACCAGATATATGAGATGTTATGCGAAGAGATGCCGGAGGGAATGAAAATAGAGTGGGTCAAGCCTTTTGACTGCAGCGTAAAATCGCTGGCTGCAGCGGCGGACAGTGCGGAATATGAAGCCAAGCTGCCCTTTTCTGCCGGACAGAGCGCTCTCGACAAACTGGTATCGGATTATCTCGCTCAGGACGAAATCATCGCCTTAAAGCGCAGGAAAAAGGACAAAAAGATGGTCCCCGCTGATATAAAGAAGATGATAAGACGGTTTGCAGCCAAAGCTGACGGAGATATTACTGTCCTTGAAATGGAGCTGGACTGCGGAAGCGTTTCCAACTGCAGTCCGGAGCTTGTACTGAGCTCTTTTCTTCAGTTCGCCGGATGGGATATACCGAGATATAAGATAGATGTCGAAAGAAAAAAAATAAAATTTGTAAACAATTTACAATTATGACTTGACTTCCTGTCGCTCGAGATGTAAAATAATGTAAAAGAGGGGGCAGGGGAATTGAATAAGTTAAAAGAAATAAGATCGGTCGAAGAACTGAAAGAATTCATCTATCTTCACAGAGATCTACTAAAGAAAGCAGCCCTGCCGGTCACAGTAGCGGCTGCTGTTTTATTTTTCTGGATATTCGGCATGGGTCATGATAGAGCCATAGAAGAAAGGAATGTTGAAGGCGATGAAAGCATTGCCGGCGAGAATTACGAGAGCGGCGTATCTTCCGAAGAACTGTCTGCGGAATCAGAAAATTCAGTAGGTCAGACTCAAAACACAGAGGATTCCAGAATTTACGTCGATATAAGCGGATGCGTTGAAAATCCTGGAGTCTATGAAGTGGAGACAGGGACAAGGCTGTTTCAGCTCATAGAAAAGGCGGGAGGACTTACGGCAGAGGCCGATATAGAGGGAATAAACAGAGCCGAAACGGTGGCTGACGGTCAGAAGATCGTGATATATAAAAAAGGAGACGACAGCCAAAACTCAGGTCAGAACGGAAGCATTTCTTCAAACGCGGCGCAAACCGCAGACGGCAAGATAAACATAAACACCGCGGACGAAAACCTTTTGCAGGATATTCCCGGAGTCGGCCCAGTCACCGCTGACAGCATAGTGCAGTACAGAGAAGAAAAGGGCAGGTTTTCATCCATAGAAGAGATAAAAAACGTAAGCGGAATCGGCGACAAAACCTTTGAAAAGCTCAAGGATTACATAACGGTATAAGCAAAGATCGCATGACGGTATAAGCGATAATATGAGTAAGCGTATAATTTTTTCCAGCACGGCAAACACTAGCTGTGAGGTGATTTATATGTTTACTAGACAAAGAAGAAATTACAGGATATTTGTATACGCGGCCCTTATAGTTACGCTGTGCATCCTGGTGGCTGCTTTGATGTGGCCTAAAGATTCAGCGCCTGCAGGAAGCGACGAGATAAAATCAGAAAACGAAGCTAATGCAGACAGCCAGGCCGGCGATCAGGACGGATACGATAATAACGGCGGCAGCGGTCAAAACGCCGGCAGTGATGACGACAACGACGGCAAAAATAACGATGGCAGCCAGTCAGCATCAAAAGACGACGACGGAGATCAGGATCAGAATGACCAGGATAAAGACGACGATAAACCTGTGGTATCCGGGGCAAAGGACACATATTATGTAGTAAAGAGAGACGGCGACAGGATATCTGTGTTCTTTTCCGATGAAAACGGACGTGAGATCGAGCTTGAATCTACGGACATCATCTACGAACTGCTGACTCCGGAGGATCAGAAGAAATTCGACGAAGGAATAAAGGCTGAAAGCCAGGAACAGCTGTCATCGCTTCTCCAGGATTTTGAGAGCTAGGTGGATTTAATGAGAAAGAATATCAAAAAAGTTTTTTTGATTTTTTGCTGTACCATAGGGATAATAGCAGTAGGCGGACTGACGGTCGATTATCTGACCCAGTCTGCGGAAACAGTGCAGGTCGTAAGTGAAAAAGTCCTCATACCGGGAGGACAGTCCGTCGGCATCAAGATGGACGTCAAAGGCGTTCTCGTCGTAGGACTGGAAGAGATAGAGACGGAGGATTCCGTGGTGAGCCCGGGATATGACGCCGGGATACAGATAGGAGACATGATACTTTCCATAGACGGAAAAGACGTGTATTACGCCAGCGAGGTCATAGAACTCATAGAAGAAGCCAGAGGCCCCGTTTCCATAAAAGTTTCAAGGAAAGAACAGACACTTGAATTTAAGGTAACGCCGGTCAGAGAATATAAGAGCGGCCAGTATAAGATGGGAATATGGGTAAAGGAAAAGATCGCCGGCATAGGAACCCTTTCCTTTTATGACCCCGAGACCAACATGTTCGCAGCCTTGGGACACGGCATATACGAGAGCAAGACAAACACGCTGCTGGATTCCGGACAAGGAGAACTGCTTCCTACCCAGGTGAAATCCATCAAAGAAGGCGTTGCCGGTATCCCTGGAGAGATAAGAGGCATATTTTATGGAGACGATTCGCCCATAGGAAATGTAAAAGAGAACTGCGAGTTCGGCATTTATTCCGAGGGCACCAATACAGACGGAATAGATTTGGGCGAACCGATGGTCATGGCCTATCAGGATCAGGTTGAAGAGGGGCCTGCATATATTCTGACCACCATAGACGGAGATAAAGTCGAAAAGTTTGAAATAGAGATAACAGGAATCAGCAGGCAACGCGAAGCAGACAGCAAAGGAATAGAAATAGAAGTCACCGATGAGAGGCTTTTATCATACTGCGGAGGCATAGTTCAGGGTATGAGCGGCAGTCCCATAGTACAAAACGACAGACTCGTAGGCGCAGTTACACACGTTTTTGTAAATAATCCTACAAAAGGTTACGGAATTTTTGCAGAATGGATGGTAGAAAAGTGCCGGAATATAGCAGGTTGACATACTATATCTTGATTTTGGTCGAAAAAGGTAACAAAAAGTACGAAAAAAGTTTCCCACAAGAATCTTCAATATATTACAATTTCCTTGTAGATAAATTTCCAAATTTATCTAATTAAGCGATAATATGTTTACCGGGAGGAAAAAATGAAGAAGATTAAAGTTGGTATAGTAGACGACAACAAAGATTTTTGCGACGTTGTTTCAGATTATCTCAAGAAACAGGATAATATCGAGTTGCTGTTTGTGGCAAACGATGGAGTCAAAGCGACGGAATATCTGGGTTCAGGCGCCGAAATCCCCGACGTATTAGTATTAGACCTGATAATGCCTCATCTCGACGGATTCGGCGTGCTTGAAGCTCTCAACACTATTCAGCTTCAGAAATATCCGAGAGTTATAATGACGTCTGCGGTGGGACAAGATTCCATAATCCAGAAAGCTATGGGAATGGGAGCGCAGTATTATCTGGTTAAACCTGTCAACCTGGGACTTCTGACCAAGAGGATAAACCAGATAAGCGAAAGCGTCGAAAAGCTGATGAATGAAAAAGAAAGCGGAGAGTCAAATCTTAGGAAGTCGCTGGTTCTCAAGGATTCAGTAGTGAACAATGACCTGGAGATAGACATCACCAACCTCATCCATGAAGTCGGAGTTCCTGCTCATATAAAAGGATACAAATATCTGAGAGACGCCATCGGCCTTGTGGTAAACAACATGGATCTCTTGGGTGCGGTGACAAAAGAACTGTATCCTACCATAGCGGCCATGAACAATACTACCGCCAGCCGTGTGGAGAGAGCTATAAGACATGCTATAGAATTGGCCTGGAACAGAGGAAAGCTGGAGACTCTTGATTCTCTCTTCGGATATACTGTTAAGACGGACAAGGGCAAGCCGACCAATTCGGAATTTATCGCCATCATTGCGGACAAGCTCAGGCTTGAGAGAAAAGTGGGTTAAAAACAATATACATACTCCGAGGGTCTGCGGCGCGGCTTCAGATTGAGAGAAGCTCCGGCGGCCTGCCGCAGCGCGCCGTTCAGTTTCATCTTGTACACCGAGGGCAGAAAGTGTTATAATGATAAAAACACACGTGATAATAAAAAAGGAAAATACCCGATGATAACACAAGAAATGATAGACAGGATAAATCACCTTGCCCATAAGAAAAAAACCATAGGCCTAACGGACGAAGAGCTGGCCGAGCAGAAAGTCCTTTATAAAGAGTATATAGCCGCTTTCAGAGCCAATTTGAAAGCTCAGCTTGACATGATAGAGATCGTAGACGACGAGCCGGCTGGCGGTGAAAACGCAAACACTGGCAATGGCCGCCGGCAAACCACAAAGCCGGCTGGCGGTGAATCATAATTTTAAACCGATGAGTTTGGCAAAGCCGGCTGGCGGTGAAAAATCGTAAATGCAAATTTATTTTCAGAGAACCGAAATTCTGACAAGTTTTTCGGTTCTTTTGTTTTATGATGATACAAAAGGGAATTTTAGAGCCTGCTTACGATGAGCTCCGAACCGCAGCCAGGGGTGACGGAATAATTCCATTCAGATGAGCTCCGAACCGCAGCCAGGAGATGAGAATCTAATCGCACAGCAGGCCGGGAAAGCAGGGGGACAAGATGAAAAGAAAACATATCGCGGTGACAGCGGTTGTGATAGCCGCCGTTTTGATGACTACAGCTTTCGCTTTGGCCGGAAGTGAAGAAAAGATCGTCGAAGATCTGATAAACGAAAGGACGACGACGCTGAACAGCTATTACGACGGCGGCATGCAGCGTGAAGAGGCGAGAGAAAAGATAAGAGAGATTGAGACAGGCAATCTGATGGAACAGGACTTGGAAAATATAGATTTATATTTTCAGACTGACATAGACAGGATAAAAGAATTTGAACTGTTAAGCGTCAAGATAACAGAATCGTCAGAAGATATGATATGCGCAGACGTATATATAAAATGGGACGTAGAAACAGTGACAGGAAACGATTCCTTCATGTGCGACTACAGCGTCATATGCGTTAAAGAGGGAGAAGATTATAAATTGGTACAATTTTTCTAAAGAACTGTTTAATTTTCCTGAAATTTTGGTATAATAAATAGAATTACAAAAGGAGAGTGGTAGCAATATGAGAAATGTATATTTAGACTATTCAGCAACAACTCCTGTTAAAGACGAAGTCTTAAAGGAAATGATACCATATTTTACAGAAAAATTCGGAAATCCCTCAAGCTTGTACGACAAAGGACTGGAGTCAAAAGACGCAGTCACCCGCGCCAGAACCCAGGTAGCGGAACTTATAAACGCCAAGCCCGGAGAGATTTTTTTCACTGCCGGAGGCACCGAGTCGGACAACTGGGTGGTGTTCGGCGCGGCGGAAAAGCTAAAATCAAAGGGAAATCACATAATAACCACCAAGGTGGAACATCACGCGATGCTTCATTCCTGCGCAGCCCTTGAAAAAGAAGGCTTTGACGTTACTTATCTTGATATAGATGAAGAGGGCTTCGTAGACCTCAAGCAGCTTGAAGACTCCATCACAGACAAGACTATACTTATAAGCATCATGCTTGTCAACAACGAGATAGGCACCATTCAGCCTGTCAAGGAAGCGGCAGCAATAGCCAAGAAACATAATATACTTTTCCATACAGACGCTGTGCAGGCGCTGGGAAACGTTCCTATCGACGTAAAAGACATGGGCATAGACCTGATGTCAATGTCAGCCCACAAGATATACGGGCCTAAGGGCATCGGCGCTTTATATATCAGAAAAGGCGTGTCCATCGCCAATTACATGTACGGCGGAGGTCAGGAAAACCGCAAGAGAGCAGGAACTGAAAACCTGCCGGCCATAGTAGGCTTCGGAAAAGCCGCCCAGCTGGCGGAAGAAAACTTCGACAGCCACGTCAAGCACTGTTCAGAGCTGAGAGACTATCTCAGAGACAGGATATTAAAGGAAATCCCCGACACGAGAGTGAACGGAAGCACAGAACACAGACATCCGGGAAACCTGAACGTCACCTTTGAATATATAGAAGGCGAATCCATATTGCTACTGCTGAATCAGTTCGGCATAAGCGTATCCACAGGCTCGGCCTGCTCCTCGGCTTCCCTCGAACCGTCACACGTGCTTTCCGCCCTAGGCGTTCCCGTTGAAATGATCCACGGCACGGTCAGATTCACGGTAGGAGATTTTACGACGAAAGAAGATATAGATTACGTAGTAGATAATTTAAAGACTGTAGTAGGAAAACTCAGAGAGATTTCTTCCGTAAACGCAGAGAAAGGTTGGTAGAGATTATGGCTTTATATAACGATATAGTAATGGATCACTTTTTAAATCCGAAAAACGTAGGCGAGCTGGAAAATCCCGACGGAACAGGAGTATACGGCAGCCCTGTCTGCGGAGATATGATGCAGATACAGATAAAGGTCGACGGCGAAAAGATTACCGACGCCAGATTCAAGACTTTTGGCTGCGGCAGCGCTATAGCTTCCTCCAGCATGGCCACTTCCATGATAATAGGAAAGACCATAGAAGAAGCCCTGGAACTGACCAACAAGCAGATCATAGACGAACTCGGCGGTCTTCCTCCTGTAAAGGTTCACTGCTCAGTGCTGGCGGACAAGGCGATCAAGAACGCGATATACGATTACGCTCAGAAAAACGGCAAGCATTATGCCGCTCTCGAAGGCTACGATCCAAACGCGGATGAGGATGACGATCATGAAATCGGAGAAGAATAGCAAAAACAAAGTATTGCTCGGATTAAGCGGCGGAGTGGACAGCACTACCGCTGCTTTGTTATTAAAAGAAAAAGGTTTTGAAGTTACAGGATATTATTTCGACGTAACAGGAAACAATATAAAGGGGAGAGAGGAAGCACGAAAATTGGCTTCTCAGCTGGGCATAGAGCTGATATGTGAGGATGTTTCCAGAGAGTTTGAAGAACTGGTCATAGACGATTTCTGCAGAGAATACATGAGCGGCCGGACTCCCAATCCGTGCGTGATATGCAATCCGGGAATAAAGTTTAAAAAACTTGCCGACAGGGCAGACGAGCTCGGAGCCCGTTATATAGCCACCGGCCATTACTGCCGCATAGATTTCGACGCTGAGCAGAACAAATATTATATAAAAAAGGCCGCCAACGAGAAAAAAGATCAGTCATATATGCTGTACAGGCTGGGGCAGGACGTTCTGAGCCGTCTCATTTTCCCTCTGGGCGACTTTGAGGATAAATCCCATATAAGAGAGCTGGCCAGGGGAAAAAACATGTCAAACGCAGAAAAAAAGGACAGCCAGGAAATCTGCTTCATAGAGCCGCCGTTCAGCCACGCCGGCTATATCATAAGCAAAGGCTTTTCTTCGCCATACGGTAATTTCGTCGATATGAAAGGTAAAGTCCTGGGACAGCACAGAGGCATAGTGAATTATACCGTAGGCCAGAGAAAAGGCCTTGGTATCGCTCTCGGAAAGCCGGCGTTTATAGTGAAAATCGACAAGAAGAAAAACGACATAATCCTCGGCGACAATGAGGACTTGTTTACGAAAAAAGTTTTATGTAAAAATGCTGTCTTTGCAGCAGAAAACGGAGATGATTACCACAATGCTGAGGTTTTGGCAAAAGTTAGATATTCCGCGAAAGCTGCCAAGGCAGTCTTAAAAGTAGACGGAGACCGGGTGACAGCGTTGTTTGATGAACCGCAGAGAGCGCCTGCTCCCGGGCAGTCCATGGTTTTTTATGACAAAGACCGGGTCGTCGGTGGAGGCTTTATAGAATAAGCTTTTTACAGTGCTGTGAAAAACAATATACAATATATTTTCCCTTACATACTTGACTTTGAACTGGGTTTAATCTAAATTTTTAAGAAAATATTTTTGCCGCTTTCGTCCGGCAGAGTAAGAAAAGCTCCCGGTCTGGAAGCAAATAGCAAAGTTCAAGCACAGTGAAAGTCGAATCGGCAGTTAGGAGGGCAGATATGACGTATGTTGAAGAAGTAATGGAACGAGTTAAGATGATGAACCCGGGAGAGCCGGAGTTTCATCTGGCAGTCAAGGAAGTTTTACAGTCCGTGGAACCTGTAGTCAAGGCTCACGAGACTGAGTACCGAAAAAGTCAGCTCCTGGAAAGGCTGACAGAACCAGAGAGAAGTATCTCGTTCAGAGTTCCGTGGGTAGACGATAAAGGCGATTTGCACGTTAACAGAGGATACAGAGTGCAGTTCAACAGCGCTCTTGGCCCGTATAAAGGAGGCCTGCGCTTTCATCCGGGAGTTAACCGCAGCGTGCTCAATTTCCTTGCCTTTGAGCAGACTTTTAAAAACGCGCTGACAGGCCAGGCGATAGGCGGAGGAAAAGGCGGCGCCAATTTCAATCCAAGGGGAAGATCAGACAGAGACATCATGTCTTTCTGCCAGAGCTTCATGAGCGAGTTTTATAAATATATCGGACCTAACGAAGACGTCCCGGCCGGCGATATAGGCGTAGGAGGCCGTGAAATAGGATATCTCTTCGGTCAGTACAAAAAACTTACGAATCAGTATGAGGGAACCATCACAGGGAAAGGCCTGAGATACGGCGGCTCACTGGTGCGTACAGAAGCGACAGGCTACGGGCTCGTCTACATTACGGAAGAGATGCTAAATAACGCCGGGAAAACTGTGGAAGGATCCGTCGTGGCAGTATCAGGTTCAGGCAACGTCGCCATCTATGCTGCGGAAAAAGCTTCTCTCATGGGAGCTAAAGTAGTCACCATGAGCGATTCAGACGGATATATCTACGATGCCAACGGAATAGACCTTGAAACCATCAAGGAAATTAAGGAAGTAAAACGCGGCAGAATCAGCGAATATGCCGATAGGATACCGTCCGCTGAATATCACGGCGGCAAAAAAGTATGGGAGGTCAAATGCGATATAGCTCTTCCATGCGCCATACAATATGAACTCGACCTGGAAGATGCGCAAAAGCTCGTGGCAAACGGCTGTATTGCAGTAGCTGAGGGAGCCAACATGCCAGCCACAGAGGAGGCGGCCGCCTATCTGCAGTCGAAAGGAATTCTCTTCATGCCGGGAAAGGCTTCAAACGCCGGAGGCGTTGCCGTTTCCGCCTTGGAGATGTCGCAAAACAGCATGAGAATAAAGAGAAGCTTTGAAGAAGTCGATGAACAGCTCCGCGAAATAATGAAAGATATCTGGACTCAGGTATCATCGGCCGCAGCTGACTACGACAAAGCAGGAGATTACATTTCAGGAGCCAATATCGCAGGCTTCAGGCGCGTGGTCAAGTCCATGAGAGATCAGGGCTGGGTATAGCGTTTAAAAATTGGCTGATTGTTACAGCATAAATAAGCTTTTTATTTCAGATAATAATTTTGAAAGGGAGTGATTTTATGTGTAAGACGGCCACAGCGACGATGGTGGCTTTAGCAGCGGCAGGGGCCGCCTGCGCGATAGCCTATGGATGTATGAAACCCGCTGCCAAACAGCAGCTCAAGAAAGACGTAAAGAATACTTTTGAAGATATGAATGGAGTCAAGGAAGAGATGCTAAACGTGGGGCAGGACGTTTCAGAAATGGCACGCAATCTGAAAAATCAGATGTAAAAATAATTGTAAAACAACCGAAAAACAACGACGGAGACGCTCTCCTTAAGAAAACTTAGGGAGGGCGTTTTTCTCATCTCTTCGTCTGGACTTTTTTATCTCATTATGTTAAAATATACTATTGTTTAGGAGGAACTTTACCCATGGAAAAACTAGGTTTAAACGAGATAAGAAAGAGATTTAGAGACTTTTACGTAAGCAAGGACCATTACGCAGCCAAGAGCGCGTCTCTCATACCTAAAGACGATAAAAGCCTCTTGATAATAAATTCAGGAATGGCTCCGCTGAAGAAATACTTTGCCGGCGTCGAAACTCCGCCGTCCAAAAGGATGACCACATGTCAGAAATGCATAAGGACGGGAGATATAGACAACGTCGGAATAACAGCGAGACACGGCACTTTCTTTGAAATGCTGGGAAACTTTTCTTTCGGCGACTATTTCAAAAAAGAGTCGCTCGCCTGGGGTCTTGAATTCATGACAGAGAGTCTGGGCATGCCCTTTGAAAAGATTTGGGCCACAGTATATGAGGACGACGATGAAGCCGTAGAAATATGGAAGAGCCTCGGCATGCCGGAAGAAAGAATCGTGCGCCTTGGTAAAGACGACAACTTCTGGGAGATAGGCCTCGGACCGTGCGGACCTTGCTCAGAGCTTTATTTTGACAGAGGCCCTGAATACGGCTGCGGCAAAGAGACCTGCAAGCCGGGATGTGACTGCGACAGATATCTCGAGTTCTGGAACCACGTGTTCACACAGTTTTCCAGAGAAGAGGACGGCAGCTACACACCGCTGGCACATCCAAACATAGACACAGGGATGGGACTTGAAAGAATGGCCTGCATAATGCAGGGCGTGGATTCAATTTTCGACATAGATACCATTCGCCATATCTTAGGCGGCGTAGTCTGCAAGAGCGGCGTTGAATATAAGGACGGACAGGCAGATACGGATATTTCCATTAGGATAATAACGGATCACCTGCGATCTATAACCTTTATGATAGCCGACGGCATCATGCCTAGCAACGAGGGCAGAGGCTACGTGCTGAGAAGACTTTTGAGAAGAGCGGCAAGACACGGACGTCTTTTGGGCATAAAGGGCGGCTTCCTTTCAGAGCTTTCCGATAAAGTCATCGAAGTGTCAGGCGAAGCTTATCCTGAGCTGGTGGAGAAAAAAGACTATATTCAGAAGATAATCACCGTGGAAGAGGACAAATTTGCCTCCACCATAGACCAGGGAGAAGCCATAATCGCCGAATATGTAAAAGAACTGAAAGCAGCCGGAAAGACTGTTCTTGACGGAGAAAAAGCATTTAAACTCTACGATACTTACGGCTTTCCGCTGGAACTGACAGAAGAGATTTTGGCAGAAAACCACATGACCGCCGATACAGCCGGCTTTGAAGACAATATGAAGCGCCAGAAAGAGCAGGGAAGAGCTGGCCGCAGGAATACTGAGGGAGAGGCATGGAAAGAAAATAAAAATCTGGCGGAAGTGGGCGAGACGGAATTTCTCGGCTACGAAGAGCTGAAAGCTTCAGGTAAGATTCTGGCCATAACGGAAGAAAACGGAATTTCGGAGAAAGCAGCTGAGGGAGAAAAAGTAATGATTTTCCTCGACAAAACTCCTTTTTATCCTGAGGGAGGCGGACAAGTTTACGATAAAGGATTTATGTCCACTGAATCAGGAAGAGCCGAAGTTCTGTCAGTTGAGAAAAGTGACGGCGTTATAACTCATAACTGCCGCGTCATACAAGGTATCATAAAAACGGGACAGCAGGCGGAATGCGAAGTGGATTCCGTGCGCAGACATCTGACAGCCAGAAATCACACTGCCACACATCTGCTGCAGAAAGCCCTCAGAGAAGTCCTGGGAACCCATGTGCAGCAGTCAGGCTCAAGCGTCAACGAATCAGTTCTGCGCTTTGATTTCAGCCATTTTGAGGCTATGACAAAAGAACAGCTGGCTGAAACCGAAAAAATGGTCAATGATAAGATAAACGAATTTCTGCCTGTTACTGTATCTGAGATGTCAATAGAAGAAGCTCAGCAGTCAGGAGCGATGGCTCTGTTCGGCGAAAAATACGGCGAAAAGGTGAGAGTCGTCAGCGCCGGAGGCTGGTCCACAGAGCTTTGCGGCGGTACACACGTCAGCAATACGGGAGAAATCGGAGCTTTCAAAATCCTTTCCGAGAGCGGCATAGCGTCAGGAGTCAGGAGAATAGAAGCCGTTACGGTTGCCGGAATCTTCGGCGAAGCGAAAAAAGATGAAAAAATCATCGAAGAAGTCGCCGCTGCGCTCAAATGCAATAAGCAGTCTTTGACCGACAAAGCCAAGGCCATGGCCGAAGAATTGAAATCTCTGAAAAAAGAATTGGAAGAAATCAAAAAAGCAGCTATGGGAGGCGAAGCAGAAAGCCTAATCGCAAAGGCAGCCGAAGTGAACGGAGTGAAGCTCATAGCCGAAGAATTCAGCGGTTACAGCGTCGATGACCTGAGAAACCTTTCGGACGACATAAAAGCTGCTGCCAAGAATACATGCATGGTATTCGCCGCAGCAAACGGCGGCAAAGTCACCTTCCTCGTGTCCCTTACCGACGACTTGGTGGAAAAAGGCTTCCATGCCGGAAAGATGATAAAGGAAATCGCCGCCGCAGCCGGAGGAGGCGGAGGAGGCAAGGCCAATATGGCTCAGGCCGGGGCTAAAGACTCTTCAAAAATAAAAGATGCCTTTGCTGTTGCAGAAAAGCTTTTGTCATAGTATAATCGAAAACAAAGGGAAGCAGTAAAGTTAACGGAAATCAGGAGGATCATAATGGATAAAAGCACCAGAATGTTTGACTCATTCAAAACTCAAAAGACAAATAAACAGATTTTAAAAGAAGTTTACGACGCTTTAGAGGAAAAAGATTATAATCCTGTTGATCAGCTGGTCGGATATATTATTTCCGGAGACCCGTCTTACATCACCAGCTTTAACAATGCGAGAACATTGATTAAAGGCGTCGATCGTGACGAGCTGGTCGCAGAGATGTTAAGAGAGTATATCGACGTAGAATAAAGAGAAAACGGACGTCTGTAGCGTCCGTTTTTGGCATGCGCATAACTGGCGCACAAACTTAATGCCAGCCCATCCGGCACCGCATAAGGCGTACACAGAACTCAAGGAAAAAAGTGCAGAAAGGGCACAAGAAGCTGGCAGCAAAAGGGCCGTGAGCTTTCAAGACAGCGCGCAGAAAGGGTGTATAGAGGCTCTAAGATAATGCGCAGAAAATAATTTAAAGGAAGAAAATATGAGAAAAATAGGACTTGACGTAGGAGATAAAACGGTCGGAATAGCAGTTTCAGACCCTCTCGGATATACCGCCCAAGGCATAACTACTCTTGAGAGAGTAGGCATAAGAAAGGATACCGGAAAGATCATCGACATGATCAAAGAGTATGAATGCGATACAGTGGTCATAGGTCTGCCGAAAAAACTGGACGGTACAGACAGCCCACAGACGGAAAAGGTTCGCGAATTCAGAGAAATGCTGGAAAACAAGATGCGCAGCACCGGTATGAAAAATATAAAAGTCGTTTGGCAGGACGAAAGACTTACGACCGTAATGGCCGAGAAAGTGCTGATAGAAGCAGACGTGTCACGAGCTAAAAGAAAAGAAGTCATCGACAAGCAAGCCGCCGTGATTATCCTGCAGAGTTATCTGGATTCAGGCAAGTAATTATGTTAATTCAAAATATAATCTGATGCGACAAGATGCTATAAAACCAGAGAACCGGATTTCCCCCGCGGAAAGTCCGGTTTTTTTATGACAAGACAGCTGATACAATCAGTTGCGCCGCATGAAAACACACGCTGCAGCCGAATGTTGCAAAATTTTAAAATCCATAAAATTTTGCAACATTTTGATAAATATCGCATTCAAAGCAGGCCCGGAAATGATGCAATGTTGTAAAATCTGAGGAAATCTAAAAAATTACAATATTCCAAAGTTGAGCTGCTTCCTGGACAGTTATTTAAACATAAATATAGCCTTAGAGAAAGGAATACCTAACTTTGCTTTTCATTTTCAATATTTTGCTTTGCGCGTTCCTTTTCTTCAAATATGATACGGGCTATTTTCTTTACATAAATGGGGATGAACTTAATGATCAGCACGATGGCCAAGAGCCATAGCAGCAATAAGACTAAAACAGAAGAGTAATTCATAAAATACCTCACACTTTCCAATTACGATTACATAAATAATCAATACACGTTTGTAATTAGAATATATTAAAATAATATAAAAAAGTCAATGAGAGTGGGGGACTTTGAGCAGGAAAAGTTGATAAAAGTAAAATTGGTGGCCAGCAGTATTGTCAGCACAAGACTTATGCTTTTAAAAACAAAGAAAATATTTGGAATTAAGGAATATGTACCTTCGTTATGATGCTTACCAATAGCTCTGCTGAAAACGGAATGTTTACAGGCGCAGCATACGAAGGAATCGGCTTTCTGCCATGGCATCAGAAAAGATTCAGTTCATAAATCGGCCTTGTGCCGGAGCTTGTAGAGCAGGGGCTTGCATGCGGAAATGATATTGCGGTAAAATTCCGCGAATTGACTGGATATGCTATTCTTTGCCATTCTATTGGCGGAATATGTGCTGGTATGAGCGCTCACTGGATTTATACTTTTTTATTGTGATTAAGTTTATTATGATTAAGGAAACTATATAAATGTATTCGAAGATAAGCAGGTGAGAACTTTAAAATAACTATTCCTAAAATCACAATTTTAGGAATAGTTATGCCTGGCAAAATAAAAACGCCGGATTTTATGCTTCAGACTGCTTCTGCAAGCTGGTTTTAAAAGTCTCTTGTGGACTTGCATTTAACCGTATTATTCTTATTCGGCGTTTCTACTTCTATTTATAATAAGCGTGTTTTTTTCATCTGGAATTAACCTATCAGGAAATCAAGGATATTCATTCCTTCATCGCTGTTTCCCTTGTACAGCTCTGTAAAACCACATCTTGTACAGCTCACTGTAAAGAACTTTTTGTTTTGAACATCGAACAGTTTTGCAAAATTACCTCCTGTGGCCTGAAACTGATCTGATTCATAGCTCATATTGCCGCACTTGGGACAAACATACTGAATCTTATCCATTATTAATACCTCCTTTTTTACATTATGCCTCAATCAACAGACATATATATGTTATCACAAATAAGGCTGAAAAACGAGGCTCTATTTTGCGTTTTAAGCGATTTTTTGTTTTCTTTTGATAAATGGTACCTTGTACTTTTAATGCCGTGATATGCTTAACTGCGGCGACATCGTAAATTATCGGAGATTATGTCCAACTAAAGGTTATAAGCTCGATATTCAAGTCTTTTGACTTATGAATTATGAGTTTACAGGAACTAAAATCGTCATACCTGCATATAATTCAGAAGCGTCGATATCATTTATGCGGCAAAGTTCGTATACAGATTTTCTTATGTCCTGAGAGTTAGACATATAAGTATCGGCTATCGACCAGAGCGTATCTCCGGAAGAAATTTCGATCTCAGCGTATTCCGGTGCAGTTGAGCTGTTGGCTGTGCCTAAACCAAGTGCAAAATTAATTATGGTTGTGATAAATACGATTGCTATCACCACAAATAATGTAAATCTTGTTCTGCTGTTTATTCTATACTTTACCATACGGATCACACCTCCCTATCGTCCTGTGAACGTCTGTTCTTTGATGTAATTTAAATATAACAGAATATACGTTCGCTGTCAACATTAAAGAACAGATGTTTTGAGAATTGTTAAATATTTGCAAAGATGTAAGCTTTATTTTATGACATTATCTTGACAATTTGTGTTTTTAATGTTAATACAATATTGAGAACTAATCTTTTTTCTTTATATTATTAAAGGAGGTGTATTGTTTAATGAAAGGCTTAAAACAAAGGATCGTTTGGATCGCAGGACTTGCGATGCTGATCGTTATGTGCGGTTCTCTCTTCGCCTTTGCAGAAGGCGGTGAAGAATACGTTCCGCAGCTCTACGGTACTTTCTGGTCGCTTGTACCACCTATCGTGGCTATCGCCCTCGCGCTGATAACCAAGGAGGTATACAGCTCACTGTTTATAGGTATCGTAATCGGCGGCATCCTGTATGCTATCGGTTCGCCGGATTATAATTTGTTTGAAGGTACATTCAGACATGTTCTTTATGACGGAATAATTGGAAACCTTTCCGACAGTTATAACGTAGGTATACTGGTATTCCTGGTAATTCTCGGAGCAATAGTATGCCTGATGAATAAGTCCGGCGGTTCAGCTGCTTTCGGCAGATGGGCTCAGGAACATATTCATTCCAGAGTCGGAGCTCAGCTTGCCACTGTTGCACTGGGCGTTCTGATCTTCGTTGACGACTATTTCAACTGTCTGACTGTAGGAAGCGTTATGCGGCCTATAACTGAAGGTCATAAGGTTTCAAAGGCTAAATTGGCGTATTTGATAGATGCTACGGCAGCTCCTGTATGTATCATAGCCCCTATCTCATCTTGGGCCGCAGCAGTAAGCGGATTCGTAGGCGAAGGTGAAGGCTTCAAAGTTTTCATCAGCGCAATACCTTACAACTACTACGCACTGCTTACCCTCTTCTTCATGATAGGCATAACTATTCTCAGAATAGATTACGGCCCAATGAAAAAACATGAAGAAAATGCGATACTTCACAACGACATTTATACTACGCCTGAAAGACCTTACGCTGATGCTGAGATGGAAGCAAGCGATGATGGAAAAGGAAAAGTAATCGACCTGGTTATCCCTGTCATCATTCTGATTGTTTTCTGCATAGGCGGAATAATGTACTCCGGCGGATTCTTCAGCGGCGAAAACGGCTTTATAGATGCATTTGCCAACAGTGACGCTGCTGCAGGACTGTCGCTCGGAAGCGTACTCGCTATGATACTGATAGTAATCTACTTTATGTTCAGAAGAACCATCAAGTTTACTGAGGCTATGGAAAGCATTCCTGACGGATTCAAGGCAATGGTAGCGGCGATCCTGATCCTGACTATGGCATGGACTATCAAGACTATGACAGACAGCCTTGGTGCAGCCGGTTACGTTGCAGGACTGGTAGAGTCCGGAGCAGAAAGCTTCATGAACTTCCTGCCTGCAGTAGTATTCCTGGTAGGCTGCGGACTGGCATTCGCAACAGGTACTTCATGGGGAACCTTCGGCGTATTGATCCCTATCGTAATGGCTGTATTTGAAGGATACGATCCGACAATGGAAGTTATCTCCATCTCCGCTTGTATGGCAGGTGCTGTAATGGGAGACCACTGCTCACCTATTTCCGATACGACTATCATGTCTTCGGCCGGTGCACAGTGCTACCACATCAACCACGTAAGCACTCAGATACCTTACGCCTGCACAGTTGCAGCGGTAAGCGTAGTCTGCTACATAATAGCGGGATTTGTAAGAAATGCGGCTATCTCACTGGTTATCGCATTTGTACTTATGGCATTAGTTCTCCTCATCCTGAAGAAAGTATTCGGTACGGAAGAGAAAGCTTAAAATCATGTAATGCAAGTAATGAAGAAGCATACATATTTGGCTTGAAAGGAGCTGTCCGGCAATGTCCGGGCAGCTCTTTTTTATGCTCGTATAGAGGTGCTTTTCATGTTTGTCTTGAAATTTTCTGTATTTTAATATAATTTATATGTAGGATATTCAGGAGGTTTTTCATGAGAAGTGACAATTTGAGAGCAAAAAAAGCGAAGCGAAAAAAGACTGGAATTATTTTATTGCTTTTTATTATCGTACTGATTCTTTCAGCAGTAATATTCGTTTTAAAAGACTATTCCCCTTTCGCCCGTTCAGCCAAGTTTGTCTCGATGGAACATATAAAAGAAAATACATCTGAGGCCTGCGCATTTGTGAATAATATTGCCGGGCTTATTCAAAGCGGAAAGATTACGGAATCAGGTATAGATTACAAGAGTGTATTTGAAGGAAGCGTGATCATGGGCGATTCGATAACTGAAGGGCTTAAAGTCTACGGATTTTTAAAGGAAGATCAGGTATACTGTGAAATAGGCGGCTCTGTGATGAACGGAAGTGATATAGTCAGGCAGGCCGCGATGACAAAGCCGAAAACAGCTTTCTTCTCCTACGGAACCAACGATCTTGGCATGTACAGCGGCAATGCTGAAGCATTCACGGAAAAGTACAGCTCTGTGATAAAGACTTTTATGGAGATTTCACCTGATACTGAGATATATGTAAATTCCATTGCCAAACCGTCAGACGCGAAGATAGCTTCAGGAGGATATTTCTACAAATGGGAAGAATTCAATGAAGCGATAAAAGACATGTGTGATTCTTTGGGAATAGAATACATAGACAATACGGAAATACTGAAAGAACATGCGGATTTGTATGCAGGAGACGGAATACACGTATCCACTACCTACTACCCTTACTGGATGGACAACATGATAAGGAAAGGTAAATTATTAAGCAGCTGAGATATATGATCAGCTGCTTATTTTATCGTAGGCCTTGTCCAGGACTGCGTTTATTTTCTTTCTGAAGACTATACATAATATAAAGGCTATGACGGCTATCGCTCCCAGTATTATCATACCGAAGTATTCCTGCTTGTGCCACATGCTGCCTATCATGATGCTCCCCATCATTCCCGGCAGGCGGCCTGTCAATGAAAGCAGTATGAAAGGCTTAAACTTCATTTCGGAAACTCCGGCCGCATAGCTGACCACATCTTTAGGGATACCTGGTATGAGATATATCAGAAATACTATCATGTACGCCCGCTTTGAATTGAGCTTCTGGACGTAATCATGAGTTTTTTCTTTGCCGAAAAACATATGGACGAAGTCTCTGCCCAGAAGCTTGGCCAGATAAAACGAAATGGCCGTGCCGAGAAAAGCTCCCGTTAGCGCCAGCAAAAGCGCTGGAAAGAATGTATACAGATATCCTGCGGCCAGCTGAAAGACTTGTCCAGGTATCACGCTTATTACTATCTGGATTATCTGCAGAAGTATATATATAGGAACCGATTCCCACTTATAACTCTGGAGATAAGAGACTACGTCGTCGAAATTTTCAAACTGGGAAAGCCATTCTTTCTGGAAGAAGAATATATAAAGCGGTATACCTGCGATTATGGCTGCCAGCAATAGTATTTTCAGTACTGATATTATAACTTTTCTCTTGTTCTTTTGATCCTTTAAATTTTTTACACCCATATCAATTTCCCCAAATTTTCTTAATTTCCAAATACCTCTCGTGCTTAGCACATTGCTGTCATATTGCTATATAGTTATTAAGCCTTTCTTCAAAAGAGCATCCGCAGATTTTATCACTCCGAACTTGGAGTGTTCGTATGTCAGACCTCCCTGGAAGTATACACAGTAAGGCTCGCGCATAGGAGCATCAGCGCTCAGCTCTATTGAGGAGCCTTGCACAAAAGCTCCGGCGGCCATGACTACCTGAGACTCGTAGCCCGGCATGTCCCAGGGGACCGGTACGACGTGAGAGTCAACGGGAGCGGCTGCCTGAATAGCCTGGCAGAAGATTTCAAGAGCTTCCGGTGTGTTAAGCTTGACAGCCTGGATTATATCGCTTCTTACATCTTCCGCCGATGGACAGACTTGAAAACCCAGCTTTTCATATACCTTTCCGCACAGCACAGCCCCCTTTACCGCACCGTTTACCACCTTCGGAGCCTGGAAAAGCCCCTGCAGCATGGTTCTCGTCTGACCGAAAGTGAGCCCGCACTCCCCTCCTATTCCGGGACAAGTCATCCTGTACTGTATTTTATCTATCAAATCGCCTCTTCCTGCCACATAGCCTCCTGTAAGAGCCAGGCCTCCGCCGGGATTCTTGATGAGGGAACCGGCTATCACGTCTGCGCCTGCGTCGGTAGGTTCTTTTATATCGAGGAACTCTCCGTAGCAGTTGTCGACCATTTTGACGATATGCGGAGAAAGTCCGCTCACGAATCGCGCCCACTCTTCTATCTGCTCTATGGTTATTGCTTTGCGCCAGCCGTAGCCGGTGGCTCTTTGGACTGTGACCATCCTGGTCTTTTCAGAGACTGCCTTTTTTATTCCCCCCAGGTCTATTGAACCGTCAGGGAGCAGGTCCACCTGCTTGTATGATATTCCGTAATCGCGAAGAGAGCCGTTGCCGCTGCCCCTTAGCCCTATGACTTCTTCCAGAGTATCGTATGGACGGCCGGTGCAGTATATAAGCTCATCCCCCGGCCTTAAAACGCCCAGAAGCGTGATTGCCAGCGCATGGGTGCCGTTGACGATGGTGGGCCTTACCAGGGCGCTGTCTGTATGAAATATGTCGGCGTAAATCCTCTCTATGGCGTCTCTGCCGGGATCGTCGTAGCCGTAGCCTGTGTTCCAGCCGAAATGCATGTCGCTCAGCTTGTTTTCCTGTAAAGCCGAGAGAATTTTGTACTGGTTATAGGCCATTATATCGTCTAATTCTTGAAATTTATGCTGTATTTCTGCTTCGGCTGACTTGACAAGATCCAAAATTTTGGCGTCGATGCCGAAATTCTGCCGCAGCAACTCATCTGAATGATTCATCTATTTTTTCCTTTCTTCTTCCCATTCCATGCCTTTTACCAGGTCGCGCTTCACGTTGGCCTTGTGGCGAGCGTAAAGCTGCGTAGTGGTGACCTGTTCGTGATCTAAGAGAGCGGCCACGTCGTAGATAGAGTTTCCTCTGCCTATGAGGCTGGTGGCGGCTGTGGCTCTCAGCTTGTGAGGGCTGTATCCGGCCTTTCGGGACGTTTTCAGAGCTATGGAAGTATATTTCTTGACCAGTTCCCTTATCTGCCTCTCAGTCATTCTTTTTCCCTGCAGAGAGAGAAAGAGAGCGTCTTTGTCTTCGCCTTGTATTTTATCGTCTGAGGGCCGTTCGTTTTCCGTATAATCTTTAAGCACGGAGGTGGCTGATCTGTTGAGGGGCATTACAGATTCCTTTCCCCTCTTTCTGTAAATTTTAAACTCTCCCCTGCCGAAATTAAAGGAAGATAAATTGAGCTGCTGGAGCTCCGAAAGCCTTAGTCCGTAAGTGAGAAACATGACAAGGATCGCCTTGTCGCGCAGCTTGGTCTTTTCCCAGTAAGCTCTTTCGTGAGGCGTAAGCCCTGTCCCTGAAGAAACGGCGTCCAGCATTATCATGACCTCGTCGTCCTGCAGGGCCTTTATTTCTTTCTCTCCCGGCTTTGGCACCCTTATGGGGTCGAATCCGTCGGTGATGTTCTTATCCAGCAGTCCGTCCCTGTAGAGATACTTGAAAAAGACGGAGACCGACGACTTTTTGCGGGCCAGAGTCTTGTTGGTGTTTTCGTAGAGATACACCGCGTTTTCTGTCTCAACTTTGTATTTGCGGCAGTAATCTATGAACATATTCACGTCTGAGGCTTCCACTTCCTGCAGTTCTGAAATCTTGATGTCCCTGGTGCTTTCCGCCCGGGTCAGGTCTGTCTCGGTGATGAGATACTGGAGGAAGAAACGTATGTCGTGGAGGTAGGCCAGTCTGCTCATGGGCAGCACGTTGCCCTTCAAATATGCGAAAAAACCGCGCAGGTATCTTGGCAGTTCCTTTTCTATGCTTTCGCACTGCAGATAGATGTCGTTTTCCTTTTTTATTATATTGTCCGGTTTGTCGCTTTTGTTGTGTATTCTAATTTGTTTTTCAGCCATGACAGCATTTCCTCTATCGCGGGCGTATCGCCGTGGTATTCGCTTATATTGAGCCAGTGGATATCTTCGTATCTCTTAAACCAAGTGATCTGGCGCTTGGCCAGGTGACGTGTGTTCTTTTTTATCAGGTCTATGGCCTCTTCTCTGGTACAGAGACCGTCGAAAAATGCAATTATCTCCTTGTAGCCTATGCCTTTCATGGAGATGTCTTCTTCTGTCAGACCTCTTTCCAGAAGTTCTTCCACTTCCTTGAAAAGCCCTTCTTCGACCAGCAGGTCTACCCTCTTGTTTATTCTATCATAAAGTTCGTCTCTGTTTCTCGTCAGTCCTATTAAGATTCTGTCATATTCCTTACATTTTTCAGTACATTTTTTAAAATCTTGTATTTTATTACCTGAACGTACAGCTTCGAGAGCTCTTATGACTTTTTTAACATTATTGGGATGTATCCTCGCCGCGGCTTCTTTGTCTTCTCTCAAGAGCTTTTCGTATACGTATTCTGCGCCGAATATTTCCGCTTCTTTTTCCAGATTGATGCGAAACTCCTCATCTTTAGGGGCGCCGCCGAAATCCATGTCGTAGAGGATGGAGTTGAGATAAAGACCTGTACCTCCCGCGACTATGGGAAGTTTTCCCCTTGAAAAGATGTCGCTTATGGCTTCCCTGGCCAACTTCTGATACTGAGAAACAGAAAAAGGCTCGGCCGGGTCTATCATATCTATCAGGTGGTGTCTTGCCATCGACAGTTCTTCCGGAGATGGTTTGGCGCTGCCGATGTCCATATATTTGTAAAGCTGCATGGAATCGCAGGAAACTATTTCCCCGTCAAAATGTCTTGCCGCTTCTATGGCGTATTTAGTTTTTCCTACGGCCGTTGGGCCGGCAATCACTACTATTTTTCTCATTTTGTCTCATTGGCATTTGTATGTCGCTGCCTTGCATGCTGCTGTCCGGCGAGGACTTATGCCCTTTTAAACAGTCTTTCTATTTCGTAGCCGGAAAGTTTGATGAAAGTAGGTCTGCCGTGGGGACAGCTGAAAGGATTGACGCATGCTTTAAGATCTGTCATGAGGCTGTCTATCTCTTCAGGCTTAAGGTGATCGTGAGCCTTTACGGCAGATTTGCACGATTTCATTATCAGTTTGTCTATTACGGCAGTGTTCCTCAAATCCTGCTTGTTGTCTATGTTTTCTGTGAAATCTTTTACGAAGTCTTCTGCTTCTGCAAGTCCCATGAATGTGGGAATTTCAGAAATTCTGTAGCTTCCCGGGCCGAAGTTATCGATGACGAAGCCCATATCCCTCAGCGGAGGGAGCCATCTCTCCTCGTCGCTTTCCAGAGCCGTGGAAACGTTTATCAGAATGGGCAGCAGAATCGGCTGAGTGAGCTTTTCGTCCCTGTCGTACTCTGAGACCAGCTTTTCGTAAAATATTCTCTCGTGGGCGGCGTGCTGGTCGAAGAGATAAAAATTATCCTCGTCCACGGCTGTGATATATGTATTGAAAATAACTCCCGTCACTGTGAGACTGTCAAAGTCAAAGGGCTTTATGGCCGGCGGCTGGATCGCGATCGGCTCCCTGAAACCGCCGTCTTTGATAAAATCGTCCTCAAGAAACATGTCTTCCGGAGGTGTTTCGATCGGTTCATCGTGAAATACTTTTTTTACAGCGATACCTTCGGCAGGAGCATTGTTCTCGCTTGAAGTTGACATAATATTTTTGAAGTCGATTTGCTCGCCCGATTGCTTTTCCCCCGGCTCTTTCTTTTCTTCTTGACTTTTACTTTGATTTTTATTTTGCTCTCGCTTTTCGAGCGGTTCTTTCACCGACGAAGCTCCGGAAAGAGATACGTTTGAGAGGACTCCAGACGTATCTTTGAATATATTGGCCGCGCGAACCACGGCTTCCTTGGTGCCGAGAGAATTTTTCACGGCTCTGCTGATGAATTCCGCAACTTCCTTTTCTCTGTCGAACCTGACCTCTCTCTTATTGGGGTGGATATTTACGTCCAGCTCAGATGAATCCACTTCCAGGAAGAGGAAGGCTATAGGGTACCTGCCCTCAAACAGCCGTTCCTTGTATCCGTCTGAAACGCCTCTTTCCATGACCTTGCTGTTGACTACGCGGCCGTTGACGAAAAATATCTGACCGTTCCTGCCGCTTCTGCTGACTGCGGGCGTAGAGATATATCCGTCGAGAAGCAGACCGTTTTCTTCGTGCTCAACGGGCACCAGGTTTTTTACGTCTATATTGGGAAAAACTCTGGAAATAATATTGAGCCTGTTTCCGTCTCCCGTCGTGGCAAATAGCACATTATCGTTGTTGATAAGTCGGAAAGAGATATCCTTATAGGCCAGAGCCATCTGGGAGATCAGCTCTATTATCAGGCTGCTTTCCGCGGAATCGCTTTTCATGAATTTCAGCCTGGCCGGCGTGTTGTAGAACAAGTCGGTGATTATCAGCGTGGTTCCGTCAGGACATCCTGCCGGCTGTCTTGATATGACCTGACCTCCGTGGAGTATCAGGTTAGTACCAGTCTTGTCCTCTTTTCTCTTGGTCAGAAGCTCAGTTCTGGTGACGGCGCAGACAGAAGCCAGGGCTTCGCCTCTGAAGCCGAGAGTTTCTATGGCGTCCAGATCCGCCGCCGTTGAAATTTTGCTGGTAGCGTGGCGGAGAAAAGCTTTTTCCGCGTCTTCCGCTGACATTCCGCAACCGTTGTCGCTGACTCTTATATACGACTTGCCGCCCTTCCTGATCTCAACGACTATCGAATCGGCGCCGGCGTCTATGGAATTTTCAACCAGTTCCTTTATTATGGATACGGGTCTCTCTATGACTTCACCTGCGGCGATTTTATCCGCGATCTGTTTGTCTAAAATGTTAATCATCTATAGATTCCTTTAATTCCTCTAAAATCTTTATGGCCTGAGACGGTGTGATTTCCATCAGATTGAGAGATCTCAGCTTCTCAAGGGCAGGATTGGCCTCTGGGTCAGACTGTGGGCTGCTCTGGTCGGCCTCAAAGAAAGAAATCTGACCTCCGGCATCTGAATTTGAGGCTTCACTGCGATTCACGCTGACGGCAGGCCTTTCTTCTTCGAGTTCCCTGAGCTTTTCCCTGGCGCGTTCCAGCAGCGATTCAGGTATGCCGGCCAGCTTGGCCACATGTATGCCGTAACTCTTGCTGGCGGACCCTTCCACTATCTTGTGCAGGAAAACTATGCTGCCGCCGGCCTCCGAAACGTCTACGTTGAGGTTCTTGACTCCCTGTATCTGTCCCTCGAGGACTGTGAGCTCGTGGTAATGGGTGGCGAATAGCGTTCTTATGCGGCGTTTTTCGCCGGCCAGATATTCTGCTGCAGCCCAGGCGATGGAAAGACCGTCGTAAGTGCTTGTGCCGCGGCCTATTTCATCGAGGATTATGAGGCTTCTCGGACCTGCTGAGTTTATGATGTATGAGAGCTCGCTCATCTCAACATAGAAAGTTGACTGGCCCTGCGCCAGGTTGTCTGAAGCGCCTATTCTGGTGAATATCCTGTCCACGACGCCTATGCGGGCGCTTTCACAAGGTATGAAACAGCCTGCCTGAGCCATGAGCACCAGGAGAGCCGTCTGCCTCATGTAAGTGGATTTTCCTGCCATGTTGGGTCCTGTTATCAGGAGCAGGCTTGAGTCCTTATCGTTGATATAAGTATCGTTAGGTATGAACAGACCTCCGGATATGGACTGCTCTATAACGGGATGACGGCCTTTTACTATCTGTATCTCCATGGAATCGTCGATTACAGGCCTTACGTAACCCAGCTTTTCGCTTACCTGGGCGAAAGAACAGAGCACGTCCAGCTGCGCTACGGCAGAGGAAGTCTTCTGTATTTCACTTATATATTTTTCTATCTCGTTTCTGACGCTTACGAAAATCTCGTGCTCCATCTGATTTATCTTGGTTTCGGCGTTGAGAACCAGATTTTCCATTTCTTTCAGCTCCGGAGTGATGAATCTCTCGGCGTTGGCGAGAGTCTGCTTTCTTATGTAGTTTTCCGGTATGAGGTCGAAATATGATCTGGTAACTTCCAGATAATATCCGAATACTCTGTTATAGCCTACTTTCAGGTTTTTTATTCCCGTGCGCTCCCTTTCTGAAGCTTCCAGACCTGAAATCCATGCCTTGCCGTCTTTTATGGAGTCTTTGAGCTCATCAAGTTCCGGGGAATATCCCTCCTTGATGAGGCCGCCCTCTTTGATGGTGAACGGCGGTTCGTCTACGATGGAATTTTCTATTATTTCGTGAACCTCTCTGAGAGGATTGATTTCGTCGTTAAGTTTCTTTAGTATGCCGGAATTGGCGTATGCGAGGCAGTCCTTTATTTCCGGCAGCAATGAAAGAGAATTTCTGAGGGCGATCAGGTCTTTTCCGTTGGCGTTGCCGCAGGCTATGCGTCCTGCAAGCCTTTCAAAATCGTATATGCCCTTGAGTGATTCCTTGATGTTGTTTCTGATCAGTATCTGGCTGTAGAGCTCTTCTACTCCGTCGAGGCGCGAGTTTATATCCTCCGCTTCGTTGAGCGGTTCCCTGAGCCACTGCTTCATCTTCCTGCTTCCCATGGCCGTGTGAGTCTTGTCGAGAACTCCAAGCAGCGAGCCTGCGACTTTTTTGTCGTGGAGCGTTTCAGTCAGTTCGAGATTTCTAAGGGTGGCCTTGTCCAGGGACATGTGTTTGCCCATTTCATAAAAATTGAAGCCTGTGATGTGTTTCAAGCTGTGTTTCTGGGTTTCCAGAAGATAACTTATGAGGGCGCCCAGCGAAAGCACTGCTGAGCCGTCCTGTTCCAGTCCGACGGCGGCAGGCGAAATGCAGCTGAACTGAGCTTTTACTGCTTCCAGACAGGCTTTGCGTGAAAAGAAATCATCTCCCACCACGTTGATGTAAGCTTCTGTTATCAGTGTGATTTCTTCTGTCTGATACTTTTCTGAAAAAGATTTGGTGACGATGATCTCGCGAGCTTTGACCTTGACCAGTTCGTTTATCAGCGTCTCGTAGCCGTCTTCACCGGCGTATTCAGTGACGTTGACTTCGCCTGTTGATACGTCGCAGTAAGCTATGGACATTACTCGTTCTCTGTCGTCGAAATAAACGGCCGCGAGGTAATTGTTTTCTTTCTCTGCCAGCATGGATTGTGCCGTCACAGTGCCTGGCGTCACTATTTGTATGACTTCTCTCCTGACGATGCCCTTTGCCGTGGCAGGGTCCTCTATCTGCTCGCAGATAGCCACTTTATGGCCGTTTTCCACCAGCTTGGCTATATAGCTTTCCGCAGAATGGAAAGGGACTCCGCACATGGGAGCCCTTTCTTCCTGACCGCAGTTTTTACCCGTAAGGGTCAATTCCAATTCCTTTGACGCCAGTTTGGCGTCGTCAAAAAACATTTCATAGAAGTCACCCAGCCTGAAAAACAAGATACAGTCCTGATATTCATCTTTTATTGCCATATATTGTTCCATCATTGGGGATAGCTTCATATTTTTCTCCTCTTGTTTCTTTTGATATTTGTCTGATATTTTATCTGCTGTTGTATGCTTTGATACCTTCTTTTATTATGTTGATGCCGGCTTTCATGTCCTCAGCGTTGAGCACGTAAGCTATACGCATATCTGACTGGCCGACTCCGGGAGTTCCGAAGAAGCCTCCGGCAGGAGCGAACATGCAGGTCTCGCCGTTGACGTCGAATTCGGTGAGCAGGAACATCAGAAAGTCCTCAGCATTGTCTACAGGCAGCTGGCATGTTATGTAGAAAGCTCCCTCAGGAACGCCGTATTTGATGCCCTCGATCTCGTTGAGAGCCTCCACGGAAACGTTTCTTCTGTGCTCGTATTCTTTCTTGATGTCGTCGAAGTATGATGGGTCCAGCTTATAGAGCTCGGCGGCGCCCACCTGGTCTATGGTAGGACAGCAGAGTCTTGCCTGGGCCAGTTTCATCAGGTTGTTCATCAGCTCTTCGTTTTTTGAAGCCACTGAACCGATTCTGGCTCCGCAGGCAGAGAATCTCTTGGAAACTGAGTCTACGATGATGACATTCTGTTCAGCTTCCTTAAATGAACCGAAAGTGGACATTTCCTTGCCGTCATATACGAATTCTCTGTAAACTTCATCTGCGATGATGAAGAGATCATGAGCAAGAGCGATATCTACTATCAGCTTCATTTCATCTCTGGTCAGAACTTTTCCCGTTGGGTTGCCAGGATTGATTATACAGATTGCCTTGGTCTTCGGTGTGATGACGTTTTCGATCTTTTCTCTGACAGCGTACTGGTAGCCGTCTTCAGCCGTGGTAGGTATGGCTACAACTTTGCCGCCTGCCTGGCCTACGAAAGTCTTATAGTTGGTGTAGAAAGGCTCGGCCATTATTACTTCGTCACCTTCGTCCAGTATGGCTGTCATCAGCATGTTGATGGCTTCGGAACCGCCGTTTGTTATGAGCAGGTCTTTCTTTTCAAAGTCGAGTCCAATTCTCTTGTAATAGCCTACCAAGGCGTCCAGCAGCTCTGCTACGCCGTGTGAATTGGCATAAGCGAGAACTTCTTCGTTGTAGTTTTTGACTGCGTCGAAGAACGCTTCCGGAGTCTTGATATCAGGCTGACCTATGTTGAGACCATATACCTTTTTTCCGGCAGCTCTGGCTGCGTCTGCGTATGGAACGAATTTTCTGATCGGTGAAAGTTCCATCGCCTGAATTTTCTTTGATAGTTTCATCTCTTTCTCTCCTTTTAAAACTATATGATGCTTTCTTTTATTCCAGCTCCCTGTGGGAGTTATTTACCGTCTCTTCTATATGTAAGTCCGAAATGATCTCTGCTGCGTCAACAGATGCGGCTGCTGCTGAGCTTTCGGCCCCGCCGCTTGAGCGTTCTGTGGTTTCTGCAGGATTTTCTTCACCCCCGCCGCCCTGCTCTCTATCCGGAGCCGACGTCTTGCCGTCTATGTACAGAAGATATTCTATGTTGCCCTTTGCACCCTTGACAGGACTGTAAGTGAGACCTGCGGGAACAAGACCGCTCTCAATAGAATATTTTACCACATTTTCGATAACATGTATATGCACCTTTTTATCGCGGACTATGCCTTTTTTTCCTACCTGCTCCCTGCCTGCCTCAAATTGGGGCTTTATCAGGCATATAAGCCTGCCGTCCTCTTTGAGAAGCTGTGAGGCTACGGGAAAGACCAGCCTCAGAGATATGAAAGATACGTCTATACTGATAAAGTCCAGAGGGTCTATGGAATCTTTGTCTATATATCTTATATTGCATTTTTCCATATTTATTACGCTGGGGTGCTGCCTCAGCTTGTAATCCAGCTGACCGTAGCCCACGTCTACGGCATATACCTTGGAAGCGCCGTTTTGCAGCATGCAGTCGGTAAATCCTCCGGTGGAGGCGCCTATATCCATACAGATGCAGCCGTCTAATGAGATACCCCACAGTTTCATGGATTTTTCCAGCTTCAGGCCGCCTCTGCTCACATAGGGACAAGGATTTTCTTTTACAGCGATTTGAGCATCTATATCGACCATGGTGCCAGCCTTATCGCTTATCTGTCCGTCTACGGTGATCATTCCGGCCATGATGGAAGCTTTTGCCTTTTCTCTCGACGGGAAAAGCCCTTTTTCTACCAGAAGCGTATCAAGCCTTTCTTTCAAGTTCTTCACATATCCTTTCGGTTATTTTTTCTGGCGTAAGACCGTATCTTTCGGCCAGCTGCCCAAAAGTGCCCTGCGGTATGAACTGGTCGGGCCAGCCAATAGGGAGAACTTTCGCCCTGTATCTGGAAAGGGCTGCAGCCAGCATCTGCCCCATGCCGCATGAAGCTGAGTGGTCTTCTATCGTGACTATGAGCTGCGGTTTTTCGCCGCTCTCTTCAAAAGGCGCTGTGTCCAGAGGTTTTACGCTCATAACATCTACCAGTCCTGCGCTTATGCCCCTCTCTTCTAACATATTTGCCACTTTCTGGCCGCAGTCAAACATCTTTCCGCAGGCCCATATGTCGACTTTGCCGGCAGGCCGAATGCGCGTGTTCTTGACACCATAGGTCGACATAATATTTTTATCGTAAAAAGTATTGCCGCGCGGATATCTGATGGCCGCAGGTGCATTTAGTCGGAAGGCGTATTCCAGCATCTCTTTCAGCTGGTTTCCGTCTTTAGGCGTGAGTACGGTCATGTTGGGCATAGATGAAAGGTATGAAAGATCAAACATACCGTTATGCGTTTCTCCGTCTGCTCCCACGCAGCCTGCCCTGTCGATGGCAAATACTACCGGCAGGTTCTGCATGCACACGTCCTGCATCATCTGGTCAAAACCGCGCTGCAGGAACGACGAATATATGGCTACAAGAGGCTTCATTCCTGCCTTTGCCATTCCAGCGGCAAAGGTGACTGCGTGTTCTTCGGCGATTCCCACATCGAAGAATCTGTCCGGAAACCGCTTGGTAAATTCGCCGAGGCCTGTGGCTTCACCCATGGCTGCAGTCACGGCCGTAACTCTTGAATCTTTTTCCGCTATTTCAACGGCAAACTGACCTAAAAGGCTGGAATAGGACTGACCATCGTTTTTCTCAAGGACAGCTCCGGTGGTGGTGTCAAAGGGACCTATGCCGTGGAATTTCCCCGGATCTTTCTCAGCGTTTTTATAGCCCTTACCCTTTTTAGTTATGGCGTGGATTATCACAGGTTCGTTGAGATTTTTAGCCTTGATCATCACATTGATGAGGTCTGTTATGTTATGTCCGTCCACAGGACCGAAATATGTAAAGCCCAGCTCTTCAAAGAGCACGCCGCCGTAGTCCATTATGGTATATTTGATGTCGTTTTTTATATCGGCAAGACCTGCGGCCAGAGAGCCTCCGAAGCTTGAGCCTGTATTCAGATGACGTTTTACGAATTTTTTGAGACCCAGGTACCCCTTGGAAGTCCTCAGATTGCCCAGATGCTTGGAAATACCGCCTGTATTGGGTGAAATGGACATGCCGTTGTCGTTTAGAATGACTATGACTTTTGATTTCATTTCGCCGATATTGTTCAGACCCTCGTAGGCTTCGCCGCCAGTCAGCGATCCGTCTCCTATCACAGCTATGACTTCGTGCTTTTCACCTTTGATGTCTCTGGCTGCGGCCATTCCTGCGGCGGCTGAAATGGAAACGCTGCTGTGACCTGTATCAAAACAGTCGTGGGGACTTTCCTTGCTCTTGGGGAATCCGCTCAGTCCGTCCAGCTTTCTGAGAGTGCTGAACTGCCCTGCTCTTCCTGTAAGTATCTTATGCACATAAGCCTGATGGCCTACGTCCCATATTATCTTGTCCTCAGGCGTATTGAACACTTTATGAAGAGCCAGAGTGATTTCGACGATACCCAGGTTTGAAGCCAGATGTCCTCCTGTGGCTGAAACATTCTCTATGAGGAAATCTCTTATGGAATAGGACAGTAGATCAAGCTGTTTTGCTGACATGTTCTTCAAGTCCTGCGGAAAATTATAATCTGTTATATTTGAACTCATATTGTATTGCCTTCAATCATTAATATTTTCAGTCTTTGACGCTGTTTTACCGCTAATACTTCCTTTCGGCCAGCTCGAGAACCAGATCCCTGAAAAATTCAGCGTTGTCGTAGTAGTCGGCTATGGCTTCCACAGCGCCGCTGGTCAGTTCTTCAAGCCTTCTGCGCGCCTCGTCAAGTCCGTTGATTGACGTATAGGTATTTTTATGCCTTTTCTCGTCTGACCCCGTATTTTTACCGAGTTCTTCTTTGTTGCCCACGACGTCAAGAATATCGTCGGCTATCTGGTAGGCCAGTCCAAGATTATCGGCATATTTGCTCATGTCGGTTATCATCTTGTCGTCGTAATCGCCCAGATAAAGACCGGCCTTGATGGAAGCTTTGAACAGCGCTGCCGTCTTGTTGAGATGGATATATTCCAGCATTTCATTGGAAGCTATGGCGTTTTCAGCCTCGATATCAGAGACCTGACCCGCCACCATTCCCTGGCAGCCGGCGCCGCTTGCTATCTGATAAGCTGCGTTGACCCGCTTCATCATCTTTTCAGGCGAGTCGAAGTAAAGCATCATGTCCTTGCTGATGACTTCAAAGGCTGTGGTCAGCAGCCCGTCTCCTGCCAGTATGGCTATGGCGTCGCCGTAAACTTTATGGTTGGTAGGGATACCTCTTCTCAGATCATCGTTGTCCATGGCCGGCAGATCGTCGTGTATGAGAGAGTAAGTGTGGATGTATTCGACTGCGCAGGCATAAGGAATAGCTTCTCTTATGCTGCCGCCGGCGAATTCGCATGAGGCAAGCAGGAGCACAGGACGCAGTCTCTTTCCTCCGGCAAGAAGGCTGTATTTCATAGATTCATAGAGAGAAAGACTTTTGTTGTCTATGTTCGGTATGAAATCCATCAGGTGAGCGTTGACTATTTCCTTATATTCCGCATAACTTCTGTCCATAATTTAATCCTCCGATCCCTGTCCGTAGATTTCTATTTTCTGCTGCGCGTTTTTGAGAATCTCGCTGCATCTGCGATAACATTCTATTCCCTCTTCGTAACATTTTATAGCTTCTTCCAAAGTCGTGTCCTCGGCTTTTATCTTTTCCGACATTTCTTCAAGTTTTTTCATGGATTCTTCAAAAGTCATCTTTTTCACCCTCTCTCTTTGACTGACGACGCCGTTATTTCCGTGCTGCCGTCTTTAAAGATCAGTCTGTATCTGCCGCCCTCCGCAATCTTTCTGAACGAGGAAATGCAGGAGCCGTCAGTGTCTTCTATTATAGAATATCCCTTTTCCAGGATTTTTATCGGATTGTTTTCTTCTAAAGTAAGCGCCGCTTTTTCGGCCGCGTGGCTCAGTCGGTCTATTCGCCTGATAATGGTGCTCTTCATATCGCCTGCACAGCTTTCAGCTAAAAGCGAGAAATAACTGAGCTTATTCTCAAGGCAGGACGAAAGCTGCTGCTTGAGCTGATCTGCTCTGTTCTGCATGAGGCTGTCGTCAGGTACGGCTATTTCTGCCGCCGCAGTAGGCGTTTCAGCTCTGAGATCGGCGACGAAATCGCAGATGGAAAAATCTATTTCATGCCCTACGGCTGAAATTACAGGTATGCTGCAGCGATAGACGGCTCTGGCAAGGACTTCTTCGTTGAAAGCCCAAAGATCTTCGGAGGAACCACCGCCCCTGCCGATTATCAGGACATCCAGGTCGCTGAAATCTTCGTTTATCATGTCGAGGGTTCGGGCTATGTCATAGGCGGCTTCTTCTCCCTGCACCAGCACGGGAAAGACGATCACATCCACCAGCTTCGTCCTCGAAGTTATTATCTTTATGATATCCTTGACAGCCGCTCCGGTGGCGGAAGTCACCACTCCGACCTTTCTTGGAAATTTAGGTATGGTTTTTTTGTGAGCAGGGTCGAACAGCCCCTCTTTGTCCAGCTTATTTTTGAGCAGTTCAAATGCCGTCGAGAGATTTCCCGCGCCGGAAACTTCTACCGTCCGCACGTGAAGCGTATAGGCGCCGCCTTTTTTGTAGACGCTTACGTAGCCGTGGACTGTTATTTCCAGGCCGTCTGACAGCTGGCAGTCCAGGTTTCTCACATAAGATGCAGGCAGAAAGCAGTTTATCTTGCTGCTGTCGTCCACCATGGAAAAATACACGTGTCCTGAACTGTGATACTTTAAATTGGATACCTCTCCTTTTACCGATATATTGCCAAGAAGAGGATCGGTAGCTATTATTCTGCTTATATATTCGTTGAGCTGTGAAACTGTTACAGGTTTTAAAGCCATATCTTACTTCCTCCCAGCAGAGCTGTGCCGACGGCGTTATCCTGCGAAAGCTTCGGATCACCAAAGACAAATTTTACTTTTCCCGCCAGATGTCTGTTCATATATTTTCTCAGATATTCGCTGGAAGAAACTCCTCCTGCGAATATGAAATTCTCTATATCGTATTTTTCTGCCAGCCGCAGCGTCATCTCTTCTATGGATTCTGAAATGCGCAGCATCAAATCACAGGCTATTTTTTCCCTTATGTGATTTTCGAGCGTATGCTTTTCAAGAATCTGCTTTTCCAGCAGCCGCTGGCCCTGCGTCTCTATTCCCGAAAGATTGACGAAGCAGTCCTTCACCTTTATCGGCGTGAATACGCAGTTCTTTTCACCAGCCGCCCTGCCGGCCAGCTCGTCCAGTTTCTTTCCGCAGGGAAAGGAAAATCCCATGGCCACGCCTATCCTGTCGAGAACCTGGCCGTATGATATATCCTTTGAGCCTCCGACTATTTCAAATCGCCCAAGTTTTTTGTCTACGGCGATGGCTTCAGTCGTCCCTCCGCTGAAATGAAAACATACGAAAGAATCCTCGTCTTTTAGCGTGGAGTAGCGCCTGACGGCTTCAATGTGACCCTCCTGATGAGAAAACTTGTAGAGGGGAACTGCCAGGGAAGCGCTCAGAATCTCGGCCGCCGATACGCCGGCGTTGAATACAGGCATGTATGAGTTTTCTGCCGGCCTCGGTCTGTCGGAGACAGCGACGCAGCCTATATTCTTTCTGATGTCCCTGTTTGCCAGAGCTGCGGCAATGGTCTGTGGCAGCTTGTTTACGTGCTGAAACAAGGCTTCCGACTGCCTCAGCCCACGTTCTCCCTCTTTTACGTAGAGAAAAGCCTGGCTGTTGAAGAGTATCTCGCCGTCATCGGATACGACGGCGACGGAAGTCTTGTAATTGCTTGTATCTATGCCTAAAGAAAGTTTTCTTTTTTCCATGAGTGTTGTCCCGTGAATCAGTCAGCCTATGTTCTTAAGAACTGCATTGACAAAGCCGGCTGATTTGTCGTCTCCGTATATCTTGGCCAGTTCCACGGCTTCGTTGATGGATACGGATTTTGGAATATCTTCGTCATAAAGTATCTCTGCGGCGGCAAGACGCAGGACGGCAAGATCGGCTTTGGCCATCCTCGAGACGGACCAGCCTGAACTGTTCTCATTGATAACGCCGTCAATCGCCGCTATATTTTCACATACTGAATTTATGACCGACGCAATATATTGCTTCTGACCGCCGGCTTTTTTGTCGGAAATAAAATCATCCAGGCTTTCGGCGCTGAAATTTCCCTGCGCCCCCATCTGGAAAATGTACTGCATTGCTAAAATTCTTGCCTCTCTTCTATTCATTGACGCTCCTCAAATCTATTCGGCAGAGATACTCCCTGAACATGGATATTCACTGCGTTTAATATCTGATCGGTGATCCCGCTGACGCTCTTCTTGACTTCGTTTTGTATGTCCCATGCCAGCTGCGGTATTTTGACGCCGTAGTCGGCCACGAGAAAAATATCTATCGAGATCATATCTTTATCTTTTGAAAGCTTTATACCGTTGTAAGGAGTTTCTTTACCGACGATTTTTTTCGCGATATTGTCGGCAAAGCTGTCGCACAGGTGGTTTACTCCTGGTACGTTCAAGGCCGCCTTCATGGCCGCCATGCATATTATTTCTTCTGAAATTCTGTTCAATGTCTGTTTGTCCGACAAGATGATCACCTCGCTAAAATTATAACAGAAAAGCGATTTTTGTTCAATGGTATTTGCCCTGCAGGCATAAAAAAGAACAGTCGGTTTTCGGCTGTTCTTTGCGGCCGGTTTGTTTGGGTTTTGCAGCCGGGCTGGCTTTATGCCACAGACATTATTATAAAGTAATTATGTAAAATTTTATAAAATTTGTTCATGTTTTTTATAAAATTAAAATTTTTATATACAAAACCCCCTCGCCTGGCCTATTTGGGCAAAGCTGAGGGGCGGAATTTCAAACATTCTCTGAAAGTTTTGCATCTGATGTATAAATTTTAATACTTGCTCTGGATTATGATCTTATCAGCGGATTCTCCGGTTTCACGCATCACTATATCGCATATCTTGGCGACGGTGCTGGTGTCAAGGTCCTGCTGGTCCACAGTCACGCTTATGCTGCTTTCGGTTATGAGCACGAAAGAATCGGGCAGATTTTTCTGTTCTATTATGCTTTCTATGGCCAGCTCAGTTTCCATGTAGCCCAGGATTCTTTGCTTTTCTTCAGAAGCGTTTTTCTTTTCGTTGTCGTTATTGCTGTTATTGATAGTCGAGTCGAGAGTGGAAATCAGTTTGTTGCGCTCCAGTTCCATCTGTGCTCTCATCTCTTCAAAATCTCCGCCTGAAGCGGCCGCGTCGGTTTCTTCCTCTTCTACAGCCAGGCTGTCTACCAGGACTTCTCCGTCGTGAGCCGGAACCTCCTCTTTTTTATCTAATCCCGACGTTACGATAACACCTGTACCGAATACGACTACCAAGCCTAAAACGGCTACTCTCTTGCCTTTATACAAGATATCCTTATAACTAAACTTCTTTTTCAAAGTCACTCCTCCTGTTCTTTTTCAAAAACTATTACGTTTGAAACCGGAATATTAAACAAGGTTGAAACTCCCTGGGTAAGGTCGTTGGCAATTACGGGATCAGAACCTCCTTCTGCGATGACTATCACTCCTGATACGTTTTCTTCGGCGTCATATTTGACCATGACTTCCACATCTCCCACTCCTTTGATGCTGGAAAGCACGCTGCACAGCTGTTCCTCGGAACCTCCGTCGAGGTCTATTATCTGTTTTCGTCCGTCGGAAGAGTCGGTGAGTATGCTTAAAGCCAGTATTCCGATGGAAGCTATCAGAAGGACTGTTATAAGCTTGATGAAGTTTTCCTTGCCTACTATTTTATCAAACATAATCTCACTCCTATTTATATGAAAGATGTCTGCGATTATGACTTTTATTATAATTATCGCCGGTTTCATTACAGCCGGCCATCGTTTTCACTGCGCTTCTACCCTCGTCCCCTTATTTGACCAGGCTTGCGAAGGGCTCCAGGATGACGGCCAGGATTATGAGGGAAAATATGAATTTAAGATACTTGGTCATATTTGAGTTTGGTATCAGTATCTGAAAAAAAGTAAGGGAAATTATTATAAAAAATACGTCTTTGACCCATGTGAATACGCTTTCCATCATCCGCCTCCTATCTTCATTATGGTAGTTATGAACATTATGAAGAGCAGAGCGTTGAAGAACATTATTGATCCTATGGAAATGAGGCAGCTGCCCATATCGCTGAGGCCGTCTGAAATCTTGCTGTCTGTGACCGGTTCGCACAGAGCTGCCGTAAGCTTGTAAACGCAAGCGATAATTATTATTTTTATCAGCGGCACCAGAATCAGAAGCAGGATGAGTATGATGCCGAAAACGCCGACAACACTCTTAATGGACGACATACACCTGAGGAAGAGTTCCACTGTATCGGAAGTAAAGCCTCCTACTATTGGTATGAACGAACTGAGTGAGTATTTGGCAGTGTTGATCAGGAGTCCGTCCGAAGTATCCGTCAGAAGCCCCTGTATGGAAATTATCCCGGTCAGTATGACCATCAGAAGTCCCATCACAGCTACGGAAGCGTTTCTCAGCAGCTTTGCTATCTTGTTTACATAATCTTTTTCTGTTATACAGTTTATTAGTGAAAGGATTGTGGCCGTAAACAGCGCAGGCAGTATGAAAGTCTTGACGATGAGCGCGATACCGGAGATCGACCCGATTATCAGCGGACTCAGTACCGTTCCTGAAGTCACAGCTCCTGTGGAAACCATGATGCCAAGCAGTATGGGCGCCAGCACAGCCATCGTATCAGCCATGGTGCCTACTGTATCTATCGCCAAATCGTAGGAAACGCGGAAGTTGTTTATCGCCAATCCGATGATGACCATGGTGCAGACCATCATGCTTATATCGGAAACCGACTTGCTGCTGAAAGACGACGACAGGTTTTTCAAAAGGCCGATTATTATGCAGACGCTGAGTATTTCAACGGCCAGAACAAGGGCACTTTTGACTTCATAGAAAAACAAGTCTTTCAGGCTGTCTATCACGTCTGGGTTGTTGAAAATGCTTTCGCCTTTTACGGTGGCGTTGAAGATGTTTTCCAGCGAAAACTGCTGCGAAAGTCCGTATGTAATGTCCCCTGCCTGACCGGCGATACCGTCTATAGTCTCCTCGTCTATTACATTGTTAAATTGTTCTTCCAATATCTTTTCGTAATCCATCCGTGATCCGTCACATATTCTTTCGTTATTTTAATTTCCATTGGACAAGCCTCACTACAAAAGCTGTCAGAGCAAGCTGTCCAGCAGCTCAAGCAAAGAAACAAAAATTGGAATGGCGGCAAAGAATATGGCCACCTTGCCGGCCAGTTCGACTTTGCCTGCTATGGACTTTTCACCGGCGTCGCTGCACAGCGCCACTGCGAATTCTGTTACGTAGGCTATTCCCAGCACTTTCAGTATTATCGGAAAATATTCTTTTCCGTAGGAAAGTCTGCTGTAAAGCTCCGATATGAAACTGAACCCCTCTTTGAGGCTTCCTATGATAAAAAACAGCATGATGACGGAAGCGCATATTGAAACTCCGGTCGCCAGCTCCGGCTTATACTGCCTAACCAAAGCAATTATTATGATGGCGGCAATGCCTACGGCACATATCTTAAGTAAAGTAATCATCTCAAAATTCTTAATCCTGTTCCGCTGAAAAAACTTCCCGGCGCGTACTTCAAAATTCCAGAAACACCTGTATTTCCTGAAAGAACTCGCTTACCATCTTGATGACTATGGTAAGCACTATTATGACTCCGGCCAGCGTTATCATCATGGCTTCCTCATCTCTTCCGGCCTTGGAAAGTATCTGATTCAAAAGGGCTATGGCGATACCTATCGCCGCTATTTTAAATAAAACGTCTACTCCGAAACTCATGTTTTCTCCTCAATTTCTGCCAGTTTATTTTACCGCGGATTTAAATAAGCAATATGGCCAGGATGGCTCCCAGAAAAAAGCCTATCTTTCTGTACATCGGACCCTTAAGCTTTAAATTGGCTTTGGCTTCATCTATCTGGCGGCCGAGCTTTTCTTCAAGGTAAGAAAAGTGAAAAATGTGATTGTCATAGTCGGTCTGACCGACAAAGCTGCCCAGATATTTGAGTGTTTCCAGATCGTCCGGCGTAAGAGGCGTGTTTTTGTATATTTCCTCCACATTAAAGGACCATATCTCAGTGATTCCTGCGTCCTGACCGTCCTGCCTGCCGAGGCGGCTTTCCACAGCTCCGAGCAGCATACAGGCTCTGGAGCCTGTTCTTTTATCTACTTTGCTGAATATCAAAGGAAGGGGCTCCCTGAAATAGCTTATCTGACCTTTCAATTCCAGAACCATCTGCATAAAATCTTCCAGAAGACTCACTCTGGCCTTGAGCTGCTGGGCTTTGAAAATGCCTGCAAGTCCCAGTGAGAGCACTATGCCGAGAAGTCCCGCCAGTCTAAGCATTTTCTATCTCCCTTATGGTCCCCGGACCCTTTTCGGCAGACAGATATATTATGCTGCTGAAAAACTTCTTCGCCAATAAAGACCCTATGTTGGAGTTTTCTATATCTCTCCTGCAGCAGCCGTGTATCGAAGTCACCAGTGAAATCCCCGCGTTCATGCACTGTTCTACAGCAGATACGTCTCCCTCTTTTCCTATCTCGTCGGTAACTATCACTTGGGGAGCCATGGAGCGTATCAGCATAGGTATGCCGTGTATCTTATCGCAGCCGTCCAGCACGTCTGTCCTCGGACCAAGGTCAAAGCTGGGAGATGAACTGTACATTCCGGCTATTTCAGATCTTTCGTCGCATACGGCAGTCTGTATGCCGCGCATGCTCATACAGCGGGTCATGTCCCGCAGAAGAGTCGTCTTGCCGCAGCCGGGAGGTGAAACTATCAGTATATTTTCCGGCCTGCCGTCTTTCAGTATAACAGGGATCAGCGAATTGGCGCAGCCCTTTATTTCCTTGGCGAAGCGTATGTTCATGGAACTCACTTCTTTTATAAGAGACGGTTGTCCGTTCTTGACCACGGCTTTGCCGCATATTCCCACTCTATGACCGCCTTCTATGGTCACGAAGCCCTTGGCCAGATCTTCCTCATAAGCGTAGTATGAGTGTTTTATCAGGTTATTGAGCGTCTTCTGCAGATCTTCTTTGCTGACTATCCTGACCAGACTTTTTTCTCTGCCGTCATATCTTAAAACTATCCGCTGGCCGCAGCGCAGCCTTACCTCCTGCAGTTCCCTGAGGTCCGCATCGGGCAGGATCTCGAGTTCCTGGCACACCGAGGCAGGCAGTCTGCTCAAAATTTCTCTGAAAGCGTTCATCTACATGTCCCCTTTTCTTTTGATTATTACATTCTATGAGTGGGACAAGGTTTTATGACAAGAAAAATAGAGCGTAAGAAAAAGAATGAAGATAAAGAAAAGCGGAAGCATCGCAGTATGTGAATGCGAAATGCTCCCGCTTAGTTTTTTAGCTTTTTTAGTCCAAGCTGATGATCTCAGCCTCTATCGCCTCGCAGAAGTATCTGTCGTGCTCAGCCAGCACCATGGCCGGCGAAAACCGTGCTATCAGATTTTCTATCTGCATGCGCGAATATACGTCTATGAAGTTGAGAGGTTCGTCCCAGACATAGATGTGAGCTTTTTCCGAAAGACTCTTGGCGATCAGTACCTTTTTCTTCTGCCCCTCGGAAAATTCAGACATGTCCTTTTCAAACTGCACACGCTCAAAATCCATCTTGCGCAGTATAGCCTTGAAAATGCTTTCGTCAAGATGATTTTCCGCGGCGAAGGACGACAAGCTGCCTCTCAGCCAGCCGGTATCCTGAGGCACGTAAGATATTACGAGGCCGGAGCTTCTCGTTATGATACCTGTATGACTTATATCCTCTCCTGCCAGCAGCTTGAGCAGACTGCTCTTGCCGCTGCCGTTTTTTCCTTCGATGATGAGCCTTTTTCCCTGCCGCAGGGAAAAGCTGACGTGACTGCATACTGTCCTATCTCCGTAATATATGGAGACATCCGAGAAAGATACAAGCGGATCGGAGCGGTGGTCAAGAGGCGAAAGCTTCAAATCCTCGGCTTTTTCAAAATTTCCCAAGAGCTGCGATTTCTCGGCAATGGCCTGCTGCTGCCTCGCTTCTATTGCTTTTGACCGCTTCATCATCTTGGCGGCTCTGTGGCCAACGAAGCCTTTGTCTGCGGCACCAATTTTAGAGGCTTCAACTTTGTCTGACCAGGAAGCTTTCTGCTTTGCCGTTTTCTTCAGACGCACTATATCCTTTTCCAGTTTTTCGCTTCTGCTCTTTTCAAAGTCCTGCTGGCGCTGAAAGTTTTCCATAAAAGATGAGAAATTGCCGCTTTGGACTTCTATATCTGTCTTATTCAGCGACAGAGTGTGGTCGGTGCAGCCGTCCAGCAGCGTCCTGTCGTGGGACACCAGTATGAAGCCTTTTTTCCTTTTTAGATATGAGGCCATTTTTTCCCTCGCTTTCATATCCAGGTGATTTGTAGGCTCGTCTATGAGCAGAAAACGTCCCTCGTCAAGGAAGAGGGCGCAAAGCAGCGCTTTTGTCTGTTCACCTCCTGAAAGGGTGTTAAAGGGCCTGTAAAGCACTTCTGCATCCATGTCAAGATACGACAGTTCTCTTATGATTTGCCAGTTCTGGGCTTCCGGGCAGATTTCAGAGAGAATATCTTCTGTAAGTCTATCTCTGTCATACACAACGCAGGGAAAATAGCCGAATTCCACCGGCGACGTGATCCTGCCGCTGTATTCATATCTGTTCGTCAAGAGCTGCAGAAAAGTGGTCTTTCCCCTGCCGTTTCTGCCGACAAAGCCCAGTTTCCAGTCTGTATCTATCTGAAAGCTGACGTCTTCAAATATATTATCGTAACTTTCCGGATATGAAAAAGTTAGATTCTCAATTTTTATAGCCGACATGTAAAATCATCTCCTTTCTTGTGACGACAACAAAAGCTG